>NZ_OZ247497.1:0-782500 GCF_965233695.1 Parasphingorhabdus sp.
TGAGTCCGTTCCGCCTGACGCAACAGCGCGAGGGTGGCACTCAGCACCTTGTCCGCCTGCATCACGTCCAGAACCGAGGGACCCGTCTTGCGGCTGACAACCTGCATGAAGCCAAAGCCGTTAATCGCCGTTCGCTCGCACTTACCCGCCATATGCTGATCAAATATCGCGCAGACCTCCGTCCGCTCCGCTTTGGCTTCCAGGGTCGGAAAATCAACACCGATGGAACCGCCAATATCAAAACGCGTCAACGCCAGCGCAACCTGTTTGGCCGCGCGTTTCGCGAGCTCCAGCGGCGCAAGTGGGCCGTCAATATCGATGACCGTCATCGCCGGTGTCAGCGACATGAGCAGACTGCCGCCGTCAAAATCTATGCGTCCCGTCTCTGCCTGTTCGATTGCTTCGTTCCAGCCCAAGCTGGCCAGCATATCCGGTTCATGCGCTTGAAGCTTTCGGATCGGTTCACCGCTTGCTTCGATGGTGTCCAAGAGGCTGGGACCGGCATCCAGCGCGCTATTTTCAGCCGCTGGCCGCACTTTCGCCCGCTTCGATTGCCCACCTTTTTCATCCAAAGCCTCACGCACAATTTCGACGCGCACCGTTGCACCTTCGGTCAGGCCTTTCGGCAGCGGTTGCAGCAGGCATTGCTCGCCGCTTTCCAGCGTCACGATGCCGGATCGTCCCGCCACCCATTGCTCGGTAAATTGCGCATCGACGATGGAGCCCAGTGTCGCACCAGCGCGATCACGCTCGACCCGGACCGCAACCAATTCACCATCCGCAACGCGCAGCGCCCGGTTTTCACCGATACCGGCTTCATAAAGCCAGCCATTCCGGAAATCAGTCAACAGGATAGCCCGAGGAAATCAGCAGATTGCGGGTCTCATAGAGCGGCAACCCCATGATCCCGCTGAAACTGCCGCTGATTGAAATGACAAAGGCTTCGGCAAGACCCTGAATGGCATAGCCACCGGCTTTGCCCTGCCCTTCGCCGGATTGGATATAGGTGTCGATCTCGCTGTCCTGAAACCGTTTGAACTTGATGATGCTGTCAGACAGTTTCGTCCGCGCAGTGCCATCTGCTGCGATGACACAGACCGCTGACATGGTATGGTGCCGCCGCCCGCCCAGGAGCTTCATAAACTGTCGCTGTTCCGCTTCGTCTTCGGCCTTGCCCAGGATACGCCGCCCCACAGCCACAATGGTGTCGCCCGCGATCAGGACTTCACCATCCTCGCGTGCAACCGCAGCCGCCTTTTCCTGCGCCATGCGTATAACATAGTCGCGCGGAAGCTCGGCCTTCAGGGGTGTTTCATCAATGTCAGGAGATGCGATCCGGTCAGGTTTCACGCCCAACCGGCCAAGCAGTTCCAGCCGGCGCGGGCTGGATGAGGCGAGCACGAGTTTCATCTATTTCGCAAGCCTCCAATCCGTTCGGGCTGAGCCAGTCGAAGCCATTGCCTAGCATTCTCACCCGGCCTGAAAATGTCCTTCGACAGGCTCAGGACGAGCGGAATTTCGTCACTTAAACCGGTAGGTAATACGACCCTTGGTCAGGTCATAGGGCGTGAGTTCCACGAGCACTTCATCGCCCACCAGCACACGGATGCGGTTTTTGCGCATCTTGCCAGCGGTATGACCAAGGACTTCATGGCCATTTTCCAGTTCGACCCGGAACATCGCGTTGGGGAGTAATTCGCGGATCATCCCCTTCATTTCCAATAATTCTTCTTTTGCCATTCGGCTTTACTTTATCCCTATTGATTCGGTGTTTATGAAACGTGTTGCGGTGCGCCATAAACCCAATTTTCAAAAAAGGGAAGGATTTGCTGCGCAGCGGCAAATAGCCTCCAAGCGGGCTTGCGACAAATTATTACAAACATTTGATTGATGACAACTGCACCGCACGGCAGTTTGGACGTGTTTCCCCCAATGCCTGAGTTGTTAGAGCTTTAGTAATGACCCAAACCTCCCCCAGATTTTTCGGCGCCAGCGTGCTGGCCCTTTCCTTCATGATCGCGCATCCCGCGCATGGCCAATCCAGTGACGACGAGCTCAAAAACGAGGATATCGTCGTCACGGCGGAACGCCTGCGCGGGTCGGTAATCACCGAAGTTCCGCCGATCGTCGAGCTCGATGCCGGTGACGTTGCCAGCTATGGTGTGTCGTCAATCGAGGATTTGGTCGAAGAGCTAAGCTCGCAAACCACGTCCAACCGTGGACGCGGCAGCGGCCGGCCCATCGTCCTGATCAACGGCCAGCGCACGTCCGGTTTTCGCGATATCCGCGACTTGCCGCCCGAAGCCATTCAAAGCGTACAGGTTTTCCCTGAAGAAGTGGCGCTGCAATATGGCTATGCGCCTGATGAGCGGGTGATCAACTTCATCCTGAAGGACAATTATACCGGCTTTGGCGCCGAGGCGGAATATGGCGTCCCGACCCGCGGAGACCAGAGCAATACAGAGCTGGAATCGACCTTTACCCATATTGGCGAGAACAGCCGGTTAAACCTGAATATCGAATATGAAACGCAAAGCGCGATTACCGAAGCTGAGCGCGGCATCATCCAGGACGAGGCTGGGGATCTGGTCAATCTGGGCGATTTCCGGACGTTGAGCGCCCCATCGGATAATGTGGAATTTAACGGCAATTACAGCCGCACCTTTGCCGATGGCACATCGCTGTCGTTCAACGGCGGATATATTTATGACAAGTCCCGTGCCCTGCTCGGATTGGCCGGCGGCACGCTGGATATCCCGGCAACCAGCCCTTTCGCGCAATCCGCCTCGGACGAAAGCCTGTTTCGCTATTTCACCCAATTTGGCCCGCTGCACAAAACCGTTGAGACGAACACGTTTCAGGGCGGCGCGGCGCTGAACGGCGTGACGTCCGGTTGGCGCTATTCCCTGACCGCCGACTATGCGCGCGAAGAAACTGAAACCGCGACCGATAATAGCGGCGATATCAGCGCCCTGCAGGCAGCGATTGACGCCGGTACGGTGGACCCGTTTGCCAGCGACTTTGGTGCACTGCTGTCGCCCCCGATCACCGATGAAGCGCGGTCGGTCAGCAACACGCTCGAAACCCTCGCGACCCTTTCGGGCGCGCTGATCACCTTGCCCTCCGGTTCGGTCACCACGACCGTGCGCGGCGGCTATAACCGAGAAGATCTCGACAGCCGCGACATCACCGATGGCGTGACCACACTCGGCAGTCTGGGGCGGGATAATTTCAATGCCGGAATCAGTATCGATATTCCCATTGCCAGTGAAAATATCGATGTAACAGAAGCCATTGGCCAACTGTCGATCAACGGCAATCTGGGCTATAGCGAGCTTTCGGATTTTGGCGGTCTGGTCGAATTTGGCATTGGCCTGAACTGGGAGCCGCTTGACGGTCTGGTGTTCACCGCATCGGCGATTGGTGAAGACGCCGCGCCGACAATCGAGCAGCTTGGCAATCCGGTCATCGTCACCCCCAATGTCACCACTTTTGATTTCACCAATGGCGAAACCGTGCTGACCAGCATTACCACGGGCGGCAATCTCGACCTGCCAACGGAAAAACGCCGGGATATCAAGCTGGCGGTCAATTACAGCCCCAAATGGCTCGATGGCATGACGTTTCTGGGCGAATATATTCGGAATAACAGCGAAAATGTCGCATCCGACTTTCCCATATTGACTGAGGAGATCGAGGCGGCTTTCCCCGATCGCGTCACGCGGGATGAAACCGGCCGGCTGGTGGCGATTGACCAGCGTCCGGTCAATTATAGCAACGTGCGCAGCGAGAGCATCCGCTATGGTCTCGAATTCTCCAAACGCTTTGGCCAGCAGCGCGGCGGTCGCGGATTGCGCGGTCCGGGCGGCGGCGGACCGGGCGGTGGTGATGGCGGACCTCCGCCGGATGATGCGGCACCTCCTGGCGATGGACCGCCACCAGAAGGCGGGCCCGAGGCCGGGCGCTCGGAAGCCGGAAGCGCGGGTCCGCGGGCTGGCAGACCGCCTCGCGGTGCCGGTGGCCGACCGGGTGGACGCGGAGGCGGACGCTGGCGCGTATCGGCTTATCACACCGTTCATCTCGACGAGCGCGTATTAATTCGGCCCGGCGTCGAAGAGCTCGACCTGCTCAACGGATCGGCCATTGGATCCACCGGCGGCCAGCCGCGCCACGAATTTGAACTGGAAGGCCGCTGGTTCAACAACGGCATCGGCTTTCGGGTCCAGGCAGAGCACCAAACCGCGACGCGCGTGGATGGCGGGCTCACCAGCTCTGATCTCAGTTTCTCCGATCTCACGACACTGAACCTGCGCGCCTTCATCAATCTTGATGATCGCGGCACCCTGACCGAGCGGTTCAAATTCCTCAGAGGCAGCCGCATCGCCTTTCGCATCGACAATGTCTTTGACGATATTCAGGACGTGCGCGACAGCGACGGATTGGTCCCGCTAAGCTATCAGCCGGGCTTTATCGATCCGATCGGGCGCTATGTTGAGGTGAGCTTCAGAAAGCGGTTTTAGCGACGATCTGATAGAAATGCCATCATGGCCTGCCCCCGCATTCCAAAAATTCTCATCCCTGTGATGTACATCACTTGCGCAGAAAGAGTGCAAGCTATCGTCTCCGCTTTGAAGGGGGATTATATGAGATATCTTACTGTAATTATTAGTATTTTTGTGATGGCGGCCGTTTCGCAACCGGCAGAAGCACGGAAGCGTGGAACGACCAATCAGGAAATAGCGCTGGTTGAAAACCTGCCGGATACCGAGGAGTATCAGATTGAAGGCAGCTATGTTGACGTTGGCTATATGTATGAATCAACCAGCCTTTGGTTCATACCACTTTGGGCCGAGGCAACGACCGAGACATTTGTCCTCTACACCGAAACCGAAGACGGCTATTCTTATCTTCCGCTCGACGAAGCGGAACTGTCGCAATTGAAAGCGACATTGGGTTCGGATCCTACCGAAGGATATAGTTTTTCCAGATGGAAGCATATGTGGGGCGTGTTTCCAGCCGGTTTACTGATCCTATGGGGAATTTATTCAACCCTGTTCGGCAAGAAAGACGAAGAGGAAGAAGCCTAGACCAAGATCTGGCTTCAAACGTTGTTTTGAGAGCGGCCCCGTCAAGCAGATTTGACGGGACGCTTTCCTACAGCTGTGCGCCTGTGATATTATCTAGAAAGCTCTTTCTCAGTTTGAATATGGATAGAATCTGCTCGGCAAGCGGTGAGTGAGAACTGTGTGAACTTTGGATTGCCGCGATAGTGAAATTGACCCAAAGCTTGTGCTCCGCACTTGCTGCGGAGCCCAGGGTAGACGGACGTGACAGCCATCCTAGGCTCCGCAGCAAGTGCGGAGCACATATCTCGTGGATATTTGAGAGAAAATTTCAGGAAACCGCTGCATTTCCAGTGTGTGACCTGTGTGAACTTTGATATAAATTGCGCACTGTAGAAAGCCGCAAAGGACTATGTTCACTTTGTCAACTTCGCCCAACCGCACGCTCACAAAACAGAGGGTGATATGTGTGAACTTTGGACCAATCCTTCGTTTCAAAGCGTCCTAAAAAGACTGTGTCAATATTGTCAACTTCGTTGGAAATCCGGGGCAGCATTGGCCTATTTCACCAGATGCAGTTTTCGTAAGATACGCCAGCTCATGGCCTTGCCCTTATTGCGGTTTGGGAAACGACCCGGTGCTTTGGGGTTCATCCCCCAGCCGCGCAGCATGTGGTTAAACGCATGGGCATCGGCCTCGGCGAAGCTCCAGTCGGACCGCCAGGTAATCGACAGGGATATGCTGGGCTGTGATCCGTTCCTGACGAAATGCGGTGCCATGACCGGCACAAAAATGGCTTTGCCGGGTGTCAGGTGAAAAGCCTGTCCATGGTCGGCAAAATCATCTTGCCAGACCAAATTCCGCGGTCCGCCCGTATGATAGGATTCATGGGATGTGGCGGGCGCGAACCTTTCATCACCGGCGGGGAATACCGTCATCGTCTTTTCACCGCGCAATTGCAGCAGGATATTATGTTCTGGATCGAAATGATAGGGCGTCATCGCGTTCGGGGAAGACACAAAGATAAACCCTTGGGGTCGCAGCATCTTGCCGGTCTTGCTCTCGAGAATGGGTCTAATTTCCGCGAGTAGAGAGAGCAGCAGCGCTTCATATTCCGGAACCTGTTCGATATTTTTCAGCACCGCCCAGCTCGCCGAATTTTCGATCATCAAAATCGTATCGGCAATCGACATACCGTTATCGGGCACGTCCGCTGGATCTATGCCCACCGGCAGGTCACCGGGATTATATTCGACACTGGCTTTGGGAAGAGCGCTACCCAGCTTGGCCAAGGCGTCGAGTGACAGCAATGCGTTTGCGGCCATAGCGTGTTCGAGAATCTGCGGTTGTTCAGGATAGCATTTAGCAAATTGCTGCCGCATATCTTCTCCGAAGACCGGCCTGCTAAAGGCATATTTTCCCGCGATCTGGTTCATCGCTGTGCCTGCATGATATCGACAATTTCGCGGCCTTTGATTTGTGCCATCAGATCTTCTCCCAAACGGACACCGCGGAACATGGCTGTGCGTGACAGCCCCTTCAGTTCAATCGAAAACCGCCCAATATGGCGGCGTCCTGACCACAAGCTGTCAATCATCGAGTGGTCTTCCGCTGCACAGCTATCCATCCAGTCAATAGCCGGCCGTTCGAGAATTTTGAGGTTTTCACGCTGCAACAGCACACCAGGAGAGAAGCGTGCATAATCTTCGTCAAAAGCCGTCTTGAAAGAGAAGCTGCCTGTGCTGGAGAGGAAATTGACGAGCATAGCCAGCGGTTTCCCGTCCAGCCGCAGATCATGGCGCTCCAGCTGACCGGCGCTGGTAGCACCGAATAATGCTTCCCGAAAAAAGCGGCGCGTATCATCGGCGCAATCCAGTGCCGATCCGTTCTGGCCTTTCCACCCCTGACGTTCCAGTTTCAGGAAATCGTCGATCCAACCATTAAGGTCCCTGTCATCATCATGATGGGCAAATTTCAGGTCGCCCATTTCGCCCAATCGCTTCGCCTGACGGCGCAGTTCTTTGCGTTTCTTCCCGCGCACGGTCTTTGTATAATAGCTGTCTGCATCAAGATCGCTCTGGAGCAACGCCCGCGCTTCGCTATGCACGAGATCGCAGCGGCGCTGTTGCCGAGCGCATACCGACCGCAAGGCCTGGTCCAGCGGTCCATTTACCACCAGCCCCCTGACATGAAGAAAGCCGGGCCAGTTTTTTGCATCAAGCTGTTTGAATAATGCAGTCCAAAACTGGTTTTCAAATCCGCTACGCACGAGTGGCGTTCCAAGAAAACTGTTGTGATGCGTCCAGTTTTGCACAAATGGCACCGGCCAGCGGCCAAATTGACGGGCCGGTCCGACTGGTAAAAGCCCTATCAGGTCGGATTTATAAGGCGCACCGGCCCAGAACAGAAAAAGCTGTAATTCGGGATGGATACTAAAATGCTTAAGCGCCGGTTCCAGCATCCAGCTTTCATAGAATACGTTGGGTTCCACAGCATTTCGCGCCAGCTTTTGCCAGGACGGGATCAGAGCCTCCTGAATGGACCCAATGGGCAACAATTCGGCCGTAGCCGAAGATACCAACGAGACACGGTCAGACGTTTCATAATGAACCGCCTCATCACTTTCGATCTGAAAACCGCCTGAATCCATAGCACTACCCTATATGGTCTGGGTAATTTGCTAGCAAAAATAGGGTAATAACCGATTAACGACTGCGATCTGGCCATTCCGCGGGATCACGCCCAAAGAAAACCCCGCCGGAATCGCTTCCAGCGGGGTCTTTTAAGCCAATATGCCGGTTTGGCTTATGCCATACCGTGCGCCAGCGCTGCGAGCAGCAACAAGGCAACAATATTGGTGATCTTGATCATCGGGTTGACGGCTGGACCCGCGGTATCCTTGTAAGGATCACCCACCGTATCGCCCGTCACAGCAGCCTTATGGGCTTCTGAACCCTTGCCGCCATGATTGCCGTCTTCGATATATTTCTTCGCATTATCCCATGCGCCGCCGCCTGCTGTCATCGACAGAGCAACGAACAGACCGGAGACGATCACGCCGAGAAGCAATGCACCGAGAGCCGCAAAGCCTTGTGCTTGACCGGCAACAGCCGTGACCACGAAATAGACCACGATCGGTGCCAGTACCGGCAACAGCGATGGCAGGATCATTTCCTTAATCGCTGCCTTGGTGACCAGGTCGACCGTACGGGCATAATCGGGACGCGATGTGCCGTCCATAATGCCCTTGTCAGCAGCAAACTGCGCGCGAACGTCTTTCACAACGTCACCAGCAGCACGGCCCACAGCGGTCATGCCCATCGCTCCGAAGAGATAAGGCAAAAGCGCACCGAGCAGCAAACCGACAATCACGTAGGGATTTTCAAGGCTGAAGTTGACTTGAAGGTCCGGAAAGAACTCTCTGAGGTCAGCCGTGTAAGCCGAGAAAAGGACCAGCGCCGCCAAACCAGCAGAACCAATGGCATAGCCCTTGGTTACAGCCTTGGTTGTGTTACCCACGGCATCGAGGGCATCGGTCTTTTCACGAACGCTTTCATCCAGACCGGACATTTCGGCGATACCGCCAGCATTGTCAGTAACCGGACCATAAGCATCAAGAGCCACGACCATACCAGCCAATGCCAACATGGAAGTTGCAGCAAAAGCCAGGCCGATCAGACCAGCAAGCTGGAATGCGATGACGATACCGACCACGATGACCAATGTAGGCAAGGCCGTTGCTTCCATCGAAATAGCCAGCCCCTGAATCACGTTCGTACCATGACCCGTTTCCGAAGACTTGGCGATCGAACGCACCGGCCGATATTCTGTGCCGGTGTAATATTCGGTGATCCAGATGATCAGACCGGTAACAGCCAGACCAACCATCATTGACCAGAACAATGCCATGCCCGTGAAGCCGCCGGTGCCGTCAAGACCTGCACCAATAACGGTGTTCATATCACCCAGCGTCCGCATGGTGACATAGTAGATAGCCGGAATGGAAAGCACAGCAGTGGTGATGAAGCCTTTATACAAGGCACCCATGATATTGGTACCACCACCCAAGCGAACCATATAGGTCCCGATGATGGAGGTTATGATGCAAACGCCGCCAACGATGAGAGGCAGAGACATCAGGTTGTTCAACATTCCATTGCCAACCAGGTCACCAAATGTGAGCGCCAGCAGGACCATTGTTGCACCAACGGTCACAACGTAGGTTTCAAACAAATCGGCTGCCATACCAGCACAGTCACCGACATTGTCGCCGACATTGTCGGCAATGGTAGCAGGGTTACGCGGATCATCCTCGGGGATGCCTGCTTCAACCTTACCAACCAGATCAGCACCAACGTCCGCCGCTTTGGTAAAGATGCCGCCGCCCAAACGCGCGAAGATTGAAATCAGCGAAGCACCAAAGGCCAGTGCAACCAACGAATCAATAACCGTACGGCTTTTCGGTTCCAGGCCCAGTTGCGTGGTCAACACCCAATAGAAAATTGAAATGGCAAGCAATGCAAGACCAGCGACCAGCATTCCGGTTACTGCCCCAGCGCGAAACGCGACGGTCAAACCGGTTTGCAAGCTTTCACTCGCTCCCTGTGCAGTGCGGACATTAGCGCGAACCGAGATGTTCATACCAATATAGCCTGCGACACCGGAAAGAATGGCGCCAACCAGGAAACCGATGGTCGAAATGCCGCCAAGGAACAGGTAAACCAGAACCGCAACAACAACACCAACGATAGCAATCGCCCGATATTGACGGTTCAGATAGGCTTGTGCACCCTCCTGAATAGCAGCAGCAATGTCCTGCATCTTTTCATTGCCAGCCGGTGCGCCTAGCACCTGACGGCTTGTAATAAACCCATATAAAACGGCAATTAAGCCGCATATTATTGAAATGGTGACAACAGTCATTGCTGTTCTTCTCCCCCTAATTTTTATCGTGAAATGCCCCAGAATTGGGGCGATATCGCGGAAACTTATAAAGCGTGAAGCGCATGGCGCAACCCCTGTTTTTGCAGCTGTTCCCTAGCATTTCAGATATATTGAAAATTGGCCGAAAATGGCAAAGCTAAGCGTGCACAAAACCCAAAGTCTCGGGCAATCCGATTCTCTCTCCTTGCTGTATCAGCGACACGCCCGATCCTGGCCGGCACTTCCCAATATGGGTTACATTGATCGGTAAAACGGTCTCTGGACTAGCGGTCAGCAACAGCTGATAGTCATCGCCTCCAGTGGCTGCGTTCATTCTGGCCTCTTCGCCTTCACCGAACAGCGCTTTGAACGGTGCCGACAAAGGAAGCCGGTCGAGATCGATTTCCAGATTAACACCGCTGGCGCTCGCAATCCGCGAAGCATCAAGCAGCAAGCCGTCCGAAATATCCATCATCGTGCTGACCAAGGATGACAAAGCCCTGCCATCGTCCAGTTTTGGGTTTGGACGGTTATGTGCCTTTAACAAGGCCGCTGATGTCTCGATATCGGCAGCATGCGCATTGCCGCAGGCGATCTGTAGCCCTGCCCAAGCATCACCAATATCACCCGTCACATAGATGCTATGTCCCGGTGCTGCGCCGCAGCGGGCGGGAATGATATGCCCTTTCGCTTCTCCAAAGGCGGTC
Source organism: Parasphingorhabdus sp. (assembly GCF_965233695.1). Lineage (GTDB taxonomy): Bacteria > Pseudomonadota > Alphaproteobacteria > Sphingomonadales > Sphingomonadaceae > Parasphingorhabdus. The sequence goes on from NZ_OZ247497.1 coordinate 10,694, forward strand.
AGGCCCAGGGTCCGCGTGCCATTTTGCCCAGCAGACACAGTATCACCGCCAAGCAGGGGAACACAAAAATGCCCGATCGCATCTTTCAGTCCGCGAACGAATGCTGCATCCCATGCATCATCGCCGGTCTGGCAATATCCCATTAAAATTCCCAGCGGCTTTGCACCTTTGGCGGCCAGATCAGAGAGGTTTACGGCAACGAGTTTCCACGCCACATCGGCGGGATCGGCGCTGGAAAGGAAATGGATTCCCTCAACCATCATGTCATGGGTTATGACGAGCTTGTGCCTGCCAAAAGGCAAGACAGCCACATCATCGGCCAGTCCCCGCGCAGCCGGATGGGTTGCCAGCGCTTTTAACTGGTCAATAAAATCTAGTTCGGTCAATTGAGGCCCCCTTCACAAAGAAGATGTGCCCCACATCTAATACTACCACTTACACTCCCCTGCCAAGCAGGCTTGTGTCAGTGCCAGCCCCTCAGCTGCCCCGAACCTGCTTCGCTATCGCGTCCAGTAATCCATTGATGAAGCCGCTATCCTTTTTGTTGAAAAAGGCATGCGCGACGTCGACATATTCGCTGATCACTGTCCCCGTCGGGACATCGTCCCGTGCTAACAATTCAAAGGCCCCTGCGCGCAAAATTTGCAACATTGTTTTGTCGAGACGCCCCATAGACCAGCCGGATGCCAGTTTTTCGGAGATGAGGGCGTCAATTTCATCGCGTTTTTCGGACACTCCAACGACAAGTTCGTCAAAGAAATCAACCTCAACCGGTCGATACTGCTCATCCTCAATCTCTGCGCCCAGCCGGTGATCATGAAATTCTTTCAGTAAGCGCGGAACCGGCGTCTTTTCCATGTCATGCTGGAACAGAGCCTGAACCGCAGCCAGGCGGGCGGTGGAACGGGTGTTTGATTTTGCCGTCATGTCGGTTGCTTCATCCGCGGAACGCCCACAAAATCCATTTTGCCAATCTTGAACCCGCGTTCACGCAGGAGATCATAGGCTGTGGTGGCATGGAAGTAGAAATTGGGTTGCGCGAAACTGAGTAGGAAATTTTCGACAGTAAATGGCATCACGGTCTTTCCGAAGCGAAATTCCATGGGTTGTCCGACAAAACCGGCCATTTCTGCTTCGTCCACCTGTTCAAGCCCGGCTTTGGCTTCGTCGAGCTTTTCATAAAGACCCTCCCAGCTGTTGGGCGGCGCCACCAGGCTGGGCGTAAACACACCGTCACGCGCAGCTTCTATTGCGCCCAGCGAGTGCTCGCGACAACATTTCACCTGGTAGGAAAAGGGCTGCATATCTTCAATCAACCGGGCACCAATAATGTCTTCGGCAGCAGTGCCGGTTTCCTCACAATGGGCTTTTGCCTTATCGACCAGCGCGCGAACGGCTGCGATAATCTGAAGCTGTGAGGGAATAACGGCGTCATATAATGAAATGGTCATAGGCTGTGTCTTTCTGTTGATTATCGACGCGTGTCCAGCCGCTTTTGCACGCTGGCGGCATGAGCAGGCAAACCTTCAGCTTCGGCCAGGGCAACGGCCGCCGGGCCAATTTTTCCAAGCGCCGTTTCATCGCATTCCAGAAAGCTGGTCCGCTTCATGAAATCCGTTACCGATAGCCCGGACGAAAAACGCGCACGCCGTCCGGTTGGCAGCACATGATTGGGACCGGCAACATAATCGCCAACCGCTTCCGGTGTATGACGCCCCAGAAATACCGAACCCGCATGACGGACCTTGTTGAATAAAGCCTGCGGATCATCGCAAGCCAGTTCCAGATGCTCGGCGGCCAGACGATCGACCAGTGGCATGGCTTGATCCAACCGATCGACCAATATGATCGCCCCGTTATCGGTCCAACTCTGAGTTGCGGTCTTACTCGTTGCTAACTCACCAAGCTGCTTTTCAATCTGCGTTGCAACCTGATCCGCAAAAGCGCCATCATCCGTAAACAATATCGATTGGCTGGTCGGATCATGTTCCGCCTGGGACAATAGGTCCGCAGCGATCCAGTCCGGATCATTCTTGCCATCGGCAACGACCACGATTTCCGAAGGCCCGGCAACCATATCAATGCCGACCACGCCATAAACCTGTCGCTTGGCTTCTGCGACCCAGGCATTGCCCGGACCGGTAATCACATCAACCGGCGCTATTTTTTTTGTACCAAAGGCTAAAGCGGCCACGGCTTGCGCGCCGCCAATCCGCCAGATTTCATCGACACCGGCAATTTGCGCGGCAGCCAGAACCAGAGGATTTACTTCGCCACCAGGCGTCGGTGTCACCATGATCACCCGATCCGCGCCAGCAACCTTGGCCGGAATCGCGTTCATCAATACGGAGGACGGGTAAGCGGCACGCCCTCCGGGAATATAGATGCCTGCCCGCTCAACGGCATTCCAGCGCGCACCGATGCGGACGCCGGCATCATCGCGATAGTCGCGATTGTCCGGCACCTGGCCCTCATGATAGTCACGGATGCGTATGGCGGCCAATTCCAGAGCGATCCGCAAATTGGGATCGAGGCCTTCCAATGCCGCTTCACATTCCAGAGCCGAAATCTTCCAGCCGGTAAAGTCGAGATCATGCCCATCAAATTTCTGAGTGAGGCGGGACAAAGCCTCGTCCCCATTAGACCGCACATCTTTGATGATCGCAACGACATCAGCCGATACATCGGCATCCGCCTCGCGCCGCGCGTTGACCAGCGCGTCGAAAGCTTCCGGGAAGCTGCTATCCGAAGCTGAAAGCCGCAAAGCCATCATACCTGCCCCACCAGCTCACGGAATTTCTGTACCAGTCCGGTCAGCTCTTCGCTGCGCATCTTGAACGCCGCACGGTTGACCACCAGCCGCGCGGAAATATCTATAATCCGGTCCGTTTCGACCAGATTATTGGCTTTCAATGTGCTGCCTGATTCCACCAGATCGACAATATGCCGTGACAGGCCGAGCGAAGGCGCGAGTTCCATGGCCCCGTTCAGCTTCACACATTCCGCCTGAATGCCCTGCGCTTCAAAATGGCGGCTGGTCAGGTTGGGATATTTGGTGGCGACACGGATATGCGAGATATTGCCAATCTGTTCGGCATCATCCTTCGGTTGCGCCACGGACAGGCGGCAGCGGCCAATGCCCAGATCAACCGGTGCATAAAGCTCGCTATAATTAAACTCCTCGACCACATCCGACCCGACAATACCGATCTGCGCGGCGCCATGAGCGACAAAGGTCGCCACATCAAAGGCGCGGACACGGATGATTGAGACATGCGCCTGATTGGTTCCGAACATCAGGCTGCGATTGGCCTTGTCGAAAAATTCTGGTAACGGCTCGATCCCGACCTTAGCCAGCATCGGCAAGGCCTCGTCGAGAATCCGTCCCTTGGGGATGGCAAAGATCAGGGGTGTGGTCATAGATGCGGGGGCTTTACGGCCTCATATCAGAAAGGGCAATATGTCTAACCAGCAAAAGGTGCGCGACGCCTTCACCAACCAGATAGAATATTGCCGATCCAATGGCGCACCGATTACCGGCCGGATAGTCGAGGCCATCATCGGAGCGCTGGACGAAAGCAGCGAGCTGGGCCGCCGGGTGCTTGGGTGGGACGGCAATCCGCTGGCCGATGCCCTGCCCCTGCGGGTTGCGGGCGGCTTTCATGCGCTGCATCTCGCCGGCAATCATGATCGGCTTTCCGCCATCTATAATGGCGACGAACAAGCCGCAGCCGATGCTGAGCAGATCATTGCCAAAACCATTGCCAGCGATGAAGCCGCTTTGTTGCCTTGGCTGAATTCCCCGCCCCAGACGAATGAGGCCGGACGATCATCCTCTTATATTGCGGGTCTGCTCTGGCTCACGGCACAAGGCCTTCCGCCGCGCTACGAGCTGCTCGAAATCGGCTCCAGTGCTGGCCTCAATCTGATGATCGACCGCTATCATTATGACCTTGCTGGCGTTTCCGTAGGGCCGGATAGTGCGCCCCTGACCTTCACACCGGAATGGGAAGGACCACCCCCGCCGGACGTCCCCTTCGCCTTTGACTCCCTGCGCGGCTGCGACATTGCTCCGGTTAATCTGGCCGATCCCGCGCAAGCCCGCCGCTTGACCGCCTTTATCTGGCCCGAACACACTGTCCGCTTCGAGCGGATGAAGACCGCCATAGAGCTGGTCAACCAGCAGCCACCCCGTCTCGAAGGCGCGAGCGCCGATGACTGGATGATCGATCAACTCGCCAAACCACAGAAAGAGGGCGTCACCCGGGTGCTGGTCCATTCGATCGTCTGGCAATATATCCCCAAGGCCGGGCGTGAGCGGATCAGCCAGGCGATGGAGGCGGCAGGCGCCCAAGCCACAGCAGAACGACCGCTGGCCTGGCTATCGCTGGAAGCCAATCGCGAAACCTATCGCCATGAGTTGATTGTCCGGCACTGGCCAGATGGAGATGGTGAACCGGTTAAGCTCGGTGAAGCCCATGCTCATGGGGCCTGGGTTAAATGGCTGGGGACGCGCTAACGACCCGCTCGATTCTGTTCAGGTTCAGAGCTAGTTAGATAAAGATTATACAGAACTTACACTGAATGGCGTTAAAAAATCTTCGCCTTAACCCTGTTTTGATTGATGGTCTCTATTTACCAAAAGTCCCTTATGTAGGAAAGCAATTTCCGTGAATCACAGCCGGTCCAGCTCTGTCACAGTCTTCTCTGTCACAACATTGCCGGTGTTCAATATTGTCTTGGGTTCCAGTAACAGCACATGACATTCGCCATCCAGCCCCTCCGGGCGATGCTCGACCCCGCGCGGGATGATAATAAATTCGCCGGGCTCTACATCGATATCGCCGGTACGCAGGCCCATGCGCATGGTTCCGGCCACAACCAGAAACAATTCGTCCTCTTCCTCGTGATGATGCCAGTCAAACTTGCCCGCAAATTTCGCCAGCTTCACCTGCGCGTCGTTAATATCACCGGCGATTTTGGGAGACCAATGGTCGGAAAAACTTGCGAAGGCATCTTTGAGATTGACCTTGCTTGGAGGGGGCATATCACTCACTCGTCCGGCGCCCTTGCCTTGATCGCCATCGCGTGCACCTTGTCCTGCATCAAGTCGCCCAGCGCCTTGTTGACCAACCGCTGCCTGTTGAGGCGCGATTGGCCTGCAAAGGCTTCGCAGGTAATTTCAACGGTGAAATGCGACTCCCCGCTGCCGTCATCGCCGGCATGGCCGTGATGGCTGGCGCTGTCATTGATGACGTTTAACGCTGTTGGCGAGAGCGCCTCCAAAAGCCGTTTTTCAATTTCTGCGGCAACGGGGCCTTTTGATTCTGTTTCCATCATGCCTATATAGAGGCTTCACCAGCATTTGCGAACCGCCTTCTCGCCTTAATAACCGGACAATCTTTTGCCTTCCTCCAATCCTCAAAAGAAGAAACCCAATCGTTTTCACGGCCGTGTGGAAAGCGAGGGCAGGATCTGTGCGATTGACGGATGTGCAGAAGACGGTGAATTTCGCGCGCCACCCATCTACGGTGCTCGTCATGGTTATGATGGTCCCGGCGAATATCGTTGGCTGTGCCTCGACCATGTCCGTGAATTTAACCAGGGCTATGATTTTTTTGACGGCATGGATCAGGAGCAGATTTTTGAAGCGCAGCACCCGGTGCACGGATGGGATAGCAACCGGCGAATCTATCAAACCGGACCCAGCGATGCACCGGCATGGTCCGATTTTACCGATCCGCTGGATGCAATTGGAGCAAGATTTACCGCGCGTGTTTTACGGCCGCAGACCCCAGGCCGGGCGATTAGCGCAGGCGACCGAAAAGCTCTCAAGACGCTAGGGCTTGGCGAGGATGCGGAGCGCAGCGATATCCGCAGGCGCTATTCTGAGCTCGTCCGCAAATATCATCCTGACCGCAATGGCGGCGATCGCACACAAGAGAAACACTTGGCAGAAGTGATTGCGGCCTATACGCAGCTTAAGGAATCACCAGATTTTAGATAGTGGCTCTGGCTTTTTGCTTTCCATATTGAGGCCTGAGTTTTCAAAGGACAAACATGACTGATATACCAAACACCCATCCCAGCGGCAGCGGCGAAACTGTTTTGGACGCACCGGATCAAACCGTTGATGCGCGGGAAATGTTTGGCATTGACCTGGACATGCAGATTCCGGCGTTCAGCGAAAAGGACGAGCGCGTTCCCGATCTTGATCCCGCTTATGTGTTTGATCAGGATACGACCGCTGCGATCCTCGCCGGTTTTGCGTTTAACCGCCGGGTAATGGTCCAGGGTTTTCACGGCACGGGTAAATCAACCCATATTGAACAGGTCGCTGCACGACTTAACTGGCCGTGTATCCGCATCAATCTTGACGCGCATATCAGCCGGATCGATCTGGTCGGCCGCGACGCCATTGTTCTGAAAGATGGCCAGCAAGTCACCGAATTCCGCGAAGGTTTGCTGCCGTGGGCATTGCAGACACCAACAGCTTTGGTGTTTGACGAATATGACGCTGGCCGCCCCGACGTGATGTTCGTGATCCAGCGCGTACTGGAAGCCGAGGGCAAATTGACGCTGCTCGACCAGAATCGCGTCATCCGTCCGAATCCGAATTTCCGGTTATTCGCCACCGCGAATACCGTTGGTCTGGGCGACACCAGCGGGCTTTATCATGGCACACAGCAGATCAACCAGGGTCAGATGGACCGCTGGAACATTGTGGTTACGCTCAACTATCTGCCCGCAGCTACCGAAGCGAAGGTCATATTGTCCAAGGTTCCCGATACGGATAACAAAACCGTTGAAAACATGATCAAGGTCGCTGACCTGTCTCGCCAAGGCTTCATCAATGGTGATATCTCGACCGTGATGAGTCCCCGGACTGTGATCAGCTGGGCTCAGAATGCCGCTATCTTCAATAATGTTGGCTTTGCCTTCCGTTTGAGCTTCCTCAACAAGTGCGATGAAGCCGAAAGAATGCTGGTTGCTGAATATTATCAGCGAGTCTTTGGTGAGGACTTGCCGGAAAGCGTTGTGGGCGGTTAACCATTGTCTTGCAGGCAATGCGCGGGCGACAATTTTTTTGAAAATAAGACTCGCATATTCAATGAATTATGTTAGTTAAAAGCACGTTAATTTACGATGATGTGAACCCGATTTGGTTGGTCGCCATTTTGGAATTTGGTTTACGCATAGGAAAATAGGGGTATTTATGAATAAGTTTCTTCTAACCGCTGCTGCCGCGACCGCAATTTCGGCGTCTCCTGCACAAGCTGCGACAATTATATCTGGCGCATTGGGCGACAGCCTTACCGCGTCTTATGATTTTGTGTTTGATGGCGTTGGCAATTTGTCGATTCAGGTTGATGCCGATCTGACGAGCGGTACGCCTCTCAGCGATCCACAGATTTATGTCCTGAACCCGGATTTGTCCTTGGTAGCAACCGATGATGATGGCGGCTTTGGGCTAAACTCCTTCCTTAGCGTTGCGGCACCTGCCGGGTCTTATATCCTGCGGATCGGTCGTTTCGACTTCTCGTTGGTAGAAGCGCAAACCAATCTCAGCAATGCTGGCTCCGTGGGAGACGAATTTGTTGTAATTTTCGGTGATGGCGTGACAGATGTTATGACTTCTGTCCCTGAACCAGCGACCTGGGCTTTCATGATCGTTGGCTTTGGAGCCATTGGCGGCGCCATGCGGCGTCAGCGTAAAGCGAACGTTAAAGTCAGCTACGCCTGAAAAATTTAAGATATTTTTGAAAAAGGGCTGCCTCCGCGCGGCCCTTTTTTTTGACTGAAGCGCTCCGATGAAGAAGTCCGACATGTTCGATTACAAGTCATCGCATTTTTTCTCTCGCCTTTGGCGTATTGTTATAGTAATACACTAACTGATGTTGGACCCGACCATTCCCCGTTCCAGACGTCGGCGCTGGTTTTGGCCCTTTGGCCGTAAAGCGCCTGTGGAAACCGTTTTTTACGAACCCTATGGTGACGCTTTACCGCCCCATTTGCAGGACGAACCACTTGCGCCGCTCAAAAAGCCGCGGGGAAAATGGTGGTGGTTCAGCCGCGGGCTTGCGGCGTTTCTGTTTCTGTTCATTCTGCTGATCGCATGGCTGGCCATTACCGCTCCCTTGTCGAAATCCCTGCAACCGATCGCTCCGCCGCAGATCACCCTGCTCACTTCCGATGGCCAACCTATCGCCCGTAATGGCGCGGTGGTGGATGAACCGGTGCAGGTTGCGGAATTGCCAGATCATGTCGTCAACGCCTTTCTCGCGATCGAAGACCGGCGTTTCTATTCGCATTGGGGTGTGGACCCGCGCGGCCTTGCCCGTGCAGCATGGAGCAACGCGACAGACAGCGGCATGACCCAGGGCGGCAGCACGATTACGCAGCAGCTGGCCAAGCTCACCTTCCTGACACCCGAGCGCAGCCTGACCCGGAAGGCACGTGAAATGCTGATCGCCTTCTGGATGGAGGCGCGGCTTTCCAAGGATGAAATCCTCGAGCGATATCTGTCTAACGTCTATTTTGGCGATAATGTTTACGGACTGCGCGCCGCGTCACTGCACTATTATTATCGCAAGCCGGAAAATCTGAAGCCCGAACAGGCGATTATGCTCGCTGGGCTTGTGCAATCACCGTCCCGTCTCGCCCCGACACGCAACCCCGATCTGGCGGCAAAAAGGGCTAAGCTGGTCAAAGCAGCGATGGTCGCTGCCGGTTTCCTCACTCAGGCAGAAGCCGATAAGCTGCGCAATCCGGTGCTTGACGTGCGAGCCAAAAATGACTTGCCGACCGGGACTTATTTTGCCGACTGGGCAATGCCGCAGGCGCGGGCTTTGTCCGAAATGAGCTATAGTAAGCTAACCCTCACAACAACACTGGATTCACAATTACAAGCCATTGCCAGCAATGTCGTCAACCGTGCGCCTCTCGGCAAAGCGCAGGTTGCGCTGGTCGCCATGCGACCGGATGGCGAGGTTGTCGCAATGATCGGCGGGCGCGACTACAAGCAATCGGCCTTCAACCGGGTGACGCAGGCGAAACGGCAGCCGGGTTCCACCTTCAAGCTGTTCGTCTGGCTGGCCGCGTTGCGCGCCGATATCCGGCCCGATGACATGGTCGATGACAGCCCGATCACCAAGGGAGGTTATCTGCCGAAAAACGCCGGTGAAAAATATCGCGGCGAAATTACTCTGAAAGAAGCATTTGCCAAATCCAGCAATGTTGCAGCCGTGCGGTTGTTCCAGCAAGTGGGTGACAAGGCGGTAATCCGCGAAGCGAGAAACCTTGGAGTCACCTCAAAATTGGCAGAGGATGATCCCAGCCTCGCGCTCGGCACAACGACCATGACACTGATGGAACTGACGGCTGCTTATGCCGGGGTCGCGAGCAACCGCTGGCCGGTCAAGCCCTATGCCTTTAAAAAGCAGGAACAAAGCTGGTGGGAATGGCTGTTCGACTGGCCGGGCAGATATGGTAATAGCACCCATGAGCGGATGGAAGACATGTTGCGCGCTGCCGTTAATGAAGGCACGGGCCGCAACGCCCGTCTTTCCATTCCCAACTACGGAAAAACCGGCACCAGCCAGAATAATCGCGACGCGCTGTTTGTCGGCTATGCAGGAGAACTGGTCGTTGGCGTGTGGGTTGGCAATGACGATAACGCACCGCTCAAGGGCGTAAACGGTGGCAGTATTCCGGCGCGGATCTGGCGGGACTTTATGAGTCAGGCCGTCAACGGAGCTGGCCCGGTTAAAAAAACGAAACCGGCACCGAAACCCGACCCTGATGGGCCGGTCAAACCACTTGATGTGCCGGATATCGAAGATCTTCAGGATATCCCCATTGATCTGGGTGAATCGGAAATCCGGATCAAGGGTGATCAGGGCGTTTCGATCTCTACCGAAATTGGCGGTATTCCATTGGATCTGAGCATCAATGATGATGGGCTGGCAATCGAAAGCAGACGCGCAGCCGAATGACGACAAAAGGGGTCGCACCGCGGCCGCGCTCTGCAATTTCTGTGATTGGTGATCAAGCGTAGCCGACTTTTACGTTCGCTTTGCACTGACAACCCATCGCAACGTTGATGGCACCCGTCATATCCGTTCCGCTTCACCAAAATACATAGGCACAACGTGATTGAAACTGCGTCCATGTCTGTTTATCGAACCTTATGGCTGACCGTTCCAAACTTGATGATCTGAAAGACGTGCTCGGCGGCGCCGCGCGCGCGATGTCCCATGAACCTGAAGTGGAACTGGCCTACACCGCCGAAGCCCCTTCGCAATCAGGACAGCATCTCAAGGTACCGATGCCGGCCCGCGATCTGCCTGCCGATCAGGTTGCCCAGGCGCGCGGTTTTGCCGACAGTTTTGCCCTGAAACTGCGCTATCATGACGAAGGCCGCCATCGTAAAAATGCGCCGCACGAAGCCGTCGCGCGCGCCTGTTTTGATGCTTTGGAGCAAGTGCGGACCGATGCGCTCGGCTCCCGCAATATGAGGGGCGTGAACGAAAATCTCGACGCGGCGCTCACCATGCGGATGCGCTCGGACCCAATATCCCGCGCACAGAATCGCGACGAAGTGCCTATTTCCACGGCTCTTGCGTTGCTCGCCCGGGAGAAACTGACCGGAGAGGCACCGCCCGAATCCACCCTGAAGGGTGTTGAAATGCTGCGGGAATGGATTGAAGAAGGCGCTGGCGCTGATTTGGAAGGTTTGAACCTGACGCTGGATGATCAGGACAGTTTTGCGAAACTTTCGACACAATTGCTGGAACATCTCGATCTTATCAAGAGCGATGATGAAACATCCGAGGCCGATGATAGTGACGACGATTCCGATGAAGACAGCGATGACCAGGAAGATGATGGCGCAGATGACGAAGCCACTGGAGATCAGGGGCAGCAAGACATGCGCTCGGAACAATCCGAAGATGACGCGCAGGAAAGCGAAAGCGAGCTAAACGCCGACGATCTCGAAGAAGGCGCGGAAGAGGAAATGGGCGACGCGGGAGACGAGGGCATGATGCCCGTGCGTCCCAACCGCCCGATGTCCGACCTGCCGCCCGGCTTTGACTATGCGCCTTGGACCGAAAAATATGACGAGATTATCAGCGCCACCGAGCTATGTGACGACGAAGAGCTGACCCGGCTGCGCGCGTTTCTTGATCAGCAATTGACCAATTTGCAGGGCGCAGTGACCAAGCTCGCCAATCGATTGCAACGCCGCCTGATGGCGCAGCAAAACCGCAGCTGGGACTTTGATCAGGAAGAAGGCATGCTCGATGCCGCCCGCCTCGCCCGCGTCATCAGCAACCCGGCCCACAGCCTGTCCTATAAAATCGAGCGCGAAACCGATTTCCGCGATACGGTCGTGACCTTGCTGATCGACAATAGTGGCTCGATGCGTGGCCGACCGATCAGCATAGCCGCGATCAGCGCCGATATCATGGCCCGCACGCTCGAACGCTGCGGCGTCAAGACCGAGATTTTGGGCTTTACCACTCGCGCCTGGAAAGGTGGCCAGTGTCGCGAAAGCTGGCTGGCAGCAGATCGTCCGGCCAATCCCGGACGGCTCAATGACCTGCGCCATATCATTTACAAACAGGCCGATGAGCCTTGGCGGCGGGCCCGGAAAAATCTCGGCCTGATGATGCGGGAAGGCCTGCTGAAAGAAAATATTGATGGCGAGGCCCTGCTCTGGGCACACAGCCGCCTGATCGCCCGGCCTGAAGAACGTCGCATATTGATGGTGATTTCCGACGGTGCACCGGTGGATGATTCCACGCTGTCCGTCAATCACGGTGCCTATTTGGAAAACCATCTGCGCAAGGTGATCGACTGGATTGAAACCCGTTCGCCGGTCCAGCTGGTTGCCATTGGCATCGGCCATGACGTGACCCGCTATTATAAACGCGCCGTTACCATCATGGACGCGGAACAACTGGGCGGAACAATGGTCGAGCAACTCGCCAGCCTGTTTGATGAGGAAAAGAAATGAATGTAACCGAAGCTGTTAAATCCCGCCGTTCCATCCGCCAATTTCTCAACAAGCCCGTTGATCAAAAAACGCTCCAGAATATCCTCGAGACTGCAGCCCGTTCCCCATCCGGGGGCAATACGCAACCGTGGAATGCGGTTGTTGTTAGCGGGGATGAACTTACCCGGATTGCAGATGCGGTGAAAGCCAAAGTGCCGACCGCTCCTACGGGTGAGAATATGGAATATGACATCTATCCCAAAGATCTTGACGGCCGTTACGAAGAACAGCGCAAGGGGGTCGGCAAGGCGATGTTCGATTCTTTGAAAATTCCGAGGGAAGATGGCGGCGCACGGATCAAACAAATGATGGCCAATTGGGACAGTTTTGGCGCCCCGGTGCAGCTATTTACCTATACACGCAAATATATGGGGCCGCCGCAATGGTCCGATATGGGTATGTGGCTGCAAACCGTGATGCTGCTTTTACGCGAAGAAGGCCTCGACAGCTGTCCGCAGGAAATCTGGGCCATGTATGGCACCTACATGCGCGAGCTGCTCGACATCGATGACGATCATATCTTTTTCTGCGGGATGGCGATCGGCTATCGTGATCCAGACGCACCGATCAACAATTTCGAGGTGCCACGCGTATCTTTGAAAGAAACTGTAAGATTTCGTGGTTTTTGATTCCACCAAGGCACTGATATAATAGGATATAAATCACTAGTGTCTCATATAGTGACAAATGCCACCAGTTTCTCACCCTTGTGTCGATAAATTACTATACCAGACTCGGAATTGTCGCTTATGAACATTTCCGAGGGGAAAATCGGGTCGTAATAAGAACGGCTTAACCATTTTGGTTAGGCTGTCCTGACTATTGTGGGGTATATATGATCGGTCCGAAACATTTTGGATTGCCGTTTTTGGCATTGCTGCCGCTATCGGTAGCGGTATCAGCGCCAGTCTTTGCACAAGGCACACCTGTCACATTGCGCGACAGCTTTCCGATCGGATCTGGCGAGGGCACGCTTTGCCAAGTGCAGGATCGCAGCCTGGAAAACAAATCCAAGCAAAGCATTTTTGACCGCAGCTGGGCCGTGGTATGCCGCGATTCAGCCCGTCCGGTAGGATATGTCTATGCTTTTCGTTCCCCCCAAGACGATGTCCTGACCCGCATTGCTCAACATCGACGGGATGCCATCCTATGCGACGGCGAAGAGGCCGTGGATGGTTTAAACCGAAAGTCATGCAAACTGTCTGACGAACCCGTCAGCTATTCGGTCTTTCAGACGAAGCGCAGCAATATTTCTTATGTTGCTGAAGGGCTCAGCGCCTATGACAGCGCCACCCTTTTGGCGCTCAAGTCAATCATGGCCGGCAAGATTATCAAAGGAAAAATCGACGTTGCTTCCACGTCGATTGAAGACCCTTTTGCTTTTGCACGCGTCCAGGCCTTAACCCTCAAGCCCCAACAAGCCCTGGCAGAGGGTTATCGCCGCAATCTGAGCGGCAACTATGCCGAAGCCGCGGCGTTTTTTGAAACATTGCAACAACGCACTGCCGGCCTTGATGATCAGGATATCAATCCTGAGGAATATTATATCAATCGCGCCTTGCAGAAGTCCAATCTGGGTGAATTTGCCGAAGCTGACGAGCTGTTCGACCAGGCCCGGTCCGTGATATCTGGCAATGTTGTAAACCAGAAACTTTTGCGCAATTTCGAAGCCATGCATCTGCTCAATCAGGGGCGCTATGAAGAGGCGCTGGAGCGGATCAACCTGCCGGTTAAGGCCACAGAGATTCAAAGAGAGGCGCTGGCTGCAAGCCTGACTATTACCACCCCGATCGCAATGCGTATCAACGGCGACAGCAAAACCGCCAATCTGCTTGGCTTCAACGATGATCTCAAATTGACCGAGGCGGAGAGAGCCGAGATTATCGACGCGCAAGCACTGCAATTGATCGGTACTGCACAGCGGATCAGGGGGGATAATGACGCGGCCCAAAACTCGCTGACCACCGCCTATAATCAAGCGGTTGCGATACGCGATGGCCGGGTAACATCGATAACGCGTTTACGGACGCAGATATTGTCAGAGCTGGCTCTGGTTGCAGAAAAACAAGGCGAGTTTGGCAATGCCGAACAATTGCTTCGCAACGCCCTTGAGCTCGTTGAGATCCAGTATCCCGAAACGCGGGCGGTCAACGGCGCCAAGGCGAAACTGGCCAGCTATCTGCTGCGCCGGGGCAAACAAGACGAAGCCCGGCAACTTTATCGCGAGGTGGTCGACAATTCACTCGGCAAGCGCAGCGCTGTCACCGGCATTGCCAATCAATTGGCGCCGTATTTTGCGCTAATGAGCGAAGATCCGGATTCCGCCGCCGAATTTTTTAAAGCCTCCCAGGTGTTGGTCCGGCCAGGTGTAGCCGAAACGCAGGCGGCATTGTCGCGCGAACTGAGCGGTGGTACCGATGAAGCCGCACGTCTGTTCCGGCAATCGAGCAATCTGGATCGCAGTATTGAACGGCTTCGCATGCGCTTCACCGCGCTCGGCAAACTGGAACCGACAGCCGAAACGCGTCGACAACGCGCTGATCTTGCCGCCGAAATCGAGGAGCTCGAGCGCAGCCAGCAACTGACCATCGTAAACCTGTCTCAGTTTCCGCAATATCGCGCCGTTGCAAGTCGCTCTATCGACCTGGCCGGACTGCGCGCAAGCATGAAAGCCTCCGAAGCTTATATGCGTATGGCGATCGTCGGCAACGACATATTTATGTTCTATGCCGACCAGCAGTTTGCAACCGCTTATAAAGCGCCAATAAGTTCCCAGGAATTGGATGAACAGGTAGATATTTTGCGCGCTTCCATTTCCGCTTTTGAAAATGGTCAATATGTTACCTATCCGTTTGATATCGAGACTGCACGTCGTCTCTATGTAGCGCTGCTCGCGCCGACATCGGAACGGCTGGCCACCAAAAATCATCTGATTTTCGAACCTGACGGCGCGATGCTGCGACTGCCGATCAATTTGCTGGTTGCTGACGACGCATCCGTGGAAGGTTATCTTGCCAGAATAGAGCAACCCGACGGTGATCCGTTTGATTATACCGGGGTCCAGTGGCTCGGCACAAATACTGATGTCAGTACTGCCGTATCCGCCCGTGGTTTCACCGACGCCCGAAGCGCACCTGCTTCAGGGGCAACGCGCCAATATCTTGGTCTTGGTAAAAACCAGCCGGTATTGGCAGACACAAAGATCGGCGGCGTCCGCGCTTCCTCAGAGGGACTGGATGCCAACTGCAAATGGTCTCTTAACGAATGGAATAACCCAATATCGGATGCCGAACTCGTTCAGGCACGTTCGATCATAGGGCAAAGCGGATCGGAGTTGCTCACCGGTACCGCGTTTTCTGACGATCAAATTCTCGCAAAATCCGATCTGGCCGATTATCGCATCCTTCATTTTGCTACCCATGGCCTGGTGACCGCTCCCAAACCGTCTTGCCCGGCAAAGCCTGCACTTCTAACTTCATTTGGCGGTGACCAGTCCGATGGCTTATTGGCCTTTGACGAGATTTTTGATCTTAAACTGGATGCTGATATCGTCATCCTTTCCGCTTGTGATACCGCGGGTAAAGCCAGCATCAAAGCAACCCGCGAAGCCGGCGTTAGCAGCGGCGGTGGCACAGCACTCGACGGCCTTGTTCGGTCTTTCGTGGGTGCTGGGAGCCGATCTGTACTTGCGAGCCATTGGCCGGCACCTGACGACTTTCAAGCAACCGAACGCTTGATTGGCGGCTTGTTTACAGAAGGTCAGGGCCAATCCATAGCTACCGCGCTAAGAAGCTCGCAGAAAAAATTAATGGACGATCCGGTAACATCGCACCCCTATTATTGGGCAGCTTTCGCGATTATTGGCGATGGCTCAAGAGCATTTCTTCCCACTGACCAAAGTGCAGAAATAAACATCTCCAAACCATCAGCGGCTGCATTGAAATAATGGCAGAAGCACTTCGCCATACCGGCCCGGCACCGCCAAGTCGCGACGTCAAGGCAGAAGCTCGCGGGGTGCTGCAATCGCTGCGGCGACTGTTTGACCAATTGGGTCCAATTCGTCTCGGCTCTACGATCTTGTTCCTGATCCTCGCTCTGCTGATGGCGCGGTTCAGCTGGACGACGCCATTGATCCAGGATGCAGAGCGCGCGCTTTACGACATGCGCGCTTCCGTCTTTGCGCCACAGGTCGAGAAAGAAGACCGTATCGTGATGATCGTTTATAACGAGGATACGCTGAAACTGACAGGTCAGCGCTCTCCGGTCGATCGCACCATTCTCGCGCAGGCGCTGGAAACCATCGACGCGGCAGGCGCAAAGTCAATCGGGATCGATATTCTCTTCACGATGCCGCAGGATGATGATGCGCTGTTGCTTTCAACCTTCAAACAGCTCCAGACGCCAACTTATCTAGCCTATGCAGACCCCAAGCTTAATCCTGAAATCGCCTTTGCCGAACATGAATTCCTCAAGGACTTTCTTAGCGAAGCCGAAGGGCCAAATCTGAAACCTACCAGTATCAGGCTGAATACCGACAGCGATGGCGTTCAGCGACGCTGGACACCGGAAAAAGATGGAGCGCCACCTTTTATGGCCATGGCGCTAACCAAGCCCAATCCCAAATTTTCAAGCAATAGCGGAGCTATCCGTTATTTGGTTCCCGCCAATGCCGATATGCCGGTGTTTGACAAATTTCCGATCGAAAGCTTTGCCGACCCGGCAACAGCAGAAATGCTGCAATCATTTATCCAGGACAAATATGTCCTAATTGGTGGTGATTTTATCGACCGTGACCGGTTTGAAACGCCTATCGGTTCGATCAGTGATCTCGAGGGCACCGATGGCAAGATGATCGGTCTGGAAGTCCACGCTCATATGCTGGCGCAATTGCTAAATGATGATTTGCCGGCTCCGATCCCCGGTTCGATATTATGGACAGCAGCGTTGATTGTCGCGATCTGTGGTGGGCTTTCTGCTCTCATCATGGGTAATGCATTAAAAGTCGGCGGTATATTGGTCGGGCAGTTCGCGTTTTTTCTCGTCTTTCCGTTTTTCCTGCAGAATATTGGCGCTGATACGCTTACCCTTCCTGCTTTCGGTTGGGCTCTGGGGTGGCTCTTCGGATATGCTTCGGTGAGTTCCGCGGCGCGAACGATTAATTCCAAACAGCGTGCCTTCGCCCAAGGGGCATTGGGCAAATATCTGCCGCAATCTATTGCAGGAGAAATTTTGCGTGATCCCGAAAAACTCTCTCTGCACGGAGAGAAGAGAAAGATTTTTGCCGTCTTCACCGATCTCGAGGGCTTTACCAAACTCAGCCATGCGATTGAACCGGAAATGGTGGCGACATTGCTCAATGATTATCTCGACCGGCTAAGCGATGTCGCGCTCGAATATGGCGGAACGATTGATAAGTTTGTCGGAGATGCACTGGTTACCTTCTGGGGGGCGCCCATTGCCTATCCGGATGATGGCGCGCGCGCGGCAAAAGCCGCCTACGCGCTTTATCAAGCAGGTGAGGAGTTCCGCAAAAATGTTCCCGAAGGCGTACCGCCAATTGGCCGTACCAGGGTCGGCATGCATTATGGCGATGCCATTGTGGGAAATTTCGGCGGTGAGGGGCGGATTCAATACACTGCGCTGGGTGATGCGATGAACACTGCCGCGCGTCTGGAAGCGGCGAACAAGGCGTTGGAAACGAAAGTTCTGATCAGCCGGGAAGCTATGGAGCGCACCGGACTCGACTGGTATCGTCCGATGGGCAAGATCACATTGCGCGGCCGTTCCACCCCGGTCGAGGTTTTCGAGCCTGTGCCCGACTGGGAACAGAAAGACCGCGAGGCAGTGACCGCCATCATAGCGGCCCATCAAAATGGTGATATGGATTATGTTCAGGCACTCAGTGCCATGATGAAGCAATATGGCGAAGACCTTGGTCTTGGTAATTTGCTGAAACGACTGGAAAAAACAAAGAATGGAGAAAGCTATGCACTCGGTTGAAGGTAGAACAGCTAAATCTGGCAGGCTGGCACGCCATTTCGGCAAAGCGGCACTAGGTGCGCTTTTGCTCGTCGGTGTGAGCGGCACTGCCGTTGCACAAAATATGGTTGTCAGGTCCACCGGACCCTCGGCCAAATCCTATCCTGCGGGCAAAAAGCTGGCGAACAATGCCAAGCTGACGCTGAAAAAGCTGGATAGCGTGACTATCCTTGGCAAAGGCGGCACAAGAGTTTTGAAAGGGCCTGGCACTTTTTCTCTCAACAAAGATACGACGGCACGTTCCAGCAGTTCCGTACGGCTGGCCAGCTTTATCAACAATCGCGGTAGCAGCCGTGCACGGACCGGAGCTGTTCGCAGCGCCGGTGTTACCCCTGCAAATGTCGCACCGAGAAACCCGAACCTGTGGTTCCTTGATGTCACCAAGGGCGGAAAATTCTGTGTCGCCGATGCGGATGCCCTGGTATTGTGGCGTCCCGACTATACCGGTTCAGCCAAGGCCAGCATTGTTCAGCCCACCAATGGAAGCGTAACCGAGGTGGCTTGGCGCAAAGGCAATCCGCTGAAAAGCTGGCCAAAGGCCGAAGCTCCGTTGACCGATGGCGCCAAATATCAGGTCATCGGCTCCAATGTCGAAAAGTCTGTCGAAGTCAATTTTGTGATGTTGAAGGAAGCACCACAAGATCTGGATGAAGCAGCAGCGGCATTGATCGCCAATGGTTGTCAGAGCCAACTCGATCTACTGGTTGAAACGCTCGATACCGGGCCGACAACGGACCAGGAAGAAGGTTAAGAAATTACAGGTTTCACGCCCCGAGGTGAGGGTCAGGGCGTGAAATGGAAAATACAATATTTCCAAGGTGGGTCGCGCAGGAAATATTGAAAAACGGGGAAAAACATGTTGCGAGCGCGCGCTGCAAAGAAACTAGCATTACTGGTATCGATTCCGGCTATTCTGTCGTCCCATGGTGTTGCCTGGGGTCAATCAGCGGTCGCTGCGCCGACCAGAGAAGAAATCCAGCGCGGGCTGCTGGGTGAAGCTGAAAAAGGGCAAGCGCAGGCGCTAACAGTTGAAGGCGGAATCGAACGGTCTGCCTGTCCCCTCGCCAGTCCTGAATTTGCTGACGTCAAATTTACCCTGCAATCAGTTGATTTCAGCGGGCTTGGCGTGGTCAACGCATCAATATTACGATCTGCCTATACCGGCTATATCGGGCAAGAAGTACCGGTCGCCGTGGTATGTGAAATACGGGATCGCGCGGCGACAATTTTGCGCAGTGCCGGCTATCTCGCCGCTGTGCAGGTTCCTCCCCAGACCATTGAAGGCGGCAACGTCAAATTTGACGTTTTGCTGGCGCGGATGACGTCAGTGCAAGTGCGCGGTGATGCCGGATCATCAGAAAAATTGCTAAAGCAATATATTGACCGGCTGACCAATGAACCGGTTTTCAATATTGATGTAGCCGAACGCTATTTGCTGCTTGCCCGTGATATTCCTGGACTGGACGTGCGGCTGTCCTTGCGGCCGGTATCTTCGGCGGCGGAAGGTAAACCGGGCGATGTTATCGGCGAATTCAATGTCGTGCGGACGCCAGTCTATGTCGAAGCCAACATCCAGAATTTTGGATCAAAACAGGTCGGCCGTTTCGGCGGCCTTGTGCGCGCGCGGTTTAACGGGATTACCGGACTGGGCGATGAAACTATAGTCAGTGCCTTTTCAACCGCCGATTTCAGTGAACAACAAGTATTGCAAATCGGTCACGAATTCCGTGTCGGTGGCGAAGGATTGCGCTTTGGTGGCAATTTTACCTACGCCTGGACTGATCCCGAGCTGGTGAACAATTTCGACATTGAGTCGGAGACGCTGGTCGCAGGCGTTTACGCCACCTATCCGTTCATTCGCAAACAGTCGCGCAATCTGTTCGGGACGATCGGCTTTGAATATATTGATCAGAAAACTGAAATTTTCGGCATAAGAACCAACGAGGATGACCTCTCGATCGCTTATGCCAGAATGGATTTTAACACGATAGAACCGGGCAGCATTTCCGGTCGCGGGGGCTATTCTGCCTTCGAGCCGAAATGGGGCATGGCTGGATCATTGGAAGTGCGTCAAGGTCTTGGCATATTGGGTGCCAGTGAAGGATGCGGACCCGCTTTTGTGCGCTGTATAGGTCAGACGATAATTCCAACCCGGGCGGACGGTGATCCAACCGCTTTTGTCGTACGCGGACAGGCGAAGCTCGATTACCGCCCTACCCCGCTTTTGGCTTTCACGTTGAAGCCGCGGTTCCAATATTCGCCCGACGCACTGTTTTCTTACGAAGAGATTTCAGGCGGCAACTATACCACCGGCCGTGGCTATGATCCCGGCACGATCATCGGCGACAGCGGCTACGGCTTGCAGACGGAGGTCAGCTATGGATCGCTTATTCCCGACTCTCCCGACGGCATCGCCTGGCAACCCTATGTCTATTTTGACCTGATGGGTGTCTGGAACAAGAATTTTCCAGGCGACCCTCAGAAAATTTATTCCGCTGGTGGCGGAATTCGCGCGACACTTGGCCGTCAAGCCAGCCTGGATGTGATGGCCGTGGTGCCGCTGAAACGCGGTCCTTTCCAGACACGGCGGGATAGTGCGCGGGCGTTGATGACCCTGACGGTGCAACTCGCACCATGGTCGCGATAAATAATAAAAGCGGCGGATGATGACCAGAGGCAAGAAGATGACAGAGAACAGAAAAAGCAAAAGCGACGTCCAAAAAATGGGCGAAACAAGGCGCAAGCACACTGCTGCGGGCAAGCTACGACTGCTGGCTGGTGCCTCTGCAACAGCTGCGGCGGTCTTCCTGTCCACCATGGCGCAAACCGCCCAAGCGCAAGCACTTGATCCCAACCAGTCGTTTCAGGCCACCCCCAGCTTTGGGCCAGGAGATAGCTGGTCTCCCGGACCGGCGGCCGATAATGTCTTTATTTCCGGTTCTGAATCTATCATCAACTGGGCACCGCTTGACACGGCCACGCTCGACACCACTGTTGCACCCATAAATATCCTGCCCACCGGTAGGTCGATCACATTTAACAATGCGGCAGAATTTACCGTCCTAAATCGCATCCTGCCCACTCCTAGTCTATCAGGTGATTTTCGCGCGATTCAGTTTAATGGTACGGTAAATACCCGGGTAAACGGCACGCAAGGCGGAAGTGCTTGGTTCTATAGTCCGGGCGGTATTATCGCCGGCGCCGGCTCTGTATTCAACGTCGGCAGTCTGGTTCTGACCACCAATGATATTGATACCAGCGGTGGTCTGTTCGGTCCATCTGGAGAGATCCGTTTTCGGGGCACAGCCAACAGTTCGTCAGCAGTCAGCATTGCCAGCACGGCAACAATTGATGCCGACACAGCCTTTTCCAATATTAACGACTATGTTGCTCTCGTGTCACCAAGGGTTGAACAGGCCGGAACCGTCGATGTCGATGGCTCGGTTGCCTATGTCGCGGCCGAACAGGCAGATCTTACGATCAACAACGGACTGTTTGACATCGCCGTCACGGTAGGCAGTGGCGATAGCGCCGGCATTGTCCATTCCGGTACAACAACGGGGCCCACCAGGGTTCAGTCATTCGGGCCGTTTTTTGCAGATAACCAGAAAATCTACATGGTTGCTGTCCCCAAGAACCAGGCCATGACGATGCTGCTCTCGGGCTCTATCGGTTATACTCCGGCAACCGGTGCTGTGGTGAACGAACAGGATGGCAGTATCGTTCTCAGCGCCGGCGGTAATGTGTCCGACGGCGGGTTTGGCAATCCGATCGATGAAACCTTTGATCCTGCACGCAATGCCAATATCAGCGTTACCGATGTGAACTTCAGCAACGATGTTCAGGCTTTTGCCAACAATGATATCGTCATTGAGGATATTCTGGGTAGATCGGTCACCGGCGCACAGGGTATCAATACTCTTGAACTGGAATTTAGCGCCGGGGACTCGCTTCGCATGGAATCGGCCGGCGATAGCGGTATCATCGACATTGATGGCGATGTGACCTTGAATGCCGTCAATGGTGTTGAGTTAATTGCCAGGCAAGACTCGTCGATTACAATTGGCGGCAGTCTGACGATAAACGCATTTTCCAGTACACAGGGCGGAACAATCGATATCCTTGCCAGTGGCGGTGGCAGCCGTGTCACAGGCTCTGGTGATATTGTTATCGTCGACGAATTTGTTGCCAATGCCGGTGTGGCAGGAACTAGGAGCCGGTTTGCGCTGGTTGAAGAAGGAACCGATACGCAGGGCGGCACGATCAATCTGGACATTGTCGCAGGCGGACTATTGGATATCAATAGCGGGGGAGATTTCAGAACATCTCTGCTGAATGTTTCCGCTGCGCCCAATATGGGTTCGGTAACTGCCGGTGAATCGACCGGTGGTACAATCAATGTCAATATTGATGGTCCTGGAAGCACATTGATGGATGGCGGGTTTGGCTTCGATCTCGAAGCCAGTGGCAATGCCGGCGATAACGTAAATGGCACCGCCGCTGGAGGCACCAATAGCGGTGGTACAATTAATTTTATTGTGAACGGCGGAACAATTGACGCGCAGGAATTAAGCTTGGCTGCCAGCGCCAGTGGTACGCGCAACGCCATCGGCAATCTCACCCCGACCGATAATGGTGCCAATGCCGGTGATATCTCCGCTACATTCACCAACGCCGTACTCAACATAACCAATCGCCTGAGTTTCGACAGCGCCGCGGATGCCAGAGCGGCATTCGACGGCGCAGGAAATGAAATTGCCAGCCAGGCGACACCAGGAACACTCAATGTCACTTTCGACAGCACTGATCTCACCGGCGGAACACTTGAATTAGCCACCGATTTTGATGGTTTGGGTGGCGCTGGCGACCTTTCCCTGAATGTGATCAATGGCTCGGACCTGTTCCTGAGCAATAATCTGCTATTGACTGCAACAGGGCGTGCGGTGGTCGACGGATCGCCTTCCAATAGCGGGAACATTAGCCTGTTGGTCGACAATGCAGGACTGGTTTCCAATCGTTTTGATATTAGTTCTGACAGACGGACATCGGCTGCGGCCGGTGCACTGACAGATGGCATCACAGGTACTGTTAATATCGCGGTGCAAAATAGCGGCAGCATTACGGGCAGTGAATTTCGTGCGTCGGCAAATGCCGAAACGGTAACGCAGGGCGGAAACGCAACAGCAGGCGACATCACAATCACTGTTGATGGCGGCACCATGAACTTTGTTGATGGTCCGTCTGGTGAGACTTCCTTCTCGATCAGCGCCAGCGCTTCTGGACGGAGCAACGTTCTTGATGCCTTGTCGCCTGACCGCGGCTTAGGCGTCGGCGGGAATCTGACGCTAAACCTCATCAATGGCGGCAATTTTTCCGCCGAAACACTTGGTGCGAGCGCCAACGGGTCCATTGAGGATATCGAAGAGGGCCCAATTCAAATTCGTGGCAATGGCGGAAATGGCGTTGGTGGTTTGACGACCTTTAATTTGGTC
The DNA here is from genome assembly GCF_965233695.1 of Parasphingorhabdus sp. GTDB lineage: Bacteria > Pseudomonadota > Alphaproteobacteria > Sphingomonadales > Sphingomonadaceae > Parasphingorhabdus. Next base: position 34,283 of record NZ_OZ247497.1, read on the forward strand.
GACGGGAATTTTAGTGCCGGTAATGCAACTCTCTCCGCTCGTGGTATCGCCTCGTTTGGCGGCGATTCAGCGCCGTTCGGATTCCCGGCTTCTCCAGGAGTTGTAGGCGATGGCGGTGACGGACAAGGCGGTAACATTGTCTTCAACCTAAACGGCGCCACTGCGACTGTCGACAGTCTCACAGTCTCTGCAGATGGTCTTGGCGGAGATGGAGGTAACGCCCGTGACGTTGAAGGTGTAGCCGCTGGTAATGCCGGATCAGGCATCGGCGGCAATGCAACATTTAATGCCACTGCGGGCAGCTTAACCGTCACAAACGATTTGAACGTCACTGCGGGCGGCTTTGGTGGTCGAGGCGGCGATGGCAGTGGTGTTGATGCTGGACGCGGAGGTGATTCGGTTGGTGGCACCGCGATTTTCAATCTTGATGGGACAGCTACAATCTCAGCCCAATTTGCTTCGATTTCAGCCAGTACGGACGGCGGGCGCGGCGGCGATGCACTGTTCGGGACACCTACTCCATCGGCGCGTGCCGGTGATGGCGGCAACGCTATAGCTGGTACTGCTGTTTTCAATAACAATAGTGGCGATGTTACCTTTACCAGTACCGAAGTCAGCGCCATTGGAAGAGGCGGCGACGCTGGTAATGATCCAGATGCACCGACGCGCTATGGTGTATACGGTAATCCGATCCCTGCGGTTGGATTCACGGGTCAGACGTCTGGCAACGGCGGCAGCGGTACAGGCGGCAATGCGACGATCAACTTGGGACAAGATGACGCCGTCAGTCGAATTTACCGTGTTGATGCCAGTGGCATTGGCGCCAAAGGCGGCGAAGGTCTTGATGGCGGAAATGCCGGCTCCGGCAACGGCGGAACAGCGGTCCTCAACATAACCAACTCGGCTGTAGTACTAGATAGTCCGGTGGTTACGGCTATCGGAGCGGGCGGAACCGGCGGAGTTGCTCGCCAAATCGGCGGTAATGGCGGTAATGGCGGAGATGCCACGGGCGGTGTTGCACGGCTCGAAATCGTAGGAGCTGACGCAGATTTGGTCAATGTGGGCGATCCATTGGTCACAACCGCAGATGCCTTTGGCGGGCTTGGGGCCGAGGGCTTTACCGATTTCAGCAGCAGCGGTGGTGATGGCGGAAACGGTGGCTCAGCGATTGGCGGGACTCTGGAGATAGCGGTCCGTGATGGAGCGAATTTTGCACTAGATGGTGCAGGGTCTTTCACTCTTTCCAGCACAGGTACAGCGGGTCAGGGCGGCGCAGGCGGTTATAGCTATGCGAATATTGCAGGAGATGGCGGCGATGGCGGTGATAGCCAAGGTGGCACTGCCCGGCTGTTGGCGCAAGGCGGGACGATCACGGGAGATAGTGTAACAATCACCACAACCGGTCAAGGCGGCGACGCCGGACCAGGCGGCTTCACTTTTAACGGGACGGTCGGAACCGCCGGTATCGGCGGTATCGGGACAGGTGGTAACGCCATTCTGGAAGTACAAGAAGGCAGCCCCGGCATCCTGAACCTTTCGGGAAATGTTGATCTTTTCGCCAACGGCTTCAACTCGGGTGACGGATCAACACCGTCCGGTTTTGCCGGGCGTATCGACATTATCGATAGCTCTACGGATCCAGCTGGATTGATTAGTCTGGGCTCCCTCAACGCAGAAGCGCTAGCTGTTGCGTCTCCGGGCAGCGGCTTCTTCATGTCAGGAAATAGTGGCGCGATCACCGTTGCGGGCGATTTGACCGTTAATGTGGCCGGCAATATCGAATATGCGTTTGACGGTACGGGCCAGTTGACCGTTGGGGGCATTGCCGATTTGCGCTCGAATTCCGGATCGATTCTGGTGAGTCACATCAACAATGCTGTTCCGACCATATCCATCGACGTGGTTTCCGACTTTGATGCTGATGCTGCGATCGACTTTGACAGCATGACAGGATCCATTATCCAGTCCGGCACTCAAATTAGTGTCAATGCTGGTGCAAATATTTTCGCAAATGATTTGCGGGCCCAGAGTATTATTGATTTGACGGCGGGGCAAAATGCCACTCTGAACGACGGGGCCGTAACCGGTCCTCCGATTGCCTCTCCCGTGGGTGCAGGCTCTATCTTGCAATCCGGTATTACCATTGAAGCGGGCCTGGACCCTACACCAAGTCCGACTCCCTCTTATGATCCCAGCTTTGATGCAACTATCACCGGCAACGTCACTTCTACGGGCGCTATTCTGGTGGTAGCTGGCGGTAATGCTATATTCCAGACAGGCAGCACGAGCGTGTCCGACAACGGCATTTCGGTTATCACGGGCGACGATATCATCATCCAGACAGGCGCGCGCGTAGAGGCGGCCGCCAATCCTCTGGATACGCCACTTTTCGGTACGCCGTTCGCAAGTCCAAATAACTTGATACTGGACGCTGGCGGATTGGTTCCTGATCTTATTACGACGCCTCTGACACCCATAGCATCTATCGTTGCAGCTGGCGCGATTGATGCGAATGAATTTGCGGTGATTATGACCGCCGACGCTATGGATGGCATTGGGGGGACAATAACCGCCAGCTCCATCAGCGCTGACATCAACGACGCTCCGTCGAACGCCGTGATCGCCGCTATTGGCCAATCCGACGATGACGGTTTGCTGAGCGCAGACTGTCTTGAAGGCAATCTATGCCTTGGCGCACTGGGTGCGGACAACATCGTTGAAATTGGCCAGAACGGCGTTCCTGTTCAGGCGGTTATCGAAAATGGCGACATTGTCGCCAATCGGATATTGGTATCCACACGCCGTGACATCGTGATGGGTGCCGATGGCATTCCTTCGCGCTTCATCGCCAGTGACGAAATATTCGTGAACAGTACTGAAGGTGATGTGAACCTGCTTGATGCGGAACTCACCAGCGGATTGCTGGGCGTCGATGCGGCCGGAAGCCTGCTGGGGTCTGGTTCTCTCAACAGCGGCGCAGACGTGGGCATTACCGTCGGAGACAGCATCAGCGCAGCCGTGATCAATGCTGGCGGCGAGCTGACCACAGTTGAAGGACGCGGCGATACACCGGAAGGATTCTATTCGGTACCCGGCAGTATGAGCGTTGGCATATTGACTGTCGGAATTGGTGACGTGAACTATGATGCCGGCGGTAACTTCAGCTTTGATCAGATCAACGTTCCAGGCACTGACATCATTCTATTCGCTCCGGGATCAATCTTCCTCGGCGGAACATCTGATGCCCGGAATATCGACATTGATGGCGGCGATATAACCGTTGGAAGCATCAACGCTGGCGTCGATATAACTTTGTCGTCCGGCAGCTTCATTGACTTTGGATCTGTAGATGCTGGCAACATGCTCGATCTGAGCGGCAGCGATATAACTGGTGATTTGTTAAGCGCTGGCTCGACACTCACCGTAGCTGCGTCCGGCAATGTAGATATTAACTCTGCCACACCAGGGGATTCCATCGATATTGATGGTATCGCGGTTTCTGGCAATGTTCTGGATGCCGGAACCACCTTAACGGTCTTGGCAACTGGCGCGGTGATGATCAATGATGTCATTTCGGTCAACGAAACGCTTCTGGAAGGCACATCTGTAACATTAGGCGGCGCCGATACAGGCGATAATGGTGATCCTCGGTTTACCGAAGGCTTGCGAATCCGTGCCTTGGATGGTGACATCAACATTGGTGGGGACCTTGATATTTCACGTCAGGGCGATTTCTTTGCTTCAGGCAACATTATATTTTCTAATGTGGACGTCACGAGCAAGATCGCTTCTGAACTTAACTTGAGTGCCCAGGATTCAATCATATTCGGCAATGTCACGACCGACAGCTTCATAAGAGCTGGCGCTGGCAATAATTTTACCGCCAGAAGCGTTGCTGCACAAAGTCTCATCGCAAGCGCCGATGGTCTTGTGACAGTGGGAACAGCCAGTGGTGGCTCATTCAATTTCATTGGTGATCTGGGCGTAGAGATCAACAATCTGGATGTCAGTTCAGCCAGCCTTACCGCCTCTGATGGCGATGTAGCGGTTCGTGACAATGCCTTGGTCAGCGGCATCTTGCGCGCAAGAGGGAACAACGTGTTCCTGCGGTCCGATGGCGCGTTGAGAGTGGTTGCAACAGCCAATGCCGGCGATATCGATATTGTTACCGTCGGTAACTTGATAGCAGATGATGCCAGTGCTGTTGGCAATATCATCTTGACCAGCCTGGCCGGTAGTGCCGAACTCAATGAGGTGTTCATCGGTGAAGCAGTATTCGGAAGCACTCCGTCAGGCATCACGGGCCAGGCGGTTGTAAGCGCAAATGGCAATATCGATGTAACTGCCGCTGTTGATGTTAGGATTAATGACACCGTCAACGCGGACAACGCCTTGACGATCGTTGCGGGCAATCTCATCGACATTCAGGCCCTGGCCACTGGTGAAACAATCTCACTCTCGTCGGCCGACATCAATATCGGTACATCCGGTCAACTCGGCGAATTCACCCAGACCAATGATATTTTCATCGAGAGCAATGGCAATAATCAGGTCATCTTGGGCGGCGCTGGGACGGCTGGCGTGTTTAGCCTGGACCAGGATGAATTTACACGGATCCAGTCAAATCAGGATCTGACGTTCTTTGCCGTCGCGACGGGTAACAGCACCCCCGATCTTATCATTCAGGATCTTATGGTGCAAACAGGAGATAATGTCAGCGGCGCGCAGATGGCAAATATTGGCTTTTCCGGAACGCTGACGATTGACACGGAACAATCGATCCGCGTGGATGGCGATCTTAACGTCGTCAATGCGTCGGGCAGCACCATGCTAAGTATGACTGCCTCCGACGATATCTTTATCAATAACGCGAGCGGCATATTGCAGCTCACAGATGCCAATGGCGGATTTGGCTCTGCCGGTTTCATCGACCTCACCGCGACCAATATTTTCGCCATGACCGATCAGGCCTTCGCCGACATCGTGGGATTGGGAACGCCAGCCATTGACGGTCGATTGGGTAATAATGATGGCATCATTATCGATAGTGGTGTCATTCGAGGCGGCGCCCTGACCTTCACTGTTGCCGATAGTATATTGATCCAGAACACTGGCGCCGGCATTGATTTTGATGACCGACGCGGGTTTACGGGCCAGTCGGTGCAGATTAACGGTTCTGCAGCCACACCACCGGTCATAATAGTGAACGGTACAGTAGATGGCGACACTGGCATTCCAGCATTGAGAGCCGTCGGAATCGGAGAAGGCTTTACCGCACAAAGCACCATTAATGGCTGTATCATTGCTGATCCAGCCAGTTGCTCTGCGCCAACACCTACGCCAACTCCAACTCCAACTCCAACGCCGACACCTACGCCAACTCCGACACCTACGCCAGAGATTGATCCCGAGATTGATGATCCTGTCCAGGATATTATCGAGGAAGAGGTGACACCAAATGAGGACGGGACCGTTGTGAGTGATCCGTTTGAGACCAATCTCATCGAGATCAAGGAAACGGAAGAATTTGTCGATGATCCGTTGATTGATGAACCGGTCACAGGCGCCGGTAATGACGACCTTTGGGTCAGCGACGAAGCGGCAGACGAAGATGAAAATTCCGAATGCGCCGAAGGTGACGAAAACTGTGGTCAAGGTGGTCCGGAGGAAGAAGACGCGCTGGAACCGGCGGAGTGAATTGACTGGTTGACCTTTTATATCCCAAGCCATTAGGCGGTGGATATGAATGACACCACCAAACATCCTTTGAAGCTGTTCAATAGCCTCACCCGCACGCTCGAGCCATTTGTTCCGGTTCATGAAGGCGAAGCCCGCGTCTATACCTGCGGCCCGACAGTCTACAACTATCCCCATATCGGCAATATGCGCGCTTATGTTTTTGCCGATTTGCTTGGGCGGACCTTGAGCTGGAAAGGCTATAAGCTCACCCACGTCATCAATATCACTGATGTCGGACATCTCACCGATGACGCCGATGCTGGCGAGGACAAGCTGGAAAAAGCGGCGGCGGAACGAGCGCAATCTATCTGGGATATCGCCAAACATTATACCGAGGCTTACTGGGAAGATGTCAAAGCTTTGAACATCCGGCAGCCTGCGCATTGGTCTGTAGCAACCGATTATGTTCCGCAGATGATAGACTATGCCAGGGGTATTGCCGACAAGCATTGCTATGAACTGGACAGCGGTCTTTATTTCGATGTCTCGACTGTCGCCGGTTATGGCAGCCTTGCTCGAGCCGCAACCGAGGACGGTGAGGGCAGGATCGACGCTGTCGAAGGCAAGCGTAATGCCGCTGACTTTGCGATCTGGCGCAAGACTCCGGAGGGCGAAGCGCGGCAAATGGAATGGGACAGCCCCTGGGGCAAGGGTGCACCAGGTTGGCATCTCGAATGCTCGGTCATGTCAGAGGCGTTGCTCGGCCTACCCTTTGATATACATACTGGCGGCATCGATCATCGCGAAATCCACCACCCCAATGAAATCGCTCAGAATCAGGCGCACAGCGGCTGCGACCACAGCGGCGCGCATTTCTGGATGCACAATAATTTCCTGATCGACCGAACCGGCAAAATGTCGAAATCTTCAGGCGAATTTCTGCGGCTACAATTGCTGATAGACAAGGGCATCCATCCCCTCGCCTATCGACTGATGTGCTTGCAGGCTCACTATCGCAGCGAGCTGGAGTTTAGCTGGGATAATCTGGTCGCGGCGCTGACACGATTGAAACGTATCATTATGGGCGTGGAGCGATTGAAGGATCGCCTATCGGGCGAGCAAGATGAGCAACCTCCTCACCCCAAGCTTGTCGAAATGCGTGATAAACTGGACGCGGCCATGAGTGACGATCTCAACAGTTGCCCCGTCATTCCGTTGCTGGAAGATCTGCTTTCACTCAAGAAAGTGAATGCCCTCCAGCGTATGGCCCTCTTGCAGGAAATAGACCTGATACTCGGCCTTGATCTGGAAGCACTGACACGGGATGACCTTCGGGTACGCCCGAAAGAGGCAACCATCACTGAGGAAGAGATTGAGCAAAAGCTGGATTTGCGACAGCAAGCCAAAGCAGACAAAGATTTTGCCGCGGCCGACGCAATCCGCGATGAACTGACGGCTCAGGGCGTCGACCTTATGGATGGCGATCCGCTACGCTGGGAATGGAGTATTTCGATATGAGTAAACCAATAGCCGCCATGGCATCTCTCGTGCGCCCGCTTGTCGAACCCCATTGCGGTGATCTGGATGTCACTTGGTTCACTAGTACCGAAGAAGCTCTTGAAATAGCGCCCCATGCCGAAATCGGCTGGTTCGACATGTATGACAAAGACAAGATGGCTCAGGTACTCAGCGCCGCGACCAGCTTGAAATGGCTTAACAGTATCTACGCAGGGGTCGAACATTTTCCGCTGGATCAGCTCAAACAACAGGGAACAATCGTCACAAACGGCGCTGGCCTCAACAGCTCTCCGATTGCCGAATTTGTTGTCATGGGAATGCTGTCTGCAGCCAAAAGGACCGATAAACTGCTGGAGCTTCAGGCCCAACAGGAATGGCCGGAACAAGCTCCCGGGACAACCGAACTGACGGACGGCAAGGCGCTGATCATTGGCTATGGTGGTATCGGTCAGCAGGTTGCGAAAAAGCTGTCCGGCTTTGATATGGATATCACGGCTGTCCGGCGAACGGCCAGCGATGACCCCGCCGGTTTGGGAACAGAGGTGATTGGAACCGATGACTGGCGTGCGCGGCTCGGCGAGTTTGACTGGGTAATCGTTTCCGCACCTGCAACGACAGAAACGCAAAAACTGTTGGGCGCGGATGAATTTGCGGCCATGAAACCATCCGCCTGGTTGATCAATGTCGCGCGCGGATCGCTGGTTGATCAGCCAGCACTGGTAGAGGCCTTGAACAGCAAAGCCATTGGCGGCGCGATGCTGGATGTTACTGATCCCGAGCCGCTGCCGAAAGGCGATCCCCTCTGGACCGCCGCCAATTGCTTCATCACCATGCATGTTTCAGGTGTTGCCCAGACCCGCATGTTTCAGCGCGCTGCTGCCCGCTTTGTGGAAAATCTGAAGCGTTATCAGACGGGTGGCGATATGGTCGCGGTGGCTGATCTTGATCGCGGTTATTGAGCCATTTATAAATTTTGCGATTGATACGTGACTCACAGGAAATTTTGACTTATCAACCAACGGCATAGGGGTAGGGATGAATCTTTTTCTGGAGGGGAAAAATCATTCCGGGGTCGTTGCCATAATCTTGAGCAAACACTGATCATGCCGATCAGGGAAGGACCCACATGACCAAAGCATCTGATTTATTCGTCCAATGTCTTGAAAATGAAGGCGTAGAATATCTTTTCGGCGTTCCCGGCGAAGAAAATCTCGACATGCTCGACAGCCTGTCGCGCTCCAAGAAAATCCAACTGATCCTGACCCGGCACGAACAAGGCGCTGGCTTCATGGCGGCGACCTACGCACGGCATACCGGTAAAACCGGTGTTTGCATGGCAACACTCGGCCCCGGGGCCACCAACTTGGTGACTGCCGCAGCCTATGCGCAGCTGGGCGGCATGCCGATCCTGATGGTCACTGGTCAGAAACCGATCAAGAAATCAAAACAGGGCCGGTTTCAGATATTGGACGTGGTCGACATGATGGGCCCGATTACAAAGTTCACACACCAACTGGCTTCTGCGGATAATATCCCTAGCCGCGTTCGTGAAGCGATCCGTCTGGCCGAAGAAGAAAAGCCGGGCGCAACCCACATTGAATTTCCCGAAGACGTTGCGGATGAACAGACCGATTCCACGCCTATCACGCCCAGCCTGTCCCGGCGTCCTATTGCCGAACCCAAAGCAGTGCGCGCGGCGACCAAAAAAATCGAAGGCGCAAAATCACCGATCATGGTTATCGGCGGGGGTGCCAATCGCACCACCACGGGCCGGATGTTGACCCAGTTTATTGAAAAAACCGGCATTCCCTTTGTCACGACACAGCTTGGCAAGGGCGTAGTTGATGAAACCAACAAGGAATTTATGGGCTGTGCCGCCTTGTCAGCGAATGATTTTGTCCACAGCGCGATTGAATCCGCCGACCTGATCATCAATGTTGGCCATGACGTAATCGAGAAACCGCCTTTCTTCATGAAAGCCGGCGGAACCGAAGTTATTCACGTCTCGATGAACACAGCTGAAGTTGATCCTGTCTATTTTCCCCAAATCGAAGTGATCGGCGATATCGGCAATGCGATCTGGCAGATGAAGGAAGATATTGTTCCTTCCGGCTCTTGGAATTTCGACCATATGTACAAAGCGCGTGCGGCTGAAGAAGAGCATACCGCCACTATGGACGACGACATGCGTTGCCCGATTTACCCGCCGCATCTGGTCAAAGTGGTGCGCGAAAAAATGCCGGCTGATGGCATCATCTGTCTCGACAATGGCGTTTACAAAATCTGGTTTGCTCGCAACTATAAGGCACGCCAGGCCAATACTGTGTTGCTCGATAACGCTCTGGCAACCATGGGCGCGGGCCTACCCTCTGCCATGGCATCGGCGATGGTCTATCCTGATCGCAAAGTCATGGCGATTTGCGGCGATGGCGGTTTCATGATGAACAGTCAGGAAATGGAAACAGCGGTCCGGTTGAAGCTGAATATCACAGTGCTGATCCTGAATGATAGCAGCTATGGCATGATCCGCTGGAAGCAAGCCAATATGGGTTTCAAAGATTGGGGGCTGACATATGACAATCCTGATTTCGTCAAATATGCAGAAAGCTATGGTGCTCATGGCCACCGGATAACCAGCGCGAAAAACCTGCAGGAAACGATCGACAAATGCCTCAACAGCGAAGGCGTGCATTTGATCGATTGTCCGGTGGACTATTCCGACAATGATCGTATCCTCAACGTTGAGATCAAGGAACTCAGCGCAAAGATTTAAGAGGATAGATCATGACAAAACTCAAAGACGTTTATCCGCTTTACCTCAATAATGTCGCAGCCCAGCCGAATACCGACCTGGAAGTCACCGACAAGTTCACCAATGAAGTGGCTTTTCGAACCGCACTTGCGACACCTGACGTAATTGAAGAAGCCATTGCCGGCGCTGTCGAAGCTGCCGAGCCAATGGCGCGTATGGCGAGCTATGAGCGGCAAAATGTGCTGCAACATTGCGTCGACCGGTTCAAAGAACGGTTTGACGAACTCGCTTATTCGCTCTGCGTCGAGGCGGGCAAACCGATCAAGGATGCCGAAGGCGAAGTTGGCCGGTTAATTGATACATTCCGGATTGCCGCTGAGGAAGCCACACGCAACTATGGTGAAGTGCAACCCCTTGATATTTCCGAGCGTGCCAAAGGTTATCAGGGCATGTGGAAGCGGGTACCAATTGGCCCGTGCAGTTTCATTTCACCATTTAATTTCCCGCTGAACCTTGCGGCACACAAGATTGCTCCGGCAATTGCCGTAGGCTGTCCATTTGTCATGAAACCGGCGTCGAAGACACCGCTGGGCGCGATTATCATGGGTGAAGTCCTCGCCGAAACCGATTTGCCCAAAGGCGCATTTTCAATATTGCCCGCGAGCCGTGATGGTGCAGACCTATTCACGGTCGATGAGCGGCTCAAGCTTCTTTCTTTCACCGGTTCCCCCGGTGTTGGTTGGGATCTGAAAGCCAAAGCGGGCAAAAAGCCGGTTATTCTGGAGCTTGGCGGCAATGCTGCCGTTATCGTCGATCATGATGCTGATCTGGAAGATGCGCTCGAGCGGATCATCTTTGGTGCCTTTTACCAATCCGGCCAAAGCTGTATCGGCGTACAGCGGATCATCATTCATGAATCGGTCTACGACAGGTTCAAGGATATGCTTGTTGCCAAAACCAAGAGCTTGATCGCCGGTGATCCCAAAGATCGCGACACGTTCATTGGCCCAATGATTTCCGAAGGCGAGGCCAAGCGCCTGCATGGCTGGATTGAAGATGCTGTCTCTGGTGGCGCGACCTTGCTCTGCGGCGGCAATCGGACCGGCAATATGCTGGAAGCAACTTTGCTGGAAAATGTCGATCGTGACGCCGCTGCCAATCGCGAGGAAGCTTTTGGCCCGCTCGCTCTGCTGTCCAAGTTCAGTGATTTTAACGCGGCGCTGGACGAAGTTAACGATAGCAAGTTCGGTTTGCAGGCTGGTATATTCACCCGTGACCTGTTCAAAACACTGGATGCATGGGACCGTCTCGATGTTGGCGGCGTCGTGATTAACGACGTGTCATCCTATCGCGTTGACAATATGCCTTATGGCGGCGTCAAGGATAGCGGCCTAGGAAGAGAGGGCATTAGATTCGCGATGGAGGATATGACGGAAATTCGGAATCTGGTGATCAGGCGCAAAGTCTAAGAACCGAATCGCATTCAAGGCAATTCTCATGAGTGTGCAGTCAAACCACATTAAAGTGGTAAATCGGCAACGTTTGAACAGCAAGTAAAGCAAAAACAGTGATGCAAGTCATAGAAAAACCACCATATTCGAGGTTTTTTACCGTTGCATTGAGGTTTCAATGAAGCATAATAGAATACGCAAAACATAGTTAACGACTTGGGTCGCGTCGAGCTTACAGAGGGGCCTGATCTCAGGATCAGGAAAAGCAACGATGCAAATGGGGAAAAATCTGTCGTGGAGACGTAGCTGGTCCGTGCTGGCTGCTGGTCTATTCTGTTTTGCGCTTGCTGGCGTAGCTCTCTTCATATCTTCCATCGCCACACCGGCCCCTGTTGAAGCAGCGCAAGATTTAGCCAGCGGCACCTACATGGGCGTTGCAACTTGCGGTGGCACCACTTGCCATGGCCGGCAAGAAGCCGACGGCGAAATCGTACGCCAGGATGAATTGATGCGCTGGCAGGAAGAATCAACACCCGGCGGCGCGCATAGTCGTGCGTTTCGGGTTCTTCGCGAACCCCGCAGCATTGCGATTGCCCAACGTCTCGGCATCAAGGACGCTGCGTCTTCCCAAGAATGTCTGGGCTGCCACAGCACACCGGCAGCGAAAAAGGGTCCGCGCTTTCAAATGAGTGACGGTGTTGGTTGTGAATCCTGTCATGGTCCATCGTCAGCCTGGTTGTCTGCGCATTATGCGGTCGGCGCGAACCACGCAAAGAATGTTTCGCTTGGCCTGATCCCACTCGATAATCCCAAGGCGCGTGCGAGCGTTTGTCTTGATTGCCATTTCGGTAGCGCCAAGAGCGGCCAGTTTGTTGATCACCGCATCATGGCGGCCGGCCACCCCCGTATTTCCTTCGAACTCGACCTGTTTTCAACCCTGCAACAGCATCATGACGAAGATGTCGACTATGTCCGGCGCAAAGGCAGAACCAATAGCGTTCGGTTCTGGGCCGTCGGCCAATCCATGGCATTGGAACGCTCACTCAACCTTTTTGCCAAACCGGCATTGGCGCAGGAAGGCCTGTTCCCTGAATTTTATTTCTATGATTGCCATAGCTGTCATCGCCGGATCTATGATGATGCATCGGCCAGACCGACATCGGTCAACAATCCTGGCCGTCCCATTCCGGAGGGCATGCCACCTTATAACGACGAAAATATGATCATGCTCAGCGCGGCGATTAAAGTGGCTGCTCCGGATCTGGCGGGTCAGTTCGAAGCGCAGTCAAAAGCATTCCATGCGGCTATGAGTCAAGGTCGTGGACCGGCTGTGCAAGCAGCCGCTCGCTTGCGTCAAACGGCACAGACACTGGCTGACCGCTTCTCTCGCGCAAGCTTTGGCCGGGATCAGACTTTCCAGATTATGGAAACTATCGCCGGACAGGCTATATCCCCGCGTTTCACCGACTATGAAGGTAGCGTACAAGCGGTCATGGCGATTGATACGCTGCTGAATGGCTTGGTGAATAGCGGCCAGGTCAGCGAATCCGCAGCCGCCAGTCTGCGTGGCCAGATTAACGTCGCCTATAAGGCCGTCGATGAACCCAATAGCTACAAACCTCTGCAATTCCGCCGAGCGCTGGGCAGTGCTGTCAGAACCATAAGGGCCCTACGATAATGCGGAAGTTCCGTTTCACCGCTGCAATCTCGGCAGCTGCCTTGGTCCTGACCTCTTGCGGAGGCGGTGGCGGCAGCAATGATTTTGGTGGTACACCATCGCCTTCACCTGCTCCAACACCCACTCCGACGCCAACGCCGGTTGACGGTAATGGCGGCGCGTTTACACCGCCCGCGCAAGAGGCACTTAGCGTAACAGATGTGCAAACCGTCATCGCGCAAGCGGTCGGAGAAGCGACGGCGCGCAATTTGCCTTCGGTTATTGCGGTTACAGACAGGGTCGGCAATGTGCTGGCCGTATTTGAAATGAACGGCGCACGCGCCACCGCGACCACCAGCGCCCGAACAGCTCTGGGCACGATCAATAATCCCGGAATAGATGTACAAGACGTCGACGTGCCAGCAGCAGCAGGCGCGATCGCCAAAGCAGTCACCGGCGCCTATCTCTCAAGCTCCGGGAATGCCTTTTCGACCCGTACAGCAAGCCAGATTGTCCAGGAACATTTCCCCCCTGCCCCTACCGCAGCGGGATTAGAAAGTGGGCCACTTTTTGGTGTGCAGTTCAGTCAGCTCCCCTGTTCCGATCTCAATCAGCGGTTCGGTAACGCTGGTGCAGCCGCTCTGATAGGACCGAAGCGGTCACCCCTTGGATTATCGGCTGATCCCGGCGGATTGCCGCTTTATAAGAACGGCGTGGTGGTCGGAGCAATTGGCGTCATGGGCGACGGTGATTATGGCTTCGATTCCAATATCCTGGACATTGATGTCGACGACGAGGAAGCGATCGCGCTTGCCGGGATTCAGGGCTTTGCCCCACCAGCGGCGATCACTGCCAATCGGATTTCCGTGGATGGCACGTCTTTGCGGTTCAGCGATATGGTCGTGAACGATCTCTCGCCGCTGCAAAGCAACTTTGCCGCCATCAATGGAACGTCGGGCAATCTGATTGCGGTAACGGGTTATACGGCAGGTGCGATCATCTCTGGCTCGGCATATGGCACAGAGAGCTCTGGCATCCGGGCGTCGACGGCAGCAGAATTCAAGAACCGTGATGCCTTTGTTCTGTCCGATGGTACCGGCGCAAACCGCTTTCCAATCCGCGCCGCTACCGACGGAGCCAGCGTAGCCACGCCGCTGACCGAGGCCGAAACACGGGCGATATTGGAAGAAGCTTTTATCATCATGTCCCGCGCGCGCGCGCAGATCCGGCAACCGCTGGATAGCCGTGCACAGGTATCAATATCAATCGTCGACACGCACGGCGAGATACTAGGCATTGTCCGGTCACCTGATGCACCGATCTTCGGGACTGATGTCTCACTGCAAAAGGCGCGCACCGCCTCCTTCTTTTCCAATAGCGTTGCCGCATCCGATCTGCTCGGTAATCCCGATACCGATGTTGCCGCATTCGTGCAGCGCGTCCGTACATTTCTGAATGATCCCAATGCGCTTACAGGTGGGATAGCCTTTGCCGATCGATCCGGCGGTAATCTGTCACGTCCCTATTTCCCCGATGGAGAATTGGGTCGCCCTCCCGGGCCGCTGTCACGTCCGATTGAGAACTTCAACCCATTGGCCACAGGCTTGCAAGCAGCGTTAATATTCCCCAATCTCGGCCAGCATCTGGCCTTTGTTACCGGCGCATCGCCAACAGACACGCCGATGCGCTGTACCAACACCCCGGATGCCGTGGCAGGCCAGAACCGGCTGGAAAATGGCATCCAGATATTCCCTGGCAGCGTTCCGATTTATCGTGGCGATCAACTCATCGGCGGCCTCGGTGTGTCGGGTGACGGCATTGATCAGGATGACATGATCAGCTTCCTCGGCCTCCACAACGCTGGCCTGAGGGTTGGCGGGATAGGCAATGCGCCAAAAGCCATCCGCGCCGACAACGTCGTTGTTGATCTCGGCGATGCGCAGGTCCGTTTGCGTTACGTGAACTGTCCATTTGCTCCGTTTCTCGATACTGACGACCAAAATGTTTGTGAGGGACTGTAAAGCAAGTGCCCGCCCTATCTTCCTCTTTCTTGCCAATTATGACAGTCATGTCGGGTCAGGCCGAGCAAATGGAATTGCAGCGCCTATCCATTGAAGAAATGGAGACGTCGCTTGCTGCTTTACTGGCGAGCGAGCAATTTGACTGGATGCAGGTTGAAAATTCTGATTTTGACCTTGCCGAAATAGATGCAGGTGCCGGCTTGTTGGCGGTCGGTGAAACTGAACCCGAAGAAGAAGAAGAAGAAGAAGTCGCAGTCGACCTTGCCTCACCCCCGGTTGCAGATCCCACGATAACAGAACCTGCAGTGGCGGAATCACAACAGCTCGAAATGGACTTTGACGGCCTGGAAGCGGACGAGGCGTTGATCGATGGACGCCGCCGCCCAGGCGTACCGAAAGAGTTACCGGACCGTATCATCCAGAATAATCCCGGCGCGGTTAGTGCACCACCTCCAGAAGCCTTTCCAACGGATGAGTTTCCTGTCCCCGACCGCTGGCGGATATTACAGACCTTGTGTCCACAAAAAGGCGGTGATCAGTCGATCTATAAGGTGTTTGGTGCGCTGAAGAATAATTGTAGCAACACCTCCAACCCTTATGCGCAAAATGTGCTGAAGGGCGACAAGCCAATTCCGGCCGACAAAAAACCGTCCTTTCTGAAAGGCGACGACTGGTTTTTTGTCGTCAACGCTATTTCCGACACGGTGATCGAACCGCGCAGTTTTCCAATTCCTGTGGGCGTACAAACCACCGAACGGTCCGGTAGCATCGACGTGTTCGGACGCTCCGGTTCGGAAGTCTATGCTCAGACCTTCATTACCGGTGTGGCTCTGATAAAGGGTTCTACAGCTTACAAGCCACCTGATGTCGAGTATCGGCTGACGCTCGCGACACAGATCAACCATGTGAACGTACCGGAACGCCGCGTGTTGTTTGTCGAACCATCCAAGACATCCAATCGAACGGACTATTTTGTCGGGGTTCAAGAAGCGTTTTTCGATTATCACATCCGCAATACTTCTGCCCGTTATGACTTTGATAGCTTCCGTATCGGTATCCAGCCGATGCAGGCTGACTTTCGCGGCTTCCTGTTTCAGGATAACCAACTCGGCTTCCGCCTGTTTGGAACGCGCGATAATAACCGCGTACAATATAATCTCGGTGCCTTCGTACAGCTCGAAAAAGATACCAATAGTGGCCTCAACGATATTTTGCAGACACCGCGCGAAAGCTACATCCTTTTTGCCAATCTCTATCGTCAGGATTTACCCTTTGTCGGCCTGACCAGCCAGTTCAGTGTTACCTATAATATGAACCGCGAGCAGAGTGATGTCGAAATAGACGATAACGGTTTCCCGGTTCGCCCTGCTTTGATCGGTGACCTGCGGGGCCGAGCTTATGATGTGGTTTATCCCGGTTATGCAGTTGATGGGCGCATTGGAAGGATCAATGTTTCGGGTCAGGTTTACGGAGCCTTTGGAGAGGATCGCAACAGCATCTTTACCAGCGAACCGGCCAAGATTGCGGCCTATTTTGCTGCTGCCGAAGCCAGTTATGATGTTGATTTCCTGCGTTTCCGGGCTTCGGGCCTTTTTGCGAGCGGTGACGGCAATCCTTATAACAATACTGAAGCTGGTTTTGACGCGATTTTCGAAAATCCGATCTTTGCCGGCGCCGACACCAGTTACTGGATCCGCCAGACCATACCGTTTGCCGGTGGCGGGCGCGTTATCAGTATCAATGGTCGGAACGGTATATTAAATTCGCTACGGTCTTCAAAGGAGCAGGGTCAGAGCAATTTTAATAATCCGGGCACCATTTTGGCAGGAGTCGGTGTCGATGCAGATCTGACCCCTGATTTCCGGCTATCGGCCAATGCCAATCATTTGTGGTTCCACAAGACCGAGAGCCTCGAGGCACTGCGCGTCGAAGGGTCCATTCCCAGGGATATCGGATGGGACCTGTCGGCTGCCGCAATATATCGGCCCAACGCGAACCAGAATATCGTATTCCGATTGTCCGGTGCTGCGCTGCTTCCCGGCAAGGGTTTCAAGGACCTGTTTGATCAAACGGACAAGCGTGATTTCCATTATTCCATCCTCTTCAACGCAATATTGGCTTTCTGATATGCAGCTTCGCTCTCCTCCTCTGTTATCCGCGCAATCCAAATCGTACGGGATATGGGCTGTTGCAGCGGTGCTGTTCGCCTTTAGCTTGATCCTTTTCGGCGCTTCTCCAGCCTTTGCAGCTGGCAAAGAGAAGCCGCAGAAAATCGACTATACATTTACGCCGCCAGCACCGCAAAACCAGACATGGGACGCCGCCAACAGCAAAAGCACGGGTTGCATATCCTGCCACACCGACAGCGATCAAAAAACGATGCATGAATCGCCCGCCGTGGTACTCGGCTGCGTGGATTGTCATGGCGGCGATGCGAGTGTGACGGGTGACAATGGCTGGGGCAAGAAAAGCCCACAATATATGTTTGCGCTGAAAAAAGCGCACGTTCTCCCCAAATATCCCGAAAGCTGGCACTGGCCTTCTTCCGCCAATCCAAAGCGCAGCTATACTTTGCTCAACAAGGAAGCACCGGAATTTGTCCGCTTCGTCAATCCGTCAGATTACCGCGTCGCGCGAGAATCCTGTGGTGCCTGCCATATGGAAATTATCGAGGCGTCCGAACGGTCGCTAATGGCCACCGGAGCGATGCTCTGGGGCGGAGCAGCTTACAACAACGGTATCGTGCCGTTCAAAAATTATGTCTTTGGCGAAGCCTATACGCGCAAAGGCCTGCCTGCGACGATCAAGTCTCCTGGCAGTCCACACGGCACAGTGACGGATGAACAGAAGAAGCGCGGCGCTTTGCCCATTCTTTATCCCCTGCCAACCTGGCACACGATACCGCCCGGCGATGTTTTCCGTGTGTTCGAGCGCGGTGGTCGAAACATCAACACGCAATTCCCAGAAATTGGCCTTCCCAATATTGGCGGCATCATACAACGGTTAGAGGAACCGGGTCGCCCTGACCTGAAACAGTCCAACCGCGGCCCCGGCACCGGCTTGCGTGTGGCCATTCCGGCCCTGAACATCCATAAAACCAGACTGAATGACCCATTCACCTGGTTTATGGGCACCAATGATCAACCCGGTGATTATCGCCAGTCCGGCTGTGCCAGCTGTCATGTAGTCTATGCCAATGACCGCGAACCGCGCCACAGCTTGATCTGGGCGAAATATGGACGCGACGGTCAGACCCAGACCAAAGATCCAACGATCCGAAATCTCAAAGAGGGCGAGCATCGCGTTGGCAAATTTGGAACCTATGACGCTTCTTACAGCAAAAAGGAGAGTCATGATAAGAAAGCTGCCTATCATGGGGACGGCCATGATGATGGACATGGTGACGATCACAGTGCCGAATTAGACCCGGCGAAACGCGAAAAAGGCCACCCAATCCAGCATGCCTTCACCCGCGCCATACCTACCGCCCAGTGCATGAACTGTCACATGCACCAGCCGAACATCTTCCTGAACAGCTTTTTGGGCTACACGATGTGGGACTATGAATCCGATGCGCCACTGATGTGGCCTGGGCCGGACAATACGACGCCTAAACCAGAGGGCATGAGTGACGAAGAATATCAAAAAATCTACAAGCAACAAAAATATCCTGATGCCGAAGAAGTTCGCAAAATTCTGGACCGTAATCCGGAGGCCGCTTCACCCAAGGGACTCTGGGGCGACCTGGATTTCTTACGCAATGTCTATGATCTAAATAGTGAAGCCAAGGATACACAATTTGCCGACTATCATGGTCATGGCTGGAATTTCCGCGCCATCCTGAAACGCGACCGCGACGGCAACTTGTTGGATGAAGATGGCGACATTGTGGACAATGGTGATCCTGAGAAATTCCGCCGCGAGGACGAAGCGAAATTCGTGGAACCCGGAATCAACCCTGGTAAATCAGTCCACATGATGAGCATCCATGCCGAAGTTGGTATGCAATGCGCCGATTGCCATTTTGCGCAGGATAGTCATGGTAATGGACTGATCTACGGTGAAGTCGCCAATGCGGTAGAGATCAACTGCAAGGATTGCCACGGCACGGCTGACGCCTATCCAACATTGATGACATCCAACCTCGCCGCACGCCCGAAAGGCAAAAATCTGGCGTTGCTCCGCAATCCAGATGGCCAGCGGCGTTTTGAATGGATGCAGGATCCAAATGGCAAACGTGTGCTGATCCAGAGGTCCATCGTCGATCCGAAAATCAGCTGGCGGATGAGTCTGGTTAAAGACAGTGTCGATCGATCACATCCCGACTTTAATCTGAAATCGGCGCGTGCCAAATTGATGTCGAAAAGCGCTTCGGAGACCGGTGAATATAAATTTGGTGCCGGCGTGGCGATGGAGGATCGGGCCCATAAAGACGAAAATATGGTCTGCTTCACCTGCCACCTGAGCTGGACAACCAGTTGCGGTGGTTGCCATTTACCGATCGAGGCCAACTGGCAAACCGAAAGTCATAAATATGAAGGCGGCACGACCCGTAACTACGCCACCTACAATCCGCAGGTAGCCCGTGATCAGATGTTCCAGCTCGGTCGCCATCAAACGACAAAGGGCAGCATCATCGCACCAGTCCGGTCCACCTCAGCGTTGGTGCTTTCTTCAACCAATATCAACCGCGAACGCATATATGTGCAGCAGCCGCCGATATCGGCCATCGGCTTCTCGAGCCAAGCCTTTGCTCCACACTTCCCGCACACGGTCCGTAAAACCGAGACGAAACAATGTTCTGATTGTCACTTGAGCGAAGCGAACGATAATAATGCAATCATGTCGCAACTGCTCTTGCAGGGCACCAATTTTGTGAATTTTGTCGGTCTGCATGCCTGGGTCGGGATGGAAAAAGGCTTTGAAGCCGTCCGCGTTACCGAATGGGATGAGCCACAGGCGGTTATCGGTTCTTACCTGCAAAAATATGCCTATCCTGACTACTGGCGGATGCATGTTGAGGACAACGGACGCGAACTGATCAACTGGGTGCGTGGTGAGCGACTGGATGATAATCTGTCCGGCGAAACCAAAGCGCTCGAAGAATTTGCCAATGTCGTGCAGGGCACCGGTGATAGCGTCCGCTGTCTGCAGTTGCGCGGAGAGTACATGTTTGTCGCTGAAGGCAAAGGCGGTTTTCGCGCCTATGACGTTGCCTCGATCGGCAACAAGGGCTTTTCTGAAAGAATAGTGAAAGCCCCATTCTCTTCGCTAGGCCATGACACACATGTTGATACCAAAAACGCGACCTGCATGGCACTTTCAACCAACCAGCCAATTGCGCCGGAACGCAACACGGCAGAGCTGCGCGAAATTAATGAAGAACAGGCGTTTCATCCGATCTATAACTATGCCGTAATTACCGACAGCGAAGAAGGCCTGATCCTTGTAGACATCAACACGTTGGCCGATGGCGAGTTCCGCAACAACTTCTTCAAGCGGGCAGTCACATGGAATGCTGACGGCGTCTTGAACGGTGCCAAGCACATCACGCTAGCTGGTCATTATGCCTATATTACTGCGAACAGCGGACTAGTAGTCATTGATCTCAACGATCCTCTCAAACCACGACATGTGATCACAATACCAATGACGGATGCGCGGGCTTCTGCTCTGCAATTTCGCTACATTTGGGTTACGGATGCGCAGGGCGTGAAATTGTTCAACATCACAGACATGGAAAATCCAGTTCCCGTGGAATCCGGTACAATCCCGCTAAATAATGCGCGCCGCCTTTATCTCGCTCGAACCTATGCCTATATCGCAGCGAAAGATGAGGGGCTGGTCATCGCCGATATTACCAAGCCGGAAGAACCTGCAATCTATCGCAAGGAGACATTTGGTGGCCAGATGAATGATGCGGAAGATGTGATTGTCGGCTCGACCAACGCGACGCTGTTTGCGTATGTCGCCGATGGTCGAAACGGGCTCAAGGTCATCCAGCTGACGTCGCCGGATAGTCAACCCAACTATTACGGCTTCTCGCCACCGCCTATGCCGGAACTGATCGCCTTTGCCCGCACGCCGAAACCGGCTTTGGCTTTGTCAAAAGGGTTGGACCGGGACCGCGCAGTCGATGAAACCGGTGGTCAAATGGCTGTGTTCGGACGGCTGGGATCTCGGCCCTTTAACCGCAGCGAGATGCAGCGTTTTTATCTTAACAGTCAGGGCAAGCCTTATTTCGTTAAAGATAAGGCGGATTTGTCCGACTGGATCGGCCCTATACCGCCAATGCTGGCACGCCGGTGATACTTCGGATAGGGTAGCAAAAGAAACGGGGACCGGAGCTCTAGACCACGGTCCCCTTTCCTCGATACGCGACGCGAGGAATGAAAGGCCCTCTGTATTCAAGAACGGAATACAGAGGGCTTATCTTTAATCTCTACGCTGTTCCCCGCCTTAGCAGTTGCGGTCAATTGCACGGCCCGCCAGTGCACCGACTGCACCGCCGATAATCGTGCCTTCGGTCTTGTCACCGCGACCAGCGATTTCATTACCCAATAGTCCGCCGGCGATAGCACCTATTATGGTGCCGCCCGTGCCTCGATCACAGCCGCGATAGCGACGATCGCTACGGTAGCGTCGTTTGTCGCGATAACTCCGGTGCTTTTCGCGATAGTAGCGACGATCACGGCGATCATAATAACGATCATCCCGGTAATAATCTCCGCGACGATAATAGCGACGGTCATCACCGATGCGCTGGTAATAGCCGTCATTATAGCCTTGAGAATAACCACCCCGTGCTTCAGCAGGCGTTGCGAATGCCATCGCTGAAATAGCAGCAGTTGTGATGGCGAGTGTTCCTAAAACCTTGTTGATCATTGCTTCTACTCCAAAAGGATCTTCGCGATCCGACTCGTTTGTTACTCGACAAGGATCGTTTTAGGCATGACCGATTGACCGATTGCTGAATGTTGATTTTATCTTAGGTTAATATTCAGAGCTCTTTTTATGAACGCAACGAGAGTTTCGCTGGTTTTTCAAACTTTTGGCATA
Source organism: Parasphingorhabdus sp. (assembly GCF_965233695.1). Lineage (GTDB taxonomy): Bacteria > Pseudomonadota > Alphaproteobacteria > Sphingomonadales > Sphingomonadaceae > Parasphingorhabdus. Next base: position 56,420 of record NZ_OZ247497.1, read on the forward strand.
CTGCACAATCTGATGCCTAATCTTTTAAGTCATTGCCGCTCTGTCCTCCAATCGATAGCTCTAGGAAAATTTTCAACGGGAGATGATCATGCAGCTCAAGGGTAAAACGGCAGCCATTACAGGCGGTACAGCAGGCATAGGACGCGGCATTGCCGAGGCATTTTTGGCAGAAGGCGCTAATGTTGCATTGATGGCACGCAATCCGGAAAAAGGGAAAAAAGTGCTCGACGAGCTCAATGCCGGTGATCGTGCCATATTCATCGCTGGGGATGTCATGCAGCAGGATTCTGTTGAGGGCTTTATTGATCAGACCATAGAGACATTTGGAACAGTGGATATTCTAGTCAACAATGCAGGTGGCGCTGGTGCCCTCGCCCCGTTGGTTGATTTGACAGACGAAGCCTTTGATGAAGCAATGAAATGGAACATTTATTCCACATTCTGGGCAACCCGCCGAGCACTTAAACCGATGATCGCACAGCAATCCGGCAGGGTTATCAATATCAGCTCAACCGAAGGGAAAATGGGCAAACCAACATTTGCGCCCTACACGATCGCAAAGCATGGGATTAACGGCATGACCAAGGCGGTGGCCCAAGAGGTCGGCACCATGGGCATTACAGTAAACTCCATATGCCCAGGCCTCGTGTTGACCGATCTAATCCTCGACAACGGCCCCACTACTGCCAAGGGATTGGGAATGACCTTTGAAGAGATGATCGACATGTTCGCCCAAGAAAGTGCGCTCAAGCGACCGAATACAGTAGAAGAAATTGCAGCCATGGCACTGCTGCTCGCATCCGATGCCGGCGCTGGTATAACCGGCGCAATGCTGAGCGTTGACGGCGGGACAGCGCAATATTAGCTTCTGCCGATAAAGGTAGGAATTTATGACATTTGGTTCGACAGAGCTTTGGGTCGGCGCGACAATTCTTGTATTGCTCCTCATCTGGTGGCTGTGGCCGCGCCATGATCGCAACGATCTTATGGCCCCTCCAGCAGACCTCACCGATATAAAGTCGCTTTCAATAGAGGATCCGGTTCAACCTTCCACGGACCTGAAAACCCCGCCCGAGCCTGTTCCATCTCTGCAAGCCGACGATCATCTTATTGTTAGAGATGAAAGCGACTATAGCGAAGAAGAGTTGATGATCCGGGATGTCCGCGCAGCTTTACATCGCGGCAGAAAGATCGAAGCCATCAAACGGGTGCGACAGAGCAAAAATATCGGACTTGCCGAAGCGCATGCGTTTGTGGAGCGCATCGAACGTTCCACCTAGCACCGACAGACATATCTTAGGGCAAGAGCTCACCACGCTTTTTGGCCACATCCTCCATACCAGCCCATCGATCAGCAGGCTTTTCCGCCGTCTTGCCTGCAGCCAGACCTTCTGAGGTACGACCTTCCGGCATAGTCGGCGGTTCTGCTGCGACACAATAAGCGGTGACCAGCACCATGGCTGACCACCACAGCGCATTATTGCGGCTGGCAAAGACACGGGTGAGGCGCGGTCCGAACATAATGGAGGGCTTAGCAGTGCGTTATTAACGAAATATGGGTGCTCAAACCTCGAAGCAGTGATTGTCACCAATTGATCAAACCAATATTTAGTATATTTTCCCACTTTCCGGTTTCCAGTAAAATTCTGTAAACGGTCAAAACATCTTATATCATTGATTTATATGACTTTTCAAAAACTGGCACGCCCTATGCAAAGCTACAAACATCTTCGCAACCACAACCGCGAAGGACCAAATTAAACCAAGAAGGAATTTAAAAATGTCGAACGTAAATATCCAAAACCAAGTTGTTGCCGCTTTTGCCGCTCTGTTCTCCGCCGCTGTTCTGATTAGCGCCAGCGTTGGCCCAGCCGTTCAAAACACCGCTTCTTTCATCGCATAATCACCAACCCCAATTCAAAAGGAAAAATAATCATGACCACCAATGTTCAAAACCAGGTATTCGCCGCCTTCGCCGCTCTGTTCTCTGCAGCAATCATGATCAGCGCCAGCGTCGGCCCAGCAGCCCAAAATGCCGCGTCCCTGATAAGCTAATCAGCGGACCGGCACCAAACCCCCAAAGGATTTCATCATGCCCCGTAACTTCACCGCCCAAATCACCGCCGCCATCGCCGCCCTTATCTCTTCGACGCTGTTTGTTGGCGCCAGCATTGTCCCTGCTACGCAAAACGCCGCATCCCTGATTATCTGAACCCTGTCTCCCTAAACCCAGTTTCCTGTCCCCCAAGAAAACCCGGCCCTGAAAACGATCAGGACCGGGTTTTGTTTTAATCAGCGGACTTGCGCTAACACGCAGCCCGAAGGCCTATTTGCAACGCAGTTCACCGCGATCTATTTCCCGGCCAAGCAGCGCGCCGCCCGCGGCACCCAACACGGTCCCGACAGTCCGATCCCGACCGCCATCAATTTCCCGGCCAAGCAAGGCACCCAGGGCGCCGCCGACAATCAAGCCCACCGTTCCATCGTCGCGCTTGCAACGATAGCGCCCGTCGCGGTCGCGCCAGTAGCGGTCCCCGCGCTTCATCCGGCGGGGCTTGTAATAGCGATCATCATCATCGTCCCAGTCGTCATCGCTGACCCTGTAGAATCCGGCAGCTGGCACGCCACCATCCGCATAGCCGCCGGCATCGGCCAGTGCCGGCGTAACGGGCAAGAACAGGGCAGCGGCGGTTAGGCTTATCATCGTCTTTTTCATCTCAAACTCCCTTCGTTATTTCCGATTGTCAGAAATAACGCCAGAAATATGAACGAAACCCAACAGGACTATTCATCCCCTGCAATTGTCGCCAGGGCGTTGCGTGGCTGCGACAAAATCCGGCGTGGCTTTCCGCGTCGCAGTCGCAATGCAGCGGTCGTCATCAGCAGGGCGCCACACAGCTCCAGAGTCTCTTCGGCAAACGCGCGACCTCCATAATATCAATGACCACCGCCAGCCCGATGATGGCCAGGGAGAGCAAGATAGCCAATCGGCCCTTGTCTGCTCGCAACCATATTATCATCCGTGCCGCATAGCCACTGCGACAAGCAAATGACACAACCATTACCAGCAGCACAATCGCCAGAATAACGGCCGGCAATTGCTTACCGCTGTTCATCAACCCGCGATAAGCGAGCATCACCAGATCCTGCGCCCCGTCCAGCTCGCCGCCGCCCGGCATTGCAGGCATGGCAAATCCCAAATAGCGCGCACCGAAACTGATTTCGCTCAAACAGGCGAGTAGCGCGAGTCCGCAAAGAGCAAATCCGACCAGCGTGCGGTATAGTTGCCGCCACACACCGATAATCAGCGCGACCAGAAACAAGATCGCTGCTGTCATTTCGACAATCCCGTCTTCCCGAAAAAACGGGCCATGACGAAAGTCTGCTGACCAAAAGGCACCCACCAGAACCCCCAGTCCACCAATCGCATAAACCGCTAACTCGTGTTTCAGCGCAACCATCCTGTCAGTTTCATGACAGTTTTGTGAAAAGTAAACGGCCCGTGGCATTAATTTCCAGGAACTGCCGTGAACAAAACTCAGCCTGGCTGATTCGTTTCAGTCATACGCCTTATTAGAAGCGAAGCATATTTGTAGGAAAGCGGTTCTTTCAACCGCCAGCCTGTTCGCGCCGCTCTCTCAGCTCTTCCGCAATCGTGGCGTATATCAGTCCGATGCCAAAAAGGCCCATCATCCCGATAAAGATCAGCACTGGCCACTGGGTCATGTAATGTCATCCTGCATTGTTCCTCGGTGAACATGCAGAATGACGGCAATCCATATGGGCCGCCTTGATCTGGGTCAAAGCCTTGAATGCACCTCGCCCCGGTCAGCGGAGACGGACCATTGCGGCCAGCCTCCGCCTTCCCCTCCCAGGACCGGATACACGCAATGAGCCCATCGCTTACATGCCTTCATGGTCATAGCTGATGATACGGCTGATCTGCCAGCCGGCGCTGTTTTCCGCGGTGCGCTGCCACATATGCATGAACACGCCCTTTTCGCGGGCGATGCTGGAGCCGTCGGGCATCACCTGATGAAATTCATGCCGGCCTTGCTGCATCGCGCCGAAATTGCCGATCATATGGGTGGTCATGCTATCCGCGACGAGCACCCGTTTGCCGCCACCGCAGTCCCTTTTGACGTCCGCGATAAAGGCCGCGCTACTGGTGTAGGACAGACCATCACGATCATGATAGAATTCCATATCCTCCGCCAGCAGCTCTTCAACCACCGCCATATCGCATGTTTCAAACGCCGCCTTGAACAGCCGCGCATCGAGCGCAGCCAAATCCGCCGCTATCGACTCCTCGGTTTCAGCCGGCTTGCTCTCGGCATGGGCTGAGCCCGCGAGCGCGCCAGTGGCCAGCGCCGCAGTGGATAGGATTTTCTGTGTGCGTGTCATGATATCAGTCCCCGTAATATTGCAGGACCGACCCGGTCATGCTGTATTACTGTTATGTATCAATAATACAGTTAAGGTCAAATGATTTGTCCGCGCCCGCCGACGGTGCCCACCCCTAAGCTCCGCCCTCCTCTTCCGGTCGCGCCAACCACCACGCCAGCAAAAACAGCAGCGCCCAGATACCGTCAATCATCGCGCCGAAAAACGGCCCGCCTTCAACCAAACGGCCACTGCTATAGAGCCACAGCGCAGGACCAAAAAAGGCGAGCTTCTCCAGCACCGCCACCAGCATCAGCGGGCGATAGCGCACGGGATCGATGGCGATCAGGACAAAGATCAGCTGAAACACCAGCGCGACGCCGTGAAAGCCGTAGTAAAATTCGGGATGAGTGATAGCCGGCGGCATTGCCGTGTTAAACTGCGCCTCTCCGAACAGGCCGAGCAGCAGCAGCACCGTTATGCCATAGAACGCAGCGAGCGCGAAAATAAGGCGTGTGGTCTTCATAAGCCTCTTCATAGCATAGCGGGTCACACCAAAGGCCCTTTTTCTTTTCTGTGACCTTTCGCCATCTGCCCCGGCTAATCCTCTGGCGGACATACCCTGTCGAGATGGGATAACGCCGCCAAAAGCGCGGATTCATCGGGTTTTTGCAATGTCCCGACATAGCGCCCGCCGCGCAGCACCGGACGGTAGCGGCCCTGCCGCACGCGCTGAAACAGGCCATCTAGTGTGACCTTAGCGCGGGGACTGTTCGGCGGACCAAGGATCGCATCCCACGCCGCAACAAAACTCTCGGCGCCCGGCTTGCGGCGCAGGCGATAGGCGGTCTCCCGGCTCATCCCCACCCGCTCCGCCGCCTTTTTGACACAGCGGGTTTCGGCGAGCAGGCCGAGAAACTCCGACTGCCGGAGCGGCGTCCACCCATCCGGCCGCACACGCCTGAGCTCCACCGGGGTAAAGGCGGGAATGCGCGATATCCGGCGGTTCTGGACAGCGGCGCTGCGCGGATCGGGTCTGGGTGTAGTGGGGCGTTTGGTCATCATGCGCCCGATTAAGCCACAAAGCAGAGCGTGTAGGAAAGCGGTTTTTTTCGCGATGAAGCCCTGCTCGGCCATGATAGCCAAACAGTTTCAGGAAGGCGGACAAACCAGGTTTCATGTACCAAATCGGGACATATGAATTGATCTCCCCGAATCAGTTGTTCGCAGATGCAAAAAATGTTAATAATTCGTTAGGGTTCGCATCACTACGCGCCAATCGGCGTTACTTTCCTGGTTTTCTGACCGGGACTTATGGGGTTATTTTATGAAGAAATTGATTTTCGGTTCGGCTGCTGTTGCAGCTATGGCTTTGACTGCTCCTGCGCAGGCTGCAGTTATTTCGTTTGATGATCTGGGCGGTTCCAATGGCGACGTCTTTACCGGTCCTTATATAGAAGATGGTTTCACCGTCAGCGCCGTCCGCGGTGATGTTTTTGAAGGCCATATTTTCGGTAACCCAGAGCCAAGCCTGGTTTTCGGATCTGTCTTTGGCGGCGGACCAGTCGGCTCGGTCCAGGTACTCGGCGGCATCTTCAACTTCAACTCTTTCGATCTGACAACGCAAAACGGTACAGGCGAATATCAGGTTGACGGATTTTTAAACGGGAGTTCGGTCTTTTCGTTAGCCGGCAGCCTGTCCCCGGGTGGTTTTCAGACCATTAGCGGTCTTGCCGGAAATATTGACCAGCTTAATTTCATTCTCACCGCTAATGGCACTTCGGTTAACCTCGACAATATTGATGTCTCGGCAGCCGTGCCGGAGCCAGCAACCTGGGCGTTCATGATCCTTGGTTTTGGTGCCATCGGTGGGGCGCTCCGTCGTCGCAAGACCAATGTGAAAGTCAGCTACGCCTAAGCCGCGCTGACAAACGAAACACACAGACCCTGCCGGAACGATCCGGCGGGGTTTTTTGTGGCTGGTCCCTGACAAGAGCCCCCTCCCTCTCGACTGTTCCTAAACCGTTCAAACCATGCAATATTTACATTCTGTGACATCATTTTTTCTTGCTCATCACATGCAAAATGCTGCATTTTTATGGCGCATTTGGGGGAGAGTAAAATGACCAGAATTTCAACTTTGGCCGCTTTGGCCGCAGCCACCAGTTTTGCATCCACACCTGTCATGGCGCAGGAGACCAGCGAGGCGTCAGAGGCGTCGGGCGGCGCCGCCGTCGAGACCATGGTCGAAGAAACTGTTGCAGTGGCAGAGGCCGCATCGGTCAGCGAAGCACCAGCGGTGCCAGAGCCAAGCTATAAGCTGGCCGCCGATGGATCGGTCTGTGAACTGCATGTCTGGCCGACGGAAAATTATATCGGCATCAATACCGGCCTGCTCTCCGGCTTTGGCATTGTCGGCGCGCTAGCGGATCAGGCAGCGCACAAGAACCGGGTGGCAACGGTCAAGGATCTGATGAAGGATTATCTGGGCCCAGAGGTTCAGATGGAGGAACTCAACAAGCTCGGCATCAACGAAACGCTGAAACTCGATGGCTATAAGATCATCGTGCAGGAGCCGACACCGTTTAACGAGGATGCCAAGAACGACCCCGAGCTTAAAGCCAAGATCAAGGCGATGAACAAGACGGTCAAGGACAAGAAGCGCCTGACCGACTCCACCGCGCCCTGCTATGCCGAGCTCACCACCACGCATATCTTTTATCACAAGGCGATGATGTATGGCAGCAACCTGTTCACCGGCTGGATCTACCGCGAATTTGACGGCGACAAACAGACCAAGGTCGGCAAGGGCCAGGTGAAAAACCCGCTGGAATATTTTCCGCCCAAGACAGAGGAAGATATCGAGAAAGCCCAGATCGAGCTGCGCGACGCCTATGCCAAGGATTTCGCGGAATATGTCGAGAAGAAGGTGTTTAAGCAGAAGCGTTAGGACGATAGACCAACTGCCCTGTTTGGGGCGGGTCAATATAGGCTGTGCAGAACAATCCACGCCCGCCGGCCAACTCGTACGTATTTCTACAAGGCCGGGATGGACCAAAATGTCCTAAGGGGCGTGGTAGCACCGATCAGACCCGGTGCTAATCCGTTCCAACATAATTTTAGTGCAGTTGTTTCCGGCGGGTCTTGGCCAGAAATTTCGAAAATAATGTTCGCGTTTCTTCACAAGCGTTGGATGTCATAAACTCCAACTGATGCTCCAAATCGCTATGCTCTGTCACTTTGGTTCGGGGAAAGGCCATTGTCCAACGACCAAATTCGCTTTCTTCTATTTCATGTTCGGACAGACATTCAATGTCGACATGCCGGGGGTCTTTTTTAACCTTGGCATAGACCGTGCGAACAGCGTCCTCGCTGCCTTCCAGCGCCTGAACAAAATAGGATCCGGTATAGAGCAGCGCGCCGGTGATGCCCATTTGGGGATTGTTGCGGCGCGACTGAAATAATATGTCAGTGCATTCATCCGGATCATAGCCGGGTGCGGGTTTACTTTTATAAACAAGCTGAAACATGGGAGAGTGCCTTTCTTGTTATTGTATCAAGTATAGGCATCAAACCATTGCATATTGGTGCATTTTTTTGGTTAATCCGGCAGCGAATGGATGGGGCTGTCGGCAATGGGCAAAATAGATGGGCTTTAGCCTTTCCTAAACATCCTCCCGGTAAATTTTCCCGATGAGCAGGAACACAATCACGCCCTTCCCACCGGCGCGCCAGCGCGAGGCGTTTCGGCGGGCGCAGCAAGGCCCCTTTCGCCCGCTGCCCGAGGATATCGGCCGTTCGACCATGGGCTGGCCCGCTTTTGCGATTATCACGCTGGCGGCCTGTTCCGCTCTGTTTGCCGCCATCTGGTTCAGCGGCGGGCCGCCCGCCTCGCACAGCGCCGCCATTGATCCGCATCGCGCCAGCTTTGGCATTTGCTTGGGCGCCACCCGTACCAATTGCGTGGTCGACGGCGACACATTCTGGTTTGAAGGACGCAAGATCCGCATCGCCGATATCAACACGCCGGAAATTTCGAGCCCCGGCTGCGCGGCGGAAAAACGTCTGGGCGAGCGCGCCAAGATGCGCCTGCTCAGCTTGCTCAATGCAGATGGATTTGCCCTTGAGTCAATCGCCCGCGATCAGGACCAATATGGCCGCGACCTGCGCATTGTGACACGCGGCGGGAAAAGTCTGGGCACGCAGCTGGTCGACGAAGGGCTGGCGGAAGAGTGGCAGGGTTTTCGGCGGGATTGGTGTTAGGATGGGTGGCTAACTGCTCGGTGTATTTAGTAAACTGTCACGTCAACTAAATTTCCAACTCTCTAGTCGTTCAAATGTCTAGTGTACGAGCGAATATCAATAGGTCCAACGGTTCCTTCGCGTTGAAGTTCGGCCATCAATTCGAATGCGAAATTACCAAGTACCTCTTGTCCGGTTTCTATACGCACTTCGCCTTCGCGATTTATCACACAGTATCCCGCTTCAGCTACGCAACATAGATCGATTTTTTCAACGTCTTTACCCTCTATCATACTTTTTTGTAGGGCCTTCGACATTGGCGGCTGATATCCTGATGACAATGCCAATATCCCCGACAGTATATAATTCGGTTCGCCAATGACTCGATCTTTGTTGATTATCCTTACTGGTGAATAACGACGATTCATCGACCTCACTGCGCAAGCCGAAAACTTTATCTGGCGAAGACCGTCCACACTCACAGATTGCTTGACCTCAAATATTGCATAGACCGATTCAACAGGCACATAGTTGATACCACTTTTGGAAAACACCAATGGTGAATATTGGCTATCATGTACGATCAAGTCTAACTGCGGACTTTTTTCACCGTCGCTTGAAACCACAAACCCTTCGGTAACATCGTATCGTTTTGGCAGGCTTCTAAAGAACTTTTGCCAATCATTCTCAGCCGCACTGCCAACTGATGGACCGTGGTCTGAGCTTTGACGAGATATATGTAGACTTTGGCCTAATTCTATAGCCTTATAGCGAACCAATTCAGACAATAAGTCTTGATTACTCATTTAGATATAGTTGCTGAGTAGTGCATTTGATGCAGCAACCGAAATAGACATCCCTGTCGTCAAATCCATATCATCGCTGACTCTGTTATTAGTATTTGCCGGGTCAATCAGTGGTCTAAAAATCGACTTTGTTGCAGCATCCAAAACCCTTCGGAGATTTTGCTCTATCGCATTGTGAGGACAACCGTGAAGTTCATCTATGACGAACAACTCAAGGTGAAAAGACGGCCATTCAATACCAATCCGATTTCTCCAACTCTTAATCCGCCTTATTTCAGCTACTCTTCCTGAGTTTCGAACGTAGCTGATATGATGATCAATATTGGTCTTTATCCAAGAACGAGTTTTCGAGCGATAAAGAGAGTGGTTGTTACCATGACTTGACTGACGCCGGCCAGGAATTACATCAACTTTGTATCCCATAACCTCTAGCCCAATTGACACATTTTGCCTCCGTGGGGAATAACCCGCGGTCGACAGAGCATTAAAAAGCGTATTGTAGATTTCTTCCAACGAATTTGGGCAGCCTGAACTTACAGATGCAAAGACATCAACATCTGATCCACTAGCTACAGCTGTACCCTTTGCGATTGAACCACTCGGTTTAGTTCTAACGAGGTAGCCATTACCCCATTTTTGGAGAATGGGTTTGAGACGTTGTTCAACGGATTCAAAAGGCGTGGTCATAGCCTGACCACTTAGAAGTGCCGCAAGAATTGGGTTTATGCCCCGACTAGTGTACGGAACTCCGCTCATCCCTACTCCGCAGCAACCCCCGCCTGCTCGAACATATCTTCGCCGTCATCATCATTATCGGTCGCTTCGATGCCGATAATTTTGTTGCCTTTGCGCTGGTCAAAGCTGTCCCAGACTTCGTTCCAATTGCCTTTGGTCGCGCCTTTGGAATATTCGGTCGCGCGGGTTTCGAAGAAGTTGGCATGCTCGACACCGTTGAGCAATGGCGCGAGCCAAGGCAGCGGGTGGTCTTCGATCATATAGATCGGTTGGAAGCCCAGCTGCGCCAGACGCCAGTCGGCGATGTAGCGGATATAGCGCTTGATCTCTTTCGCGGTCATGCCGGTCACCGGACCGTCGCTAAACGCCAGATCGATAAACGCATCTTCCAGCCGCACTGTTTTCTGGCAGCAGTCGATAATTTCTTCTTTGACATTCTTGGTCAGGCAATCGCGTTCCTGCACAAATGTGTGGAACATTTTGACAATGCCTTCGCAGTGGAGCGATTCATCACGCACCGACCAGGACACGATCTGCCCCATGCCCTTCATCTTGTTGAAGCGCGGGAAGTTCATCAGCATCGCGAAGCTGGCGAACAGCTGCAGCCCTTCGGTAAAGCCGCCGAACATCGCCAGCGTCTTGGCAATATCTTCGTCCGTATCGACACCGAATGTGCCCATATAGTCATGCTTGTCCTTCATCTCCTCATATTCGAGGAACATGGAGTATTCGCTTTCCGGCATGCCGATCGTGTCGAGCAGGTGCGAATAGGCGGCGATGTGGACGGTTTCCATGTTGGAAAAGGCGGTCAGCATCATCTTGACTTCGGTCGGTTTGAACACGCGGCCATATTTGTCGTGATAGCAATCCTGCACCTCGACATCGGCTTGCGTGAAGAAACGGAAGATTTGCGTGAGCAGGTTGCGCTCATGATCGGTGAGCTTCTGCGCCCAGTCGCGGCAATCCTCGCCCAACGGCACTTCTTCCGGCATCCAGTGAATCTGCTGCTGCCGCTTCCAGAAGTCATAGGCCCATGGATATTCAAAGGGCTTGTAGGTTTTCCGTGCTTCCAAAAGTGACATTTTTTCCGATACTCCGCTCTATTTCCAAACCCTCTCCCCTAAAGCGGGAGAGGATTATGATTGCACCTTTAGCTTACTGAAGAAAACGGCCTCCTCCCAAAAGGAGCAAAGGGAGGAGGCAGTGGGCAAAGGCTTTACTGACAGGCCAGACACTCGTCATAGTCGGTGGTGCCCTGCGTCGTCATCAGCTCGACCGTTTTCGGGTCAAGCGTATTGTCCGCCTCGACGCCGCTGTTCACCGCTTCTTCGTTATTGGCGAAGCCGGCGCGCTGGATCGATTTCGAGCGCAGATAATAGAGCGACTTGATGCCCAATTCCCATGCGCGGAAGTGCAGCATCAGCAGGTCCCATTTGTCGACATCGGCCGGAATGAACAGGTTCAGCGACTGCGCCTGGTCAATATATGGGGTGCGGTCAGCGGCGAGTTCAAGCAGCCAGCGCTGGTCAATCTCGAAGCTGGTCTTGTACGCGTCTTTCTCTTCCGCCGAGAGGAAGTCGAGATGCTGGACGCTGCCGCCCTGCTCCAGAATGCTGTTCCAGACATTGGTGCTGTCTTTCGATTTTTCCTGCAGCAATTTTTCGAGATGCGGGTTCTTGACCACAAAGCTGCCGGACAGCGTCTTGTGCGTGTAGATATTCGCCGGGATCGGTTCGATACAGGCAGAGGCTCCACCGCAGATGATCGAAATCGACGCGGTTGGCGCGATTGCCATTTTGCAGGAGAAACGCTCCATCACGCCCTGATCCGCCGCATCGGGACAAGGTCCGCGCTCCTTGGCGAGCATCATGCTGGCTTCGGACGCTTTGGCTGAAATATGCTTGAAGATCTTCATATTCCACGATTTTGCCAGCGCGCTTTCAAAGCCGAGGCCACGGGCCTGCAGGAAGCTGTGAAAGCCCATCACGCCCAGACCAACACTGCGTTCGCGGCTGGCACTATATTTGGCGCGCGCCATTTCATCGGGTGCGCGGTCAATATAATCCTGCAGGACATTGTCGAGGAAACGCATGACGTCCTCGATAAAGCCCTTTTCTCCGCTCCACTGATCCCATGTTTCGAGGTTTAGGGAGGACAGGCAACACACTGCCGTCCTGTCCTCACCCAGATGATCGCGACCCGTCGGCAGTGTAATCTCGGAACACAGATTGGATGTGGAAACTTTCAGACCCAGATCGCGGTGATGCTTGGGCATCATCCGGTTCACCGTGTCGTTGAAAATAATATAAGGCTCACCCGTGGCGAGACGCGTCTCGACTAGTTTCTGGAACAGCGAGCGCGCATCAACCGTGCCGCGCACTTCACCGGTCTTGGGTGATTTCAGATCCATCTCCCGGCCATCACGCACCGCTTCCATAAATTCGTCGGTCAGCAATACGCCGTGATGCAGGTTGAGAGCTTTTCGGTTAAAGTCACCGGAAGGCTTTCTGATTTCAAGAAATTCTTCAATTTCCGGATGGTCAATATCGAGATAGCAAGCCGCCGAACCACGTCGCAGCGAGCCCTGAGAGATGGCCAGCGTCAGGCTGTCCATCACACGGACGAACGGAATGATGCCCGATGTCTTGCCGTTCAGGCCAACCGGCTCGCCAATGCCGCGCACAGCACCCCAATAGGTGCCGATGCCGCCGCCCTTGGAGGCCAGCCAGACATTCTCGTTCCAGGTGTTGACGATGCCGCCAAGACTGTCATCGACGCTGTTGAGATAGCAAGAGATCGGCAAACCACGACCGGTGCCGCCATTGGACAGCACAGGCGTTGCCGGCATGAACCAGAGCTTGGAGATATAATCATAAAGCCGCTGGGCATGCTCCTGATCATCCGCATAGGCATCGGCCACACGCGAAAACAGGTCCTGAAAACTCTCGTCAGGAAGCAAATAGCGGTCTTTCAGCGTTTCCTTGCCAAAATCGGTCAGCAAATCATCGCGCGCTTCATCCTGCACAATTTTGAACCGGCGCTTCTCGACGCTATGGCTGTCGCGCTCCGCTTTCAGTTCTTTTTCGTCATTTTGCTTTGTCGCGGCTGCTTCAGAGGCAGCTTTCTTGCTGATCTCTGGTTCTTTCACCGGTGCTTTCCTGGCCTTGCTCTTGGATTTGTCTTTTGGCGTGTCTAAAACTTCGGCACCCATTTCACTCTCACTCATATCTCTATCACTATTCCCGGCATCATCCCGGCTATCTCTAAAATCCATCAAAGCCCCCTAATCAAACTACCAAACCATTCCCAATCACTGGCCATGAAAACCAGCCGTGCTTTGGGTTTAATACCGGGCCATTTGTTCTCGTATTGTTCGACTCGGACAATCTCTTGCGGCCGAGCCGTTGAACATAACATTTTTACAGCCTGGGCGGGCATTTATTTTTGCCCAAAAACCCGAAAAAATTCCTTGCGGTTTAGACCAAAGGGTGCCGTCCACCGAGTCGGCGTTATCGGCAAGTAATACTATACGTTGGTGTGCCCCCTTGGCTTAACCACAACCTATAGTGGCTGAATCAGAATTATATGCAAGAGGGTAAATGACATTTTAACGACTCTGTTCGTCGTATAAATGAATCGCTTCGTCGACAGCCGATTCATGCTGCAGCGCAGCGACGCGTGGACCTTCTAAGCCTTCACCGAAACGCAATAGGGTGGGTCAAAATTTACAAAAAAAATATCCACAACCCATGCACAGGTGTGAATGACTCATTTGTGACACCATATGTGGTGTTTGAATGATTCAGAGCAGGGCAATATTATTACAATGCCGCCAATCCATCGCTTCGACTCACAATCGATCGATAGCCCAGATCCTTCTCTGCCTTTGCACCAATCAATGTGCAGTCCCGCGACATCACCATTGCGGCATGTGCGGTTAGCGGCGGATCGCTCTGCAAATGCAATAGCCGCCAGATCTTTTCAGACGTCCGGCCAACGAAATCGGCGACGCCCGAAGAGATGGATTTGTCTGGTAGGGACAACCCTCTTGCTTCCGCCATGCCGCCAATCATGTCCTTCAGGCTGATCGTCCCGTCATCCAGTATGAAATAGGCTTCGCCGGCCCGGCCATTGGTCAGCGCCAACAAAATGGCATGAACCAGATTGTCGATATGGGTGGTCGATGTCATCGCCCTGCCATCGTCAATCCACATCCACTTCCCGCTCTTTGCCATAGCCTCGACCATTGGCAACAGCGTCGTGTCACCAGGGCCCCAGATGAAACGCGGACGCAAAACAATAGTTTCAAACGCCTCGTCGCGATTGGCACGGCGAACAAGTTGTTCTGCCTGCGCCTTGGTCGCGCAATAGGGATAGGGTGAATCCGGGGCCAGCGGCACTGTCTCGTCGGCGTTGCGCACATGCTGGCCGCGGCAGATTGCCGCCTCTGTGCCGATATGGATGAAACGCTGCACACCAGACGCCTGGGCTGCAACCAACATTGTTTGCGTTCCCAGAACATTATAGCGGTACCAGGCATCCCTGGGGCCCCAGGCCTCCACGAAAGCCGCACTGTGCAGAATGATCTCGGCATCACCAATATGTTCGGAGGACACTGTCTCAAGATCGCAGCGAACCGGCTCCGCTCCTAATTCGCGGATCACTGCGTCCGATTTCTCGCTGCGTGACATTGCGGTAATCTGATGCCCGACATCTACCAGGGCCTTGGTCGCCGCGCCGCCGACAAATCCGGACGCGCCGGTTACGAAGATACGCATAGATCATCTCCTCAGCAGGTGTTGCCGTCTGCATCTGATGCTGAACCAACTTCATCCCATTAGCAAATGTAAAGGAACAAACCCATTTTGAGCACAGCTGGACCAGACAGCGTAGGTTCATTGACCATGCAGCATTAGCATTCACAATCATGTCACATCATAGATGTGATTCTTCTTTTCAAAAGTACCACTTATCATGCGTAGTTTTTTCAAGCTCCAGTCGCACGACATTGCGATTGACCTCGGCACTGCCAACACCCTCGTCTACCAGCGGGATCGCGGGATCGTGCTCAATGAACCCTCTGTTGTCGCGCTGGAGACCAATGACGGCGTAACGAAAGTGCGTGCTGTCGGTGCCGATGCCAAATTGATGATGGGCAAAACACCCGATAATATTCGAGTCATTCGTCCCCTGAAAGACGGCGTGATCGCGGATCTGGATGTCGCAGAACAGATGATCAAGCATTTCATCCACAAAGTGCATGACAAGAAAACCGGCATCTTGAGACGCTTTGATATTGCTGTGTGTATCCCGTCCGGTTCAACCAATGTGCAGCGCCGGGCAATTCGCGATGCGGCATCCAACGCAGGCGGCTCCCGCATCTTCTTCGTTGAGGAACCCA
The DNA here is from genome assembly GCF_965233695.1 of Parasphingorhabdus sp. GTDB lineage: Bacteria > Pseudomonadota > Alphaproteobacteria > Sphingomonadales > Sphingomonadaceae > Parasphingorhabdus. The sequence continues at coordinate 71,987 of NZ_OZ247497.1, forward strand.
TGGCAGCGGCCATCGGTGCGGGCATACCGGTCGCCGAGCCGATTGGCGCGATGGTTGTCGATATTGGTGGCGGCACAACCGAAGTGGCGGTGCTGTCGCTGGGCGGACTTGCCTACAGCACCTCCGGCCGGATGGGCGGTGACAGAATTGATGACGCGATCACCTCGCACATCCGCCGCAAGCATAATCTGGCGATCGGCGAGTCCACGGCCGAAACCATCAAGCATGAAATGGCCAGCGCGGTCAGCCCGGTCGATAACGGGCGCACCATGCATATTAAAGGCCGCGACCTTGTGAGGGGTATGCCGCGCAAGATCATCATCACCGAGGCCGAAATTGCCTATGCGATAGCAGAACCTGTTGGCCAGATTACCGATAGCGTACGCAACGCTCTTGAGAATACAGCGCCAGAACTGGCCGCGGATATTGTCGATCAGGGTATTGTATTGACCGGCGGTGGTGCACTGCTCGGGCGGATTGACGAACATATCGCCGAGCAGACCGGCCTTGCGGTCACGATTGCCGATGATCCCCTGACCTGTGTTGCCAATGGCGCAGGACGCGCGTTGGAAGATCCGCTTTATGACGGTGTGCTGATCCCCGCCTGATGCCGATCAGAGATCACGCGGAAGTTTGCCGCTAAACCATACAAAAACTTGCCGACTTTCATCATATCCGCCAAAAGGCATCCGGATCGCATCCTTAGACCAATTCCGGAGCCATGATGACCGTCACGATTAAAACCGCCGACCTGATTGAAAGCGTCGCCGACGCGTTGCAATTTATCTCTTACTATCATCCGATGGATTATATCCGGGCGCTGGGCGAAGCCTATGAGGCGGAAAAATCGCCTGCGGCCAAGGATGCCATCGCACAGATATTGACCAACAGCCGGATGTGCGCCGAGGGACACCGGCCGATTTGTCAGGATACCGGCATTGTGAACGTTTTCGTCAAATGGGGTATGGATTGCCGGCTCGATGAAACATCGCAGTCGATGCAGGAAATTGTCGATGAAGGTGTCCGCCGCGCCTATCTTCATCCGGAAAACAAGCTGCGCGCCTCCATCCTCACAGATCCGGCTTTCACGCGGCGCAACACCAAAGATAACACACCGTCTGTGCTCCATGTTGAGATGGTGCCGGGCGACAAGGTCAGTGTCGATGTCGCAGCCAAGGGCGGCGGGTCAGAGAATAAATCGAAATTCAAGATGATGAACCCGAGCGACAATATCGTCGATTGGGTGCTCGACATGGTCCCGCAAATGGGTGCGGGCTGGTGCCCGCCGGGCATGCTCGGCATCGGTATTGGCGGTACGGCGGAACGCGCGGTGCTGCTTGCCAAACAGTCGCTGATGGATCCGATTGATATGGGGCAGTTGAAAAAACGTGGCCCGCGCAGCGATATAGAAGAATTGCGCATCGAAATTTTTGACAAGGTCAATGCGCTCGGCATCGGTGCGCAGGGATTGGGCGGATTGTCGACCATTCTCGACGTGAAGATCAACGACTGGCCGTGCCACGCGGCAGGCAAGCCGGTGGCAATGATCCCCAATTGCGCCGCCACGCGCCATGCCCATTTCACGCTGGACGGCAGCGGTCCCGCCTATCTCGAACAACCGAAACTGGACGAGTGGCCCGATGTGAACTGGACGCCATCCGCAGAAGCCAAGCGGGTTCATCTCGACAAGCTCGACGCCGCCGAAGTCGCAACATGGAAACATGGCGACCGGCTGCTGCTCAACGGAAAAATGCTGACCGGCCGCGATGCCGCGCATAAACGGATCAAGGATATGCTCGACAAGGGCGAGCAGCTGCCGGTCGAATTCAAAGGCCGCGTCATCTATTATGTCGGTCCCGTTGATCCGGTCGGCGAGGAAGTGGTCGGCCCGGCTGGCCCCACCACCGCCACGCGGATGGACAAATTTACCGACATGATGCTGGAACAGGGCCTGCTCGCAATGGTCGGCAAAGCCGAGCGCGGGCTCGATACAGTCGGCTCGATCAAGAAGCATAAGAGCGCCTATCTGATGGCGGTCGGCGGCAGCGCCTATCTGGTCAGCCGCGCGATCAAGGGGTCCAAGGTCGTCGGCTTTGAAGATCTCGGCATGGAGGCGATTTACGAGTTTGAGGTGCAGGACATGCCGGTGACTGTTGCCGTCGATGCCGAAGGGCAAAGCGTCCACCATCTCGCGCCTCTGGTCTGGCAGGAGAAGATCAAGAAAGAGAAGCTGCTCGAAGGGGTTTGATCGGCTTTCTTTATGAAGGAAGATATCACACTCTTTTCCCCAATGGATCCGATCCCGCTTGCTGAAAAACTGAAAGCGGAGATGAAGCGCCGGAAGAAGCGCAAGGACCGCCATGTCTTTGGTAATGGAACCGAACGGAAAATGTTTCTCACTTTTCGGCGGCCGGGTTTTCAAAATGGCGGAGAACCCAATCTGAAAGCCAAGATGCGCGAACATGACGGCGGCACACTGATCGAAGGTACGATCCGTCAGGGGAAAGCCATGCCGTTTTTCCTGTTCTGGAATGGCTTTGTGGGCACGTTCTTCCTGTTCTCGCTGCTATTGTGGTTCGTCGATGAGGCACCGCTTTTCTTCAATCTCTTCTTCTCGGGAATACCGGCAATCATGCTCGCCATCGGCCTGACCGCCGCCTACAAAACCCGCAATGATCCGCCAGAAGATCCCGGCACACCGCAGAAAATACTCGATTTTCTAGCCGATACCGTGGACGCGCGACCTCTTTGACATTTCCGATCTGGATCCCCGCAGCCCTGCTGGCCGCCTTGTTCCTGGCCTGGCGCATGGCCGTGCAGCAACGCATCCGCGCCGAAATGTCGGTCAACGCTGCTGCGCTGTCGCGCTTCTTCTTTGGCTGGCCGATCGCCTGCGCGATGCTTGCCAGCTATATGGCGGCGACCGGACGGAGCACCCTCCCCCCGCTGGACGCATCCTTCTGGTGGTTCGCATGGGCCGCCGGATTTGCGCAGATGCTGGCGACGAACCTGATCATCATGTCCTTCGGATTTCGTAACTTGGTCAGCGGTACGGCCTATATGAAGGTCGAGACTTTGATCGTCGCGTTTCTCGGTTGGTTGATCCTTGGGGAAACTCTGGCACCGCTGGCATGGCTGGGCATCGGGATCGCGTTTCTCGGCATATTGTCGGTGTCGGTCGAAGGCGGCGCAAGAGGATTGTTGCAATGGCTGCGCGGCCTGAAACAACCGGCGGCGCTGACGGGCCTCAGCGCCGGCTTTCTCTTTGCGCTGACCGCCATCTTCATCAAACAATCGGCCAACGCAGTGCCCGATGTAGAGCGCACCTATGCCGGGCTGATCGTGCTCACCGCCGTCCTAGGCTTTCAGGCTTTGATGCAAGGACTTTACGTTATCATCCGCGAACCGGACCAGTTTCGCGCCATGCTGGTCCGTTGGCGTGTGACGGCGCAAGTGGGTGTGCTGGCGGCAACAGCATCCGCGGGCTGGTTCATTGCCTATGCCCACGCGCCGGTTGCGTTGGTCGGGATCGTTGGCCAGACGCAGATTTTATATACGCTGGGCTTTGGACGGTTCTATCTGAAGGAACCCCTGAGCCAACGGGAGTTGGCCGGAATTTTGCTCGTCGGCATCGGCGTCATCATGGCGCTGGCCTCCACGCTCTAAAAGCGGCGGCTGCTTATTGCGGTTCCCGCCACATGGCCTCCAAAGGCGGACCGCCCTCTCCGCAAGCAAAAATCTCTTTCCGCGCGAATCCGTGATGCGCATAGAAGCCATGATTGTCCGGGTTGCTGTTCTCCAGATAGCAGGGAATAGCCTGCGCATCGCAGGCCTGCAGAACAGGCGCCAGCAATGTCTTGCCTAGGCCCTTCCCGCGGGCAGATTGCCGCGTGCCAATGGTAAACAGATAGCAATGCGGTTCGCGCGGATGATGGTCTGCCATGATCTCACCTGCGTGCATCGCCCGCTTGAGGCCGCCAATGCTGCCGTGGATCAGCTGCGCAAGTGCGAACCGGGCCGTGGCGATGGCACCCATGTCGCCGCTTTGGCCGGGGCCGAGCCACATGGTCGCGCCGTCGTCGCCAGCGAGATGGCAAAAGCCTTCGCGTATATAGATGTCCCTTGCCAGCGCCCGAAAGGAAGCGCGGATGGCCGCCTGGCTGCCGAACAGCCAGTTGTTAACCGGGTCTTCGGCAAAGGCTTCGGCGGTGATATCGGCAAGTTTTCTCCAATCGCCGGGATCCGCTCGCCTGATAGGATCGGGAAGCTCAATATCCATCAGCTCTGCATCTTCGCGACAAATTTTTGTACATCATATTGGTCATCGCCCTCTTCGCGCGGTGCATATTCTGCAAACGCGGCTTTCATCTCGTCATAGCGCTCGTCGAACCGAACAACATTATAGCCATGGCTGACGACATAATATTCGCCTGCCTCAATCTGCGGCGCGATGATGGCGGCATATTCATCAACATCCATGGCCGCTGGTGCTGTGCGATTGAAATCCGACAATTCCGATTGCACCCAGCCGGGAATGATGACTCCGGTGGTAAGCCACTCTGGCGCTTCCCGGCGGAGCACGTCCATCAGGCCGAAAATGGCGTGTTTGCTGGCGACATAGGCCCCGCCGCCAAATGGGAAGGCATTGAACAGGGAATTTTCCGATGCCACCGAATAGATGGCGGATGGCTTCTCCTCCGCAAGAAACCGCCGACCAAATTCCGAAATGCCGTTCCACATGCCCCAGAAATTGACCTCGAATATCCGCCGCGCCTCTTCGGGATCAGTCTTGATCACCGATTTCATCGAGCCGCCAATCCCGGCATTGTTGATCAACATGTCAGCCCGGCCATTTTCGGCCCAGGCAAAATCGGCCAATGCTGCGATGTCGTCCGGTTCTGCCACATCTCCAACATGATATTTGGCGTCGATGCCCATATCCGACAGGCTGTTAAGGGCCTCCTGCAAGCACTTTTCCCTTGGCTCGAACAGGATGATCCGGGCGCCCGCCCCACCCATCTGCTTCGCCAACGCATAACCTATGCCGGTTGCTCCACCGGTAATCACAACTGTCTTGCCTGAAAATTCCATTACATCCTCCCAACGGCTCCGGACTGTCACATGAAAACCACCTTGGCGAATTTATCGCCAGCAGCAAATGACAATCCTGTCCGAAACACCTATATAAGAAATATGTATGTTTTTATCATTTTCATCTGCGGGATCGGAAACTTTGCCATGCACAAGGCGATGATGGAGAGCGATCACCCGATGATTACCGAGGCACGCGGCAGCTTTTCAAAATTGCTGGGCCCCTATGGCAGCTATATATTGGAATTTTTCATGCTAACCGCCGCTTTGATTTTCGCCAATCTCGGAATGCTTAGCGCTGTAATCTTTTATGGAATCTACACCTTGGCGAATGGCGCGGGCGCCTATGTACTCTTCTCAAACAAACATTAATACACTGTCGCTTTAAGGAGAACCGCGTCGAAGGCGGAAGTAAAGCTGTTGATCCGACTACAAATGTAGTTTGTCGAAAGCCAGTATCACCTGCAACCAACCAACCATAGCAAACGGGCACGAACGAAGCGAACGGCATATGGTATCGTTCCAAACGAGGGGGAGGCATTATCTTGATCAAATTTAACGCGTTGTCTGCGACTGTTGCGGCCTGTGCTATCATGACGGCCTGGACAATACCGTCCAGTGCATCTGCGCAAACCGAGCCAACTGCGATCAATGGTAATCTGCAACCCCGCGTCGAAAATGGCCGTCAAATTTACGATGCCAACCAATTTAGCCGATTTAATCCACGCACCGCGCTCGACATAGCCAGACAGGTCCCCGGCTTCATTATTGATACGGGCGATGACGATGCGCGCGGCCTGGGTCAGGCAGATGAGAATGTGCTGATCAATGGTGCCCGCATCGCCGGAAAAAATAATGATGCTTTCACTGTACTGGGTCGCATATCGGCAACCAATGTCTTGCGGGTTGAAATTGTCGACGGCGCGACGCTGAGTATTTCGGGGCTTTCCGGCCAAGTGCTCAATGTGGTTACCAATACCGACCAGGCAACCGGGATTACCGGCAATTTCAAATGGCGGCCACAATGGCGCCGCGCCGGTAATAACTGGTTTGCTGGAGAAGCATCGATCAGCGGCAAGCTGTTCAAGGGCGATTTTACCTTGGCCATCGAGAATGACGCCTTTCGCAACGGCGCGCAGGGACCGGAGCGGGTTATAAACGGATCAGGGGACCTGCTGTTCATGCGTGACGAAATAGCCCGTACGCGCGGAGACCGTCCTTCGATCAACGCCTCTTACAGTAGCACCAGTGCGGCCGGCGAGATGTTCAACATCACCGGTGAATTTGGTCTCAACCATTTTAGCGAGCGTGTCGACACGTTGCGGACAGAAGCGGGCAGTGACGACATAATCGAGCTGTTCACGGGCCGGGAGCGCGAGTGGAATGCCGAGTTTAGTGCGGATTACGAGTTTGATCTGGGCGGCGGCCGCCTGAAACTCATCGGTTTGCAACGGCTGGAACATAGTCCCACCCGCGATTTTTTTAGCCGCACTTTCACCGATGGTGTAACGCCGCCTTTTATCAGCGAATTTGACCGCACGGTTGATGAAGGAGAATCGGTGCTGCGTGCCGAATATGGCTGGAAAACCGCTGGTGGCACGGACTGGGGTGTCAGTCTGGAAGGCGCCTATAATTTCCTGGAAAGCGAAGCCCAGTTATCCGGTGGTGACCTGGACAATTCCAACACCAAGGTGGAAGAAAAAAGAGCTGAATTAATAACTACATATGGCCGCTCTCTATCGGACAATCTAACATTGCAGGCGGCTCTGGGCGGCGAATATAGCGAGATCAGCCAGGGCGATCAGCGGCGTTCGTTTGTGCGGCCCAAGGGATCCGTTGCCTTTGCCTGGAAACCGGCGGATGATTTTGATCTTAGCCTGAAACTATCACGCGAAGTCGACCAGCTCGACTTTTTCGACTTCATTGCTTCGGTGGAAGTGTCGAATGACGTGATCGATTCCGGCAACCCCGATCTGGTACCACCGCAAAAATGGCGCGCGGAACTGGAGGCGACCAAAAATCTCGGCGCATTCGGCTCTGCCACCGTGACCCTGTTCGGAGAGAAAATCAGCGATATTGTCGATACCGTTCCGATCAGCCCCACTGCCGAAGCACGCGGAAATCTCGACAGCGCGGATCGCTACGGTATCGGTTTGATCTCTACCCTGTTGCTCGACCCGATCGGCTGGCAGGGCGCAAAAATTGATATTGAGGCCGAGGCCGTCAAAAGCAGCGTGCGCGATCCGCTTACCGGGTTTAACAGACGGATCGGGCAGGATGACATCTACAGCTATGAAATCAGTCTGCGTCACGATATTCCCAACTCAAACTGGGCTTGGGGCGCTGGCATCGAGGATTTTGACGATGTCGGTAATATCCGCCTTGATCAAATAGCGGATTTCGACACCCGTGCGCCCTATTCCTGGATTTTCGTCGAGCACAAGGATGTTCTTGGCCTGACAGTCAATGCCAATCTCGGCAATCTTTTTGACCGCGGCGAACGTTTTGTGCGCACCGCCTATGGCACGTTGGATCCCGTTACCCGGGAGTTTACCCGCGGGCGCCGCAATGGTCCTGTCGGGTTTGTTGAAAATCGGACACGAAAATTTGGCCTCATTTACCGATTGACCATCAGCGGCAGTTTCTAAAGCCGCAGAGCACCGCGCATAGACAATTGCTCGTAGCATCCTTACATCCAAGGAATGCCACCAGATTACAGCACCAAGGGTCAGGTCGACCCGCCAATGATCCCGACGCTCAAGCGCTTCTTGCCCTATTTATGGCCAAAGGATGAACCCATGTTGCGCCTGCGGATTGTCATCGCTGGCATTCTGGTGCTTTGTGCAAAGGCGGCGGTGCTCTCCATGCCCTTCGCTTATAAGGCGGTGGTCGATGGCATGACGGCTGGTACCGAAGCGGCGTTGACCGTGCTGTTCGCCCTGGTTGCCGCCTATGGCCTTGCGCGTTTTGGTCAGGTGATGTTCGACAATTTGCGCAATATTGTGTTCGAGAAAGTCGGGCAGGAAGCCGCACGTCATCTGGCGACCAATGTATTCACGCATTTGCACCAGCTCTCACTGCGCTTTCATCTGGGCCGGCGCACCGGGGAAATCACGAAAGTCATCGAGCGCGGAACCAAGAGCATCGACATCATGCTCTATTTCCTGCTGTTCAATATTGCCCCGACGCTGATCGAGCTGATCGCGGTGCTGATCATTTTCCAGGTCAAATTCGGCTTTGGCCTGGTCGCGGCGACCATCGCGATGGTCGCCATCTATATCACCTTCACCCGCAAGGTGACCGACTGGCGCAACGCGCTGCGTGCGGAAATGAATGATATGGATACGCGGGCCATCGGGCGCTCGGTCGATGCGCTGCTCAACTACGAAACAGTGAAATATTTCACCGCCGAAGAGCGTGAGGGCCGGCGTTATAATCAGGCTATGCAGGATTGGGCCAATGCCGCCGTCAAATCCGAAAATTCGCTCGGCATGCTGAACATCGGTCAATCAATCATCACCAATCTCACCATGTTCGGGGCGATGAGTTACAGTGTTTATGGGTGGAGTCAGGGTCAGCTTACCGTCGGTGATCTTGTGCTGGTCAACGCACTGCTGATGCAATTATTCCGGCCGCTGGACCTCCTCGGCATGGTTTACCGCACCATTCGACAGGGTCTGGTCGACATGGATGCCATGTTCAAGCTGATCGACACCGACCCGGAAATACGCGACAAGCCTGGTGCAATAGCATTGCAAGTCAGTACGGGTCAGGTCGCGTTCGAGGATGTTGCTTTCGCTTATGATGAAGATCGCGCGATATTGCATGGCTTGAGCTTTGCGGTACCGCCCGATGGCACCTTGGCCATTGTCGGACCGTCCGGCGCCGGTAAATCCACGCTCGCGCGGCTGCTATTTCGCTTTTACGATCCTCAAGCTGGAAGGATTTTGATTGACGGGCAGGACATCGCCAACGTTACCCAGCATAGTCTGCGCGGAGCCATCGGCATTGTCCCGCAGGACAGTGTACTGTTTAACGACACAATAGGATATAATATCGGTTATGGCCGCGAAGGCGCGACCCAGGCGGAAATCGAAGACGCGGCACGCGGGGCGGCGCTGGATGGTTTCATCGCCAAGCTCCCCCACGGATATGACACGCAGGTTGGTGAGCGCGGATTAAAACTGTCTGGCGGGGAAAAGCAGCGGGTTGCGATAGCACGGACCTTGCTCAAAAATCCGCCGATCCTGATATTGGACGAGGCGACATCTGCACTCGACAGCCGGACCGAAGACGAGATACAGGCCACCCTGGCGAAAATCTCGGAACAGCGCACCACGCTTATCATCGCGCACCGATTATCAACCATCATTCATGCCGATGAAATTATCGTTCTCAACGAAGGCAAAATTGCCGAGCGAGGGGATCACCGCAGCTTGCTTGCGAAAGAAGGTCTTTATGCCGAGATGTGGAAAAGGCAGGCAGAGGACCGGTTGCTGGAGGCTGTTTAGACCTGCTAACCGCCATATCAGGCATTGCCCGCAAGGCGAGCGCGAACCTGTTTCCCCGCTCCGCTTCCTCTATTCTCCAAACCAGCTTTACATTGCTGGGAAATATACCGGAAGTGACTGATATTTTTTACAATGCATTACATTATCCGGACTAATTTTTTTCTTAAGAAATTCGGCTTCCAAAGGTTTACGTCATAGTAAAAAGGTGTAAACCATATAAAGGGTCCTTGTTATAAACGGTCATGATATGACCTGACGGAGGCTAGATGGATGAATTGAGCGTCGAGATTGCCGCTATCAAAGCAGCTTTGGCCGTTGCGAGCGAAAAGATTGACACACTCAAAAATATTGCCGCTGTTTCCGACAATCCGACCTCTTCTGAAACCGCCTCATTAAGCGATGAACTTGGTCAACAGGGACTGGTTGGCCGGGCTGAGACGATGCTTCGATGGAGCCGCTTCAAGACAAAAACACTGGATCTTGGCACTGGACTATTTTCAGATTCATGCTGGAACATGTGCCTTGATATTTACATTTGCGATCTCAAACGCGAGCAGATCACGGTCTCTTCCATTGCCCATAGCTCAGGCATTCCGATGACCACGGCGATGAGATATATTAACGTAATGGTCGAGGAAGGGCTTCTTGAAAAGTCGCCCAATCCATCAGACAACCGGATGATATTCATTTCAACTTCGGAAATTTGCAGGGATAAAATCTCGAAAGTTCTGCAAAATCTGGCTTGATAAAACCCGCTTTTTCGCCGTTGCGGAACGATCACCGGCCTATTTTTCGAATACTCTCCAATTCAGTTAACCCGACCTTAACCATCTTTGTTCATTTGTGAATTTACCAGGTGACGGTTCGAAGATTGCGGGATCTTCGAACCACCTCTCCCCGGCTTTGCCGGATATTGTGGTTAGTTATCTGGGTAGTTTAATGAACGACGCAAATATAGAAACGCTGCTTGCCGCTAAGTTGATCGGCGATAGTCCGAAAATGCAGCAACTGCGGATGCTGGTAAAATTCGCCGGGCGTTGCAATTCCTCGATTATGATTTCCGGTCCTTCCGGTAGCGGTAAGGAAGTCGTGGCGGATGCCATCCACACGATTTCACAACGCGCCGATGCACCTAACATCACGGTCAACTGCGGCGCCCTGCCCGAGCAGTTGATTGAATCGGAACTATTCGGCCACGAAAAGGGCAGCTTTACTGGCGCTTTCAAACAGCATGTTGGCCTGTTTGAACAGTCCAACAGCGGCACAATCTTTCTCGACGAAATTGGTGACATGCCCCTGAACATGCAGGTTAAACTGTTGCGGGTCCTGGAATCGCGCATTGTCAACCGCGTCGGTGGCAACCAGAATATCCCCATCGATGTCCGGGTCATCGCCGCTTCGCATAAAAATCTTGGCGCAGCGATCCAGCGCGGATCTTTTCGCGAAGATCTTTTTTACCGGCTTTGTGTTGTTCCAATCGAAGTGCCTGCCCTGAACGAGCGCACCGAGGATATTCCGGCACTGGTTGAGCATTTCCTCAAGCATCAGACCAATGATATCCCCTCACCGATCTTTACGGCCGAAGCCTATGCGGCGCTTCAGGGCTATGATTGGCCAGGAAATGTCCGTGAGCTGCGCAACGTTGTTGAGCGCGCAACCGTATTTTTTGCCGGTCAACCTGTTCAGGCACGTGATATTGCTGCCCTGATGCTATCGGATATCGCACCCGCTGTTCCCAGCGCTAACGTTCAGCCGATCACCAATTATGAAGCGCCTGCCATGGCGGAACAGCCGCAGGTAACAGACCGCTTCCCGAATATGGCCCACGAAACTCCCTTTGCGGGCATGATGTCGTCTGCCCTCGGCCAACAAAAGAGCGATGTCGTTGATCTCAATGCACATCTGCAAAGCGAGGAACGCCGGATCATCATGCATGCGCTTGAAACATCGCATGGCGTCGTGTCAAAAGCAGCGCGCTCGATCAATATCAAGCGCACGACTTTTATCGATAAAATGCGCAAACATAAGCTCGATAAGACTTTTGCAGACAATGCCGCACTGGTTCCCAGTTTTTAACCGGCCTGTCGCAACGCTCCGGCCTGTTGCACTTTGGGTGAAATTGCCATCCAGGCCTTTTCGATCTCATGCAGCATCTCACGCGCTGACTCGACCCGTTCGATAAACGATACACCGATGTCCGCCTGAATGCGTCGTGCCGCTTCCGCATAAATAGTATGCAGCGTTTGGGCGAGATCCCCGGCGGCTTCAAAATCAAGCGATTCATCCAGTCCATTCAGAATAGACAATGCTTTTGCCCGACATTCGAACATTCTGCCCTTGTCATTCCGGCGAGCGCTCTCAATCATCAGATCCAGACTGTCGCGCAGCTCTGCAAACAGCACCGCGACCAGATCATAAGGATCGGCAGACAGCACGCGGCTATTTTTATGAATAGACTTGTAGCTGGATGCGCGGCGAATATTGGATTGGAATGTCATTCTCTATTGCTTTCTAAAGTCAGTTATTATCATCAAAAGATGCGAATTGCTGTTCGACATAGGATTGAGTAGCCCGCAGGACGGAAAGCTGACGCTCAAGGCCGGCGAATGTGCCTTCCAATTGTTCGCGCAGGCGATCACCCTCATCCGTAATCTTGACGCGCCGTTCGGCAATGGACTCGCGGATTGCATCCAGGCGCTCCTGTGCTTGTGCAAGAGCGCCGTTTTCATCCTGCAAGAGGCTGGATATTTTGTCCAACGCACCGGAAAGGCCAACATTTGTATCCGTCACAATCGCCGGTTCCAGCATCAGTTTGACAGCGCCGGAGTCAAGTTCAAGCGCCGCGTCCAACCTGGTCTCGTCGATACTCAAGGTACCATCACTTTCCGTTCTGACACCAATATCTGCCAAAGTGTTGAAATCGCCTGTATCGCTTAATCGGGTCGACGTCAGTTGACTGAGCTGCCGGATCACCTCTCTCGCGCCGCGGTCGCCCGCCAGTGGCCCGCCACTCGCTCCAGCAAGTCCGGGTGCGGTCGCGTCGTTCAGGGAGGAACGCAGATCATTATAGGCGGATACAAATTCGGTCACCAAACTGCGGACATCAAGCGGTTCAGAATCGCCGTTTATCGTGAAACTGGTACCCGGCTCTGCTGTCAGCAACGAGAGCTCCACGCCAGGGATGGCGCCGGACACCGAATTGCTGCTATTGGTTAGCTCGATGCCATCCACCCTTATGATGCTGTCACCTGCGAGGGCGATATTATCGAAAGTCAGCGGTACGCCCAGGATAGGGCCGCCAGCTGGAGCGTCTGCAAGGGTGAAGGCATTATCGACACCTTCCTCGGATTCCATCACCAGACGTGCGCCGGCTTTATCGGTGATGATGGAAGCTGTGACACCGCTATTGCTGGCATTGATCGCATCTCGCAGCCCGGCGAGACTGTTGTTCGAACTGTCGATCACAATGTCGAAACTGCCGCCGCTATTGTTTATTGTTAAAGTGCGTTCGCCCACGGCGTCCGATGCACTTGCGTAAACAGCAGACATTTCCCGCTGCGCCGAAGCGAGTTGCACAACTTCGAGAGTCGCTGGCAAACCTTCCGGCCGGCCACCTTCAACCACCGTTGCATTGGCCAATTCCGTTCTGGTCGATATCAAATCGCCAACAAAGCCCTGCCCGTTCAAGGTTTCTTTGACGGCCTCAGCAAATGTGGTCAAAGCCGAAGCAGTTGCTGCCATCGCGGATATTCGTGTACTGTTCAGCTGATCGCGCTGGTTAAGCTGCCCCAGTTTGACGCCGGTCGATGCCGCGACAAGGTCATCCACCAACTGCGCACTGTTAAGCCCAGAGCCGGCACCTATGCTGTTTATGACATTTGAGAACATAGTTATTTCACCTTTCGGGTGATAGACGGCCGGCTTCAGAACGGATTAAGGGGGTGATCGATTTTTTCATCATGCCAGCCTGCTGCCATCTGCGGCGAATTGCATGTCGTCGGGCAGATTCAGTCTCGGTCTGTTCAGCGGACTGACCAGTTTGGCATCCAGCTGGATGAGGAAACTCAATATCGCGGCAATCGGGGCATAGAGACGGTCATCAACGACCTCTCCAACATCCGAGGTGAAATATATCGACCGGGTCAGTTCGGGATATTCCATGACCGGCGTTCCGACTTCACCCGCCATGTCACGCATGGCCAGAGCGATAGAATCACAGCCTTTACCCAATACAACCGGCGCATAATCCTGATCCCGATCATATCGCAATGCCACCGCAAAATGGGTCGGGTTGACCAATATTACCGTTGCATCGGCGACCGCCTTGCGGGTTGAATCGTTCAGCATTTCGCTACGCCGTTGCCGCTGAATCGCGCGCGTGTCCGGTGAACCTTCGGTCTGTTTATACTCGTCTTTCACTTCCTGTTTTGTCATTTTCAGACGCTTGCCGCGCTGGAATATCTGGATTGGCACGTCGATCATCGCGATCAACATGAGGCTGATCGTTATCCCGACCAGCAGCTTCATGAAAAGGGAGGCATAGCTCCCGACCGCGATCGTCAAATCCTGCGCGCCAAGCTGTGCCAGATCACCCAGATGGGTAAACATGATTACGCCGCCCACCGTCCCGATCAGCAGCACCTTCATGATCGATTTACCCAATTCCATCAGGCCATTGGTGCCGAAAATTTTCCCCATGCCCTTTATCGGGTCCATCTTTGATGGCTTGGGTTTCATGGCCGACCAGCGAAAACCCAGAGAACCCAGCATCGCCGGTGTCGCAATGGCCGCCGCCAGCAAAACCGCAAAAAGACTCATAAACTCGGGCAGCAGACTGGATACCAGCGAAGAACTGCGCCCGCCTATGTCATACATTTCAAGGTCTCTGCTATCAAATACCAGTGCACTGGACAGCATATCTGCCAGTGCCTGAAAAAGCGTGCCGCCAAATGTGAAAAGCGCTGCCGTACCAACAAAAATGACCATCGCGCCGCCAAGGTCCTGGGACTTAAGGACGTCGCCTTTTTCCGCGCTGTCCTTCAGCTTCTTGGGGGTTGCTGCTTCGGTCTTTTCGCCGCCACTTTGCGCTTCTTCAGCCACTATTTCCCTCCCGCAATCAAGGTCGCCTGCTCAAGCCCCATGGTCAGCGAACGCACGATCGTGTCCGCCATGATCGGGGCTGTAATGGCGAGCAACACCAGACCTGAACAAATCGTCACCGGAATACCGACAGCAAAAAGATTCAATGCCGGCGCGGTGCGGGCCAGAAAACCCATGGTGAGCTGTATAAGCACCAGCGCACCGCCGACAGGAAGAGCGATCAGCAAGCCCATCGAAAATAAAGCACCGCCAAACTGCACGATACCCCAGGCGATATCTGCGCCCAGAAATGCATATCCGGGGGGAAGCGCGGAATAGCTTTCGACAATCACCGCAAGCAACAGCAGATGACCGTCAATCGCCAGCAACAGCAAAGTTGCCAGGATCGTCAGAAACTGGCCAATCACCGGTGTCGACTGTCCGGTCTGTGGGTCGGACATGCTTGCAAAACCCAGACCCATGGCATTGCTGATGGTTTCCCCGGCAATAACAACACTGGAATATCCCAGCTGCAGCGCGAAACCGATTGCCACACCAACCAACACCTCACCCAAGACAAAGATCATGTTGCTCAGGCTGATGGCGGTGTCAGCCGGTAAATCGAAACTGGCACTATTCGTTGCCACCATGCCAATCATGAAAGCCAAAATGATGCGGATTTGAATGGGAACATTTGCGGCCCCGAAAATGGGTGTCACAACCATGGCTGCACCGGGCCGGATCATGGCCATCATCCACATCCAGAGTTGCGCCTCTACCTCTGCAAAGCCCGGCGCGATCACAACAGCAGATCCGGTATGCGGTCAAAGATTTCTTTGGTGAAATCGACGATCAGCACCAGAATGGATCCGCCAAATAAAGCGGCAACAACAGCTACGATGACGAGTTTTGGAACAAAGCTGAGTGTTTGCTCGTTAATCGATGTAGCCGCCTGCACCATGCCCAGCAAAAGACCGACAAGAAGCGCCGGAATGAGCAGCGGCGCAGCCGCAAGGGCGGTAATCCACAAGGCCTGCTGGGCTATGCCTACAAAAAAGTCGGTATTGTCGGTCATGGTCTAGGTCGCAAACGAGGCTGCGAGAGAACCCATGGTCAAGGCCCAGCCATCAACCAGAACGAACAATAACAGTTTGAAAGGCATCGATATGATCACTGGCGACAGCATCATCATACCCAATGCCATCAGCACCGCCGCGACCACGAGATCGATAATCAGGAAGGGCAGGAATATAAGAAAACCGATCTGGAATGCGGTCTTGAGTTCGCTTGTTACAAATGCCGGCAGCATGATCGAAAACGGGATGTCTTCTGTGGTTTCGAAGCTATCCTCGTCGGCAAGATCCATGAATAGTCTGAGGTCGCTTTGACGGGTCTGTTTCGCCATGAAGCTGTGCATAACCTTACCCGAGCGATCGATTGCCTCGGTCAGCGTAATGTCATCGGCCGAATAGGGTTCAATCGCCTGCTGGTTTATCTGTTCAATACTCGGCGCCATGACAAACATCGAAAGAAACAGGGACAGACCGATCAGCACCTGGTTAGGCGGTGTCTGTTGCAAACCCAAGGCATGCCGCAATATCGATAATACGATGATGATCCGCGTAAAACTGGTCATCATGAGAACAAGGGACGGTAATATCGTCAACAGCCCCATGACGATGAGGATCTGCAACGTGACGCTCAACGGTTGCCCGTCTCCCGATACATCGTCCAAAGCCCGTTCCAATGCCGCAGACGCACCTGGCGGAGGGACGGCGGCCGGGGCTTGCGCGAAGGCCGGATCCGCAACAAGCAGGGATGCCGCCAGGGCAACAAATGCCCAGATATATCTAAAATTAATCTGCATTTTTCCCATCAATCTTTGCGACGCCATTGCGAGTGACGGAGAGAAGAATTTTGCGTCCTTCAAATTCCACCACGGCCAGTTTGTTGTTCACACCTATCGGGTGCACCTCGACTATGTTGAGGCTGCCTGTTTTGGCGCGCATCATCGATTGCGGTTGATATTTGCGATAAAGCCACAGGGACCCGTAAATCATTAGCCCGATCAGCGGCAGCATGATCAGCAATTTGACAATATAGAAGGTCATCAGCTGCGCCTTTCAACCCGCGCGCGAGCCATCCCGTTCGATACAATTTCTGCAATGCGTACGCCGAATTTATTCTTGACCGGAACAACCTCACCGCGCGCAACCAGTGTTCCGTTGACATTGATGTCAATCAGCTGGTCGACCTGACGATCCAGCTCGACGATAGAGCCTTCCCGAAGGTCCATTATCTCTGAAACAGTCATCGATACACTGCCGACTTCTACCGAGAGCCGGACCTTGATATCAGCGAGAAACGCGTAGTGATCCTGTGGCTGGCTAATGCTTACGCCAGCTGGTTCTGCGGCTCCCAGAGCCTCGCTATCATGAGTCATATCGTTCATCATCTGGTCCTATAAAAAATGTTTGATTTGGAAGGCGACGCCGCCATTTTGTTCGCCGATGCAACCATGTGCGAAGACGCGATCGCCAATGATCAGCGGCACATTATCTGTCGGTGACACAGGTAGAATGTCTCCGACGGAAAGACTGGATAGCTGCGACAATTCCATCGTTGGTCGGGCCAATACAGAGCGGACCGGCATGTAAACCTGATCCATCGACTCCTTGAGCGATTTTTGCCAGGATGGATCAATTGCACCTGTTTCGCGGCTCAACGGGCGATGGAGTTGTGGCTCAATGGATACCAGCCCATCTATCGGCTGGATAAAGTCCATTGCTTCAATCGCGTGGCCCGAGAGAGCGACTCTTGCTGAGCCCAGGAGGACATGGGGATCATCCAGCTCCAGTTCGAAATCGTCTTTGTCATGGACAAATCCGGCAAAATTAATCTTTATCTCCTGCACCACGGACCAAGCGTCAGAAAGACCATCGCCAATCGCTTTGGCCAGGCGGTCAATCATGTTCCTTTCTGAACGTGTCAGGTGCCCGGTGGCACAGGTTTCGCCATCAAAATTTCCGCCAAAGAAGCAATCGACACAGGCTGTCAGGAACAAGCGGGAAACACGAACCCATATCGGTGTTGCTGAAACGCCGAACTGGAATTGCAGGTAGACAGAATCTGTTTCCTGTGCGGCATGCCAATCGGTAAATACCAGGCTGTCACTGCCGGCCATTTCCAGTGCGACTTCGCTTCCAATGGTATCGTTCAGGCGGTTCTGCAACCGGCCGGGGAGTTTTTTCTCGACCTTTTGATAGATCGCCAAAAGCATCTCGTCGGGTCCGCTTTTCCTCAGCAAGCTATGCTCGACAGGAGGATGAGCTTTTGCCTCGTCATCACTTTGGGGTTGGGTCGGATTGGAAGTTGGATTTGACATGACCGTGGCCTTCTGTGTTGCTTACTGGATTACCAGGCTGGTAAAATAGACATCCTCAATCCCGCCAAACCCGCTTTTTTCACGCAAGGTGGCGTTGATGACATCCCGCAATTTTTTCTTGAGCAGAACCTTACCTTCGGGTGTTTCCAGCTCCGCCGGATTCTGTTGCCCCAACTCCATCAAGATCGCAGATCGGATGGCGATTTGATGCGTTGTCACATTCTCGAAAACCCGTTCGTCATAATAGGTCGAAATGGCCAGCGACAGTTGGGCAAAGCTCTCCGAATTGTAGAGGTTGGACGTGAATGGTTGCTCGATCTGATGATAGGAAATCGTGAACTTGCTGGCATCTTGATCCGGCATGGCGGTCTTGGCCTCTTTTTCGCTCACCGCCGAGCCGTCTTTCAGAATGATCTTGGGTTTGTTGGGATCTTCCGGCTCATCACCTTCACCGCCCATTATGCCAGCGACATAGAATCCAGCCGCGGCACCACCACCGCCGAGCACAGCAACGGCAACCAGACCGACAATAATGCCTTTCATCTTACCCTTTTTCTTTTTGGGTTTTTTTTCTTCTGGATTTGTTTCTGCCATGTTGACCTCTAAAATTTCTATTGGTTTTGATTGTTGAATCTATTTTCAGGCGTAGCGGCTGTTATCGCTGTCTATCTGTGGTCCGGTCTCGCTTACCGATGCTGACGCTGGGCCCTGACTGTGAGATTGCCGAGGGCGGTCCTCTTGTGCGGCCGGACTGTCCTGTTGCCCGAAATTCATGCTGTCATTGGGGGATGCGAAAGCCGCGTTTTCTCTGACATCAATGCGAAGCTGCAGGTCGGAACGTCCCTGCCCTTTCAGCATCTCCTGAATGGCCTGGCTATTTTGCGCGATCACATCCCGAACGGCATTGCTTTCGGCTTCTATCTGGATAATCTCCATCTGGCCCCGCGTTATGAGGGACACTTCCAGACGTCCCATATTCCTTGGATTAATTTCGAACTTCTTCAGATCACCGCTGATCGTAAGATCGCGGATTTCGGAAGCAAAACGCTCGGCAAATTGGGGAGCATTCCATTCAAAAACGACTGTTCTTTGAGTTGAATTCTGGCTTCCGGTAACCGGACTGGATGAGACAGGTGCCACCAATTCAACATCGCTATTCAATGCGGCTGCGCCTGATCGACTTTCCATTTCCGCAAATGAAGGCTTGTTCTCTATCCTGATCGGTTTCTCTCCTGAAACCGATGGTGCAACATCACCGTTTTCTGAATATATACGCTGTGGCAAAGCATCTGCTTTGTGCTTGTTGGCCGAGCGAAGATTCAGCAGATCCGATATTGTCCGTTCTGAATCCAAATCCTGTGATTTCACGGCTTCCGGCGGAGCCGACAGCGGCTTGGTTGCCATAGGTTTATCGATGCCGCTATTTGCCAGCGCCATGGCATCGGACAGTCCGGTCTTCGTAACCGGGATAGTTTCGACATTTTTGATTTCTGCCGACGGTGCGCTTTCAAGCGCAGGTTTAAATGCGGCCGGTGATTTGCTCTCGATTGGCAGCTTGTTTTCAACCGGCGTCTGCGTCACTTTTTCCGAAACGGGCTGTTGCGCAAGCTCCGGCGACGATTGTGTTTTTGTAGCAGCGGCGTTGCTAGCAGCAGATTGCTTCAGATCACCAACTTCCGGGTTCACCTGACGATTATCGGCCATCGGACCATCAACAAAGATCAAAGGTATTGAGGCGACTTTGGCAACTTCCCCCAATGTCTTCTTGGGTTCATCCGATTGGCGATCCGCTGCAGGCAATTGAGAAGGCAGCGAGACCTGGACGGGCGCTACAGTTTCACCAGCGGGAGCGGACTGGTCTACGCTAAGGCCTGATTGATAATTTCCAAGCGTCGAAGGATTTGCCTCCAATGGGGCATTCGCAGCCATGGTCGACTTTTGGTCAGCCGGTACAGTGGACTGATTGCCGACCGGACGATGGGCGGCAGGCAATAGTTGAGAGATGAAACGGTCTGTGTCCGAAACAGAAGTGGAGGACTGCGATATGTCAGAAGACTGCGATATGTCGCCGGCGCTGTGATGAGGAAAAACCTTTTTGGCGACAGTTTTCGCAATATCGGAATTGCTCGCCGAGGGTACGGGAGCCGCTTCATCGTCCATGAACGGGTCCAATGGCTGCTCACCACGATTATCGTCTGCCAGATCGGTAGTGCCACTATCAAGCGCCGGACGTGCTCGGTCGTCGCCCGGATTGAGAAGAACGCTGAACTGGTTATATGCGGTACGTGTTTCCATAGGATCAGGCTTTGCAGAAAGCATGCCAATTATGGAACGAGACGCTTCTGCCATTATTTTATGCATCATCGCGATCACCCTTCTTTCTATTATTACCAATATTATACAATATGTTATGCCTAATATCGGTTTTAAAATTTTCTGATTTTCGCACTTTGCGAAGATTGGACTGCAACAGCTTTTCGGTGCTCTCATAGCTCGTCCGGGCGGCAAGGTTTTGCCGCTCTGCGTCGGCAAATTCTTGCCTTGCCGTTTCCATGGAGGCTTCTATTGAGCGCTCCGCATCGACCAGTCGCCCCGAAAGCTCCATTCGCGCCGACAGCATATCCGCACCGATGGCTTCCACGTCCGACAAAATGTCGGTTTGAAGAACCCTGATCCTGTCGGCATTATGCTGCAGCGTTGCACAATGGTTGCCAGCCTTTGCCAAGGCGCTTTCCTTCAGCTTTCTTTGTGTGTCGCGTACCTTGAGGATGCGCTGCAACCCCTTCACTTTGCGTTTCATGACGGAAACAGGCCGGATAGATCACTGACACTTTGTTGAAAATTGACCAGTTCGCGGGGCTTTTGCTTGATATAGTCCACCATGATCGGCCAATGGGCGAGCGCCTCATCAATATTGGGATCGCTTCCCGCCTGATAAGCGCCCATCAGGACCAGATCTCTATTCTCTTCGTAAATGGACCAGAGCCGACGGAAATGGGTTTGTGCTGCGTGATGGGCATCATCGATTATATCGACCGCGACGCGGCTGATCGACTTGCCGATATCAATTGCAGGAAAAATCCCCTGCTCCGCCAAAGAGCGTGACAATATGATATGCCCGTCCGCAATCGCGCGGGCATTGTCAACAACCGGATCATCAAGATCATCACCGTCTGCCAGAACAGTATAGATGGCTGTTATCGAACCGCCCGTTTGGCTGTCATTTCCTGCTCTTTCGATCAATCGCGGGATCATCGAAAGGGCCGAGGGAGGATATCCCTTCATGGTCGGCGGTTCGCCCGCCGCCAAACCGATTTCACGCTGCGCGTGCGCCACCCGGGTCAGGCTGTCGATCACCAATACAACGGATTTGCCTTCGGAACGAAAATGTTCCGCAATCGCTGTGGCCCTATGGGCAGCCTTCAACCGGGATGATGGCGAATGATCGGCGGGCACGGCAACGGTGATGGTCGGTACGGCATCCTTTTTCTCGTTGCGGCGGTTGACAAAGTCATTCACTTCGCGGCCGCGTTCGCCGATCAGTCCAACGACCACGACATCGGCGACCACGCCGTCCAATATCTGATTGATCAACATGGATTTACCAACACCCGACCCGGCGATAACGGCTACACGCTGTCCCCGACCAAAGGTCAATAATCCGTTGAGCGCCCTTATCCCCATATCGATCGGTTTCGTGACGCTGGCGCGGCGCATGACGTTACCGTCTATTCCTGACAAGGGAACGCTCTCCGTCGCCAATATCGGTCCTTTGCCGTCAATCGGCTCCCCCATCGGCCCGATAATCCGGCCAAAAAGGGCATCGCCCACCGCAGCTTCGTTCGATTTCACATAGGGCATCACGCGGCTGCCACTGCGCAATGGGGCGTCCTGGACCATAGGAATCATAAGCGCCCGTGATCCCTTGAAACCGACTACCTCTGCGCTGATTTCCCGGCCATCGGTTGCCTTTACGCGCCCCGAATATCCGAGTGGATAAGCAAAGCCGGTAACTTCCAGCATGCCATTATCATGCGCCGATAATTTCCCGATATAACGGGGCTCGTTGCTAATATGCTCAATGCGTGCCAGCAGGCCTCGAATTCCCTTGCCACTATTGTGATCGCTGACGAACGGAGGTGCCGCTTCAGTCATTGCCGGATTCCGGCTGTTGCTGGCTAAATTCATCAATCAGCGCGCGGAGTTCGTCGAGAACGACTTCCGAGCCTTTCTCAATCCAGCCACCTGCATGACTGAGTTTGACATTTCCGCGCAACAGCGAAGGATCAGCGCGCATGGGAAGCTTGCACAGATCCTGATCCATCAAAGCCAGATCATCGGGATGCAGCATCAAAGTCGCCCCCTTCTGGTCTTGATCAATCCTGTCAGCCAACTGTGTTGCCCAGGCTTGCAGTAAAACCTGGTCTGGCACGGCCAGTTCAGAACAACGCCGGAACAGGGACTCAATTGCATTGAGGATCAGGGCAAAACTGCCAGTAGAATATAGATCGTTCAGATAAAGAATCGCATCTGCCAGATTGGCAGCCGATTGATTATCAGCGGCCTGTTCGGACGCCATAGCCGCTTGGCCGTCTTCCCAACCCTTGCGATATGCAGCTTCGAATATATCTTCCTCAGCACCTGCAGAATCAGGATTGGCTCTTGCTTCCGATCCGGCAAAGCTTTGAAACCGGCCGCCCGTAGATGATTTGGCGTCCGGTCCGCTGTTGCCCGACCATGCCGAAAATTTCATCTGGTCCGCCGGCATGCGCCAGAGCGGCGCTACATCATCGCCATGCAGATTCCGCTCTGAATGCAAATCAGACATAATCAGCACCACCGCCGCCCATGCTGATTTCACCATTGTCGAGCATCAGCTTGGCAACCGCGATGACACCGCGCTGGGCATCGACCACCGCTTCCATCGGCAATGGCGGTGCTTCGTCCATCTCGTCCTGAATTGTCTCGGCTGCGCGCTGCGACATAGACTCGAATATTTTCGCCTTGAGCTCGCTGGAAGCACCGCGCAATGCCGGAACCAATATGCTCGAATCCACCTTGCGGGCGACGGTACCGATATCCTTTTTCGACAGATTGATAAGATCCGCAAATACGAACATCTCGTCTTCAATCTGTTTCGCAATTTTCTTGTCGCGGCGATTGACGCCTTTCAACACAGCCTGCCCCAGTTTCTTGGGGAGATTGTTGACGATGGTCGCGCTGTCCATAACGCCGCCGACTTCCATCGGTGGTGCCAATTCTTCTGCCGCAGGCGCCGCGTTTTCAAGAAGGCCGTGTATCTGTGCCAAGGCATGTGCACTGACCGGTCCCAATGTTGCCACGCGATATACCAGTTCTTCCATCAACTCCGGCGACACCAGCTGCAACATCTCGGCGGCAGCCTCCGGCGTCATGAATGAGATCAGGACAGCCGCGATTTGTGGTGGTTCATTCTCTACCAGTTCAGCAAGGTCCTTTATCGGCACCCATTTCAGAATCTCTGCGATGTTGCTTGGCCGTTTCGGCGCAAAGCGGTTCATCATTGTTTCGGCACGGGATGTACCCAGTGCTTGACGGAAAACCCGACTGACTTTTTCGTCTGCCTTATAGGCCAGCATCGTCTGGTTTCGGGTCAATTGCAAAAACTTGTCGAGCGAACCGTCAATCTGTATCGCATCGACATCGGCAACGCTGAACATGGCCTCGCCAAGCAATTCTGCTTCTTCCGGTTCAAGCCGTTCGAGAATTCTGGCAGCCTCTTCGTCATCAAATAACAGCATCAAAATCGCCGCGGTCTGACGACCGGTAATCAGTTCCAGCTGCTGGCCATCCGGTCCGGTAGCATTATCGTCTTTGGGTGCTGCATCAGCCATCAGCGTCCTCCAACTCGTCTGTTTCTTTCAAAAGTTCTTTGACAACGAGCGCGGCATGATCAGGGTTTTGCCGAACAAAACTCTGGGTCAGCAGGGCCCGTTCCTGATAGCTGGTGGCTGCCTGTATCATGTCGATAGTTACTGGCCCGCCGTTGGCGAGCGCGGCGTCGTTACCTGCGGCTCCGCTACTGCCCGTTGTTGCAGCTCCATTCGGCAAAGAACGGTTCTGGATCATCAGATCGGCAGGAACATTTGCGCCAGCTGCCATTTCAGCTTTGCGGTTCTTTTCTGCATCGAGCCATTTTTTCAGAATTGGCCGGCCGATGAGGAAAATGATCAACAAGGAAACAATAAGCGCCGTTACGTTTCGGCTGACAATCCCGAACCAGGGCGATTCATACCAAGTTTCTTCGGCTACATTTTCAGTAACAGGCTGAAACTGGCGCGCAGAAACTGCAATCTGGTCACCACGTTCAGCATTAAAGCCGACAGTACCCTTCACCAGTTTTTCGATTTCCTGAATTTCCTTGGGTGACTTGGTATCTTTGAGTGCCTTGTCATCAATCGCGACGGCGACCGAAAGACGCGACACCTGACCGGTGGCCTGACTGGTTACCGCAATTTCCCGAGCCAGCTCGAAATTACGTTTATATTCTTCGCTGGTTCTAAGCGGCTGATTTTGTTCAGCACCTTCTTCGTCCACGCCTTCGGGTTGATCGCCCAATTCGGCCGGATCGGGTGGACGATTGGCGAGAGCGCCAGGAATACCGCCGGCTTGGGCAGCCCCCAGCGGTTCTTCTGAACGCATGCCTTCTTCTGATCGCAAGACCGAACCATCGGTTGGATAGATTTCACTCGTGGCCTGTTTCTGGTCGAAGTTCACATCTGCGGTCACTTCGGCAACAAAATTTCCAGGGCCTACTATCGGCGTCAAAAGGCTAGCCAGCGACTGGCGATAACGATCTTCGATCGCTGCCTTGATTTTTAACTGGGTGTCATTTTCATCGGCTTCGGGGCCCTCGCGGCCCGACAGCAAGCGACCATTTTGATCGATCACGGATACATTGGCCGCGGAAAGACCCGGTACCGAGCTTGCCACGAGATTCAAAATTGCCTTGGTTTGCTTTTCATCGAGCGTGCTGGCGCCGGCCAGCTGCAGAATGACCGAAGCCCCGGGTTCATTGCGTTCACGCAAGAAGATGCTTGGCCGCTCGACAGCCAGATGCACCCGTGCCGAAATGACATTGTCCAATGCTTCTATGGAACGTGCCAGATCCATTTCTCTGGCGGTCCGTAATTTTTCGGATTCGACGGCACGGCTGGCACCCATCGGCATGCTCGACATAATTGTGTCCCCGCTCGGCGCCGTGCGCGGCAAACCCTGACCGGCCAGTTCGATCTTGGCTGTATGATAGTCGGCATTACTAACCGTCAACGTGCCGGAGACGTCATCAACCTGGTAAGGGATGTTGGCGCTTTGCAGCGCTTGCATGACCGCAGCTTTGTCATTGTCAGGCAATCCGCGGAACAAATCGCGTTGCGGCGGCTCTCGCACAATCAGCCAGGCAGAAAGGGCAGCCACCAGAACCGCTGACAATATGATCAGCGGCATTGCCCGTGCGATAGCCGGTTGGCGCATAAAATCCTGAACAGGAGCCAATACACCGCCGGTGCTGGCTCCAAACGGCTGTCCGCCTGATGGTGGTACAGGCGCCAGATTCTGGTTAAGGGATGTTTGATCAGCCATCTATTATACCGACATGTTCATGATGTCTTTATACGCAGACAAAAGCTTGTTTCGGACTTGCAGGGTCGACTCAAAACCCAGCGAAGCCTTGTGCTTCGCCAGCATCACCGCTGCGACATCGTTGGTTTCGCCCATCTGATAGGCGGTGGTTGCCTGCTTCGCATCGGCCTGCAACCTGTTGACGTCCTGGATCGCATCAGTCAGCTGCGCGGCAAATCCGCCGGGCTTTGATACTGTGCCGGTTTCCTTTACCTGACCGGGGCCAGACAGATTGGACGTCTTGTTGGCAATATCCTGCAGCGCATTGTTACGATTCAATATCGCATTGCGGGCTGCCATCAGGCTATTCATGTTGACAGAAGACATGGTCTAACTCCTGTTCACGCGGCCAGCGCACGCATATCGGCCATCCGATAGCGCAGGGTCCGCTCCGAGATGCCGAGTTCTTTGGCAGCTGCGCGGCGGTTGCCGTTGGTTTGTTCGAGGGTCTTGTTAATCGCCTCATATTCGACGCTTTTGGAAATCGAGTGCAGATCGCGGCCGCGAACAAATCGGGCAGAACTGCCGGGCTGGACCGCGTCCTGCTTGGGTTGCGCCGAGAAACTTTCGCCAGAGAACATCAGATCCTTGGCTGCAATACGGTCGCCGTCGCACATGACCAGCGCACGTTGCAATACATTTGCAAGCTCCCTTACATTGCCGGGCCAATGATGGGCTTTGAGCCGATCAATGCAGCACGGGGACAGCGCTACAAAATTGTCCCGACCTTTCTGGAAGTCCATCATCATAAAGGCGGAAATCGCAACAATATCGGCTGGACGCGCAGCCAGTGGCTCCAATTCGACCGGCATAACATTCAAACGCCAGTAAAGATCTTCACGGAACTTTCCTGCTTTAACTTCTTCAACGAAATCGCGGTTGGCGGCACAAATGATCCGCACATCAATCTTTTCGTGACGGGTTGAACCAACCGGAAGGATTTCGCCTTCCTGCAGGACGCGCAAGAGCTTGGACTGGCTCTCTAATGGCATCTCGGTAATCTCGTCGAGAAAAATCGTGCCGCCATCGGCTTCCTTGAACAGGCCAATGGCACTGGCATAGGCACCGGTGAAGGCACCTTTCTTGTGGCCGAACAAAATGGACTCGATCATGGTTTCGGTAATCGCGGCACAATTGACGGTGACTAATTGTTTGTCGGCGCGGGTGCTGTGCTCGTGAATGTAGCGGGCAACGCCTTCCTTGCCGGTACCGGTCTCACCGGTAATCATGACATTGGCATCGCTCTGCGCTACGCGGGCGGCATATTTATACAAGGCAATAGATTTGGGATCCGCAAAGGCAGGCCCTTTGCCCCCGCGCATGGATTCAATGATGCATGACAAACCAAATTCTCTGTCTGCTTCACCAAATTCAATGCGTGGGGGCTGGCTGAGGGTAGCCGGAACGAAACGGAATGGGCCATCGCGAAAAACCACGACGGGATCTTTTGCACCACCATTAGCACCTGTTTTTGCTGCGCCATCAATGTGGGGTAGTTGCGTAGCACCAGATGACAATGCGTGATCGGAGTGGAAAGATTCAACACTCCCGAGCAGATCAACAAGTTCTGGAAACCTAGAGACCAGGCTAGATTTAATTGTGTTGTTGATCATTTCATTCCCTCACGTTTTACTCTGAGCACGGGATCCTTTGTGTGCTCATCCGACACCTCGCAATCCGCGTGCCAGTTTTGGGGAATGGCTGAAATCGGGCAAATATTGTTCTGAAACCGTCGGTTATCCGACAATATTGTCGGAAAGCAGACAGTCTTTCAGGCCAAGTGTCGGAGAACCGACAAATATTTTTCATTAATTTATTCGGGGTCCACCGTTAACTCCTCTGAGGCCGCTTCAGGAGACGAGGTGCCCCACAGTATCAATCGACTAAGTAAATTGTGAAAAGGAAGTCACCATGACTGTAATAGGAACCAACGTAACTGCGATGCGCACCAGCTATGCTTCTAACCAAGCTGAAATGGGCCTCGCCAAATCAATCGAACGTCTGTCAACCGGTCGTCGTATCAACTCTGCATCTGACGATGCTGCCGGTAATGCAATCGCAACCCGGATGACATCTGAAGTTCGCGGCCTGAACATGGCTATTCGTAACTCCAACGATGGCATCTCGCTGGCTCAGACCGCTGAGGGTGGCATGAACGAAATCACGAGCATGCTGCAACGTATGCGTGAACTGTCAGTTCAATCTGCCAACGGCACCCTTTCTGCTGGCGACCGTACCAACCTTCAGACCGAGGTTACCGCTCTTATCGCTCAAATCGGCGATGTTGCATCACGCACAACCTTCAACGATGTTGCATTGCTCGACGGCACAAACGCCACGATCAACATTCAGACCGGTAGCGACGCAAGTCAGACAGTTGCCATTACATTGACCGACGTTGATGCAACGGCTCTCGCTGTTAACGCCCTGGATATCAGCACTGAAGCCGGCGCAACCGCTGCTTTGACAGCTCTCGACACTGCGCTGGATACAGTTACCACGGCTCAGGCTTCTTTGGGTGCCTCGCAGAACCGTCTGCAGACCACCGTATCCAACCTGTCTGATCGCGTTTCCAACATTACCGAATCACGGTCACGCATTCAGGATGTAGACTTCTCGGCTGAAACCACGGAACTGGCCAAGAACCAGATCCTGAGCCAGGCATCTTCTGCCATGCTCGCTCAGGCTAACCAGTCTCAGCAGTCTGTATTGAGCCTGCTCCGGTAATATCGAATAACCTGGTGAAGGAAAAAGCCCTCTCCCGCTCGGAAGGGGGCTTTTTTCGTTTATATGGAAAGGTACGACAAACATCCAGAAACAGGCAGGATTTTAGTCGGACGTCATGGCAGCTTGCAGTTTTTCCAGCGCACGCTTTTTGATCTGGCAGACCCGGACCGATGAAACATCCAGCGTCGCACCGATTTCATCCAGCTGCATCTCCTCGATGAAATAACAGTTTAGCACCATTTGCTCGCGTTCGTTCAGCTTTTTCAAATTGGCCGAGAGAAGATCAACCATCTGGCTCTTTTCGAGCATCTGGTGCTGATCATCTTCGTCATTGGTGAACCAGCTGCTGGAATCGGAATAGACCTCATCCAGTGAATCCACGTGGATATCGATCGCACGATCGGCATTTTTGCGAAACTCGGCCTGATCCATTCCCATGGCCTGCGCAAGCTCAACCTCGTTCGGCTCACAACCGTTTTGCTGGGCAAGCTGCTCGCTGACCCGCCGCAGTTTCTTGTGCCAATCCACAGAGCTTCGGCGCAGGCTGCAGGTTGACCGCAAATAGTCAATCATTGCACCGCGGACCCGGACATATAGATAAGTGCTGAAACTATGCCCCTGATCCTCATATTTACCTGCGGCCTCAACCATGGCCACAAGACCAACCTGGATCAGGTCTTCCAGCTCGATCTGATCGGGCGAGAATGATTTTATCTGCCAGGCGATCTTGTTCACCAGGCTCTGATTTTCACGGATCAGTCTGGCTTCATCGATCTGCATGGCACCATAAGCCAGCGACGCTTTGTTTTTCGGTTGCAACATATGTTCAATCCACTCGATTATGATATCTGGTTTGCTTCGACCCGGGGTGTTTCCGGCTGTGCTTGCGGAACCCCGATTTTTGCCAGGACCTCGATCGATTTGTCTTCCGGCAGTTCCTGATAGGAAAGCACGGTAAGGTCCGGGAACCTGTTCTTGAGCAGGGAACCCAGCGGCCGCCGGACAATCGGAGAAGTTATCAAGGCAATATTGCGCGCCTCCAGCGGTAGCGTCCGTGCCGTCTGATCGACCGCTTCGACCAGCTGCTGCGCCAATTGCGGTTCAATCGGATAACTGGCCTCTTCACCAACTTTAAGGGCCTTCACCAGCAATCCTTCCAGCTCGGCGTCTAATGTCACGACCGGAAGCGGCAGGTTCATTGGCACCATCGTCTGGATGATCAGGCTTCCGATATTCTGACGGATGGCATCAACCATCTGATCGGTTTCGCTATGTTTGTTTGCGGCATCCATCATCGCCAGACAGATTTTCTGGAAATCCTTCACCGGGACTTTTTCGGCCAGAAGTTCACGGCAAATGGCAGTGATCGCAAATAGCGAAAGCGGCTGCGGTGTCAGACTATCAACCAGTTGCGGCGATGTTTCTTTCAACAGGTCGAGCAACTTCTGTGCTTCATCCATACTGAATAGCTGTGCGGCATTGCGGCGTACAACATCGTTGAGATGGGTCGCAATTACCGTCGGCGCATCAACAACGGTGTAACCTTCGGCCACGGCCTGGGACTTTTTTTCTGCCCCTATCCAGATAGCATCCATGCCAAAAGTCGGGTCTTTGCAGGGCCGACCCTCTATTTTTGTATCGACATGACCGTCATCCAGGGCCAGAAAATCATTGGGCCATACCGTGTCTTCACCAAGAACCACGCCCCCCATCATGATACGGTAGCTGTTAGGCTCCAGTTCCAGATCATCTTTGATCCGCACGAGCGGGACAACAAATCCCAGTTCCTTGGAAATCTGTCGCCGGATGCCGGTGATCCGCTTCATCAATGGCGCGCCCTTGCGGTCTTCGACCATCGCAACAAGACCATAGCCGATTTCGATTCCCAGACGGGCTTTTTCGGAAACGTCGTCCCAGTCAATTTGCTCTGGCTGTTTTTCGGGCTCCGGATCCGCGACTATTTCAGCCGGCTTCGGTTTGCGGATCAGATAAAAGGCCATACCGCCAGCGACCGCAGCAGCGGACAGCACGACGGTATGAGGCATGCCCGGCAAAATTCCCAATATCGTCAATATGATTGCCACTGGCACCCAGGCAGCACCAGATCCGAACTGTGATGTAATCTGGTCAGGGAGATTTTTACTGGAAGACACCCGCGTCACGATTGCCGCAGCAGCGATAGACAGAATAAGCGCCGGCACCTGCGCTACCAAAGCGTCGCCAATGGCGAGCATGGAATAGGTGCTGGCCGCATCTGCAAAAGACAGGCCATGAACGGTAGAGCCGAGAACAATGCCGCCGATGATGTTGACCGCGAGTATCAATATTCCGGCAACGGCATCTCCTTTAACAAACTTCGATGCACCATCCATTGATCCATAGAAATCAGCTTCGGTGGCAACTTCCACGCGGCGTTCCTTCGCCTCCTCCGGCGCAATTAATCCGGCGTTCAAATCGGCATCGATAGCCATTTGCTTGCCCGGCAATGCATCCAGCGTAAAACGCGCGGATACTTCGGATACGCGGCCCGCACCCTTGGTGATGACGATGAGGTTGATGATCATCAGGATCGAAAAGACGAAAATACCAACAACATAATTACCGCCGAGCAACAGGCTGCCGAAAGCTTCGATAATCTGGCCAGCAGAATCGCCGCCTTCATGTCCCTGGACCAGCACTACGCGGGTAGATGCTACGTTCAGCCCCAGGCGCATGAGTGTGGCAAACAGCAGGACAGTCGGAAAGCTTGAAAAGTCGAGCGGTTTGCTCGCGTTCAGCGCCACCATCAAAATTGCCAGCGAAATCATGATATTGGTAATGAAGCCGATATCGAGCAAAATTGTCGGCAGCGGCAAAACCATGAAAATGACAAGCAACAGGGTTGCCATGGGCAGCAACCCGGACTTCAAGTTATTGGCCATCTGGTCGAGTGAGAAAAACTGTCGGTTCATTATTGGTTACATCCCCAGTGTGGCGAGCATCAGATAAGCAGCGCGGGCTTGCTCGCTAAATGGCTTCGATCCGTTTGTGATATTCTGGTCATTGGCATGGGCCTGCGCGATCCGCAGATAGTCTGCCGGTTGTACGGTTCCCGATGCATTGGCGGTGGCCGGCAAATCTTTTCCGTGGATCGGCAAACCATTGCCGCTGCCCACCCGTTCAACGGCATCAGAAAGCTTTTGCGCAAAACCGTCTCTTATTGCCTGAAAGCTCTGCGGCTGACCGGCGCGACTAAAAAAGATATTGCGATTGGCCCGTGCGGCTTTCGGAAAACTGGGCGCGGCGGGTGCATCGGGATTGCCGTCCATGCTATTCAGAAATTTGGCGGCACCAGCGGGGCCGAGAAAATGGGCCAGATACAAATCAACGGATTCCGGCTGGCGCCCTGTTTTCTGTTCGAGATAAGCCCGGTTATCGCGAGCGAATTCTCCTGCCAGATTGGCAGAAATCTCAGGATTGTTTCTAAGCGCCAATATACTGGTTTTCTGGGCATTATCGGCAACGGTGAGGCGACCATTGCCGTGTCTTGCAATCGCGCTCTGGGCCCAGCCAAGACCGTATTTATCGCCCTTTTCCCTGACCAGTCCCAGCCAGGTTTGATCGATAAACTGATAGAGCCCGGTCGCGGATGAAGTTTGCGCCTTTGCATCAGGCCGCATTCCGCTTTCAAGCTCCGCCTGCGCGATCAGATATTGAAAATCAACACCCGTTCGCTGCGCCGATTGCGCAATAACGCTCGGCAGATGCCGGCTCTGAAGAGCGTCTGTGATTGCAAAATTGGACATGCTGGTATCAAAATCTCCTGCCAAAGAGATAAGCAATGATCGTGCCAAAAGATGACGGCAGGCGATTGCATAATGATAATTCAGGCACTGCGGGGCGTCTGATGCAGACACAAAAAAGCACTTATTAGATGCCCAATAAGTGCTTGTTATTCAGTGCTTTATTGCTTTATCGCGCTAGCGGCCGTTGGCAGCACCGGAATAGGTATTTGCCTGGCTTTCGCGCCACCCGGCCAGCAATTGCAGACGTGTCGAACTATGGTCTCGCAAGAACCGCAAACGGTAGATCGATGCCTGCATCAGTTCATCCGCTTCAGACAAAAGTGGGCGCAAACTTGGTTCAAGCTCTGCCGCATTGATTGCCCCCAATTGCGCGGCCACTTTACCAAGATTCTGGCTCGCTTTAAAAATCGCATCACTATCATGCCCATCCAAAGCAGAGAACAGCACATCCTGTGACTGGCGAAAGGAATCGACTATCTGGTTCATTTCTTTGAATCCACTCCGAATACACCGGTATCGAGCATCTTCTTTGCCAGTGCGTCTGTATCGACACGATAATCGCCAGCAGCGAGTTTTTGCCGAACCTCGGTCACTTTCTGCTCATCAAACGGCGGTTTCTCGGTAGCCAGAACGGAAGCCGTGGTGCTGATTGTCGGAGCCTCTTTGGTCCGGGCCGCACTTGCGTCGGTTTTGTTCGCCACGCCTTCTTGCAGGACCGGGCGGTCCAGACGCGTGTTGATGGCTGAGTAGCTTTCTACGGGTTTCATTTCATTCTATCCTTCATCGGCTCAACGTCGCATCTTAAAAAACTTTAAGCCATTCGGTTGAAGCGGATATTACATCTTTCATAACAATTTACGGTGCGTTGGGGAAAAATTAATATTTATACAAAAAAATTATTGAACCAGTTCAACAGCACCAGATCCCGACACACGCGCCATCAGATCTTTTGACTTCCGACTGGCCCGCACCGGGATATAATCCCCTATGCGGCCATTTTTCTGCGCTACCACAGCATAGCTGATGCTGAAGCTCGGTCGTTTGACGACAAGCGTCAATGGTTGATTTCGAAACACAATATACTCATCTGTCCGTCGCACGCGATCGGATTGCTGCAGTTGACCTCCCTGTATCGGCACAAATATCCGCCAGCCCAAAGCAGCACAGCTTACCAGTACCGCGTTTTGGTTCGTTCGCGAAAGCTGAAGTGCGGCAGGGCACCGTTTCAGTTTCAACTTCGCGTCAATCGGTGCACGAGCGCCACCAGCCTCACCAATGGCAGCGTTCAAATGTGTTGCCACCTGCTGATCGAGACGAGCCGTATCTTCGAACGGAGATGTAGCGGCCAAGGTCAATACGGAAAGCATTGGGATGGCAAGGCGGTGATAGGGCATCATATTTTCCTGATTACTTAGGTTCAACCAAACTAAGCAGGTTTCATGCCAATTTCTCTACTGCCTGATCAGTCTTTCGAAACAATCGCTTCATTTGCCCGAAAGGTGAAAGTGATATCCTTTTGCCCTCTCACTGCCGAAACAAGGTTTTCAGGCATTCTCAGCTGAATTTGCTTGCCATCCTGCCCTGCCTTTTCAAATGCATCGGCAATTGCCGCCGAACGAGCTGCCACTTTCTCCCATTGCCGCAGCCTTTCTCCTCCCCCAGTTTCAGGCGAGACGGGAACAAAAATGGTGAGTTGCCTGTCTTGGTGGACCTGCAATATCTCCGTAACTTCTTCTCTTGCGAAATCGGTTAGCATCGCGTTGCTACCTCCGAAGAAATCCTCTGCTTTATAGCTGTAAGATCCCAGAACAGGCGAAAGAGAGGAGACCGTTTCCTTCGGTTTCGCACTTGGATCATGGTCGGCCAGATTCACGAAATGCGCATAGGCAAAGGCGCTCAGCAGCATCAAAGCCAGATCAAGAAAGGATAATGTTGTCCGGCCGGCATTCATTGTCTAGCCCGCCGCGCGCAAGGGCTGAGCCGGAGAAAAATGAACAGGGCCGATGGTGAGCAACTCCCGTTTCGCAATCGCGATTGTGTGCTGTACCACCGCGGCGCGATAAGTGTTCAAAATCTCCGCCCTGGTTTGCAAGCGTATATGTATCGGAAATGCGATGATGTGGGATACAAATAGCCCGTAAAGACTGGTGAGCAGCGTAAAGCTCATCGCCGGCCCCATCTTCATCGGATCGATCCCTGTCGCAAAAAGCTGGATCAATCCGATAATTGTTCCAATGATACCAATTGCCGGTGCAATATCGGACGCGGAGCTCCAATAAGTCGCGGGTATATTTTGCCTTTTCCTGACCGAATTTTCCTCCAGCCGCGCCCATTCCTCAAAGGTCTTAGCGTCCTTTCCATTTAGCAGCTGGGCAATCAAACGACGCACGAAAGAGTCGTCGCTCTTTACCCGCTCTAACCCCACAAGCCCATCTTCCTGAAGAACAAAATCTATCCGGCGGCATATCAAAGTTGCATTCTCCCCGCTCTCGGCAAACGGATCGCGGCCACAATTCAACAACGCCATAAAAGCAAGGCCAATTGAGGCACGCCCATTTTGCACCCAAGCCATAAGCAGCACGCTGCCAATCACCATCGTCAGTGTGAGCGGGTCAAAAAATTTGTCGATATTGGCCTGGATAATGTCGATCACACGGCGCTCCGCGTGAAAGCGGCAAAAACCTGCCGGCAAGCGGCAAGATCTTGCCGGTGCAAATTTTTCACCCAATAAATCCGCACATTCATCGGCATAAAGCCTCCCAAATCTGCCATTTTCTGATCATCGTCAAAAAACTGGCACGCCCTTTGCTATGTATCACTTGGAATTCCCGAACCCGGTTTTCCTCATGCAACAGTGACGGTCACTTGGCCGTTCGATTAAGACAGGATTTAGTTTCGATGCCCAGTTTGGACCAGGTATTAGCATTAAACGGTGGAGCGCTAAAATTGCGTTCACAGCGTTTGAACATGCTTGCGTCAAACATCGCCAACGCCTCCACCCCCGGATATAAGGCCAAAGATCTCGATTTTGACCGTGCGATGCAGCAAGCACAAAAAGGCAGTTCGGTAGAACAGTCAATGCGTGACCACACAGGTTTTCGCGTGCCGCTGCAGCCCTCCCTTGATGGAAACACGGTCGAGCTATCAGTCGAACAAGCCTTGTTTGCAGAAAATGCCATTCAGTATCGCACGACCCTGTCCTTTCTGCAGGGCCAGGTTTCCTCAATGAAACGCGCCCTAAAAGGAGAATGACGATGAGTGGCAGTATGAATGTATTTGATGTCGCTGGCCGCGCCATGTCGGCACAGATGGTACGGCTAAACACCACCGCCTCGAACCTTGCCAACGCACGTACCGATTATGCCAGCAAAGACGAAGCATATCGCGCCATGCGCCCGGTATTCCGGTCGGTTATGGAAGACAATATGGCCACGGTCGATGTGGAACGCGTCGTGCAATCCGATCTAGAGCCGCAAAAGCGTTACGATCCCTCCAATCCGCTTGCTGACAAGGAAGGTTTTGTCTGGGAAGCCGCCGTCGACGAGACGGCCGAGATGATCGACATGCTCGAAACCGCCCGAAATTATAAAAACAACGTCCAGGTTTTACAGACCGCAAAATCCCTAATTTTAGAAACGATAAGGAACCAATAATGAATATCGCACCACAGGTTTTTGAGAATACAAATTCCAATATTGCCGGCCTCACCGCTGCCCAACCAGCGAATGCGACCGGTGACAGCACCCTGGGTCAGGATTCCTTTTTGCGCTTGATGACAACACAGCTCAAGTTCCAGGATCCATTCGATCCTTTGGACAATCAGGCGATGGTTGCCCAGCTCGCACAATTTTCCAGCGTTGCCGGTATTTCCGAGATGAACCAGTCTCTGACCGATATTGCGTCGATGCTTGGCAATAACCGCCTGTCCGATGCGAAAGAATGGATCGGCCATTCCGTGCTTGTACCAGGCAACTTCGCTGTTGCGAATAAGGACGGTGCCTATACCGGCGAATTTGAGCTGAACCAGCCATCGGAAAATCTGTCAATCGATTTGCTCAACGACGCCGGTGAGATTGTGATGTTTGCGGAACTGGGTAGCCAGGAAGCAGGACCAATCCAGTTCAATTTTGATACCAAAAATACCACTGGCGAGACTCAGGACCATGGCCGGCTGCGTGTGCGCGTTAATGGCGGAAATGTTTCCAATCTTGCCACCTGGGTGCCTGTAGCATCGGTTCAAACATCCGAAGCCAATGGCCCGCCAATTCTCGTCACCCCGATTGGCAATGTTCTGCCAGCCGAAGCTTTACGTATCGGATAGCGGAACGTCCCCAGCAATATTTAAACAGGAGAAGAAACAATGTCATTCTTTACGTCCCTCAGTGGCCTGAAAGCTGCTCAAACCGACTTGAATGTAATTTCAAACAACGTCGCGAATACCAATTCGACCGGCTTTAAGAAAAGCCGCGCACAATTTGGTGATCTGTTTGCGGCATCCCCGACCCAGACAACCAAAACCGTTGCTGGTCAGGGTGTTCGCTTGAGCGGAATTACCCAACAATTTACCCAAGGTACATTGCAGGCCACAGACAAAACGCTTGATCTCGCGATTGCTGGCGACGGGTTTTTCGCTGTGCGAGGTCAGCCGCCGCGTCAGGATCTCAGCTTCACGCGCAACGGCGCGTTCTCCGTCAATAGTAGCCGCGAAGTCACGGATACGATTGGCAGCAAGGTTCAACTTTTACCAGTGGATGCATCTGGCGTCGCGACATCGACAAATATTGCCGATATGTTCGACTTTATCTTGCCTGACGTTGATCCCGGCGATCCGGCGGCGCTGCTCACCAATATTTCAATTAACGGTGAAGGCGTTGTTGCCGCAACTTTTTCCAATGGCAACCAGATCAACATTGGTGCCGTTGCCATGGCCAGTTTCTCGGCCATAGAAGGCCTGCGCCCGATTGGCGACGCTCACTGGCAGGCGACCGGTGACTCGGGCCCTGCACAGGTTAACCAGGCAGCCAATGGTCCGTTGGGACAAGTCCGCTCTGGTTCACTTGAACTGGCCAATGTCGATATCACCGAAGAGCTGGTGTCTTTGATCGCCGCGCAGCGCAATTTCCAGGCCAATGCGCAGGCAATCGAAACCGCCAATACGCTCAGCCAGACGGTGATCAACCTTCAGGTCTAGAATCTAACGGACCTATCAACCCGGGAATAGCTTATGGATAAAATCGCCTATACCAGCGCCAACGCTATACAAACGCTGATGAAGCGCCAGACGACTATCGCCAATAATATGGCGAATTCAAATACCGTCGGTTTCAAAGCCGACATGGTTTCTGCGGAAGCCAAATATTTGAATGGCCCGGGTCATGATAGCCGCGCATTGGCCATGGAACGCGACATGCAGGCCGATATGAATGGCGGCACGGTCACCCAGACCGGCCGCCCGCTCGACATCGCTCTTGAAGGAGATGCGATGATCGCCGTGCAAGCCGCCGATGGCAAAGAAGCCTATTCCCGGCGTGGTGATCTAAGGATCGCTGCTTCAGGCGCCATGGTGACCGGAGATGGTTTTCCGGTGCTGGACGAAAGCGGACCAATCACCATACCGCCTTCTGAACGCGTCGATATTGGAGCCGATGGAAGCATATCCTATGTTCCACAAGGCGGTGATCCGACACAGCCACAGGAACTCGGGCGAATTAAGCTGGTCAGTACGACCGGCAGCGCCATTTCCAAGGGACCCGATACTTTGTTTCATGTCCCCAATGACGGACAATTGCCAGTTGATGAGAATGCTCGTGTTATCTCTGGCGCGCTGGAGGAATCCAACGTCAACATGACAGCCGCACTGGTCGATATGATTGAAACGAGCCGGGCTTGGGAAACACAAGTCAAACTGCTGCGTACAGCCGAAGAGCTGGACGAAAGCAGCGCCGGTATCATGAACATGCCGCGAAGTTAATGGATGCGATATTCGCATGAAGGAGAAATTCAATGAGTAATGCTGCTTTACAAGTCGCACGCACCGGTCTGGACGCGCAGAATACAAAAATGCGCGTCATCGCCAACAATCTGGCAAACGTGAATACAACCGGTTTCAAACGGGATCGCGCAGATTTTGAAACGCTTGCCTATCAGAATGTCGTCACCCCGGGTGCACCATCTGATGCCCAGAATCGTTTTGCCAGCGGTCTGCAACTCGGCACCGGCGTCAAGCTGTCGGGCATCGGAAAAATCAGCACGCAGGGTACGTTGCAAATGACGGAAAATGCCCTCGATATGGCTATCGAGGGGTCGGGCTTTTTCCAGGTCGAGATGCCGGACGGTTCGACCGGTTATTCCCGCGCAGGGAATTTCAACCTGACCGCCGAAGGCAATATGGTAACCAGTGACGGTCTGCCCCTGATACCCGCGATCCAGGTCCCACAAGGGGCCACCGCCGTAACCATCGGCAACAATGGCACCGTCACCGCGACACTGGCCGGTGAAAGCGAACCGAGTGAACTGGGTCAGATTGAGCTGGCCAACTTCACCAACCCCTCTGGATTGCTCTCGGTGGGCAATAATATTCGCACCGAAACCGCTGCCAGCGGCCCACCCCAAGTTGGTGAAGCTGGCACGGAGGGTCGCGGCAATATCCGGCAGGGCGCGCTGGAACAGTCCAACGTCAATATAGTCGAAGAACTGGTCAACATGATCGAAACGCAGCGCGCTTACGAGGTCAATTCGAAGATGATCTCTGCGACAGACGAAATGCTGCAATTTGTGAACCAGCAAATCTAAACTTTTCTTGAGCGAGAGGCATCAATATCATGCGCCTATTATCCAAATCACGAACAGTCGTGGCTATTACTGTCACACCTTTTCTTCTCATCAGCTGCATGGGATCTGGTGGCAATAAAGCCGGACCTGGTTTTGCTGCTGCCATTGCTGATCCCTTACCGGCACCGCCCCCGGTCGCTGCCAACGGCGCGATTTTTCAGCAAGCATCCGGATATGCCGCGCTCACGAGCGGCATGCGTGCCAGCATGAAGGGCGATATCATCACCATCCTGCTCGTCGAAAACACGCGCGCCGCCAAATCGAACAGCGCCTCCAAGGATCGCAGCGGAAGCGTTTCGCTTAACCCGCCAACGACGGGATTATTTTCGCTATTTTCACCCAGTGATGTAGCGACCAGCGGCGCGCAGAACTTCTCTGGCAGTGGCAATGCCGCCCAGTCCAACTCACTGCAAGGACAGGTCAGCGTCACGGTGGCCGAAAGCTATGCCAATGGCACGATGCTTGTCCGCGGACAGAAACTGACCTCGCTCAATCGTGGTGACGAACATGTCCAGTTTAGTGGTCTAATCCGTGCAATCGATGTTTCGTCGGACAATACCATACCGTCGACCAAAGTCGCCAATGCAAGAATTATCTACGGCGGTTCAGGAGAAATCGCATCAGCCAGTAAACAAGGCTGGTTGCAAAAATTCTTCTCTTTCATTTCCCCTTTCTAGTCCCCGATCAGGCGAGACAATATGACCCTATCCCCTACAATATCCCGTTTCATCCACCTGATCGCCGCATTGGCGATCACGTTTCTGATTGCGCTCCAACCTGCGCAGGCGGAACGGATTAAAGATCTTGGCCATTTCGCTGGCATAAGAACCAACCAACTGGTTGGTTATGGCGTGGTAGTAGGCCTGGCCGGCACGGGCGATGACAGTCTGGAATATGCCACATTGGGCGTGAAGGGCATGACCAGCCGATTTGGCCTGGCCCTGCCCCCCGGCGTAAACCCTGCGACCAAAAATGCGGCGGCTGTCATGGTCACGGCAGAAATGCCAGCATTTGCCAAACCGGGGCAACGCATGGATGTTACAGTTTCCGCATTGGGCAAGGCGAAATCCCTGCGCGGCGGAACGCTAATCATGATGCCGCTATATGGTGCGGATCAACAGATATACGCGATGGCACAAGGCAATCTTGCTGTTGGCGGCCTTGGCATCTCCGCAGCTGACGGGTCCAGCCTGACTGTCAATATCCCCTCTGTAGGCAGGATTTCGGGCGGAGCGACAATCGAAAGAACCGTTGCGACTGGTTTTGAAAGCCAGCCGTTTCTCAGTTTCAACCTTACCGATGCCGATATCACGACATCTTTGCGTGTAGCCGATGCGATTAATGAAGCTGTCGGGGCTGATCTTGCAATAGCGGCTGATGCCGTCACCGTTCGCATTGCTGCTCCACCCGGCGCGCAGGAACGGGTAATCTTGATGGGTAAAATTGAAAATCTCATGGTAAAACCGGCCGAAGCGCGTGCCCGCATCATCGTCAATGCCCGGACTGGCACGGTAGTGATCAATGGCGCTGTTCGCCTGGGCCCAGCGGCTGTCAGTCACGGCAAGTTGACCGTGCGAGTGGAGGAAAATCCAACCGTTGTTCAGCCCGCGCCGTTCAGCCGCGGTAGAACCACAACCGAGCCCAATAGCGACATTGCGCTGGAAGATGATGGTGCTCCTGCTTTTGAGATTGGACGCCATGCTTCTCTATCGGAAATTGTCGAGACTATTAATTCCATCGGTGTTTCACCGTCTGATTTAACAGCGATACTGGAAGGTTTGAAGCAGGCAGGAGCGCTAAAAGCGGAGTTGATCATCATATGACCATTACAAATATACCTGCGCCTCTTGTCGCGACGCCGGCCAACAACGCGGCCAAACCTTTGGAAAACAGGGATAACTCCGCCAGCACGAAATCCGGTGTGGAATCAATGGCGGCGGATTTCGAAGCCATCTTCGTTCGTCAAATGCTCTCGACCATGCGCACCTCTTCGCTGGGCGAAGGCCTGTTTGATGGTCAAGGTATGGAAGAATTCCGCGATATGCAGGATTCGATGCTGGCCAAGGATATGGCAGACAAAGGCGTTTTCGGCATTGCCGACCTGTTGAGCCGCCATGTGGAGAAAAATAATGTCTGATTTGCTCGCCATCGGGCGCTCGGCGCTGCAGGTAAACAGCCGCGCGCTTGAAATCGTCGGGTCCAATGTCGCGAATGCAGAAAATCCGGACTATGTTCGGCGCTCGCTTAACGTTGGCGACACAACTATTTATGGTTCGACCAACCCTATCTACGGCAATTACACTGGATCCGGCGGGGTGGTCGTCAACGGCATTGTTCGGGCGAGTGATCAGTTTCTGGAAGCTGCAACCCGGCAAACCGGTGCCAACCGGGTTCGAACCGATGTAATGGTACAATGGCTTGACCAAGGCGAGATCGCCCTTGCGAACAATCAGTCAGATATCGGAAGCCAGTTAACACAGATTTTTGGAAGTGCGGAAGAGCTCTCTGCGGTTCCGTTCGAACCGGCTCTCCGCAATCAGTTTCTTGGCGATATCGGAGATACAGTTTCCCGCTTTAATCAGACCGCATCGAATCTGTCGGCGACACTGACCCTGATTGACGGTGCCGCTACGCAGGAAGTCTCCGAGCTCAATTCCGCGCTGAGTGAACTGGCGTCTGTCAATGAAAAATTGCTGCCGACCAAATCTGGTACCGCCCAGAATACGGCATTACTTGACCAACGCGATGCGGCGCTGACGGTTATCACCGAAAAACTGGACGTAGAGATAACATTCCAGGACAATGGTTTGGTAGATATTACCCGCAACGGGACAAATCTCGTCGTCTATGATGCCGCCAGCCCGATTAGTTTCGTTGCAAATCCGGGTGGCGGTTTTGATATTGATGTCGGTGGTGCCATTCAGCCTCCACCGACCAATGGAACCTTGGGCGGTCTTCATCGTGCGCAGTCGGACATTGCTGCCACATCGACCAATCTTGATGCATTGGCCGTCCAGTTTGCCGATGAATTGAACGGATGGCAGGCCAATGGCCGGACCGATGCAGGTGCTGTCGGCGCTGCCGTCGTTTCCCATGGCGGTACTGCGGCCAGTCTTTCACTGACAGGTTTGACCGCTGATGATCTCGCCCTGGCCTCACCTGCCGGAGTTGCCAATGGCAATATTTTGTCATTTGTCGATCTCAGAACGCCGACCGGATCCGAACAGAGATATGAAGAGATTGTAATCGGACAAGCACAGAATCTGTTGTCTGCACGCAGCGAAGGTGAAGCAGCCACGGCCTTTGACCGGGCAACGCGGGAATCGCGAGACCGCGTATCGGTTGTCGATTTGGACCGTGAAGCTGCTGACCTGATCCGCCTTCAACAGTCCTATGAAGCCTCTGCCCGGATCATCCAGGTTGCCCGGGAAACAGTCCAATCCGTCCTGGCCATTTTTTAATCGGCGGTGATTCAAGGAATATATGATGGAATCAATTAATAGAACCAGGCCGGCGGATACTATTCAAAAACAAAGCGAACTCAATGATCTCATTGGCAGGACGCAGGAAACAATCGCGACCGGGATCAAATTCAACCGGCCATCGGAAGCCCCTTCCAGTTGGCTTGAAATCTCCAGCCTGGGCAGACAAAAGACCATCGAAGATTCATGGCTGAACAATATCGGTCGGGCGCGTATTTTGGCGCAACAAGCGGAATCCACCTTTGATACCATATCAAATGGTATCGTCCGTACCCGAGAACTGATGGTACTCGCCAACAACGAAACATTGGCCCCCCAGGATCGGGAGGTCATCGCGCTGGAGCTGGAAAGCCTGCAGGAACAGTTTAATCAGCTCACCCAGGCGAAGGACAGCTATGGTGGGCAGTTGTTCCATTCTGGCGATCCCATCCAGATACGGATTGACACGGATATACTTCTAACCCCTGCCCCAACCCAGCAGGCCGTATCGCAGGATATTGATATCGGAGGCGGCGCCACCGAAAGCCTGGATCAGATCATGACAAATATGATCGCGGCAGTGCGCACCGGCACGCCTGCAGACAGGTCGCAACAATTGGATAGAGCAGAAAGCCTGACCGATCATTTTTCCAACCTGCTCGCTAGTCAGGGCCTAATGGTAAACCGGCTTGACGAGCAGGAGGACCGGCTTGAATTGTCGCAACTCAGTTTCATAGAGAGGCGGTCAAATCTGGAAAATACCGATATTGCGGAAGCTATTTCGCGTTTCCAGTCTCTGCTGGTTAATTTGGAGGCTGCGCAGCGGCTCTATGCGCAATCCGAGCGCACTTCGCTGATCAGCCTCATCGGCTAAATTCATAATTATTCACCCCTTAACCATACGGGGTTTGTTCCGTTCACAAAAGAGATGATCAACTGTTTCGTCCTTTGTGACGACGGACTGATCTAAACGGACCTGTGGATTGGAAATAAGTTTATGTTCGCT
The DNA here is from genome assembly GCF_965233695.1 of Parasphingorhabdus sp. GTDB lineage: Bacteria > Pseudomonadota > Alphaproteobacteria > Sphingomonadales > Sphingomonadaceae > Parasphingorhabdus. The sequence continues at coordinate 115,522 of NZ_OZ247497.1, forward strand.
GGAATTGGAATTGTTGTCCTGCTCGTCATGGTATTTGGCGTGTTTTTGGTATCCGGCGGTGATCTGGGTGTCGTCGTGGCTGCACTTCCAGTGGAAATGGGCATTATTGGTGGTGCTGCGATTGGCGCATTGATCATCGGTAACAGCGGCGCGCAACTCAAAGCGCTGATGGGCGGCTTCGGAAAAGTGTTTAAAGGTCCAACCTACCTTAAACAGGACTTTATGGACTGCATATTGCTGGTATCCAAATTGACCAAAATCCTAAAAAGCGAAGGCCCGGTGGCTTTGGAGCCGCATATCGAAGATCCGAAATCATCCCCGATTTTCAGCGAATATCCCAAGCTGTTGAAGGACGACACGCTGATCCATCTGATCGCAGACAGCCTGAGGCTTGTTGTCGTGTCATCGGGCACGCTGGATCCGCACGCGGTCGAGGATGTCATGGATCAGGCGATCAAAACGCACCATCACGAGGCCATTGCGCCTGCTGACAATCTGCAGGGTCTAGCCGATGCTCTGCCTGCATTGGGCATTGTTGCTGCCGTTTTGGGTATCATCAAGGTCATGGGTTCGATCGATAAGCCCCCGGCCATATTGGGCGGAATGATCGGTTCAGCGCTGGTCGGAACCTTTCTCGGCGTTCTGCTGGCTTATGGTTTTGTAGGTCCGATGGCCAATCGCGCGCGCTCTGTAATCGAAAGCGATGCCAGCATTTATCATGTTGCGAAACAGCTGATCATTGCCAGTCTGCACGGGCATCCGCAGCCGCTGATCATTGAAGCGGCCCGCACAAGCCTGCAGCATGCAAACCAGCCAAGCTTCTCCGATGTATTCGACGCCATAAGGGCAAAATAAACCATGGCAAAGAAAGCAGCCCCTGAACCAGTCAGGCCGATCATCGTCAAAAAGATCATTATGGAAGACCATGGCGGCCATCATGGCGGCGCATGGAAGGTGGCCTATGCCGATTTCGTGACGGCGATGATGGCTTTCTTTTTGCTGATGTGGTTGCTTGGTGCGACAGAGGAAAAACAGCGCAAGGGCATTGCTGATTATTTCGCACCAACGCTTGCCCAGATGAAGCGCGATAGTGCTGGTGGCAAGGGGATGTTTGGCGGCTCATCGGTGACAGATCCGGACAAATACCCACACAAAGCAAAAAATTCCGGAGACAAGACTATTGCCATACCCCGGCCGGCAACAGATGATCAGCAACCCGATGGTAAAAAAAGCCATGGTGCGAAAGCGAAGCCCAGGTCGCTCACGGCCAAGGAGTTCGAAAAACGCATCCGCGAAAAACTTAAAAATGATCCGGCCAATCTGAAATTGCTTTCCAACGTCCGTTTTACAGACACCAAGGAAGGGCTGCGCATTGATATAATCGATGAAGCTGACTTCAGCATGTTCGCACTGGCCACCGATGATCTGAAATCACGTGCAAAAGAACTGATCGGGGAGGTTGCGGCGATTATCGACACCGTCGACAATGATCTGGTCATTAGAGGTCATACCGATAGCTTACCCTATGCCAGCGGCAAGAGCATGAACAATTGGCTCCTGTCCTCTGCGCGAGCTGAAGCCACCAGGCGCGAACTCGTCCGGCAGGGTGTTGCAATGGATCGTATGGCCCGGATCGAAGGCGTGGCCGATACAGAACCCTATAATCCGCAAGATCGTATGGATGATAGAAACAGACGTATATCCATAACGATGAAGACAATCTGAGCTGCTGGTGCCCGGCTATGCCGCTCAGATTACATCCAATTTGGGATTAATTTCGCAGCATCCCACCAAATTGGGCTGAATATCAATTGAATCCCTTCAATCCATTCCGGATAGATGTTGCAGAAGTTCAGCTTCTGCCAAGACCATCACAGCCCCCGCAGGTTGGGTTTTGGATTACGCAGCGCACCTGGTCTGCGTGCGAACCGATTGGGTGGGATGGCGAGAGTCATCCTACCCGATTACTGCTTCAATTCTCGAAGCTGCCCCCTCCCCTGTCGTCGTAACGATCCAAGTTGTCGGTCACTTAATAGGGCTTTAGTCGGGTAAGATGACCAAGCCGGGAAAGGCCCGCAATCGCGCAACCGGCAAGGCCGGTCTCTATCCATAGCCTGTAAAGAGTTTCATGGCTCGACCTCTGGATCGGCCAGCAGATGCTTGCATCCTGAAAAACTGCATCCCGCCGCCGTCGGTCTAAAAAAGTATTGCCAATTCACGCGGTTATACTTGATGGCATCAGGGCTTATCATTTAACTTGCATCACCTGGCGAAAGGCAGATTGCCATGTGTCTAGTCAACCGCTGGTTACTGCATTTGCCCCGGAGATGGGTCATGGCCCACTCCATGCAAAATATATCGTTCAAGGGTAGATGCCACCATAATGTTCAAGTGGGCGAACGCATCGGATGATTGATGTCAGGACTGGCGCCATGCAAGGCACCGTCAAACGCCATTCCAAAAACAGAAAAGCGGGCGGAAGCTGACAGCGAGTTTATGTTTCGCCAACAGCAAATTCCGCCGCGCTCATTTTATCGCGGATGATGTTTGTTCACCGCCATGTTTGTACCCCGTCAAGCTTGGGGCCAACTATCTCTCGTTGGAATATTTCAAGACCGTATTGCGTCCCTGCGATTTCGCTTCATACAATGCCAGATCTGCTTTTCTAAGAATGGATCGCTTTGTATCGGTTGGCAGGCATTGCGCGACGCCAGCAGAGAAAGTAACCGTCCCCAGTGCTTTTCCGGATTCCAAATCAACAAGCGAACGGGACGCTAAGGAATCGCGGCAATTATCAACCATTTTGCAAACGGTATCGATATCCTGGCCTTCAAAAATGACTGCAAATTCTTCACCGCCATAGCGTGATGTGTGACAATCGCTGTTGGACAGTGTCGCCAGTTCGTCGGCCACCAGTCTCAGAACCCGGTCACCGCACTCATGACCAAATGTGTCGTTCACCCTCTTGAAATGATCAATATCGATAAAGACCAAGATCAAGGATTGCCCTTGCTCAATCAGTTTCACCAGCACTTCATCCAGCGTTCGCTCAAATTTCCGCCGATTGGCGAGCTTGGTGAGCTGGTCGAAATCTGCTTCGTTCCTGGCCTGCTCCAATTCGGTCTGCAGGTTGGCCAGCTTTTTGTTGGTCTTGGCGATTTGATCGCGATTTTCACGGGTCGATTCAACCATCAATTGCGACAAGCTCAGCAGCTTTTGGATCGCACCATCTATATCAACGGAATTGGTCTTGATGGTACCCGCGTGCTCGATCAGATTTTCTTCACATTCGCTTGTCTTTTTGTTTCCCTCATCGATGATTTTTGTTGTGGTGCGGATATGCTCGATGGCCTCCATCACAATTCTATCGATTTGCGTTCCGACGTCGGGACTCAAATATTTGTTGTAAAGTTCGCTGGCTGCCGCATTGTCCAGTCGGCCGGCAGAAGAAAGCCCCATAATCTCATTCTTCAATACGCTGTTGCCGCCGCAGATGTAGGCCCAAGCCAGTTCCAGATTGCTTGAGCAAACCACCAGACCATGCTGCCGGATGAATTCGGCAATAGCATAAAGGGGCGACCGTTCGCCGTCCTCTTCCGTGCAAACCGGGCAATTGTCATTGTTGCCATTTTCTCGGAAATAGCCGTCTAATATGTTCTTGATATCAATTTTCACGTCATGCTCTCATTCTGGGCTGCGGCATCCGGTTGTAGGCGTCTAGCGCCGCGACCTTGTATGCCTCTGCTAATGTGGGAAAGTTAAATACGGTGTCGGACAGATAATCGATGCCGCCATTGAGATTGAGAACGGCCTGACCAATGTGGATCAATTCCGTTGCTCCCTCACCGACGATATGCACGCCCAATAATTTTCGATCCTGGAGATCGAAAATACATTTCAGAAGTCCTTTGCAATTACCCAAAATATGTCCGCGCGATGTCTCTTGAAAACGCGCCAGACCAATTTCTACCTGCAACCCCTTGGCCCTTGCATCGTCTTCCGAAAGCCCAATGCTGGCAATTTCTGGAATCGAATATATTCCGAGAGGAAAGCTGTGCTTGGAGCTTTGGATAGGATGATTAAAGGCATGGCATGCGGCTAATCGCCCCTGCTCCATCGACGTCGAAGCCAGCGACGGAAAACCAATAATGTCACCCGCAGCATAGATATGAGGCTGCGTTGTCTGAAGCGTTTTCGGATTGACCGAAAGGCGCCCCCTATTGTCCGGCTTGATGCCAATCTTATCAAGACCAAGCCCATCCACAGCTCCAACACGGCCGGCCGTGAAAAGAAGCATGTCAGCACGCAATTGCCGACCATCGTCTAGCTGGACATTGGGATGACATTCCTTGTCCAGCGAAATCTTGTCGATTGAACGCCCCAAGCGAAGGCTTATACCCCGCTCGGTAAGCTGGTGGCTGAAATTTGCGATGATATCGCGGTCAATAAATTCCAGAATATTCTCTCTCGCTTCGACCACGGTCACCGGGATTTCAAGCGTTGAGAATATGGTTGCATATTCCAGACCGATAACACCTCCACCAACAATTATGATGGATTTTGGCATGGGCATCTTCGCGGCAATAGCGTCGCTATCGAGGATGGTGGTTCCGTTAAACGGGATATGCTTCGGTCGAAACGGTTTTGTACCAACAGAAATCAGAAATTTCTCGGCTGTCACAGTAAAGCTGATCCTCTTGCTCTGAACCGATTGCGTTACAGACAGCTTGTGCGGATTCACAAATTTTGCCCGCCCATTCAGCGTTGTAATGTTGTTACGAGACAACTGGCTGTCGATAACCTCAACTTCATCGCCGAGCGTTGTCGATAAACGGGAAGAAATAGCGCTCTGTGTTGCAGCGGCTCCATCGCGCTGCCGACCGGACTTGAAATATTGATCGCGCCATCCTGTAACGGACAACACCGATTCCCTGATCGTCTTGGATGGAAGCGTCCCGGTATGGACCGAAACCCCGCCGATATTTTTCTGATCATCCACAATGGCCACGGACTTACCAAGCTTCGATGCCTGTATGGCCGCTCGCCGTCCGGCTGGACCTCCGCCTATAATCACTAACTCATAGTCAAAATCTGTCATATCGACCCTTTCACCCTATGGTTAACGGCGGCAGGAAAAATAGTTAAATCCCCAAAAAATAAAAATGCTCTAGCCCATGTAGTTGTTTGAAAGTTCGGCCCGTACGACGGCGGGATCGCGACCCGGCATTATGCGTCAAAATGGGACAGTCGTTAAGAAACCGTTCTCTTGACAAGAGCCAAAGCAATTTATGTTGAAATTGTAACCGGTTACAACTAGAGACACATGCACTTTCAAAGATTTGAAAAATAGCCGTTCTGAAATCTAATAATTTTGGAATCTGGATAATAAAATGTCGCTGCTCAACGAAAGGCAATGTCGATCATAATGCAAACTGACAATGCCGACATAGAGGGGGTGATTAAAAGGTTAAGCGAGATCCTGTCGATCCTGGATGACAAGGGTCATCCGATTGCCGCTATAAAAATTGAAGAAGCTATCAATTCTTTGCAGCAGCCGCTGAATACGGATGAAACGCCCGGGGATGCTTAGCCTTAGATAACCAAAGCACCGATTTTTGAACGACCATCACTGCATTTCGTAAATTATTAAAATGCAATTTTTTGCCAGCTCAAGTGCCTCGACATCACATTCACGAATGCTGATGTTCGCTGCTGGAAATTCCTTATCTTCTGCGGGCTCTGCTCCGCTAGACGAACGAACCTCGATGCCTTTCTGAATTTTGGCATGGGCGAAAACCCTGACACCGGTTGACTTGGTTTTCGATGGAGCCGCTTCCAGTCTTCCGGGAATGCAAGTAACCGCGATCATCAAAATCCAAACAAGGAAAAAGAGCTTCGGAACGACAATGGAATTTTGCGTCCGGCACATCTGGGCCATCTTATCCCCTCTAATAGCAAATATCAGAAGGAGTAACGGTTGACGGCCGGAAATATTAAGGATCTGGCTCTGCTATCAATCCGGTTTTCAAATCCTAATCCGTCATAGAATCCAAATAGGCTTCGCATTCGGACAAAGCCCTGTCCGTCATGCGTAAATGATCATAACCGTGGCTTTCGCAAATTTCTATATCGCCTCGATCGAGAAATACAGTGAGCCAGCGGGATGCTATTGATTCCGATACAGAAAGTTTGGCGTATAAATCCGTTTTCAAAACGCAATGATGCTGGTCTGATGCAATGTAAACTTCCAACAACAACTCCCAGGCAGGATCGCCAAAAATATTGTTACTGGAAAAAAACAAGCTTCTCTTTCGCTGCCGGTCCAGCAGTTGACGTGCATGTTTTACGCGGTCATTCAAAAGATGTTCGGTCATAACAATTTCATCTTTCGAAAACTCGACCAACTGCTGCCGGTAATGACAATATGATCATGAAGTTTGATTTCCAGTTCCTGGCACAATATCTTTATCCGCATCGTAAAGTTCACGTCGGATTTGCTTGGCTTCACATTGCCGCCAGGATGGTTATGCACCATAATCAGAGCACTCGCATTCAGCTCCAGCGCCCGTTTCAAGATGCTTCGGGGTTGCACAATCACCTTGCTTGGTGAACCATGCCCGAAAATCTGGTCCTTGATGAGATGATTGGCAGTATCGAGGAAGAATATACGCATTGTTTCGGTCGCAAGCGAACCCATGCTGGCCTGCAAATACCGGATCAGCTTTTCATCGGTCGAAGATATCAACTTCTTGGGCAGCTCATTCTGAAACTGAGCTATAATAAGTTTTTCGGTAGCGATGAGCAAATTGATCACCGCGCTCTGCGCTCCGACTACACGCTGTAGAGATTCTTCCGTTTCAGACAAAATTCGCCCGATTGATCCGAATTCTGTCAAAAGTGCGTCCGATAGAATGCTTGCTTTTTCCGGGGCTACCGACTCAATGAGCTGCGCCAGGACGGATCGGTCCCGTAAATTGTCAATCTGCGCTGATGACAATAAGTTCCGATCGCCAACGTTATCAGCACCGGGAAGGAAGTTGCGTATTGCATTACGAAATAGGCCCTCGGGACGATAGTTACGTCCATGAATTTCGCCGTATGCGCCACCAGCGCGATGGTTTGAAGAGATACTAAGCATAACGGCCAGAACCTCCTCGCGCGCATGGCGACCACGAAAAACAAGAGCCAGATAATGAAGTCGATGACCAGATGTCCCGGGTCCATTTCAGCATATTCTGCTGGGGTAAAGTAATGCACCGAGCGATCCAGCACCCAAGTGGCAAAATACGAAATAGCAATCGTACGCTCCGGTGCGCCACCTCGCCAAAGTGCGTAGAGCGTGCAAGATGCGAACAAGAAGTAGAAAATTGCAACTCGCATTTTCCAAGATGACTATAATCGCGAAGCGCAGTCAACCGCTCTCGAACTTTAGATACAGCCTCACTTAACTGCTGCGCCAGGATGGATCGGTTCCGTTTGTTTTCAACCGGCGCCGGTGGCAATAGGTCCCTATCGCAAGTATTATAAGAAATGGATAAGATGAAGCGACTTGCATAATGAGATATGCCTGCGGGTGTATCGACACATCCATCAGCTTGGCCATATGCGCCACCAGAGCTATTGTTTGCAGTGAGGTTACGCATAGCGGCCAGAACCTCTTTGCACGCATGGCCACTGCAAGAACGGCGCCCCAAACGAACAAATCGATAATGAAGTGTCCCGGATCCATTTCCGAATATTCCACTGGCGTGAAATAGTGGACCATTGGATCCGAGAAAAACCCAACCAGAAGAGTTGAAGCAACCCAACGTTCAGGCGCCCCTCCTTTATACAAGGCATAGAAAGTTGTCGCACAAAGAAGGAGGAAGAATATTGCTGTTCGCATCGCTTATGAGGAACATGCTGGCGCTTCATAGTCAACAACTTGCTAACTCACGCAACGATCGAGAGGCGTTTGCCATCTTTATCGGAGGCCTGAGCTGCCGGCGGGCAATCTTCGTGCGTGTCTCCCCAAGCATATTCCTTGCCAATTTTCTTCAATTCGCCGTGCACGCGCAAAATATCACTGCTGGCATCAACAAGTGCCATCTGTGCCTTAGCAAGCCGCAGGATCGCAGCCTGGCCAGTCGATGCAGGTACGCCTGTGTTTAGACGAGCATTAACCAGTGTGGACATAAGATTTGAGACAGAGACAAGCGCCTGGTCAATGCTATACTCGCTGTGCGGCATATCCTGGCCGATTTGATCTTTAGCTTTTTTGATTTCGTAAGACATAAGACTCCCTTTCCGCGAAACGCGAATTCCAAAAGTTGTTTTTAAGGTAGACCTTGTGTCGGCTTACGCTGCCAACAGGCCTGAAAGAGACTGAGAGACAGCAAGTCCGATCAGGACAATTGCCAATATGCCGACGGTCATGCCGACAACAATGGCCAGTCTTTGAACGGTACCCAGTTCGCCACTCGGTTCCTTCAGGGCTTGCAACCACCGGTCTGATTCAAGCGTGGAATTAAAGTCGTATGGTACGGCTGCTTCTTCCAACATGAAAGATTGTGGTTGTTCGCCCTGACTTGCTTCTGCGCCGGAATCGGGGTGATTGGGAAGATAGGCTGGATCATATATGATTCGATCATAGTCTCCGGCGACGCGTGCGAAGACAATCGCGGCTTGATCACGCGTCGTGACGTCCAGCGTACGTCGGGCGCTATCAAGGCGCTGGTCGACCGCTGGTTTGGATATGTCTAATATCCTCGCAATTTCTTTTGAAGATTTTCTCTGCACGACTAGGTGCAGGCATTCACGCTGCTTGGCAGTTAGTTTTGCAACCCGTGCAGATTCTATTTCAAACTGGTCCAACGGTATTCCCCAAAATACAGCGCTAGCATAGCTTCACCCTCAAGCCGAGGCAACCAGGCATCCGATCGAATGCATCTATAGTCGATGAACAACATGCCCCAAAAACTCCCCTGTTAACGATGATTTTAGCCATCATCGCGATAATTTTCCATTATCACTTCTACCCATATTGGGGCAAATAATTCCGAAAATTATGATATTTCTCTTGAGACACAAGAGTTTACACAGATTGACAGTGTATATTCATAATGATTGCACTATCAACTACGGCCGATGGAACAAAGGGGTCTGTGGTTTTCAATACCAGCAGAATCAGAAGAGAAATTGGAAGACAGGATGATGGGTGGTAGCGAAAAGACAGAAATCAACAATGATGATCAAAAAATCGATGAAATTATTTCATCCTTGCAGAAGTTGTTGATTGAACTTGATCAGCGAAATCTCACGATGCCAGCCATTAAAGTCGCAGAAGCAATAGACATGTTGGGACAGTCTTCAAGACAATAGGCTGGCGGCAATTCTGCCTTGCCGCTCTATTGCAGCAGCACCGCCAAAGAGGGTTCTCAGGATATTCAGCGGAAAAAGACACAAAATTCTACTCCGGCTGTTAATCCCAAAAATCGCAACCGTATATATGTTCGGGCAGTTCAGTTTGCCTGTAGTTTGCTAGGCCCGCATTAATCATCCCCACAATGAGCGGGTAGTTTAGTATGAGTTGGAAAGGGGCGATCCTGTCTGCTGGTCCTTACAGGGTCGCCCCTTTTTCACATTCCGGCGATTTCCAAACTGATATTGCGCCAAGGTAAGCAGCCGGAGCGAGTGCGTGCTTCTCATCCGTTACAATGCGTCAGAAGAATTGGGTTGGTAAGCGGAAACCGCTTCACCTCAAAATATTTGATCCGTCTCGCCACAGGCAATGGATCAAATAGCCTCAATCAGCCAAGCCATCCCAGGCTTCCTTGATTTTCGAGAAGAACCCGCTGCTATTGGGACTTTCATCACCGGTTTCGGTCTCTTGAAATTCCCGTAGCAATTCCTTTTGCCTTGATGACAGTTTGGTTGGCGTTTCAACCTCTATCTGCACAACCATGTCACCGTGGCCGCGTCCGCGCAGAACCGGCATGCCGGCACCGCGCTGGCGGATTTGTTTGCCCGATTGAATGCCTGCCGGGATGCGTATTTCATGTTTGGTGCCATCGAGACCGGGAATGACAATCTCTCCGCCCAGCGCTGCGACCGAAAAACTGATCGGTGCGCGGGTAAATAATGTTGTGCCTTCACGCTCGAAAATGTCATGGCGGGCCAGGTGGATGAAAATATAAAGATCGCCGGGAGGGGCGCCGCGGGCGCCCGCCTCACCTTTACCTGTCAGCCGGATCCGAGTGCCGCTGTCAACACCAGCCGGAATTTCAACTTCCAGGGCCTGCGGCCTGTCGACCCGGCCTTCGCCATAACAGATATGACACGGGCTTTCGATTACTTCACCGCGCCCCTGACAGCTGGCACAGGTGCGTTCAACAACGAAAAAGCCCTGTTGCGCACGGACTTTTCCATGACCATGGCAAGTGGTGCAGGTTTTGACACCCGTTCCGGGTTCTGCACCGGATCCATCACATTCGTCGCAGCCGACCGAAACATCTATTTCGATTTCGGTCTGCTTGCCATGAAAAGCGTCTTCCAGCGATACTTCCATGTCATAGCGCAAGTCTGCACCGCGCGCGGGGCCGCGCTGTTGTTGCTGGCCGCCAAAGCCTCCGCCGCCAGCACCGCCTCCAAAAATTGTCTCGAAAATATCGCCAATATCGTTAAATGCAGCACCGGCGAAGCCGCCACCGCCGGCATTATTGCCGCCGCCATTGGTGAAGGCCGCATGACCATATTGGTCATAAGCGGCGCGTTTCTGGGGGTCTTTCAGAACATCATAAGCTTCGCTGATCGATTTGAATTTCGCTTCAGCCGCAGCATCGCCAGGATTTTTGTCCGGATGATATTTCATCGCCAGTTTGCGATATGATGATTTCAGCGTCGCGCCATCGCAGCTGCGATCGACCTCAAGTTGCTGATAATAATCCATTTCGGTTGCCATTACTTACCTCAGCCCCCCAAAAGCCGAAAATCCAAAAAAGCCGCTCCTACTGGCTCTATCGAAGGCGCTCCCGTAAAAGGAATGACCTCGACGGGCGCAGTCCGAACGGCTTTAATGATTGTTACTCTGCCGCTTTTTCTTTTTTGTCAGTATCAGCGTCGTCGCTATCGTCCACTTCCGAAAATTCAGCATCAACTACATCATCATCCGCCTTGGCGGCTGCATCGGCCGCTGCTGCGTCGGCGGCATCGCCACCTTCTGCTTGCTCGGCTTCGTAGATTTTCTGACCCATTTGCATGGAAACCTGCGCCAGTGCTTCTGACTTGGTCTTCATCGCTTCCGGATCACCGCCTTCAATCGCTTCCTTGGTTTCCTTGATCGCTTCTTCGATCTGGCCTTTCAGATCGGCATCAATCTTGTCGCCATGTTCCGACAATTGTTTCTCAGTCGTGTGGACCAGACTTTCCGCATTGTTCTTGGCTTCTGCCTCTGCACGCCGCTTCTTGTCTTCTTCCGCAAATTTCTCTGCATCTTCAACCATCTGATCAATATCGCTGTCGCTCAAACCGCCAGAGGCCTGGATCTTGATCTGCTGTTCCTTGCCGGTGCCTTTATCCTTGGCCGAGACGTTCACGATACCATTGGCATCAATGTCAAACGTCACGTCAATTTGTGGCACACCGCGCGGAGCTGGAGGGATACCGACCAGATCGAACTGACCGAGCATCTTGTTATCCGCTGCCATTTCCCGTTCGCCCTGGAATACACGGATGGTTACCGCGCCCTGATTGTCATCAGCGGTCGAGTAGACTTGCGATTTTTTCGTCGGGATCGTGGTGTTACGGTCGATCATGCGCGTGAAAACACCGCCAAGGGTTTCGATACCCAGCGACAATGGTGTCACGTCGAGCAGAAGCACGTCTTTGACATCGCCCTGCAGAACGCCAGCTTGAATGGCAGCACCCATGGCAACAACTTCGTCCGGATTCACACCGGTATGTGGCTCTTTGCCAAAAAACTCCTGTACGGTTTCGCGCACTTTAGGCATACGGGTCATGCCGCCAACCATCACAACATCGTCAATTTCCGATGCGCTGATGCCAGCGTCCTTCAATGCCTTTTTGCAAGGATCAAGCGTACGCTTGATCAGATCACCGACCAGTTTTTCCAGGTCGGAGCGTGTGATCGACTTCACCAGATGCTTGGGACCATTTTGGTCAGCGGTAATGAAGGGCAGGTTGACCTCTGTGGTCTGAGCCGAAGACAATTCAATCTTCGCTTTTTCTGCCGCTTCTTTCAAACGCTGCAGCGCCAGCTTGTCCTTGGTCAGGTCAATGCTTTCCGCTTTCTTGAAATCGTCCGCCAGAAATTCAACCAGCTTGGCGTCAAAATCTTCGCCGCCAAGGAAGGTATCACCATTGGTGGACTTCACCTCAAAAACGCCATCGCCAATTTCGAGAATCGAAATATCGAATGTACCGCCACCAAGGTCATAAACTGCAATGGTTTTGCCGTCATTTTTTTCCAGGCCATAAGCCAGGGCCGCAGCAGTTGGCTCGTTGATGATCCGCAACACTTCCAGGCCAGCGATTTTACCGGCATCCTTGGTTGCCTGACGCTGGGCATCGTTAAAATAGGCGGGAACTGTGATAACGGCCTGTGTAACCGTTTCACCAAGATAGCTCTCGGCGGTTTCTTTCATCTTTTGCAGGGTGAAAGCGGAAATCTGGGCAGGAGAATAATCTTCACCACCGGCTTTTACCCATGCATCGCCATTGGAACCTTTGACAATTTCATAAGGGACCAGTTCCATGTCTTTCTTCGTCATCGGATCATCAAAGCGGCGACCGATCAGGCGTTTCACTGCGAAGATGGTGCTTTCCGGATTGGTAACTGCCTGGCGCTTGGCCGGCTGTCCAATCAGTCGCTCGCCGTCTTTCGCAAAAGCAACAACGGATGGCGTGGTCCGCGCGCCTTCCGCATTTTCAATAACTTTCGGCTTGCCGCCGTCCATAACGGCAACACAGCTGTTGGTGGTGCCCAAATCAATACCGATAACTTTAGCCATTTTTCCCTCAATTCAATTTCAAATATTTTCTATAATTAGCAAAATAACCGCCCGGCCCTGTTCAAGTGGCACCGTTACGGCTTCGGAATGGGATATAGGAGGCATTTTCTTTGGCACAAGTCTTGGCAGGGACGCGCGGAGGATGTACATATCAAGAAACTATCCGATTACCCCCAGATTCAGGAGTTTTCTGCCAGTCATGACGAAACAACTTTCGTTTTTTTTTGCTAGCCTTGCGGTAATTTTTCTCAGCGCCTGCGGTCAGGGCGATGTGTTGCGCGTGGATGAAGCCGTCGTCAATCTCTCTCCCGTCGATGGCAATCCCTCGTCTGGCTATATGACGATCCACGGCGGACCGGATGATGTATCGCTGGTCAGTGTGATTGCCGACGACGTGATGCGGATGGAAATGCACGAGACCGTCGAAACTGACGGGATGGCACGAATGCAGCAGCTGTCCGTTGTTTCCGTTCCGGCAGGCGAAAAAATCAAATTTGAACCCGGTGGCAAGCATCTGATGATTTGGGGTGTTGGCCGGGGTTCTATTCAGCGCGGCCTGTTGAGAATGATCTTCATTTTTTCCAATGATGACCGGATTCAGGTCGATGCAGTGATCCGAGAAGCGGGCGGCGCAAGCCCGGAAACCGAAGAAAACACCGAATAGTAGGTGGTCTCTGGAATGCGTTCAGGTCGCCCGCTTACCACGGCAGAAATGGATTTATGCCGATCCGTGTTCAGTGATGTGATTGACTATCAAGCCATCAGAATATTCAATCGCAAATGGTGGCCCTTTCAACCCAAGCGCGTGACCATGGCACCTGACGGGAACATCTGGTTCCATCCCAGGAGCGGTCTTTTTCGCGATGATTATAGCGAGACAGACCTGAACCTGCAGGGCCTGTTCATTCATGAAATGGTGCATGTGTGGCAACATCAGCAAGGGGTATTCCTGCCGCTCGCTCGCCATCCTTTCTGTCGTTATGATTACACGCTGACGCCGGGCAAATCATTTGACGACTATGGCATTGAGCAGCAGGCAGAGATTGTCCGGCATGATTTCTTGCTGAAACAGGGTGCGCGACTGAAAAACGGTTTTCAGCCAGAACAGTTTGTCGGTCTGGTTCCCTTCTAGCGGCTAATCAAACAAGTCTTCCAGAAAGGACTTGCGGCGCTTTTTCTTGTAGCTCCGATGGTCATAGCTGTCGCTGTAGATGGTCCGGTCCGGTCTGTAAGTCTGTTCCGCCGGCGGTCTCGTGGCCAATTGTGACCGCTCTATGATCTTGTCGATTTCGCCGCGGTCAAGCCATACACCGCGGCATTGGGGGCAGAAATCGATCTCCACCCCTTGCCTTTCGCTAATGGTCAAGCTGACCTGGCAAACCGGACAAGGCATGGCTGGCGCAGTTTGCGGGGCGCGGGAACCATCGGGCGAATAAGATGTCATAGCATTTCCTGGGCTGGAGTATTTAGGGAATCATGAAAAATGTTGGACGATATGCGTCTGTTTCCGGCGGGGACCGGGGAGTGAAACACTTTACATATCGCCCAACTGTCTGGCCTGTTAGCTCGTAACAGGAACCAGTTCGCGCCGTGCGGCAGCGATCTTGTCCTTGATCCTCAGGCGTATGCGCTTCAGTTGTTGCATTTCCTGTTGCCGTCCAGCGGTACGGCAATTGTCGATCAAGCGGTTTAGTCGGCGGTGGCGTTTTACCAGTTCATTTACATAGTTCGTCATAACGGCCTCCTTCGGTTAAATTGCTTGATGCTTTTCTGCCAAAGAGTCGCCAATTGATCCAATCGAAACGATTGCTTGCCGTTCATAGCTATTTACTATCATAGCCCCAAATTCTGCCCTTTGTGGCTGATTGGTTCGATTTAGGGTAGCAACCCGATGCGCTCGCGCATTGTCCAGCGCATCAACATCAGTACTGCGACAATGCCCAATCCGCTGGCAAGGCCGGTCCAAACGCCAATGCCTTCCCAGCCCTGCCAAAAGGCGAGACCGGCGCCCACGCCGATACCGATGAACCAATAGCCCATCAAGGCAAAGAGCATCGGCACGGTGGTATCATGCAGTCCCCGCAGCATCCCCGCGCCGACCACTTGCGCGCCATCAACAATCTGGAAAATGGCTGCTATGGCGAGGAAGCTGACAGCCAGCGCTGCCACTTTCTCATTACCCGGTGCATTGGCATCAATGAAGATCGCGATCAAAAAATCGGGCGCCAGAACAAAAAGCAGCGCCATCGCTGCCATGAACGTCGTGCCAAGCACAAAGCTGACCCAACCGGCGCGGGCTATTCCGGCATGGTCCTTGCGGCCATATTGAATGCCAACCCGGACCGTCGCCGCCTGCCCCAGCCCCATCGGCACCATGAATGATAACGACGCGAGCTGCAGCGCAATGGCGTGCGCTGCCACTGATTCTGCATTGATCAATCCCATCAGCAAGGCAGCGATACCAAAGACCGACCCTTCCAAACCCATGGTTACGGCAATCGGCAGGCCCAGTTTCCACAGCGCGCGATAGCGCTGCCAATCAGCGCGCCAGAACCGCCCGAACAGATGATAGCGGCGAAAGCGTTTGTGCAGGACAACCACCAGAGCCAAGCCGCCAAACATCAGGACGTTCGTCATCACACTGCCAATGCCAGCACCGATCACACCAAAGGCCGGAACGCCGAATTTCCCGAAAATCAGGGCATAGTTGAACAATGCATTGGCAAGGACAGCGATCACACTGATGATCAGCGCCCAAACCGGTTGCTCCAGCGCCGAGACAAAATTGCGCAAGATGATGAAGCATAAAAATGGCAATATCGACCACATATAGGCCGAGATATAAAGGCCGGCATTGCGTGCCAGATCGGGTTGCTGACCAAAATATACCAATATGCTTTCAGTATTCCAGAGCAGCACCCAGAACGGGATGATTACGGTGACCGCAGCCCAGATTGCCTGCCGAAAGGTGCGCCGCACATCCCGCACGCTGTGGCCCATACGGCCAATTTCGCTCGCCATCATCGGTGCCGAGGCCGTGACCAGTCCCATGCAGAAAATCGCGCAACTCATGGCGAGATTAAAGCCAAGCGTTGCAGCGGCCAGTTCGCGCGCACCAAGCCAGCCGATCATCAGCACGTCGGTTGCCCCGATCAGCGCCATGGTCAGGTTCGAGAGGATCAGCGGCCAGGCGAGTTTCAGCGTCGTGCTCGCTTCACGGCGCCACGGGTTGGGATATGGAAAAGATTGCGCTGCACTGACCATGATAGCCCGTTAGCGGAGGCAAAGGACCGGCGCTAGAGAAACATCAGTCTGAAATCTGGTTATTCTGCGCGCGATCCATCAAATCCATAAAGTCTCGCGCGGAATTGCGATCCGTTTCATCCTCGAACGCACTTTCCAGATCAAGCGCCGAGCCAAGCATATATAGCACCGCCCATAACGCAAAGCGGCGTCCGCGATCTGTTTCCAGACCAAGATCCACACGCATCCGCTCAAGCCCGGCATCCAACGCCTCCGCCCGGACGGACGACAGGTCGGTTGTACCAAAATAGCGTTGCAACTGATCATCAAAGTCCATTCGCGTAGACCTACGCGATGCCCCATGGAGGCGCAACTTCCTTTTAGGTTCAATGCGTTACAAAAATACGCCTGTGGACCGCGTTCCGTCATTGCAACTTCCCGGTCATCTCGGTAGGGCGACGATGTGAGTGTTGGTATCGAAATTGGCAGAGATGACACGGGGCAATCCGTGCACGTGGACATCGAAGAGCTGCTGGCGACGCGGCTTTTGGTGCAGGGCAATTCCGGCTCAGGAAAATCCCATCTTCTGCGACGCTTGCTCGAAGAAAGCGCCCATCTGGTTCAGCAAGTGGTAATTGATCCTGAAGGCGATTTCGCGACGTTGGCCGATGCCTATAATCATGTCGTGGTCGATGCGGGGGACTATAATGAGCGGGAAATCGCGACCATGGGCGCCCGCATCAGGGAGCATCGCGCTTCGATCATCTTGAATCTGGAGTCGCTGGAACTGGAAGCGCAAATGACCTGCGCCGCCGCATTTCTCAATGCCCTATTCGATGCGCCACGTGATCACTGGTATCCCGTTCTGGTTGTCGTCGACGAGGCCCAGATGTTCGCGCCTTCGGTTTCCGGCGATGTGCCCGATGCCGTGCGCCGGGCCAGCCTTGGCGCCATGACCAATTTGATGTGCCGCGGCCGCAAACGCGGTCTGGCCGGCGCCATTGCCACCCAGAGGCTGGCCAAGCTCGCCAAAAATGTGGCTGCCGAGGCAAGCAACTTTCTGATGGGCCGCACGTTTCTCGACATTGACATGGCCCGCGCCGCTGATTTGCTGGGGATGGAACGGCGACAGGCAGAGCGCATAAGGGATCTGGAGCGCGGACATTTTCTTGGCCTTGGCCCGGCGATATCACGGCGGCCAATCTCCATGAAAATCGGACCGACCCAGACCAGCACGCGCATGGGCACGCATAGTCTTTTGCCGATGCCGGAAGCAGAACCCGAAAATCTGCGGACGATGCTATTCGCCGAAATGGAGGCAGAGCCGCTGCCCGTTCGCGAACAACCCGCGCCGCAACCGATCGCAGCCGAGGAACTGATCCGCCGCATCGCCAAGCCAGAGCCTGCCATCGAACCGGAACCGGTTGCCGGTGCTGCCGATGAGGAAGCAAATGCAGACGCTACCAATCACGAAGCAACGATCATAGCTGTCTTGCAAGACATGCTGGCGGATGCGAACAGCGCCTATCAACCCGATGCCCTGCTCTATCAGGATTTTTCCGTGCGTTGCCGGATGCAGCAGCTGGCCACGGTTCCGTTGGAACTGGCTGAATTTCGGCGCCGCTTTGCCTTGGCAAAAGGCGGCATATTGGAGCCCGATGATCCCCGTTGGGCAGATGTTCTGACCGCCGCAGCCGAATTGCCGGAAGACATGGCCGCGCCATTCCTGCAAATCGCGCGGGCCGCGATGGAAGGCAGCCGCTGTCCGGATGACGAAACACTCGGCCGCGCTTATGGCACCCGCTCCCCCGGCCGTATCCGCAGACTGGTCGAATACATGGAAAAACAGGGGACCGTTGTTGTGCGCGCCGATTTCGGCGGAAAACGCTCCATCGGCATCCCGCAACTGGGCCTGAGTACTGAAGCGGAGTGAATGGGTTAAGGCGCAATCCGGTTTCGTCATGAAGCCATCGTCAACAATCCCCGGATCCGTGCAACTGCTCCGCCGCGCGATAAAAAATGGCCGGCTTTGGGCGCAAAAGCGGACACTAGAAATCACCAAAGAACGGCCATCAACTATATACAAGCCAATATCGCTTTGATAATTTCAACACATGGAAATTGATTTTTTTGCTGCAGAAAATGGCGGTGACCCCGTCTTGTTTCAACATCTGATCTGGTATTTTGGTCATCCTGAAGTTTGGGCAACATTATTGTTGTGGGCGGTGCTTTTGATAGCTGTAATCAAAATAGCAAAACGGCTATGGATTTCACGGAAAACCATATGGTTTGCGCTGTTTTTAACCTTCGTTGGAACAATGACAGCTTGCTATATTTGGCTATCTACTCAAGCCTATGCACTGTATGTGGAAGGGCAAGGTAGCGAACTTGTGATGTTATCTTACGCCCAATATATCTTTTTGATCCTTTCTCTCGTGTCAGCCGGTTGGATTGTTTTTGATTGGGTCAAAGTAAGACGTTCGAGTTAGCTTTGAATGCGACCGTTGGAAAATCAAGCAAGCGGTGACCTCTTGTCCGCTTTCGGGATTTAGCGGACGATCATTATTTGCTTTAATCTCCAACAAACAACAACCATCGACCAGTCTTCCCGCTTTCGCTGAGTATTTGCGATAGGTTGGAAACCCCTATGGAAGGTCCCTTTACCAATCGTTCGATAAGTTGAGATAGCAACACTGCGTGATCATCGCTAAATCTGGTATCAGAATATGGATCAATCTCCACACCGCTCTTCGCTTTCAATGCCACCAAAGCGGGTTTAATTGACTCCCAATCATTGAACTCAAGAAATTGATCTGGCTCATCTTTATCTGCGTCCATGTAGTTATAAGAAATCGACATCGCTTCCTCCTCGACGTCACATACCGGAGACCGGTATCACGTGAAAGTCTAATGTCCGCTTTCGGAATGGATCTACCGCTAGAGATTGAAAATTGTTGTGTAAGGCCTTGCTAGATTGCAGAATGGTCCAATGACCAAGAAGGCGATCGATAAATTACAAGAGAAGCACCAGAAAACTGGCTTGGAAGATTCTGACAGATCGCTGTTACGCAGCCTCATTTTATTCTCGCAAGACACTTCGGAGCTTGAATCGGCTATCTACATTTTTGCTTATTCATTCTCTCGTGACCCTGAAGTTGAAAAAGTTTGTGAGCGATTTTGTTCGCAGGAATTCTGGGAGCCCGGCCTTACAGCCGTCTGCTTGAAAGCTCTTATTCGATACTGGGACAATGAACCGATACGTTACAAACAGACAATAGATGAACTTAAAGGTGCAGATGAAGATATCTGGTATGACGAAATCTTTTTTCTCAGTAAGATTAAGCTCCCAGAATATGTCTATATCGAGACCCCTTTCTAATGTCCGCTTTCGGGATGTAGCGGACATTAATCGGACTGAGAACAAACACTAATCCTCCAAAACCAGTCTTGGCCCCGGCCCTTTCAACCCGACCCGATCTTCCGGATTATAGAGCTGACATTTTTTCAAACTCAGACAACCGCAACCGATGCACCCGTCCAGCCGGTCGCGGGTTCGCTGCAGCTCCGCAATCCGCGCATCGATTACTTTACGCATCGCTTTGCTGATCCGGGTCCAATCGGCCTGCGTTGGTGTGCGGCCATGCGGGAGGCCCGCCAGCTGGCGTTCAATCTCTCCGATAGTGAGTCCCAATTGTTGCGCAATCAGGACAAAGGACAAGCGCCGGATATCCGAACGCAAAAAGCGCCGCTGGCCGCCGCTGGAGCGGAAAGGTTCGACTAGCCCCTTTTCCTCGTAGAAACGGATCGCCGAGACCGATAGGCCGGTCCGCTCGGCCAAGGCTCCGATCGTCAGGGATTTGGTTTCAGTCATCTTAGTTCCTCTTGGTTTCCCTCCACAGTCAGGGATCCATCTCCTGTCCTCGCGCCATTTTGTTTCGGTTGGAGATGGGCTCCTGCCTGCGCAGGCGCACTGCGTTTAGATTTCCAGAATAATCTCTTGACCTCAACTTAGCTTGAGGTTGTACGAATCGCAAGTGAGGACAAGTAGTCCAGCAAAAATGTCTGTTCGAAAGGAGAATAGCCAGTATGAAGTTGAACCAGGTCACCGTTGGATGTCTCGATTATGACGCGTCCGTCAAATTCTATCAGACGCTCGGCCTCGTCCAGATTGTCGATGCTCCGCCCCGCTTTGCGCGCTTCGAAACAGAGTCCGGGGAAACCTTCTCCATCCACGCTGTGGATCAAGTCTCCGAGCCGAGCGGAATGATTTTTTTCGAAACTGGCACTCTTGATACGGACGTTGCGTCTCTGGAAGCCAAAGGCATCATCTTCGACACACTGCCGACGGATCAAAGCTGGGGCTGGCGAGAAGCGCGGCTCCGCGACCCGGCCGGCAATGCTCTGTGCCTCTATCACGGCGGCGACAATCGCCGCTTCCCGCCATGGCGAATTTCAAACAGCAACCAAGGAAAAGGATATGAAAAATGACAATAGCAAAGCTGGAACATGTGAACATGACAGTCAGCGACCCCCAGCGGTCCGCCGACCTGATGCGCGACCTTTTTGGCTGGCATATCCGGTGGGAGGGGCCATCAATGTCGGGTGGCCACACGATCCACGTTGGGACCGATGATCAATATCTCGCGCTCTATACCAATAAGGATGTGAAGACCGCCGAGCCCCAGTTCCGCAAGGGTGAACCGATGAACCACGTTGCTATGACGGTCGACGATCTGGATGGCGTCGAAGCGAAAGTGATCGCGGCGGGCCTGAAACCCTTTGGCCATGATGATTATGATCCGGGCCGGCGGTTTTACTTTTTCGACTGGAACGGTATCGAGTTCGAGATTGTCAGCTACGCCTGATTGGGCAGATCTTCCCATCCGGGCCGTCAGCGCGTAACCTTTCACGATGGCGGCCCGAACCGGGCCATGGAGACAGACCATGCCCTATAAATTTCTCGATATGCTGACGACGGATAGTGTCCGCGCAGCCCAGGCCGAAAATGACGCACGCGAGCAGTGGGAAGACTTTCCCGGCGACCGCCGCTTTGATCATTTCGACGAACGCGCAGCAGCCTTCATTGCTGCCCGCGATAGTTTCTACATGGCGAGCGTTTCAGAAAATGGCTGGCCCTATGTCCAGCATCGTGGCGGTCCGCCCGGCTTTCTGAAAGTGCTGGACGACAAGACGCTTGGCTTTGCCGATTTTCGCGGCAACCGGCAGTATATCAGCCTCGGCAATGTCCGGGCTGATGACCGGGTGGCCCTGTTCATGGTTGATTATCCCCGGCGCAAACGGTTGAAGTTGCTCGCGCATCTTTCCGTTTATCAGCTGGACGAGAATCCGCAGCTGGCGACACAGATCATCGACACCGACTATCCGGGCGAGCCCGAGCGGCTGATGACCCTAACGCTGGAATCCTATGACTGGAACTGCCCGCAACATATTGTCCCGCGCTTCACGAAAGATATGGTCGATCTTGCGGCCAAGCCTTTGCAGGATGAGATCGCTCGCCTGACGGCTGAGAATCAGGAACTGCGGGAAAAACTGAAATAACATCCTCGTCATCCTGAAACAAATTCAGGATGACGAGTCTAAATATTGCAATTTGTCTTAGAGGCTCGGATTCACCAGCACCTTCTCACCGGTCGCTTTCTTCTCATAGGCTTTGGCAATGTCCGGATCGATCATGTCCATCAGCGAGATTTCGCTCGAATAATCGCTGTGGAATATGCCATTGCGCTCGGCGACAGTGAACATGCGCATTTCCATCATGCGTTCCATGCCAACCTCTTCGAGATGCGGGGTAAGCAGCCAGCCGCCGACGCCCCAATAGAGGCCATAGCCCGCGCCCAGGATGGTGTCGCCCGTGTCGAGCCGGCCATAGATATAAACCTGTTTGTTGACGGTTGAACCATAGACGCTGAACTCTGCGCCGCGTTTCGCAGCGGCCTGTTCCATCGCGGTCAGGATGTAGTTAGCCATCTTGCCGCCGCCAATGGCATCAAAGCCCAATGTCGCACCGGTTTCTGCCAGTGCATCGACAAGGTTGGGCATGAAGTCATCTTTGCTGCTGTCGAGGACATGTCCATCCGGCAGACCAATATCGGTGAGGATTTTCTTCTGCTCATCGCTCCGCACAATCGCAACCAGAGGAATATTTTCCTTCAGGCACAATTTGGCGAGCATCTGGCCGAGGTTGGAAGCGGCGGCCGTATGGACCAGCGCTTCATGACCTTCCGCGCGCATGGTGTTGACGAAACCCTGTGCTGTCATCGGATTCACGAACAGGCTCGCGCCTTCTTTTGCTGGCGCGCCCTCCGGAAGCGGCACACACATCATGGCTGGCATCACGCGGTGGGTGCGATACATTTCACCGCCGACAATCGTAACTGTCTTGCCAAGCAACGCCTGCGCGGCATCTGAAGAACCAGCTGCGACCACCGTACCCGCGCCCTCATTGCCTGCAGCAAGTTTCTTGCCTTTGCGGCCCGCGAAGATGCGCATCATCTTGGGCTCAATATCAGCAACCAGAGCCGGATGCCCGTCCACTTCCTCGCTGCGCACGGTATTCATATCCGCCGGAGCGGTCAGAAGTCCCAGATCAGACGGATTGATCGGCACGGCTTCCATCTGCACGACGACCTCATGATCCTTGGGCTCCGGCACTTCATAAGGCTCTACAGATAGCACAAGCTTGCCGTCATCCGTTACGGTGGTGAAAAGTTGCTTTGCATTATCGATGCTCATTTGGAATTTCCTTGCTTATTCAGGGTTGGGTTCAAAAACTTCTGGATGCGTTTAGCGCGCTCATGCGCTCGGTAATGGTGAAAAACTCTTCCACCGTTTCGTCGATAATCTGTTTGGCAGTTTTTATCTCGTCAATCAAACCGGATGATTGTCCGGCCAGGCCAACAGCGGCCTCCATGTCACCGCCGAAGTAGACATCCAAAATGCCCTTGAATGTATCGGGCGGCATCAGGCCGTCTTCATAGATTTTCGCCGTGCGATCTGTCTTCAAAGCGCGGATGCAGGGCGTCGCTTTCTTGTTCAGGACATAGGTGCCGGTTTCCTTGGCATCCAGTATCGCCTGTTTGTAATTGTGGTGAACCGGACTTTCTGCGCTGGACACGAAACGCGTGCCCATTTGGACCGCCTCCGCTCCCAGAGCGAAAGCCGCCGCCATGCCCTTGCCGTCCGCGATACCGCCAGCAGCGACCATCGGTATGTCGGATTGGCGGCGGATGGCCTGGAGCAGGACAAGGGTCGAGACTTCTTCGGGATTTTTAAACCCACCACCTTCTGCGCCTTCGACTACCAGACCATCAATGCCCGCCTCCACGCATTTCATCGCAGCGTCAACTGTTGGAACAGCGTGATAGACTGTAATCCCGGCCTCCTTCAGCGGACCGATAAATTTGGCCGGGCTACCGGCAGATGTTGTCACAAATTTCACGCCCGAGCCACAAATATGGTCGAGAATTGCCGGGTCCTTTAGAAACATGATCGGCAGGTTCACACCAAAGGGCGCATCGGTCAGATCGCTCATCTTGGCGATTTCCGCCATGCAGTTTTCTGTCTCGCCGGATGATGTTTCGATAATACCAAGACCACCCGCATTACAGACGGCAGAAGCGAGTTGCGAACGGGCGATCCAGCCCATCGGTGCCTGTACAATTGGATATTTCGCACCAGTATGCTCGAGAAAACGGTTCATGGTTTTTGACCTTTCTTTGGGTCTTTCGTTGAATAGAGTTAACCCGATCAGCCCATCGGATAGAGTATGTCCTTCGTCACTTTGTCGACGGCCTTCATGACATCGTCGCTAAGCACCAGTTCGCTGGCCGCAAATATGTCAGGCAACTGGTCTGTGTGGGTCGCACCAACGATGGTAGAGGCGACAAAATCATGCTGCTTCGACCAGGCGGTAGCCAATGTGACGGGCGCCATGCCGGCTTCTTCAGCGATAGCCATAAACCGCTTGGTCGACGCGATGCTCTTTTCATTTACGAAACGCTGCGCCATCTTAAATTGGCGCTTGCCTTCCATAGCGAGATAGGCGGAAAAACGAGCACCTTCCGGTTTCGCACCATCATTATATTTCCCGGACAGCACCCCGCCGGCAAGCGGCGAATAGGGAATCAGGCTGACGCCCTCTTTCTTGCAAACCTGCGCCAGTTCATCCTCGAACCGGCGATTGTTCATGCTGAAATTATTCTGGATCGTGCAATAGCGGGTAACGCCGAGGCGCTCGGATGCTTCAAGCGATTTCATCAAGCCCCAGCTGGTTTCGTTAGAACAGCCGATCGCGCGAATTTTTCCTGCGCGAATCTGGTCATCGAGCACTTCCATGGTCTCATCATAAGCAGTACCATGATCCGGCCAGTGGGTCTGGTACAGATCGATATAATCAGTGCCGAGGCGCTTCAGGCTGTCATCCAGCGCCTTGACAATATTGTGCCGGTCGAGCGCCGTGTTACCTTGTCGGACCGCCGCTTGAAACCAGCCACCGCTTGGGCCGGCTACTTTGGTTGCCAATATGATCGAATCCCGGTCTTTATCCTTGAGCCAGCGACCGACAATTTCTTCGGTCCGCCCCGAATATTCGAGTTTCGGCGGTACAGGATAGATTTCAGCGGTATCGAAAAAATTGATTCCGGCATCAAGCGATTGATCCATGATCTTGTGTGACATGGCTTCATCGGCGCCGGTACCAAAGGTCATAGTACCCATGCATATATCGGAAACATGCAGGGCGCTCTTGCCAAGACGGCGTCGTTTCATTCAGGCTCTCCGGGGTGGTTTGTGTTTTTAACTATACGGTTAAAGATGCCAGAATCTACATAGGTTGCAAGAGGCAATGTAACGAAACCCGAAAGAGATTTGATCTATCCGGCCTGCCCGAGCACCAGACAGGCTAGAAACATAAGAAAACCAGCGAAGCGATTGGACCTGAATTTGGCAAGGGCATCTTCGCCATCTCCGCTGTTCAGCGTGCCAACTTGCCACATTAGATGCAGCGCAAGCGGGATCAGGGCAGCCAGACCCAATATTTGCGGACGCATGATCCAGAACGCGCCTGCCCAGCCGGCCAGAGCCAGCGCATAGAAAACGAGCACCCCGAAACGCACATTGTCACCGAGCCGCAGTGCGCTGGAACGGATACCGACCAGTGCGTCATCCTCCCTGTCCTGCAGTGCGTAAACCGTATCAAATCCGATCACCCAGAATATCGATCCGGCATAGAGTAGCAGCATCGCCCATGAAAAACCGGGTTCGATTGCGAGCCATCCAACCAGTGCGCCCCATGAAAAGACCATGCCCAGCCAAGCCTGCGGCCACCAGGTGATCCGTTTCATAAAGGGATAAGCAGCAACCAGTGCCAAGCTGCTAAGCGCGACCAGCTTGGCAATCAGGTTGAGCTGCAGCCATACGGCCAAGCCGATGGCACATAACAGTCCGAGCCATATCCAGGCCGCTTTGAGCGACACCGCTCCAATCGCCAACGGTCTGAATCGGGTGCGTTCAACCTGTTTATCGAGATCGCGGTCGACAATGTCATTATATACACATCCCGCTCCGCGCATCGCAATGGAGCCGAGCAACAACCAGAGAAGTAGATCCCAGCGCTGCACAGCACCGCCAGCCAGGGCGACACCCCAGGAGCAAGGCCAAAAAAGCAGCCACCAACCAATCGGACGATCGAGCCGCGCGAGCAACGCATACGGGCGAACAAAAGCGGGAAGCAATCCGACCAGGCCGTGATTTTCGGTGTCGGGAACGATTTCAGGCTGGGTTGACATAAGGTGTCTATAGATCGACTTAGAAGCTCCGTCATGCTGAACTTGATTTCGGGTGACATAATGGAGTTTGGAAGAATGCCGGCCACACCCGCCTATCCGCCGCAAAGCGCGCCACGTCTTTATGTTGACGTGGAACTAAACGAAGGCGCAGAAATCCGGCTGGATGGTAGCCACGCCCATTATCTGCTGAAAGTCATGCGGATAAAGGAAGACCAGCCGGTTAAACTGTTTGACGACCGGACCGGCGAATATCTGGCACATGTGACAATGCTTGGCAAACGCGACCTCATATTGCGAATTGATGGAAAAACCCGCACGCGCGAAGATGTGCCCGATCTCTGGTTGCTCGCGGCGCCGATCAAGAAGGATCGTTATAACTGGATTGCCGAAAAAGCGACCGAACTGGGCATTGCGAAGATGGTACCGGTTCAAACCGCCCGGACCCAAAACGGCCAGATCAGACCCGACAAACTGCGCGCCCACATGATTGAGGCCGCAGAACAATGTGAGCGTACCGCGCTGCCCATGCTTGATGACCTCATAAAGCTCGACGCTTTATTGAAGAATTGGCCTGCTGACCGTCATTTATTCTTCGCCGATGAACGCATCCATGACCGCGGAGAAGGCAGTTTTCGCAAGGCGCTGGTTGCCCATGGTGGTCCAGCAGCGATATTAGTCGGCCCCGAAGGTGGCTTTTCCGATACAGAAAATGACGCCATCCGCGCCCTGCCCCAGTCGGTTGCCGTATCACTGGGTCCCCGCATATTGCGCGCGGATACCGCCGCGGTGGCTGCGATCAGTCTTTGGATGGCGGGACGAGGTGACTGGAATTGAGTATAAATTCCTGAATAGGCTATCTATTCAATGAGTTATCGCCAACCCCGCCAAATGTAAAATTTCGTTAACCGTGTATAAGCGATGAAATTTTTACCAAATATTCAGCCTGTTGGTGTAAGTCGGCGTCATGTATCTGGGAATAGACCTTGGGCCAGAAAGGTTAAACCGCAACAGAGGCGCAATCGTTATGTTGCGCCTGCTGTTCGGCTTTGCCCTTTTCGCGCTGCTTGCGGGGACCGCTAGTGCCCAGACTGTCACCACTTATGTCAATCCCACCAACGGCACGATTAACGGCACAACTACCTGCACCGCGCCGCTTGTTAGAAATTTCTCTGTGGGGACCAGCTTTACCGTCTCTGACGTCGACATCGGGGTTTTTGCCACCCACACATGGCGCGGAGATATTCGCCTGACCTTGCAATCCCCGGCCGGTACCCGGGTGCAACTGGTCAACGGCAACACCAACAACATCAACGGCGATAATTTCAACGTCCGGTTGAACGATGGCGGAACCCAGACTGTGAATACAGACGGGAATAATAGCGCCCATTCCACCACAGCGCCGCCACCTTTTCAGCATGATTTCATTCCCAATAACCCGCTCTCTGCCTTTAACGGACAGAATAGTCTGGGTACCTGGCGGCTGGAAATCTGTGATCTTTTCCCTACCGCCGACAACGGCACTTTCCAGCATGCCGAACTCTATTTGACCGAGCAACCTGCCAATTTCGCAGATTTGTCGGTCAACAAAACGGTGAGCAACGCAACGCCGGCCAATGGGACCAATATTACCTATACGATCTCCGTCACCAATGCAGCCGCATCAACCAACAATGCTACCGGTGTCCTAGTGCAGGATCTATTGCCGCTCGGGGTCAGCTTTGTCAGTTCGTCCGGATTTGGCAGCTATAATGATGCGACCGGCATTTGGACGGTTGGCTCCGTGCCGATTGGCCAGACGCGGACATTAAATATCGTCGCCAATGTCACGGCGACATCGGGTGCCATTGTAACCAATTCTGCCGAAGTGAGCGCATCATCCATTATCGATCTGGACTCGACACCCAATAATGGCAGCATCGGGGAAGATGACTATGATGACGCCTCAATCACCGTTTCAGGCACCAGAACCGCTGGGACACCGCCCAATTTGGGCAGCATTTGTCCGATTGCCAACCAGATATTGTTCGACTGGGACACAATTTCCTGGGCGGCGGGTTCATTGAGTAACAGTTACAGCCTGGCCGGCATTGGCACGATTAACTGGACCGTCAGTTCGCCCGGCGTTTTCGTCAATGACCCCGGTTTCGGTGGGCAAAGCCCTAGCTTGGCCAATGCCAATAATGGCGGGTTTGCCGGTACGCAGCTTTCACTGCATGAATATCTGGACTTCGCCAATCAATCCCAGACGGCAACGACGGTCCTGACATTGCCAACCGCCGTGCCGGGACTGCAATTCACGGTGTTTGACATCGATTTTGCCGCCAATGACTTTGCCGATAAATTGACCGTTATAGGCAGCTTCAACGGCGCAACGGTCTTGCCAACGCTGACCAATGGTATAGCCAATTATGTTGTCGGTAATGTTGCTATCGGTGATGCCGGTTCTGGCGGTACATCTGGCGATGGCAATGTCGTTGTCACCTTCCTCTCGCCGGTTGATACTGTCACCATCATCTATGGCAATCACACCACCGCACCCGCCATTCCCGATGGTCAGGCCATTGCCATTCACGACATAAATCTCTGCGCACCGCAAACATCGCTCAGCGTCACCAAAATCAGCAGCGTTATTAGTGACCCGGTCAATGGCACCACCGACCCGAAATCCATTCCCGGAGCGACCATCCAATATTGCATTTTGATCTCCAACGCTGGCAGCGCCACCGCTTCGTCGATAACTGCAACAGATACCATTCCGGGAAATCTAACCTATACTCCAGCATCCATGCAAAGCGGCAGCAATTGTGGTTCAGCGGCAACCGCTGAAGATGATGACAATTCGGGGGCTGACGAGAATGACCCCTTTGGTGCATCCATCAGTGGGGCGGTCCTCACGGCAACCGCGGCAAGCTTGGGACCAGCGGAAGGCTATGCACTCACATTTCAGGTTACCGTAGACTAAGCGCTGCGCTTTAGCCGTACCAGCGCCTGATCCAGAGAGGACAGAAATCTCGATCGATCGGTCTTGGTGAACGGCGGCGGTCCGCCAATATTCTCCGTTCCCATTCCCGCACGCAGGTCAGCCATAATTGCCCTCGTCGCCACCGCGGCACCAATAGAATCTGCCGTAAACGGCTTTCCATTGGAGGCAATAATCGTTGATCCAGCTTTCAAACAGCGGTCTGCCAGCAAGATGTCGGATGTGATTACCACCGTTTTTTCTGACGCGCGTTCAGCAATATAGTCGTCTGCTGCATCAAACGCATCGCTCACCACCACACGGCTGACCAGTGGGTGCCGAGGCACACGAAAATGACTATTGCTTACAATGATCACCGGTACTTCAAGGCGATAAGCCACCCGGTAAACTTCATCCTTTACCGGGCAAGCATCCGCATCAACATATATCTGTATGGCATCAGTCATAAGCAGGCCTAGTCGCTTCTAGGCCCTCGGTCTTTCTGGCCTTCAAAGGGCCGCTTTCCGCGATGAGGCTTCTTCTTGCCGCCGAAGTCGCCTTTGGGGCCAGTTTTGCGGTCGCCCTTAAAGTCAGACTTCTTTTTAAATCCATCGCCAAATTCGCGTTTGCCGCCACCTTCGCTACCGCTTTCGCGATCACCAGCGGGCTTGCGCTTCAAATAGGGCTTGCTGCCATCGTCCGACTTTTTGCCATATTTCTTTTTACCGCCAAAATCCCGACCGTCGGAGTTTCCGCCGCCCGATTTGCGGTCTCCGAATTTTTTGGCACCAAATTTCTTGCCGCCGAACTTCTTGCTGGCATTGCTATAGTCTCTGCTACCGCCAGCATTGTCACTGCGTCCACCCTTGCGATTGCGTTTGGCCGCATCGCGTGGTGTGCCTTCAAACTGGGTGATGCTGATGTCGTCGGTATCGTCACCACCGGTCTCTCGCTTTTCTGCAATCGCCTTGGTGAATTTTTCGACGACACGGCGAGGAATCTCGAACAACGTATCATCACCGTTAATCCGGATCGCACCGATTTCATTTTTGGTGATGTGACCACGGCGGCACAATACTGGTAAAATCCAGCGCGCATCGGCACGCTGATTATGCCCGACATTCATTTTGAACCATACAGTATCTTCAAAGCCCGGGCGCGGCCCACCAGGCGCGGGTTGTGACTGCGCGCCACGATCCAGCATCTGTTCCGGCGCCGGCATTTTTGCGCGATGGGATTGGACCAGCATCGCGGCAATTTCTTCCGGCGTTTTTTCCGCCATCAAGCGTTTTGCCAGTTCCAGATCATCTTCGTCAATTTCAACAGGCTGCAGCAGGGTTTCTATCAAACGCTCTGCATCATTTTTCCGGATATCCGCCCGCGTCGGAGCATCTTTCCATTCTGCGTTGATTTTTGCGCCACGCAACATCGATTCAACCCGTTTGCGCCGCTGATAGGGCACAATGATAACCGCAGTGCCTTTTTTGCCGGCACGGCCTGTTCGGCCCGACCGATGCTGCAGAGTCTCCGCGTCTCGCGGAATTTCGACATGTACAACCAAAGACAGAGTTGGCAAATCCAGTCCACGCGCCGCCACATCGGTTGCCACACAGACCCGCGCACGTTTGCTGCGTAGCGCCTGCATCGCCTGGTTACGTTCGGCCTGTGTATGTTCGCCCGAAAGCGCAACGGCACTGAACCCACGATCAACCAGGCTGGTATGAAGCCGGCGGACCGCTTCCCTTGTTCCGCAGAACAGCATTGCTGATTCCGCTTCATGAAAACGCAGCAGGTTGACCACCGCATTTTCGGTATCTGCAGGGGCAACTGTTATCGCTTGATAAGCAATGTCGCCATGTCCGCGGTCTTCGCCTACTGTTGAGATGCGCATCGCATCATTTTGATAGCGTTTGGCCAAGTTGATAATCGGCTTTGGTATGGTAGCCGAGAACATCAAGGTCCGCCGATTTTCTCCGGTCGCATCGAGAATTTCTTCGAGATCTTCGCGGAACCCCATATCGAGCATCTCATCGGCCTCATCAAGCACCGTCGCGCGCAGCTTGCTGAGGTCGAGCGCGCCACGCTCCAAATGGTCGCGCAAGCGCCCCGGCGTGCCAACTATCACATGGGCACCGCGACGCAAGGTACGCCGTTCCTTTGACGCGTCCATTCCACCGACACAAGTCGCAATCTGCGCGCCGGCCGGCTGATAGAGCCAGGTCAGTTCGCGGCTGACCTGCAAAGCTAGCTCACGGGTTGGAGCGATGACCAAGGCCAAAGGTTCGACCAGAAACGGGAACCTTCCATTATCGTCCAATAGCTCTGGTGCCATAGCAAGGCCAAAGGCCACCGTTTTGCCGGAGCCAGTTTGTGCCGACACGATAAGATCGCGACCTGCGGCTTCCGGTTCAAGTACCGCAGCTTGCACCGCTGTTGGCTTTGTATATTCGTGTGCTTCAAGCGCTTCAGCTAGAAGCGGCGGGAGTTTGGTAAAAGGCATGAAAATCCGTTCAGTGGCAGAAGTAAAAGACCGCCGGGAATGCCAATCACCAGCGGTTTTCGATAAAATATCGCTTATTTAAAGAGATTGTGCGGCGGGATCAAATTGCCTTACCGGCAGCATGCCCACTCGCCCAAGCCCATTGAAAATTATAGCCACCGAGCCAGCCGGTAACATCTACAGCTTCGCCAATAGCATAGAGTCCGGGCATTTGCCTAGCTTCCATATTCTTGGAGGATAAATCGGCCGTACTGATGCCACCGGCGGTGACTTCCGCTTTGGCATAACCTTCGGTTCCATTGGGCATGAAACGCCAGTGGGATAATCGTCGGGACGCATCTTCCAGCTTGCGATCCGCCAGATTCCCAAGATCGCCCGAAAGCGCGATCCGGTCCAATAGAGTTTCCGCGAGTCGAGTTGGCAAATGCTCGTTAACGGCTTTGTTCAGCGAAACACGGGGTTGTTCCCGCTTCAACCGGATCAGCCAGTTGGGGTTCAGGTCCGGCAGGAAGTCAACGCTCACCGGCTCCCCGTGACGCCAATAAGATGAAATCTGCAATATGGCTGGGCCGGACAGTCCTTTGTGCGTGAACAAAGCCGCCTCGCGAAAAGCAGTCTTGCCGCAGCTCGCAATAATCGGCGCCGATACACCGGATAGCGAACGAAACAGGGTTTCTTCGCCCCCAAGGGTTAGCGGGACCAAAGCAGGCCGTGGCTCCACAACCTTCAGGCCGAATTGCCGGGCAATATCATAGGCAAAACTCGTCGCGCCCATTTTCGGAATAGACGGCCCGCCCGTCGCGATAACCAATGACGGGGCTGTCGCTGCCTTATTGCCATAGTCAACATGATATGTGCCAACGCTGTGACGGATATCCGTAACCGATTGTCCCAGCGACAAAGTCACGGCGTCTTTAGGGCACTCATCCATCAACAAAGCAACGATCTGCTTCGCCGAACCATCGCAGAATAATTGTCCTAAAGTCTTTTCGTGCCATGCAATGTCATATCTGTTGACCAAAGCGATGAAATCTTGAGCCGTGTAACGACTAAGCGCCGATTTGGCGAAATGCTTATTGGCCGAAAGATAGCGGTCGGGCGCTGTATTGCTGTTGGTAAAATTACAGCGACCGCCGCCGGAAATAAGGATTTTCTTACCGGGTTCGTCGGCATGATCGATCAATAGCACCTTGCGGCCCCGTTGACCGGCAATGGCTGCACACATCAGGCCAGCGCCGCCAGCGCCAAGAATGATGGCATCATATTTAATGGGGGTGTTGATCATGATTGAACGCCATTCTACGCCAAAGCTCAGATTAGCAAACAAAAATTACCTATGGCAGAAGACTATCCGATCCAAGCCATTCAATGCCTCGCTTCGGCACGAGAAACCTTTGGCACGACGCGCTGCGAAACAAGTTAGGGTTTCGCAGCACCTATGCGCCTTCCGTCCCCGTCGACGCGAAATAATCTGACCGGTTTAACCAACCCAAGCCGAACAAGATTATTTTCATGTGTCTTCATATGCTCAGCAAACTTGTCACCGGCAAGCGCGCGGCCCACAAGCGCGTTTCGTAACGGAGGTCGCACCGAGACTTTGATCGTATTTTGCCCGACGCGAGCAGCATCCGTGATATCAACCAGAAATGGATGGGCAAAAGCTTTGCCAATCTCGGTTCCGTTGACTGACACGCTCGCAACACCCTCTACCTGTCCGAGTTCGATCACATAGCTTTCGTCTGCGGCTGCACCCTGCAATGAGAAATCGCTACTATAAACCATCGGGCCTGCAGAATATACAGAGGGTTCGAGTAGTCCTTTTGACTAGGGGATTGCTAAGCAAATGGGTAAAACAATGTCAGCTGTTATCGCACCGTCTGAGACTAAGACAGGCAAGCTAAACCACCGAGAGCCGATGCAAGCGCGATCGAAGCAAAAGCGTTCTGAAATCCTGCATCAAGCGCGGATTATCTTCGCCGAAAGAGGATGTGATGCTGCGAATGTCCGCGATATCGCCGCAGCAGCCAAGACCACCCATTCCATGATCCGCTATCATTTCGGTACCAAAGACCAACTGTGGCGCGAATCTGTGAAAGATATGTTTGAACTTTTAGATGAGGCGCTGGCATTTGATGATGGGTCGTCCGCAAGTTTAAGCGGTCTGGATGGTTTCAAGGCTTATTTACGACGATATATTCGGTACAGTGCAGCCCATCCGGAGCATGCGCGCATCATGATTATGGAATCGGTGCGCGGCGGCGACCGTCTGGACTGGATCGTCGAAACATTTATTCGCCCATTGCATAAAAACCTGGGCAAGCGGTTTGATTCAAGCGGCGGTATCGCGGGTATGCCGGATATGCACCCGATCTCCTTCGTCTACATTCTCACGGCGGCATGCCAGATGCCATTTATCCTCGCGCAAGAGGCCAAGGCGCTCTACGGAGTAAACACGTTGGAAGATGAGATGGTCGAAACCCATATTGAGTCCGTGCTTAACCTCTTTTTCCAAGGTCGTGCAATCAGCTAAACCCGTTGTCCAATTGCATAGAAATGGATTTGCGAACGTGTCAGCTCCAGCCTATTGCCTGGGAGATGGTACCAAAATCAAACGAAACGACACGGGTCCGACTAATCGAAGCGGCGATGGTGCTGTTTGCTCGCAACGGTCTTGATGGTGTCTCCTTAAGAGCGGTCAATCAGTCCGCAAAAGCTAAAAACTCGGGCGCAACCCATTACCATTTCAAAAATCGGCTAGGTCTGATCCGTGCTATGGTTGAGCATATTGACACGGCAACGCCGGAAGAAATCGACTTGATTGTCAGCAGATTGCCAATTGATGGCGACAAGCAACTGGAAGCCATAGCGCGTTTTTTTGGCCCGGTTTTGGTCTTGCGCTACCTCCGGCCGAAGGGCGAATTTAGCCTGGGATTTCTCTCCCAGCTACTGCAAAGCAATGACCCGGATATTCAAGCTATTTGGGAACCCGTTTTTGGCAATGCGGAAAGCACAAATCCCCAACGGATTTTTGACGCCTTTCCAAATCAGGATACAACATCCATTAAACGCCGTCTGATATATTCGACGCTAAACATCGTTCATGGCCTGGCCAATGATAGTGGTCTGAATCGGACCATGTTTGGCGATCTGTCAATAAGAGATGGACCTGAAGCACTTGTAGATCTTTTGAAATATATACGAGGCGGCTTAAACGACTGATGCCGTGGACAGGCATTCGTCCCGCGATGGATCTGGCAATTCCGAACGACCACGAAACCGCAACAGGGTCCCAACGCTCGGTGTTAGTTTAGACAGAAAGCTTTTTCGGCGCGAAACGCTGAAAGCAATCATCCATATTGCATCCACATTCTTCACATATTTCATTTTTGGACGGGCAAAATGTGGAGACGAGATGATGTTGCAGGATTTTCGCAGAGACTTGCTCAGAGGTGCCGCCGCTTCGGTACTGG
The DNA here is from genome assembly GCF_965233695.1 of Parasphingorhabdus sp. GTDB lineage: Bacteria > Pseudomonadota > Alphaproteobacteria > Sphingomonadales > Sphingomonadaceae > Parasphingorhabdus. The sequence goes on from NZ_OZ247497.1 coordinate 150,507, forward strand.
CGCTTGCGCTTGTCGGCTGCGGTGATGATTCTGATGACGAGACGGAAGTTGTTTTGCCTGGCACACCAACTCCGACGCCCACGCCAACCCCGACGCCAACTCCTACCGGTACGTCAACGGCTGCCGTCGACTGTCCCTATAGCGGCAGCTACATGGGTGAATATAGCACCTCGGGCATGCTGACATCGACATGGGACTGGTCTTGTGACGATACCAATCGAACTTTGACTGCCAATGGCCTGCCGGATCATGAAGTGGGAACCTTTCCCAACGCCGGCAACCCCAACACGATTTCAGCGCAAACCGTCACTATGATCGCAACCCTGACTCCGACGACGGGTACCGGCAATACGCAAATAGGCGGGCCTGGCGGCGCGAGTGTTTTTGCGCGTAATGGCGTCAAATTCGACCCCGGAACCGCTGGAACCTGTCCGAGTGATGCCGATGAAGCGAGTGACTGCAATCTCGCCAACGGTACCGATCAGTGGCGAGTGGAAGCCTTGGGACAGGATGTGTTCGATTTTGGCGAGGACATGAACAATGCGCATGTTCAGCCAACCGGTGAATATCATTATCACGGCATGCCCGAAGGCATTTTGACCAATGCTGGCGTGTCCGATGCCAATCGGCAAATGGTTCATGTCGGCTGGGCTTCTGACGGCTATCCGGTATACGCGCGCTATTGCTACACAGACGCCATGGATGCGACTAGCGAGGTTAAAGTCTGCGAAGGCAGCTTTGAGCTCGACACAGTCGCAGATGCCGATCGTCCTTCCACGGATTTTGTCGCCCTGGGCGCCTTTGGGTCTGACTGGAACTATGTCGAAGGATCCGGCGATCTCGATGATTGCAATGGCCGCACCGGAGTCACCCCGGAATTTCCCGATGGTATTTATTATTACATGGCGACCGACAGCTATCCCTATTTCAGCCGCTGTCTCAAAGGGACGGTGAACTGATATGACGAGGGCAATCAAACGCTATTGGGTACCATTTCTGTCGATTGCGGTACTCTGTTTTGGCGTCTTTGGTGCAGTCAATCTGTCCGCACAACAAGGCTCTCGCGGCGGCGGACAAGGCCGTCCAACCGAAGAAATGCTGAGCGCCTGTGAAAGCAAAGCGGCTGGAGATGGCTGTTCTTTTGAATCATCTGAGCAGGATGAAGTTTCCGGCACCTGTTTTGCTCCTCGGAATAGACCCCTTGCCTGCCGTCCGTCCGGAGGTCCCCCTGGCCGCCGCGGTGGCGGGCAAGATGGGCGAGGACCAGATGCCGGCGATCAGGGCGACCCGATTGCTTCTACCCAAGCCCAGACGCTGGGCGTCCGTTGCAGCAGTGAAGTCAATATATTGAACGAGCAACTTGGTCTAAAGAGCGAGGCGAAATGGTCCTGTTCCCGAGGCCAGCGGTTGCTGGTCGCCAATGGCGTGCCCAATCACGCCACTGGCACTTTCCCCAACGCCAACAATCCTAACCGGATATCGGCGCAAACCGTCAGCTTTGCCACAACGCTGACGCCTGTCGCGCGGACAGGGTCCGGCCGGCCGGTCAAAGTTCCTGCTTATGCTCTTAACGGCATAAAATTTGACCCTGGCACGGCCGGACGATGCGGATCGAATGTGACCGACCCGGCCGCCTGCGATCTCGGTCGCGGGACCGGTGAATGGCGCATTGAGGCCCTCGGCCAGTCGAGTTTCGACTTCGGGGATGACGAAAACCATGCCCATGTCCAGCCAAGCGGCGAATATCATTATCACGGCATCCCCGAAGGCATGCTCACCGAACAAAATATTGCCGGTGAAGCGATGCAGCTGATCGGCTGGGCCGCCGACGGTTTTCCCGTTTATGCCCGCTATGGCTATGCGGACCCCAAATATAGCACGAGTCCCTTGCGTGCTATGAAATCGAGCTACCAGCTAAAGTCTACTCCCGACGCTGGTCGCCCGAGCGCCGGCGTCATACCTATGGGCGCATTCACCCAGGACTATGAATATGTCGCAGGTTCTGGTGACCTGGATGAATGCAATGGCCGATTTGGTGTGACGCCGGACTTTCCGACGGGGGTTTACCATTATTATGCCACCGACACTTATCCGTTCCTGCAACGGTGCGTCAAAGGCTCCGTGGATAGTCAGCCGACTGCAGAGCGCAGAGGCGAAGGTCGCGGTGAGCGTGGGCAAGGTCGCGGACGGGGCAACCATCCACCGCGCGGCGGCGGCAGATCATAAATGATCGCCCGGATATGTGCCGCATTATGGCTACTCATTTTAGCCAGCGGTGCACAAGCCCATTTGTTGCCTAAGCAAAATGCGACAATGAACATTGTCGACAACGCGGCTTTCTTTGTCGTGTCCGTGCCAGTGTCGGCGCTGAAAAATGTGGATGATGACGGCGATGGCAAGCTGACAGCGCAGGAAATCCAGAAGCACGACCAGAGCATAAAACAGCAATTTGCCGACCGATTCACCGTGAGTAACGGCGGACAAGCGGGCACATCCGTTCTTTCCTGGGTGATGGCACCGGATGGCAGCGATGCGCAAATGGAGGTGGATTATATCGTTATCTTGCATCGCGCCAACTTTCCGGAAACGCCTGAAAACCTGGTTCTGACGACCGACTTATTTGGCACCGGCCCCGACGAGCAACAGATGACCGTTAAAGCGACCCTGGACGGTGTATCAGAGGTCGCCATCTTGCGGCCGGATGTTACCGCTCATCAGTTTTTTCGCGGCGGTTGGGCGATTTTTCTGGACTATATCCGCATCGGCGGTGAGCATATCCTGACGGGTGCGGACCATTTGCTGTTCCTGCTGACAATCATCATTGCCGGAGCGGGGTGGCGCTACTGGGTCAGTGTCGTAACCAGCTTTACCATCGCCCACAGCATCACACTGACCGTTTCGGCGCAGGATATTTTCCGGATATCGCCAGATATTGTTGAACCGGCCATAGCGGCGAGCATTGTCCTGATGGCGTTGCTCAACCTTTCTTATTGGCACAAAAATGATGCGACAATCGGCTGGACACGGATTGGTGTCATATTTGTCTGCGGGTTGATCCACGGCTTTGGCTTTGGATCTGCCATCGGCGCGATGACAAGCGATACCGGAAATCTGGTCGCTACCCTTGCAGGCTTCAACATCGGGATCGAGCTTGGCCAGTTTTTCTTTCTGGGTGCAGTGCTGCTTCTGGTTGGTGTCTTCCACCGGTTCGGCAATATGAGGATCGCTGATCGCGTACCCAAATTTGCTTCAGCCACCGCGATTATTCTCGGCTTCATCCTTTTGATTCAACGCATTGTGCTGATTTAGCAAATTTTGCTGCGTTTTTTGTTTTTAGTCTGACTCCTTTTCTTCGTGCCTTTCGGCCCGGTTACATTGCAAGGGATTTGATGCGATTGTTATTGCTTGACGCTCTGCGTCTTAGTCCGGTTCGAACCGGTAACCTGAGCCATAGATCGATGCGATGCACCGCGCCTTATGATCCACGGCAACGATCTTGCGGCGGATATTCTTGATATGACTGTCAATCGCACGGTCACCACTGTCGAGAGCATGATCACCCAGCGCATCGAGCAACTGATCCCGGGAAAAGACCTGGCCCGGCCGTTTCATCATCGCCGCCAATATCCGAAATTCCGACGGCGATAGATCCAACCATTCACCATGCCATGCCACCCGTTGGCCTGCTTCATCGACCAAATAGACATGTCCCGCCGGATTATTAGTGATCCGTCCCTCAGCCCGCCGGATCATGGCGTTGACGCGGGCAATGACTTCCTGAGCGCTAAACGGTTTGGTGACATAGTCATCTGCACCAAAGGCGAGGCCACTAATCTTGTCAATTTCTTCCACTTTCGCGGTGAGCATCAGCACCGGAACAGCACTGAATTCGCGGAGCTTTCTGCAAATCATTAAGCCATCACTGGCAGGCAGCATGATATCCAATATTACCGCAGCCGGTTCGTCTTTTCGCACTCTATCTACTACCGATCTGCCATCGTAGAAACATTGCGGTTCATGGCCAGCACTGCGCAAATAATCCTCCAATATTGCGGATATCTTGCGGTCATCCTCGACGACAAAAATGGTGCGGCCTTTAATTTTTCGGGTCTTCATCATGCACCACTTTCCGTTGGCAAACGCACCTCAACCAAAAGCCCTCCCATGGGTGATGGGGCGGCGGTGATAGTCCCGCCATGGGCGCGGACGATGGTCTGGCTGACGGCGAGTCCCAGGCCGCTGCCACCGGTCGCACGGTTTCTTGCCTCATCAAGCCGGTACAGCGGTTCAAATAAATGCGGCAGATGCTCAGCTGGCACCCCGGGTGCGCTATCCTCTATTGAGATGCTGACCATCTCATCTTCCCGTTTCAAACCAACACGCACTGTGCCGGGTGCATCTGTATACCGTTCGGAATTGGTCAACAGCGTACCAAGCAATTGCTCAATCCGGGTATTGTCCCAATAAACCGGCATCGATTTGTAAGCCCCAAGATCAGCATCCAATTGCAGGCCGGCCTTTTCCATCTGGGGAGAAAACCGCGCCGTGACATTTTTTATCAACACGACAGCATCGGTGTGATCGAATTGGCAAGGCGGTCCTGATAAATCGGAAACTGCCAAAAAGTGCAAATCCTCAACCAACCTGCTGAGTAGTTTGGCTTCGTCTGACAGAGACTGCACAGCGGCCATATTAATAGGCCGAACGCCGTCCTGAAGCGCGTCGAGCTCTCCGACCAGCACCGTCAATGGCGTCCTTAGTTCATGCCCGATCTCGGCCAGCCACCGCCTCCGGGCGCTATCCAGCTTTGCCAGACTGGACGCCATGATATTGATATTTTCACCCATCGCGGCAATCTCATCGCTGCCTTTGGTGGTTACCCGTGCATCAAGATCACCATGTGCAATCGCATCCGTCGCTTTTTGCATATCGCCAAGTCGCTTAGCTCCGGCACGAGCAAAGTAAAATGCAGCAACGCCAGCCAATATCAAGAGCACGAGGGTCAGTACCGCCGAGCCTATATATTGGCTGCGGAGGAATCTTGCGTCCACATTGTCGGGGGATGGTCCACGCGGGAGCAATCGGGCTTTTCCCCATATTGCGCCATCGACCGTGATATCGCGTTCGATCATCCTATTTTGCAAATCTCCTTCTGGTGGTCGTGGCCCAATTACTTGAACATCATTGGAATCAAATAGCAGCAATCTGGTGCCAAAATTGCCGGGCGGCGGTGGTGGCCGATCTCGCCTTGATCGGTAATATCTAGGTGGCGGACGATTGGACGCGGCTTCAAATCGACTAACTGCACCCCCATTTGCCAGTGGTGGCAAGTCCGCACCGCGATGGGGTGGCAAATTTCGCAATCCGCGGATTTGCCCGGTACGCGCCATGTTTCGTACTACGCCGGCTATTGTTAAATCGCCGTTTTCAAGCGCATCCCGATACTCTTCTGCTTCAATACTGGCGCTTATTGTCGATACCAAGCTATCCAGCATCTCCGCATCGCGCGCATCCAGATAGTCGGCAAAACCTCTGCTGAGATTAAGCGACATCACACCAGCCATCGCCAGTGATGCGACTAACGCGGTTAGCGCTACAAGGAAAAATAACTTATGAAACAGCCGTAATTGCATCGTTTTGACCGTTGCCCCCGTAAAACAACTCTGTAACGCAATTGTGGGTGAAATGTGAGCAACATCAGAAAGCTTGCATTTCTGGAAATAGCCAACCGAGCGGCTAGTGTCTGCTTTTCACCCAAGAGCAGACATAGAATTTGTAAAATTGCTTGCCGGACATCGCGGTTGGCAATGTGCATTTACGCCTCAGTCAGCCAATATTGTCCGGTGCGACAAAATCGGAGGTTAATCAATCTACTGCCAGGTGGCGATTAACTTGTCATATTCGATTGTCACGGGCTTGGGCTTTTCGTTGGCCAGTTTTGCCTTGGGCGACCCTGGTTGGTTCAACCAGTAGGCATTGTCTCGCTCGTCATTCAGTTTGGGGCCAAGATCGCCTTGCAACCCAGATCGCTCAAGCCGACTGAGTACGCGCTCTTGCTGTTCGCACAAAGCGTCGAGTGCTGCTTGCGGTGTTTTTGTGCCTGAGGAGGCATCACCGATATTTTGCCACCAAAGCTGCGCCAAACGAGGATAGTCGGGAACGTTGGTTCCTGTCGGCGACCACCGCGTCCGCGCTGGTGAACGATAAAACTCTACCAGGCCCCCCAATTTTGGCGCGCGCTTGGTGAAACTGTCATGCTGAATAGTCGATTCCCGAATGAACGTCAGTCCGACATGGGACTTTTTCACATCCACAGTTTTCGAGGTCACAAACTGCGCGTACAGCCAAGCCGCTTTTGCCCGTTTTGTTGGTGTGGATTTCATGAGCGTCCAGGCGCCGGCATCCTGATACCCGACTTTCATACCCTCTTCCCAATAGGCACCATGCGGACTGGGGGCCATCCGCCATCTCGGTGTTCCGTCTTCATAAAGGACGGCAGATGCTTCTTCCCCGACCATATTGGCGGTGAATGTCGTGTACCAAAACATCTGTTGCGCAATGGCGCCTTGTGACGGAACCGGTCCTGCCTCTGAAAATGTCATGCCGGCGGCTGATGGCGGTGCAAAATCGGAAAGCCATTTGGTATATTTGGCCACTGCATAGACCGCAGCAGGTGAATTGGTCGCCCCGCCTCGAGCGACGCAAGACCCGACAGGTTGCGACTTGTCATTTACTCTTATGCCCCATTCGTCGACCGGTAGGCCATTGGGCTCCCCGACCGATCCCATGCCGGCCATCGACATCCAGGCATCGGTAAATCGCCATCCCAAGGACGGGTCTTTTTTGCCATAGTCCATGTTGCCATAGACCGTTTTTCCGTCAATTTTTCTGCCGGTAAAAAATTCGGCGATATCTTCATAGGCTGACCAGTTGACGGGCACGCCCAGATCATATCCATATTGCTCTTTAAACTCGGATTTGATCTTCGGATCGGTGAACCAATCGTACCGGAACCAATATAGATTGGCGAATTGCTGATCGGGTAATTGATATAGTTTTCTATCCGGTCCGGTCGTGAAGTCGGTTCCGATGAAATCAGGCAAATCCAGTCCCGGACTGGTGACATCACTGCCTTCACCGGCCATCCAGTCAGTAAGATTACGAACCTGTTGATAGCGCCAATGCGTTCCGATCAGATCTGAATCGTTGACATAGGCATCGTAGATATTCTCGTTTGACTGCATTTGCGTTTGCAGTTTCTCAACTACATCACCCTCGCCGATAAGATCATGGGTAACCTTGATACCCGTAATGGCTGTAAAGGCGGGAGCCAGCACCTTGGATTCATATTCATGGGTCGCAATCGTTTCCGATACCACCGAAATTTCCATGCCCCTGAACGGCTTTGCCGCCTCCGTGAACCAGGCCAATTCGGCTTCCTGTTCTTCCCTGCTGAGGCTGGACAGTTCGCCAATCTCTTCATCTAGGAATTTGCTCGCCGCACCAGCCGGATTGGAAATGTCGATATCATTTCCGCCGCCATTTTTCGTTTCCGTTGAATCTGAACAGGATAACGCAGCCAAGCTCATACAAAGAATTGCTGCTGTCCGAAAATTTCTCATTCCATTGATCCGATCTTTTGATTTTATACCCAGCGAAATACGAATATTGCAAATAGGCCGCAGATGATTAGCGCACCATATTGGGGTGCGTCCAGTAAGCCAATCCACGCAAGATTGATAAATGCAGAGCCCAGAAGGGAGATGAATAGCCTATCTCCGCGCATTGTTTCGATTCCGAGTACACCGACTCTGGGAGTACTGGGATATTTCATGTGCAGTAATCCCATACCAATCAGCATAGCACCAATCGACAGAAAGAATATGGCAGTCGGTAGCGTCCAGGCCATCCATTCCATTTAAGATATCCCTCCCATGTTGCGCTTATCTAAACTCGGCCAAGGGCGAAACCCTTGGCAATATGATTGCGTACAAAATAGATCACAATAGCACCGGGGATAATGGTCAGAACACCCGCAGCGGCAAGCACACCCCAATCAAGACCGGATGCAGAAACAGTCCGGGTCATAATCGCGGTAATCGGTTTTGCATCCACGCTCGTGAGCGTACGGCTCAACAAAAGTTCGACCCAGCTGAACATGAAACAAAAAAAGGCGGTCACACCAATTCCCGGTGCGATCATCGGAATGAAGATTTTTGTGAAGAATTTCGTAAATCCGTAGCCATCAATGAAAGCTGTTTCGTCAATTTCTCTTGGAACCCCGCGCATAAACCCTTCCAATATCCAAACGGCGAGCGGAACATTGAACAGGCAATGGGCCAATGCAACGGCAATATGGGTGTCGAACAAAGACACGCTGGAATAGAGTTGAAAAAATGGCAAAGCAAAAACGGCTGGCGGTGCCATGCGATTGGTAAGGAGCCAGAAAAACAGATGATTGTCACCGAAAAATCGATAGCGACTAAAGGCGTAAGCCGCCGGCAACGCGACCAGAAGCGAAATCACCATATTGAGCGACACAAATATGAAGCTGTTCACATAGCCCATATACCATGACGGGTCAGTGAGGATGGTGCTGTAATTTTTCAGCGTAAAATTGTCCGGAAAAAGCGTGAACGAGCTCAATATTTCAGAGTTGGACTTAAAGCTCATGATGATCAGCCAATAGATCGGAACCAGCAGGAAAACCAAATATACGGTCATCACGAGAGCCCCTATTCGCGCTCTTGGCATCGATGTCGCACCACGTTTTTTGGCTGGATGCCGGTTCTGGTTCATTGCTTCGCCTCATCTTTATCGATGGTTATCATGACGGTGTAGAACACATAGGAAATAAGCAGGATCACCAGAAAATACATGAGCGAGAATGCGGCCGCTGGCCCGAGATCAAACTGACCAAGCGCCATTTTCACCAAATCTATCGACAAGAATGTCGTTGCATTTCCGGGTCCACCGCCAGTCAGAACAAATGGCTCCGTATAAATCATGAAGCTGTCCATGAAGCGTAGCAGGATCGCTATCATCAAAACGCCTCTCATCTTCGGCAGTTCAATATATCGAAAAACGCTCCACCGGCTTGCCTGGTCGATCATCGCCGCTTGATAATAAGCGGTCGGGATGGAGCGAAGGCCCGCATAGGCCAGAAGTGCAACCAATGATGTCCAGTGCCAGACGTCCATAATTATTACGGTAACCCAAGCATCAAAAGCATTTTGGGAATAATTGTAGGAGATACCCACGTCAGACAATACGCGGCCGAGCAGTCCGATATCCGCGCGCCCGAACACCTGCCAGATCGTCCCGACAACATTGTAAGGGATGAGCAATGGCAAAGACATGAGAACCAGACAGACAGAGGCTGACAATCCCTTTTTCGGCATGCTCAGCGCCACCAGAATGCCCAAAGGGATTTCGATCATAAGTATGATGGAAGAGAAGAGCATCTGTCGGCCCAACGCATCCCACAACCTTTCTGATTGCAGCAGTTCCTGATACCATTCCAGTCCGACCCAGAAAAAAATATTCTCACCAAAACTATCCTGGAAAGAATAATTGACCACCGTCATCATCGGGATGATTGATGAAAATGCGACGAGAACCAACACTGGCAGCACCAGAAGCCAAGCACGCTGATTGACAGTCTTTTCCACTAGATCGCGCCCCTTTTGCCTTGATCAATCGCCTTGCCATTCATGCGCCAATCATCACAGAACAGGCTGATGTTAGCCCGATCAAACTCCACCATGACCATGTCCGGTTCAATTTCAAAACCTCCGTCGGCAGAGATGTTTATTTCAATATCGAACAATGTTGCATTGATGAATTTATGTCTACCTACATCCTGAATGCGGTTTATCTGAACCGGTAGTCCGTCGCTTTTGGTCAATCGAACGAATTCAGGCCGTATTCCCAAAACCGTATCACCCTGCGGGTTGCCATAATCATGATTGAGGTTGATTGTTTCACCATTTGTATGGGCTTTGTTTCCGGTGACAGAGACAGGAATGAAGTTCATTCCGGGAGAACCAATAAAATAGCCCACAAAAACATGTGCCGGTGTTTCGAAAAGCGCTTTCGGGGTTCCGATTTGCAACACCCGGCCTTCATGCATCACCACGACTTTCTCCGCGAAGGTCAGAGCTTCTGTTTGGTCATGGGTCACATAAATCATTGTGTGCCCAAATTCCCGGTGCAGCGACTTGAGCTGGGTCCGCAATTCCCATTTCAGATGGGGATCGATGACTGTTAAAGGTTCGTCAAAAAGGATTGCGTTCACATCATCCCGAACCATCCCGCGTCCCAGCGAGATTTTCTGTTTCAGGTCGGAGGTCAGGCCTCGCGCTTTTTTATGAAGATCCGCTTCCAGTCCGATCATCTGCGCGATGCGTTGCACACGCTCGGCGACATAACCGGAATCCATGCCTCGATTACGGAGTGGGAATGCCAAGTTTTGCCCGACTGTCATCGTGTCATAGACAACCGGAAACTGGAAGACCTGCGCAATATTGCGTTCGGCCGTCGATGATGCCGTAACATCCTTGTCATCAAACAATATACTGCCGCTGGTCGGTGTGAGTAATCCGGAAATTAAATTGAGCAATGTTGTCTTGCCGCACCCGCTGGGGCCCAACAGCGCATAGGCTCGCCCGTCCTCCCAGATATGATTTACTTCCTTGAGAGCGAAGTCACTGTCGCCACCCGGATTGGGAAGATAGCTATGCGCTAGATTTTCGAGAGTTATGGAGGCCAAACCTATGCTCCTGACTTTTCAGGCTCATGATTTGGAGAGGCAACCAGCTTTTCATCCTTATCAAAATAGAAAATATTTTCCGGGTTCAGGGAAATTTTCACCATTTGCCCAAGCTCAAAAGCCTGAAGCCCCGGGATCAGGCCGATCCATCTTTCATCCATTGCATTGACGTGAATATATGTGTCTGACCCGGTAAGCTCCGTGACGATGAGTTTTGCAGTAAATTCAATGGTGCGAGGCCGGCCATCACTCATTTCGAGATGATGGGCGCGAAATCCGGCTCTGTACCCGCCATTGGGCAAGCATGCCAAATCATCGTTCAGCATTGTTGATTGCCCATCGGGAAAATGAACGACTGCGCCATCCTTTCGGACCGATACAAAATTCATCGGCGGGTCGGAGTAAATGCGGGCGGTCGTCTCATCCACGGGATTGCGATAAACATCCTTAGCCGCACCATATTGTGTCACCCGGCCATTCCAGAGCGCCGCGGTGTTTCCGCCGAGCAACAATGCCTCCTCTGGCTCAGTTGTAGCGTAAACAAAAATGCTGCCAGACGCCTCAAACAACCGTGGGATTTCAACGCGTAGCTCTTCCCGCAATTTATAATCCAGATTAGCAAGTGGTTCATCCATCAACACCAGTCCAACATCTTTCGCCAATGCGCGGGCCATGGCGCACCGCTGTTGTTGTCCTCCTGATATCTCGTGTGGTTTGCTGTTCAGAATAGGTTTCAGTTTCAGCAGTTCAGCCATTTCCTGCACTTTTGCATCAATCTCTGCTGCTGACTTTTTCTGCAGCTTCAGCGGCGATGCTATATTATCATAGACTGTCATTGAGGGATAATTCACGAATTGCTGGTACACCATCGCAATATCGCGGTCCTGCACGCGCTTTTTCGTGACATCCTCGCTTTCCCAAAAGATTTTGCCGGTATCAGGCTTGTCGAGCCCCGCCATGAGGCGCATCAAGCTTGTCTTGCCGGACGATGTTGGCCCCAGCAAAACGTTCATCGTTCCTTTTTGCAGTTCCAGATCGGTAGGATAGATGTGCGTCTCGCCGTTGGATGTTTTGGATACCCCCCGAAGTCGTAAGCTCATGAGGCGTACCCGATGCACAGAACAGATATTTGGTCTAGTTTGGATTCCAACAGACTGGCCGCGACTCTGAGCATCTTTTCTCCCAATGATATTATATAGCCCCTTTCGAACGAAGGGCCGTCAATACGCTATGGCATTAAATAACGTACAACGCATACACAAAACGCATTGTAATTGAACCAACCTTTGGTTGACCTGAAACACGCAGGTTACTCGCAATAGATGACGTAACGAGGCACAATTGCGACGGTCACCTTTGCGCCCCTTAAGGTGCCTAACATCAACTTTTTGCCTTAATCCGGACAGTCAACACAGCTTAATCCAAAACTTCAAAATCACCGGCTTCAAAAGCCTCGACCAGTTTGAACTTTTGAATTTTCCCGGAGCCGGTAAGCGGCCATTCCGATACGTTAATCCAATAGGCAGGTGTCTTTTGTGGTGCCAGACGCTCGCGAATGAAGGCTTTCAAATCATCCGCGCGCAGCGCCTGCCCGGAACCGTTTCGGAAGAAACAGGCGACCTGCTCGCCCCATTTTTCATCCGGAATGCCAACGACAGCAACCTCATCAATCTCTTCATGCTCAAGCATCGCATTTTCAATCTCCGCCGGAAATAGATTCTCGCCGCCGCGAATAATCATTTCTTTAACCCGGCCTGTAATCTTGACATAGCCGCGTACATCCATACGCCCGAGATCACCCGTATGCAGCCAGCCTTCGTCATCTATGGCGGCGGCAGTAGCTTCCGGATTATCATTATAGCCCAGCATCACGCTGTAAGCGCGCGCGCAAATCTCGCCCTGCTCGCCAATCGGCAGAACGGCATTCGTTTGCGGATCGCGGATGGAAATTTCCGTATGGGCGGCGGGCTGACCGATTGTCTGGGTCAGGTCCTCTTCTGAATCTTCATACCAGGCCTGCGTCAGCACCGGTGATGTTTCAGTCTGGCCATACACGATCTGAACCGGTGCGCCGAACACATTCTTGGCATCGCGGCACAGTTGCGGCGCCACCATGGCACCACCTGACATGATCCGTCGGGTCGAGGAAACGTCCTGACCCGACCGGCGCACCTCGTCGATCAAGGCCACCAACATTGTCGGAACGCCAAGGATGAACTTGGCACGCTCGCTCTCGATGACATTTGCAATCATAACGGGATCAAACATCGGTGCGAGCAACATGGTGCCACGGCGGCCAAAGCCTCCCAGCACCAAAATTGCGCAGCCGGTCGTGTGAAAAAGGGGCATGGTGTGCACGAAAATATCGCCCTGCTCCATCCCGCCCCGGGCCATCGTATCAACGCCATTGCGGACCAGGCCGTTATGATGCAGCACAGCGCCTTTCGGGAAGCCGGTTGTGCCGGATGTATATTGCAGTTGCACCGCGTCCTGCGGTTTCGGATCGCGCAGCGCGCCTTCATCTTCCCCGGCATAAAGTGCATCATGGTCCGTCAACAAAATGCGATACTTGATTGCTGGGATTTCGTCGCATACCGCGTCGGCTATCTCCTGCATCGGATTTCCGCGAAAATCCGCGACATAGTAAACCGCCTCGGAACGCGACTGTTCGAGAACATATTTCAGTTCGCGCTTCTGATAGGCCGGATTAACCGTCACCAGCGTCACGCCAGCCAAACCGCAAGCCAGTTCGAGAAGCACCCATTCGGGCACATTATTCGCATATACTGCGACGCGGGCACCCTCGGCATGGCGGCTGGCCAGCGCCCGACCCAAGCGCTCCGCATCATTCAACAGTTCCGCATAAGTCCAGCAGCGGTCAATTGCTCCGTCATAGGTTAGCTCTTTTAGCGCCGTTTGATCTGGCGCCTGCGCGGCCGACTGACGTAGCATATCTCCAATAGTCATTGGCGATGGCTCCGGCCCGCCCTGCGCCGGAAAATAAGATTCGGTTAGCACAACGTCATACATGGGCAGCCTCCTGTTAATAGTTTAGGCTAACTATGGGTGCGAAGCATGTCTAGCGTTAGCACAAATCTCAACTCACGAGCCATTATTCAAAACTTCAACTGGCACGCCCTCGTTAGACAGCCATCCTTGCCTCTATGCCAATAGAAAATCTCGGTAGGCATTATTGGTATGACAGTTTTTCCATATTGGAATGTATTAAAGGTTGACATACCGGTTGTAGGCGTTCATTTTCCTCGCCATAAAAACAAGGACAGGGAGAATAGGGATGCTTGGGAAAAACCAGGGCGCGCGTGTGCGGAGCCTTTCATCGATCACGAAAATTTTAATGGCTGGCTGTGCAACAACAGCTTTGGCGATGCCTGCACAGGCGCAAGAGCAGGGTTCGGAGACAAGTGCTGATGATGACGACCTGATCGTCGTTTCGGGTATTCGCGGCACAATCCAGAATTCAATTGAAGAGAAACGGATAGCGACAGAAGTCTTCGATGCCCTTTCGGCGGAAGAGATCGGAGACATCCCAGCACTCTCGATCGGCGAGGCACTGGAAACCTTAACGGGTGCCGGTTCGCACCGGGAGCAAGGTGGTGCTACCGAAATATCCATTCGTGGTCTTGGTCCATTTCTGGGTTCTACGGTAATCAACGGCCGTATCGCGACAAATGGTAGCGGCGATCGCTCGGTTAACTTTAGCCAGTTCCCTTCCGAACTGTTCAACAAAATCGGGATATATAAGTCTCAGGCCGCCAGCTATATCGAAGGCGGCGTAGCCGGCCAGATTGCTCTCGAAACCGTCCGGCCACTCGATTATGGCAAGCGGCAGTTCCAGGGCAATTTCAAGCTCAATATCAATCCTGACAATCTTGATATCGATGCCGATCAACGGTTTCAGAAATTTGGTTATCGTGCGACAGCCAGTTATATCGACCAGTTTCAGCTGGGCGATGCAGAACTAGGTATTTCGCTTGGTTATTCCCGTAACAAGACATCCAATCCTGAACAGGAGGCAAATGTCTCTAATACCATTCGCGCCTGTGTGGTTGATCCGACCAATACCGGCGACGGTGTGTTTGATGATGGCAACTGCGATACCAGTTCGGGCACTATAGATGGCCTGCGCGATGGCAGTGTGACAGATGATTTTGTTATTGCCCGAAACAGCTACTCATTCCGCTCCAATATTACCGATGACGAGCGGGATTCTTTCTTTGGCGCGATTCAATTCAAGCCGAGTCCTGATGTAGATATCAACGCTGACTTTCAATATTCAAAACGCCTTTTCCGCGAACAGCGCAGCGATTTGAACTTTGCGGAAGGTCGCCGGATTGACGGGCCGGGTGACCCCAACCGTATCGATCTTCCACTGATTTTCACTGAAACTGGTGCTTTGCGTCAGTTTACCGGTGAGCAGCGCATTGAAGCGGTGAGTGAATATCTTGAGCGTGACGAGGAATATTATGGTGGTGGCCTCTCGCTCGATGCGCAGGTGACGGATCGCGTCAAGATTTCGCTCGATGCATCCTATTCAAGAACACAGCGGGTAGAAGAGGCGGTGCAGATTCGCTTCCGGACTGAGGATGATGAAGATATCTTCGGCAATACCGGCGCCTTTACGCCTAGCATTGAAAGTGATGGCAGTACCCAGGATGACCGGGTGGAAACAGCCGTCCAGATTCTTCAGAATGGGGCTGGGGGATTGAACTTCGTCACTCAGAATTTCGACGTTAACGACCATAGCCTGTTTGCCAACGACCCGCGCCTGCGTGCTGATCTGGAGCAGGACCGTTTCAATAGCGTGTGGGCCTTCCGCGGGGATATCGAGTATGAAATTGATGGCTTTCTGTCATCGTTGCAGGCCGGTGCCCGGTATCAGGAATTGAGATATAAGGACGTGCCCGGCGCACAGAATGGAAACAGCCGGTTTGAAAATACCTATAACGACACCAGCAGCACGGGCGCTCTTGCTATAGCCAATCAGGAATGCCGTACAACCTTTCCTGAGTCGGGATTCTTGTCCTCAGTTTCCGGCGGAAACCCGCTGATCACCAATGTTGATGCAGATGGGAATGTGATTGGCACATCCAACACATTCGCAACGTTCGATGCTCTCTGTATCGCGCAAGTATTAGAACGTGAAGATCCATCGGGTCTGGAATTTGATGATAATGGCATCCCCATCTACCCGACTGGCGATTTTGATTCGATTCAGAACACTGATGTGACCGAGCGCAGCTGGGCCTTATATGGTCAGGCGAATTTTGGCGGCGATTGGGGTGATATGCCCATCCGGGGCAATGTTGGTTTGCGTGTGGTTGGCACTGATGTTATCTCCAAGGGGTTTCAGGCGGATCTTGTTGTCGTAGCTGATCCGGTTACCGGTGACTTTACGCTGAGTCAGGCAGGCGGCGATCTGGTTCCCCGTCAAACCAAGAGTTCCTACACGGAATTTTTGCCGAGCCTAAATCTGGTAGCTGAATTCCGGCCTGACCTGTTGGGACGTGTGGCGGTCTATCGTGCGCTTTCGCGTCCTGATCCTTCGAGCCTTGGCGATGGCCGGTTGTTCAATTTGAACAATGACGACTTTGCGACTGCTCAGGAAGCCATCGCAAATGGTATTGATAATGTTACCGCTACAGGCAATCCGTCTACTGATCCGCTGCTTTCGTGGAATATTGATGCGGGCCTCGAATGGTATCCGAATGATGATACTATCCTGGCCGTCAATGCATATTACAAGAGCTTTGATGGTGGCTTTGAAACGGTTGGTATCTTCGAGAGCTTCAACATTAACGGAGTGGATCAGGATCTCCTCGTTACGTCCGTCAATACCAGTCAGGACACTAGCACAATCTATGGTGTCGAAATTACGGCCGCGCACCGGCTCAGCTATCTGCCGAAACCACTGGATGGTCTTGGCTTTAAGCTTAGCTATAACTATGCGGATTCGAATTTTGAATTTGAGGATGATACGCTCGGAGCCATCACGAGTTTGAACGCTGACGGTTCGACAACTGTAAGTAACGGCCTTATCCCGCCATCAAACCTGTTCGGATTTTCGAAGCACGTCTTGTCGGCGCAGGTTTATTACGAAATTGGCCCGTTCGATTTCCAGGGCGTCTACAAATATCGTAGCAACTACTTCCAGCAATTTATTGCGACACCAGGACGTGTCCGTTACGTCGACGATGTAAATGTGTTCGAGGCCCGCGCGTCGTTCAGATTGAATAGCAATGTGAAATTCACCATCGAAGGAATCAACCTGTTCAACGAGCCGCGGACCAATTTCCGCGGAGCACCGGATGATTTCGGCGCTGTTCAAGTTTACGGACCACGCTATTTCGCTGGCGTTCAATTCAAATTCTAGGTTCAACAGGTGTTGGTGCGACCGGGTTTGGTCCCGGTTGTACCAATATCCACAACTGTGACCGACCAAATTGATCGACAATTTATAAGGAATTGCGCTAGACAGTAGAGTAATTGACCGCAATCAGCTGGAACGGAGTTCATGAACACATGGCCGAACAAAGACTTTATCACCGTATTGCAGAGAAAATCAGGCAATTGATTGATGAAGGTGTTTTTCCTCCAGGAACGCGCCTCCCCGGCGAACGCGAACTAGCCGAGCGTTTTGATGTTAGTCGTGTCACGATTCGCGAGGCCGAGATTGCACTCCAAGCAATAGGGCATATTGAGATCAAGACCGGTTCTGGTGTATATGTCAGCGAAGAACAGCCGCAACAGCCGGGACAGCTTCCCGAAGTAAGTGCCTTCGAAGTCACAGAGGCAAGATCTCTTATCGAGGCAGAGGCGGCGGCCTTGGCGGCAAAGATCATTTCCGATGAGAATCTGCAAAAACTCGATGAGTTGATAGAGACAATGGGTAACAGCGATGAAGAAACGTCGCTGGCGGCGGATCGTGAATTCCATGCCATGATTGCGCGATCATCAGGCAATGGGGCCATGGTTCATGCCATCGAGTCATTGTGGCGCATGCGGGAAGAGCTTCCCGAGGTGAAACATAGCTATGACGCAGTATGCGAAGAGGATGCGGTCGCCCGTGCCAAGGAGCACCGGGCGATTCTTGACGCCCTAAAGGAGCGAGACCCCGGTGCTGCGCGGCGTGCGATGCGTGAGCATTTCTTGCGCCTCATCGGGTCGATGCTGGACGTTACCGAGCAGGAGGCTTTGCGCGAGGTGCAGCAGCGGGCAATCGAGAGCCGCGAGCGCTTTCTCGACGTCGCCCGGATGGGATAACGCGTTTATTTCCGACGAAAGAATTATCGACGACTGAGCTGTCGTTTTCGAATTGGCCAGAGCTACGGGCTGACCCAAAGCCTCTCTTAGTGTGTCGCAAAAATGTGACATAAAAATATTGCCGTTCCCGAAAGGTCAGATACTTTCCTAAAGTCAGAATTGCTAAGCAATTCTGAAACAAGCCTTTTTGTCAGGCATGCATAATTGGTATGACAGTTTATAGATTATAGGTAACCATTAATGGTTGACATATCTACTCAGGAAGCCCAGTCCTGCTCCAAATCAAAAACACTCTGGGAGGGGATTCGATGAACATAATGAGCATTTCTGCGCGCAGGCACGGTGCGCGCGCAAGTCTGACCAAAGCACTTTTGGCTGGCTCCGCGTTGATCGCTGTGGCTTGTCCAGCTTATGCACAAGATAATGAAGTCAACGAAGCGGCTGATGCGGATGAAGACGTTATTATCGTCTCCGGTATTCGCAGTTCTCTAGCGAGCGCGCTCGCAGAGCAGCGCGAAGCAGACAGTCTGGTCGAAATCATTCAGGCAGAAGATATCGGGAAATTGCCCGATCAGAACCTCGCCGAGGTTCTCGAAAATGTCACCGGCGTCCAGATCACCAGAACAGCAGGTGTCGGCACCGGGGTTCAGATCCGTGGTACTAATGATAACCGTACCGCAATCAATGGTGTTTCTACGCTGGGTTCCGGCACTGGCCGTGGGGGTATCAACTTCGAAGACATTAATGCAGCCATTATCGCTTCTGTTGAGGTTATCAAAGCGCCTACGGCAAAAGACATTGAAGGTGCTGTTGGCGGTACCATTAACTTGCGCACTATTCGTCCGCTTGACCTGACCGATCGTATATTGAGTATTCGCGCGCAGGGCGAATATAGCGAACTTTCAGACAGCATTAAGCCTAGGATTTCTGCAAGCTTTGGCGACGTTTGGGACACAGGCATCGGTGAAATCGGTATCGTCTTGAGTGGAAGCTACGCCGAACAGGAGGCAACGTCATTCCGTCCGCGTGTTGACCGCGACACCCTGGTTTCAGCTGGCAGCGCCGTAACCGCCGCCGGGGCCCCGGGACCGGACTTCAATTATCTCGGCATTCAGTTCCTCAACCAGGAGCTTGAAAATTTCGAGTATGAGACCATCAACTTTGCAGGCACCCTGGAATGGGCTCCATCTGACAATCTGAAACTCTTTTTCGATGCGATTGTGAGTGATCAGGAACGCAGGCAGGATAGTTCGCGCGTCCAGGCCTCAGGCGTAAGCGCGCTGCGCTTTAACAATGTCCCTGATGCTTTCGAAACCGTCAATTTCGGATCACTGGACGGCGTAAATCTGGGCAGCATTGAGGCGTCACAAATTGGCACCATTCAGCCGAATCTGGCTGTCGACGATGACGATCCAAACCTGCGCTTTTCCAGCGATACGGGTGCCCGTGTCACCGATAGTCAGGTTTACAGATTTGGCGGAGAGTGGGAAAGCGGCCGTTTTTTAGTTCGGGCCGAAGGATCGAGGGCGACTTCAACCACAACAAACCCAAATTTGAGTACCACTTTGAATTTCATCAATCCGAACGCGCTGACACCGCTTGATGGAAGCAGTAACGACAACAGCGTTCCATTCCGATATGATCTTTCCGGCGGTGCCCTGACATTCGGTGTTGACTTTGATTCACCGTTTGCGCCGACAGTTGATCAGCTGCTCGATCCCAACAACACTGTGCTCGATGCTGTGACGGCTGAAAACAACCGTACGGAAAATAAAGAGGATGCGTTCCGTCTCGACATGTCACTGGACACGGAAGATCTGACTCCATTCATCACCTCTTTTGACTGGGGCTATCGCTACAATGATATCTCGACGGATTTCACTCAGGTTCGGTCAACCTTTGGCACTGGGGCAATTGCAAATAGTCCAAGCGGATCGTTGTTTGCAGATCTTCTTGTGCCTGGCCCCAGCAACTTTGGCGACTTTGATGGAAGAGAACTGGCTTTCCGCAATTTCCTTCTCGTCGACCCCGACCGATCTTTTTCCGACCGCGAAGGAACACTTGCAACCCTTCAGGCTGCGCTTGATTCCACGCCTGGCGGGCAAGCGGCAATTGCAAATGGTGATCGGCTGTTAAGTGATCCAGCTATGCTTCCGCAAGGTTCTTTCAATATCGAAGAAACAACCCACTCGGTATATGGACAGGCAAGTTTTGAAAGCGGTCCGATCCGAGGGAATATCGGTTTGCGCTGGGTGAGCACAAACATCCTTTCATCGGGTAATGCCGTTGCTAACGGTGTCGTATCGCCCGTAACATCACGCGGCAATTATCAAGAGTTCTTGCCCCGCGTTAACGTGATTGCCGACCTGACCGATGACCTGGTTTTCCGGGCAAGCTATACGGAAGATATCAACCGTCCCGATTTCGACGATCTGTCACTTTCGATCAGTTTCCCGAGCGGTCCGAATAATGCTGTGGCGCTAGGCAATCCGAATCTGGCCCCAGAAACAGTGCAATCCTATGACGCTTCGCTTTCATGGTATTTTGCACCTTCATCAGTATTGAGTGTTGGTGTCTTCCACAAAAAACGGACCAATCTGTTTGTCACGCAGGTGGAAGATGCGTTTGAGGATGCCAATGGTTTCCGTGACATTACGGACCCTTGTGAGCAGGGCGGTATTTTCAACCCGGTTCCGGATCGCAATGTCCTGTCTCCTGTTATCGGAAATGGATTGTGCGTCCCGCTCCAAACGATCATCAACGACACGGCAAATACGACCCAAACAGGTATCGAAGTGGCCCTCCAGTACGATCTCTCTCAATTTGAGGATACACTTGGTTTCGCATCGGGCTTTGGTATCATTGCCAACTATACCTACCAGGATTTCGGTGGTGGCGAAGCTACGAACACCAATTCCGGCCGCGGAGAGGATATCTTCCAGGCGATCAACCCGAATATTACAGTACCGGTTGAAGCCGTCCAAGGTCTGCTGGACTTCTCGCAGCACGCTTATAACGTCACGCTTTACTACGAGAAATATGGGATTTCTGCCCGCGCTCGTTACACATGGCGAGATGCCTTCCGGACCCTGGATACCGCTGGCGGTGCCTCACTCAACAGTACTCTTGGTTTCCCGACGGTTACAGAATCCAGAGGCCAGCTTAACGCCAGTATCACCTATGATGTGACCGACTATCTGAACATCGGCGTAGAGGGCGTTAATCTGACAAAGTCCAAGATCACGCAGTCTTGTGTAAACGAAAGCGCGCTTCTGTGCTTCCAGGGCCTGCCAGACCGACGGCTTACTTTTGGAGCTACCCTCAGTTTCTAAGAGGGTCGCGCCATGGGTAGTCGTGGGCCAGCAGGCTCAACGACTACCGGTATCCAGAACTCCAAATGGGGGAATGGCGCAGCGGGAGCTTGAACCTGCTGCGCCATTTTGGTTCGACGGTATAATCATTTAGGCGAAGGTCAAATTGGTATGGCATTTTGGTTATATATATTGGTTGACAATTTGTCGTATGCCAGATACGCCAATCGTGGATAAAGAGAGGATTTCGGGGAATGAACGCCAGGCTCGGCCTGTTTGCAGCAATATGTGTTACAGTCGCATTTCCGGCTTCTGCTGAAACATATTTCGTCAAAACCCAGAAAGACTATTTCGCTGCCGAGAAGCAGTTGCAGGCAGGCGACACGATTGTCTTGGCAGACGGTGTCTGGCAAGATTTCGAGATTAAATTCTCGGGCGCCGGAACCAAGAAAAAGCCGATTACCTTGCGTCCGCAAAGCGCGGGCAAGGTCATCCTTTCGGGCCAGTCCAACCTTCGTATTGGCGGTAAATATATGGTCGTGGCCGGACTGGTTTTCAAAAATGGCTATAGCCCAACCGGCGAAGTAATTTCTTTCCGGCGCTCGAAGAAAGATCTGGCCTCTTACAGCCGGGTTACCAATGTGGTGATTGACCATTTCAGCAAACCGGATCGCTATGAAAGCGATTATTGGGTTGGCCTTTACGGCAAGCATAACCGCTTCGATCACAACCATCTTGTAGGCAAGACCAACAAGGGAGTGACTTTCGCCGTCCGGCTGGATTCCAGAGAGAGTCAGGAGAATTACCACCGCATCGACCATAACTATTTCGGCCCCCGGCCGGTGCTGGGTTCGAATGGCGGCGAAACTTTGCGCATCGGAACCAGCAAATATTCGATGTTCAATTCTCATACGACGGTGGAGAATAACTATTTCGACCGCTGTGATGGCGAGGTAGAGATTATTTCATCCAAGGCGGGGAATAATATTTTCCGCGGGAATGTGTTCTTTGAATCGAGCGGAACGCTGACGCTTCGCCATGGCGATGGCAATCTGGTCGAAAGCAACGTCTTTTTCGGTAATGGCAAAGATCATACCGGTGGGATCCGTGTGATCAATCGTGACCAGACGATACGCAACAATTACATGGAAGGCCTTCGCGGAACCGGATTTGCCAGTGCGCTGACAATAATGAACGGCGTCCCCAATTCGCCTGTGAACCGTTATGTTCAGGTCGACAATGCGATTGTAGAGAATAACACAGTCGTCGACAGTGGCCGCATTACTTTTAATGCCGGTGCCGATACGGAGCGCTCGGCCGCACCGGTAAATAGCCGTTTCAAGAATAACCTGCTGGGCGGCACCGATAAAAGCCTATTTATCAAAATTCAGGATGATATCAGCGGCATTGCATTTGCGGACAATATATTGACCAAAGGCAATATCGAAAAACCGGTTGCCGGCATATCGGCGACGGAGATAGCTCTTCAGCGTTCGGCCAATGGTCTGCTCTACCCTGAAGGGTCGAATGCAGGCGCATCTCGCGACCTGAAGCCCATTACGCGCGATCAGGTTGGCGTAAAATGGTATCCGAAACCGCCATCAGGTGAACGCTTCGGAACAGGAAAGGCGATTCCGGTCGAGCCTGGCGAAGACAGTTTGACGGACGCCTTTGCAGCCGCCTCTGACGGGGATCGCCTGATCCTGAGTTCGGGCGACTATCTGGTGAACAAGGTTTTGCCACTGGACAAGGTCATTTCCATTCAGGGACCAAAGGACAGCGTCGCAAGGATCAGTTTTGCCCGGCCATCACTGATTGAGATCAAGCAGGGTGGCAGCCTACGCCTGACCAATCTCACCATTGATGGCGATATGGCGCCGGATTCGGTTGGCAATGCTGTTATCCGCACGACAATTTTCCCGATACAGTCCAACTTCCTGATCGATTTCGATGGCGTCAATGTCACCAATCTGGATGTGAACCGTTCATTCCATGTGATTACACTGGGCAAAAGCTCGTTTGCCGACCGTGTGAGCATCAAGAACAGCAATTTTTCCAAAATTTCCGGTTCGATTTTGCAGGCTGCTGCGGAAACCGAGGATTATGGGCAGTATAACGCCGAATATATCGAGATATCTGGGTCCAATTTCAAAGATATTGGTGGCGAGGTTTTCAACGTCTATCGCGGCGGACGGGACGAAAGCACATTTGGGCCGCATTTTTCTCTGACCGACTCCAATTTCATGAATGTTGGACGCAGCAAGAACAATATCTCGGGCGCTTCCATGGTTCTTCACGGTGTCCAGTATAGCGATATTCGTGACAATAATTTCCTCGATGCCGCTCCGATCAAAGTCGTTCATACGGTCGGCAGGCCGCAAACCCGGATTTCGGATAATATGGCGCAGAATATGCGGGAACCGATACTTGAGGAGTTACATTATGAGGGCGCGCATCGCGCTACTCTATCGGGCAACCGGTTCGAAGGCGTTGCAAAGCAATGAAGGGCAATCTCCTCGCGATGGCAATATGCGGTGTTGTCTCTTCAGCTGCAATGGCAGGACCGATCGAATATTCTCTCAACAGGTCTGCAACAGCGGTGCAGCAACACGCGCCATTGTTTCAAAAGGAGTTGGATCTTTCGCGGTCATTTGTTGATCAGATGATGGAGGCTGGGGTCGTCGTCCCCGTCCCTAAAGACCCCGGCGGCGGTTATACGCACGAACAGCACAAGCAAAATTTCAAAATCATCTATCAGGGTGGTCAGCTCTACAAGCTCACCGGCGAAAAGAAATATGCCAACTATGTGCGCGATATATTGCTTGCTTATGCGAACCTCTATCCCACTTTGGGCGAACATCCGGCACGGAAGAATAGCCAGGGTTCGGGCCGGATTTTCTGGCAGGTCCTGAACGATGCGATGTGGATGGTCGATAGCATACAGGGCTACGAAGCCATTCGAGACAGCCTGTCCGAAGCTGATCGTAAAAATATTGACGACAATCTCTTCCGCAAGGCCGCGGCTTTCCTGTCCACTGGTTCAGCGATTACGTTTAACAAGATACACAACCACGCGACCTGGGCGACAGCCGGCGTAGGAATGACGGGCTATGTCCTGGGCGACAAGGAATTGGTCGATGTCGCTCTTTTCGGACTGGACAAAAGCGGTAAGACAGGATTTCTGCGGCAGAGCGAGTTACTGTTTTCACCCGACGGCTATTATACCGAAGGCCCTTATTACCAGCGCTTTGCGCTCAAACCTTTCCTTGTATTCGCCGGAGCGATTGAGAAAAACGAACATTCGCGAAAGATTTTCGAGCATCGCGATGGGATATTGTTGAAGGCCCTGCGTACCACGATCCAACTGACCTATGATGGCTATTTTTTCCCGTTCAACGATGCGATCCGGGACAAGAGTCTGAAAACAGATGAACTTTATCATGGCGTTGCCGTGGCTTATAACAAAACGCGCGATCCCGGACTTTTGTCGATCGCGCAGTGGCAGGGGCGCACGGTGCTCACTGATGACGGCATGATCGTCGCTAACGACTTGGCCGCTGGCAAGGCCAGACCGTTTTCGTTTCAATCGCTGCTGCTCTCCGATGGACCAGAAGGCAATCAAGGCGCGGTTGCGATCATGCGCAAGGGCGATGGCATGACCGGACAGGCTCTGGTTGCGAAGAACAGCTCGCAGGGCATGGGCCATGGCCATTTCGACAAGCTGAGCTGGCAATATTATGACAATGGCCATGAGATCGTCAGCGATTATGGCGCTGCCCGTTTCCTGAATATCGAAGCCAAGCAGGGCGGCCGCTATCTGCCTGAGAATGAAAGCTGGGCCAAGCAGAGCATCGCGCATAACAGTCTGGTCGTAGATGAAAAAAGCCATTTCAACGGCGATAGGACGGCTGCCGATAATCGAGCACCGGAACAGCTCTATTTCTCCGACAAAATGGGAAGTCAGATCAGCACTGCAAAAATGACCGGCGCCTATCCTGGAGTTGAATTTACGCGAACCTTGGCATTGCTTGACGTTGAAGGTCTGGGGCAACCGCTCGTGGCCGATGTTATGCGTGTGGATGCCCGGGGTGATCATGCTTATGACCTCCCGCTCCATTATAATGGGCATATCATGCGCGTTGGGTTCGACGTGAAATCCAACGTGACGGATCGTCCCGTCTTGGGCGAGAGCAACGGCTACCAACATATCTGGGTTGATGGCACCGGCAAGCCAACCAGCGCAGACAATGGCTTTGTTACCTGGATTAAAGACGACCGTTTCTACACTGCACGTTGGGTGCCTCAGCCGAGCAGCGAAACGATCCTGGCAGAGAGCGGCGCCAATGATCCGGACTTTAACTTGCGCCGTGAGCAAATGCTCGTTCAGCGCGTGGCGAGTGGCAAGGATATCGTGTTTGCTAGCATTCTCGAAGCGCATGGACGTTATGACGGGGCCGCAGAGCGCACGACTGCAAGCGATAGTCAGGTCAAGACGCTCCAACATGTTCGTCATGGCGGAGCGGATTTATTGCTGATCGAAACGCTTGCTGGCGCGAAGTCGGTACTCGCCATCTCTTACGATCAAGACAAAAACCAAAAACATACGGCCGCGATAGATGGTCAGACAATCAGCTGGACGGGCTTTGCTGCCCATCTTCGTCTGGGGGGAGAGTGAAATGATCGATACAGCTTTGCAGGAACGCCAAAGCGAAACATTTGTCTTTGGTGCTGACGCAGAGGTCGAAACTCTGGAACCGGGCATAAAGCGGCAGATATTGACCTATGGCCCGAATCTGATGCTGTGCCGCCTGTGGTTTGATTCCGGAATATCCGGTACCGTTCATCAGCATCCCCACAGTCAGATCAGCTACATTGAATCGGGGCGTTTTCGCGCCATGATGGGCGGCATGGAACAGGAACTGGGCGCTGGCGACAGTGTCGTCATTACGCCTGATACCGATCATGGCATTACATGCATCGAAGCAGGCTCCTTGCTCGATATATTCAATCCGGTTCGGGAAGACTTTTTGGCAGCGGGAGAAGAAGCATGAGCAGCGCTCTGAAAATTGGGAAATTCCGCTGGGCGATCGTCACTTTGGTCGCCGTTGCGACGATCATCAACTATATTGATCGCGGCGCGCTCGGTTTTCTCTGGCCGGAAATCTCCGACGATCTGGGACTTTCCAAAACCGATTATGCGATCATCCTGAACGTCTTTACGTTCGCCTACGCTTTTGGCCAGACGCTGTTTGGCAAGATATTTGACTGGATCGGAACCCGTCTCGGCTTTGTGCTCTCGATCGTCGTTTGGTCTGCCGCGACCATGTTGCATGCGGTCGCAACCGGCCTGACCAGCTTTGCAGTATTTCGCGCAATTTTGGGTGTTTCGGAGGCGGGTAACTGGCCGGGCGCAACCAAGGCCAATGCGGAGTGGTTCCCGATCAACGAACGCGCGCTGGCACAGGGCATCTTCAATTCCGGTGCTGCCATTGGCGGGATCGTTTCTGCCCCCATCATTGCTTATCTGTTTGTCTTTCTCGGTACGTGGCAGGCGACCTTTATCGCGGTGGGGGCGCTGGGCTTCCTTTGGCTGGTTCCCTGGTTGATCATGTATAAATCCGGCCCGGATACGCACCCCTGGGTTTCAGAGGAAGAACGCCAATATATTCTAACCGGCCAACGCAACGAAGAATCCGGTGAAGTTGCCGATTATGCGCCCAATTCCAAGGAGATACTCTCTCGTAAAGAAAGTTGGGGCGTGATCATGGCTTCCTTCTTTCTTGATCCGATCTGGTGGCTTTTTGTTGGCTGGTTGCCGCTCTATCTCAACGAAACCTATGGCTTCGGCGTGAAAGAAATCGGCCTCTATGCATGGGTGCCCTATGTGGGCGCAATGTTCGGCGCTTGGTTTGGCGGACTGTTCGCACAAAACCGTATCAAGGCGGGTTGGACGGTTAATAAGACACGCAAAGCCGTGATCAGTCTGGGTGGCTTGATCATGCTTGTATCGTTGTTGATGACTACACAGGCCGCGACACCCTTGGTCGCAGTGCTGCTGATGGCGGCGATCCTATTCGGCTTCCAAACGGCGGTGGGCAATATCCAGACCTTGCCGAGTGATTTCTACAGCGGCAAATCGGTCGGCTCACTCGCCGGTTTTGCAGGGACGGCCGCGAAGCTGGCGGTGGTCGGACTCAACTTCCTGATCCCGATCATCACCGTCAACAGCTACACGCCCGCCTTCATCGTCGGCGCTGCACTTGCCATTCTAACTGTTTTGTCGGTTCTGGTGTTCTGTCCGGATATCAAACCGCTGAAATCCAAATCCGCTTAAAATTTTCATCAATTTATAGACAGGGAAAAACATGACTAAATTGAAAGACAAGGTAGCAATTGTAACCGGCGGTAGCCGGGATATTGGTCGCGCTGTCTCGGTGAAACTCGCCGCCGAAGGTGCAAAGGTTGTTGTGAACTATTGCAACAATGAAGAACAGGCCAACGACACACTGGCAGAAATCGAAGCCACTGGGGGAACAGCTATTGCTTGCAAGGGCGATATGATGAAACCCGAAGATGTCGACGGTTTGGTCGCTGCGGCGCAAGCCGCCTTTGGTGATAAAATCGACATTCTCGTCAACGTGACGGGCGGGATGGTTCAGCGCAAAGGGCTCGATGAAATGGACATGGAGTTTTTCGAACATGTCATGCGGCTCAATGTTACCTCGACATTCCTCGCAACCAAGGCGGTGGTTCCTCATATGCCGAAAGGGAGTGCCATCGTTAACTTCGCTTCGCTGGCAGGCCGTGATGGTGGCGGACCGGGCGCTGCGGCCTATGCAACGTCCAAAGGCGCAGTGATGACCTTCACGCGTGCAATGGCCAAGGATCTGGGTCCGAAGGGCATTCGCTGTAACTCACTATGCCCCGGTATGATCGCAACATCGTTCCACGACACATTCACTGCCGATGCTGTGCGCGAAAATGTTGCCAACTCGACCCCGCTGCGTCGCCAAGGTCTTGCGAAGGAAACAGCAGATGCGACTGCCTATCTGGCTTCGGACGAAGCGTCGTTCATCACCGGCACCAATATCGACATTAATGGCGGTCTGTATTTCTCCTGATCTGAAGAGATAGCGAAACGAGCATGGATATCGAACAAGACCTCGAAACGCGGCTTACATCGGCGCCTGTCGTGCCTCTGATTGGGGCGAGCGATACAGCTGTTGCGGTCGATACTGCCAAAGCGCTTGGCGCGGGTGGTCTCAGCGTCATCGAGGTCGTGCTTCGCACCGATGAAGCAGTTGATTGCATGGAGGCGATTGTCAAAGAGACATCGGGGCTGATCGTCGGTGCCGGAACCGTTCTGACAGTCGCGCAAGCAGAAGAAGTCATCGCCCGTGGTGCACAATTTGTAGTTTGTCCCGGGCTGGTCGATGAAGTGGCGGAATATTGTCTGGCACAGTCGATGCCGCTCTTTGCCGGCACCATGACCGCCGGCGAAGTCCAGCGCGCTTATGCCTTGGGACTACGCACAGTGAAATTCTTTCCGGCATCACTGGCTGGCGGTGTGCCAATGCTAAAAGCGCTGACCTCGGTCTTTCGCGACATGCGTTTCATGCCAACCGGCGGGGTATCGGCAAGCAATTTGGGCGATTTTCTCGCCCTGCCCTCGGTCGTTGCTTGTGGGGGCAGCTGGCTCACCCCACCCGCTGAAATTGAAGCCGGTAATTTTGATGCGATAACCACATTGGCGCAGGAAGCGGTTGCCATCAGCCGTCAAGCGCGCCCAACGGAGAATTAAGAGTGACTGAATTTCTGTCTTTTGGTGAAATCATGCTGCGGCTCAAGACATCGGGTCATGAACGCTTTTTCCAGTCGCCGGCTTTTGAAGCCACATTTGGCGGCGGCGAAGCCAATGTCGCGGTGGCGCTGAGCAACTATGGTCTCAACTCCGGCTTCATCTCGGCCTTGCCTGATAATGATGTTGGTGCGTCCGCCATTGGCGAGCTGCGCCGCTTTGGCGTCGATACGTCTCATGTCCGCCGGTCTGGTGACCGCGTGGGCATTTACTTCCTCGAGACGGGAGCCAACCAGCGGCCATCCAAGGTCATCTACGACCGTGCCCATAGTGCGATCAGCCAATGCAAACCCGGCGATTTCGATTGGGCGACAATTTTCAATGGCGCAAAATGGCTCCATATAACCGGCATCACCCCCGCACTCACGCAGGACTCTGCTGACCTCAGCATCGAATGCGTGCAGGCGGCCAAAAAGGCTGGCGTAACCGTGTCCTGCGATTTCAACTATCGCGGCAAGCTTTGGAACTATGGCAAGAGCGCGCCCGAAGTCATGTCCGAGCTGGTCAAGCATGTCGATGTCGGCATCGCCAATGAAGAAGACTGCCAGAAATCGCTTGGCATCAGCGTCGATGTCGATGTTGAAGCGGGCGAACTCGACACGAAGAAATATGAAGCCCTGTCGGAAAAAGTGCTGGAACTCTATCCTGACATGTCCACCATCGCGATAACGCTTCGGGAGAGCATGAGCGCTGATCGCAACGGCTGGTCCGCCTGTCTGCGTGAACGCGGCGGCGATTTCAAATTGTCCCGGCGCTATGAGATAACCGACATTATCGACCGCGTTGGCGGCGGCGACAGCTTCGCGTCTGCACTCATCTATGGCCTCAACGCTTATGATGATCGCCAGCAGTCCCTGGAATTTGCCGTCGCAGGCAGCTGCCTGAAACATTCCATCCTCGGCGACTTCAACCGTGTCAGCGTTGCTGAAGTCGAAAAGCTAATGTCCGGCGACGGTTCAGGACGCGTCCAGCGTTAGATTAAAGGCGATACAGGCCGCAGATTTGCGCTCAGAAACAACCGATCAGGGACAGCATGTAACATAGGGCTTCTCATAAGCAGGTGGCATCAGCTTCACACTATGTCCCAGCCCCGTTAACTCGCGTGCCCAGTAATGAGCGCTACTGCATGCTTCCATGCCAACCAGACAAGGCTCCAGCTTTGCAAAGAATGGTAATATCTGCGCGCGTCGCAACGGCTTGTTAAAGGCGACACTTCCGTCTTCCCCAACGCCGTGGACTTGAAAAATGTTCTTGGCCAGATCGAGGCCGATTGTGGTAATATGCATATGGGTGGCTCCTTGTGTTCGCAGTCTACGATAACAACTGCATTATGGCGCATTGCGACGCCGAGATCAGGAGCCATCCACACCATCCGCTTTCGGGATAAAGCCGCCCCTCCGGCATGACAGCGCTTTGGTGTCTCTTTGCCCTTTCCTACAAATAACCAGATTGGTTATGTCTGCATGTTCCCCAACAGAAAGGAACACAGCTATGACCGAACACCCTTCCCATGAACAGTTCACCGATATCCCTGATGCCGATGATCTGGCCCATCCCAGAGAGCGCCATGATGGCTGGTCGCCGGACAGGCAGGTGGCGTTTCTCGAAGCCCTGGCGCGGACCGGCAATGTCCGGGCGGCGGCGCGCTATGCCGGGCTTTCGCGGGAGAGCGCGTATAAGCTCAGGCGCAGGCCGGATGCGCGGGCCTTTGCCCGGGCGTGGGATGCGGCGCTCATTCATGCGCGCGATGTCTTTCAGGATGAGCTGATGGACAAGGGGCTCAATGGCTGGCGCGAGGCGGTATGGCATCAGGGCGAGGAAGTGGGCACCAGAGAGCGCTGGAGCGCGCCCTTGTTTCTGGCGGCATTGGCACGGCTCGACAAGATGGCTGACGGGCTGGATGTGAAAGGCAATCCGGCACGGGTGGCAGCAGAGCATTTTGATGATCTGCTGGAAGGCATTGGCAAAGGCAGCGATTGCGCTGAGCTTGTCGAGGAGATTGAGGCCTCTGGCCGGACGGTCGGTGCACAGCCGCAATCATCCTTGTCCAACAGTGATTTGCTGGCGACCATCGCGCTCCACAGCGAACGCGAGAAGATACAGGCGATGGCGCCGGAGGATATTGATGTCTCCGATCTTGATATTGCCGATCGCGAAGAATGGGATGATCTGCAATGGGAGCGGGCCGATCGCAGCGGCTTGCTGGAACGCAGCGGGATATTTGATGATCTGGAAGAACCGGTGTGAATTGTGTGAACTTTGGAGCGTGAAAGGGAGAAAGGAGGGTGTGTGATTTGTGTGAACTTTGGGAGAGGAGTCTTTATTTAACCTCAAGCGCCGGGCGGCGACATCCGTCGTCTTGGCTACGCGCCATAAGGCGCGGCGGCCGGTCGGCCTTGCCTCGCTGTGCTCGGACGATGGTCACAAACGTGACGTAAAAGTCGCGATGATCCGACGCACCGCGTCGGCAAGCGCGACCGCGCGCGCGAGCTTATGCGAGGAAAGCCAAGCGGGCGGATGCCCGCGCCCGGCGCTTGAGGTCCAAAAAAAACTCACGCGCCCGGCGCTTATTTGGTCGTCATTATCCGTCCGAATACCCATCCGCCTAGGCCACCTGCCGCCATCTGCGCCAGAAACCCCAGCGTTGAACGCGCGCCGCTGATTGGTACGGTTTGGAACATGACGTACATCAGCCCCAACGCCGCCCCTAAAGCGGCTGCACCGGCTATCGGGTAGGCGATGTTTGCGAGTTTCGGCAAAAACCGTTTGAGCAAGGCGGCAATCAGGAACGCGATAAGGAAGCTGATGGCAATGATCACCAGATAGGGCAGCATGTTGGAGATATCGAACAGGGTCATGTTGAGCCGGTCACCCCAGGTAACCGGCACATCATGCGCATTCATTACGAATTGCGCATTCACCGCTGTTCCCAATATATATGTGACCAGGGCACCGCCAAGCAATCCCAGAAAGAAGCGTAACAATCGCGCCATAATGCCTATCCCCTTATATTTATCGAACCTACCGTCTTTGCCAGTGTGATCAAGCGTAAATGCCGGTGGACAAATCGCCAGACTTGTTTGACAATCGCCAAATCAATACGGGGGATCGACATGCGTTACTTTTCATTGGCTCTTGCACTGGCGGCTGCCAGCCTGGTGATGTCCTGCTCCAATCAGGGTGCGTCCTCCTCTGGTGACAAAACCAGTGTTGCGGTGGGCCGGGTGGACGCTGCGCCCGTCAATTATGAAATTCAGACGGTAGCGGACGGTCTGGATCACCCCTGGTCGCTCGCCTTTCTGCCCGACGGCGATATGCTGGTGACCGAACGCACCGGCAAGCTGAAACATGTTGATCAGAATGGCAAAGTCACTCTGGTCTTCGATTTCACCAGCGGAGATCCACATCCCAAGGTTCATTTCGGCGACGGCATGCAGGCCGGGCTGTTTGATGTTGTTCTGCATCCGCAGTTCGACACCAACGGACTGGTCTATATTTCCTATGCGGCAGAGATGGGCGAGGAAAACACATTGCTGTTGATGCAGTTCAAATATCAGAATGCCGCAGGACCGGAGTTGCTTGAGGGGAAGCAGATATTCGCGGCCTCGCCCACCCGTGTTCAGGGCAATCACTATGGTGCCCGTATCCAGTTTCTGCCGGATGGAACATTGCTCATGCCGATCGGCGACGCCTTCCATTTTCGCGAAAAAGCGCAAACGCTGGACACCCATTTTGGCAAGATCGTTCGCCTGAATGATGATGGATCGGTTCCGGCGGACAATCCCTTTGTCGATCAGGAAGGCGCCTTGCCGGAAATATGGAGCTACGGCCACCGCAATCCACAAGGCATTATTCTGGCATCCGATGGCCGCGTGTTTGCCCATGAACATGGCCCGGCGGGCGGCGATGAAATCAACGAGATAAAGGCCGGTCAAAATTATGGATGGCCAACCGTATCCTATGGACTGGACTATTCCGGCGGGCGGATTTCGCCGTTCGAGGCGCTAGACGGCACGCAGCAGTCGCTGGTGCACTTTACGCCTTCCATCGCACCATCCGGTTTTGCCCAATATGCAGGCGAGGCGTTTCCGGACTGGCAAGGCGATCTGTTTCTGTCTGCCCTGGTCCTCACCCATGTAAGGCATGTGGAAATGGAAGCCGACGGTTCCCTCGGGAAACAGGCAGAGCTGTTTGGCGAACTGGGCGCGCGGTTCCGTGATGTGCGGACAGGACCCGATGGATATCTTTATCTGCTTACCGAAGAAAAAGGCGGTGCGACCAGCAAAATTCTGCGGGTCGTACCAAAGGAAGGCTAGAAAAGGGGCGTAAATATGATGCTTTATCCGGGGTTTTTCGCAGTCATCCTCCACTAGAACACGCAGATTGAAGGATCGCATGCCAGCGCTCCCGGGCAGCGCAAAATCCAAAACTTGCCCGATGCCGTTAATCGAAATCACCACTGCCTTGGTCGAAATCAAATGAGCAAGTTTCGTTTGTTACGATAATCCGAAGGCAGATGTTGCCAGAGGGATATGGGCAACGGGAGGGTAGATGCATGCGGAAACAGAGGGATGACGTAGATATTTGTGCTGGTGGCCGGTCATGAACCTCACCAATATTGCACTGAAATATCCTGCTGCAATTGCGGCTGCTTTGGCGTTGATCGCGCTAATCGGTATCATCTCCGCTTTCAGCACACCCATTCAGCTATTCCCGAATATCGAACGACCAAGCCTAACGGTACAGGCAGGCTGGCGCGCGGCAAGCCCCAAGGAAATTGAATCCGAGATTACCATTCCGATTGAGGATGAATTGCGCGGACTTCCTGGCCTGACCAGCGTGCGTTCCTGGTCCAACAACGGCAATGTCTGGCTTAATCTGGAATTTGCGCTGGGCACGAATATGGACAAGGCCTTTGCCCAAGTCTCCAGCCGCGTTCAACGTGTCCGCAACTGGCCACTGGATGCCGATCGACCATCGGTTGGCGGTGCCAATGGTGATCAGGGTGAATCGCTCATCTATCTGTTTCTTCAGGCCCTGCCGGACAGCAACCTCGATGCTGAAGCCCTTGCCACCTTTGCCCGCGATACCATTACCCCGGAACTGGAGAGCATTGAAGGGGTGCAGGGCGTTTCCGTAGAGGCACCGACCGGCGAACGGATATTGCGTATCCAGTTCGATCCCTGGCGACTGGCCCAACTGAACCTCACTATAGAACAGCTTTCGGCCGCTGTCGGACGGTTTCAGGATATTGGCGGCGGCACTGTCGATGTCGGGCGGCGTGGCTATGCTTTGCGCTTTGAAGGCAATTTTTCGGCCGAACAGATTGGCGACCTGACCGTTGCACAGCGGGGCTCCACTGTGATCCGCATGCGCGATGTCGCCGATATTGATGTCGGTCCTGACAAGGCTTTTGGCGTGACCTATCAGAACGGCAACCCCGCGATTGGCATGCGGGTTGTCCGCCAGCCGGGCAGCAACACACTCGACGCCATTGATGGCGTGCTATCGACAATACAGACTTTCAACGAGAATGAGCTGCAGCGCATGGGCGCCCGGATCGAAAAGAGCTTTGATCCCTCCGTATTTATCAAACGCGCCCTTTCCTTCCTTAGCGGTAATCTGCTGCTGGGAACGTTGCTCGCCGTTGGTCTGCTCTGGCTTTTCGTACGCCGCTGGCGTGCGACGTTCATCATCGCGGCCACCGTGCCGGTCTGTCTATTGGCAACACTTGCGGTGATCGGCATGACCGGGCGGACGATCAACGTGATTTCTCTCGCTGGTTTGGCCTTCGCGACCGGCATGGTGCTCGACGCCGCCATTGTCGTAATGGAGAATTTCGTTCGCCTGCGCAATCACGGACGATCGCCGGGAGAAGCGGCTCTTGAAGCGGTATCACAGGTGTGGCCAGCCCTGTTTGCTTCGACCGCAACCACCGTCGCCATCTTCATTCCGATCATGTTTATCGAAGATGTCGAGGGCCAGCTATTTGCTGACCTTGCTCTGACGATCGCGATTTCCGTTGTTGCCAGTTTGATCGTTGCTGTCACGTTGCTACCCGCAGCAGCACGCCATTATGGCGAGCTTGACATGGAGGACAATGAACGCCGCTGGGACGGCTATGCTGACCGCATATTTGCTTTGATAGACAGCAAAAAGAAACGGAATATCTGGATTCCCTCGCTCATTCTCGCGCCGTTGATCATTTCCTATTTCCTGTGGCCTCAGACAGATTACCTGCCCGACGTGAAGCGTGATGCGGTAGATGCGTGGGTCGGATTGCCATCGGGCGCAACACTGGAATCAGCGCGCACCGAAATTGCCGAAGAAGTAGTGCAACGGCTTGATCCCTATCTGAAAGGCGAAAAACAGCCGGAGCTGCTCAACTATTATCTGTTCGTCAATCCGTGGGGTATCAACACCGGCATCAGGATCAAGGACCAGTCGCGGATCGACGAGATGACCGGCATTGTGAACAGCGAGATATTGGCGGGTTTCCCGGATGTGCAGGCCTTTGCCCAACAAGGCAGCCTGTTTGGAAACTTCGGCGGCAACGGATCGATTGAACTCTATCTGCAGTCCGAAAATGACGAACATCTGCGCGAGGCTGCTTTGGTCGCAACGGATTCCATTCAGGCGGCATTGCCTGGCGGGATGGTTCGGCCCAATCCCGATCCCAATGTCGTAGTGCCGGAACTCAGGCTGACGCCCAATGACCGCCGCATTGCTGAATTGGGTATGACCCGGGACCAGGTCGGACGCGCAGTTCGGGCTTTGGGTGACGGACTGTATCTGGGCGAATATGTCTCCGATGGAGAACGGATGCGGGTCATCATGCGCGGATCGGAGGCCTCGGATCCAGAAGCGATTGAAAGTGCGCCTCTGGTAACGCCAACGGCCGGTACGGTGCCGCTGGGCGAAGTGGCAACCTTGCTGCGCGGCGTTGGCCCGACACAGATAAGTCACGTGGACGGTCGCAAAACGGTGACACTCAATATCAGTCCGCCACCAGGAATGGCTTTGGGTGAAGCAGTGGAGATCATTCAGACGACGGCTGAGCCTGCCATCCGGGATGCGCTGCAATCCGGCGGTACATTGCGCTATGGCGGCGATGCCGATGCGCTGATCAAGGCAATAAAATCGCTCAGCACCAACTTCATACTGGCCGCCGCTTTGCTGTTTGTGATTATGGCCTCGGTGTTTCGGTCCGCCCGCGATGCCGCGCTGGTCATCATTGCGTTGCCGCTGGCAACTGTCGGTGGCGTGATAGCAATCCAGATATTGAATCTCTTCAAACCGACACCCCTCGATCTGCTGGGGATGATCGGTTTTGTCATCCTGCTTGGCATCGTGGTGAACAACGCGATTCTGCTGATGGCGCAGGCCCGCGACAGCGAGAGAGAGGGCATGAACCGTTCAGAAGCCGCCCGCACCGCACTGCGTTTGCGGTTGAGGCCCATATTGATGACGACCGGTACCTCGGTGATGGGCATGCTGCCGCTGGCCCTGGTTCCTGGACCCGGCAGTGCGATTTATCGCGGATTGGCCGTGATTATCGTTGGCGGTGTCATGGTGTCGACCATCTTCACATTGATATTGCTGCCAGCGCTCATCCAACTGGGTTCGGCGAAGAAGGACAAGCCAACCAAACCCGATCGCCCTGATAAACCCCAAAAAACCCCCGACGTTGAAGCGAATTTTGGCGGCGGACTAATGCCGGAGCCTGCCGAATGAGTTTTGCATTGCCTGATATGATCCGTACCAATCTTCGCTGGATAGTGATCGGTGGAACATTGCTTGTTATCGCTCTGGTTTATTTCCTGTTCTTCGCATCCAATGCAGCCGAAGGACAAGGCGGGCAAGGGCAAGGCGGACCGCCACCTGCCATTGTGACGCTGGCCAAGATCGAGAAACTAGCACTGACACCAAATTTCACTGCGCCGGGTGACATAGTCGCCAATCGCGATTCCGTCGTCGCTGCGGAAGTGGCCGGACGCATTCAATCCACTCTGAATATCGGAGCACGGGTGAGCCGCGGCACTGTGATCGCCGTGATTGATGATCAAACGGCACGATTGGCCCGTGACCAGGCACGCGCTGAGGTTGCCCGTCTGCAGTCGGATCTCACTTATCAAGACCGACTGGTTGGCAGGCTACAGCAATTGCTAAAAGAGGAGGCAGAATCCGAAGCGTCTCTGGACGAGGCCATTTCTACACGGGATCAAACCCGGGCACGCCTTGCTGCAGCAAGGGTTGCGCTGGAAACCGCGCAAGTCGATCTTGCCCGCACGCGGATCCGCGCGCCTTTTGCTGGCCAAATGGTCGAACGCCGGATTGAAGTGGGCGAATATGCGACACCAGGACGGGAAATTGGCCGGATCGTTGGGAGAGAAGGTTCAGAAGCCCGCGTCCGTGTCCCGATTGCTGTCGCCGGATCACTTTCAACCGGACAAGAGGTT
This sequence comes from Parasphingorhabdus sp., assembly GCF_965233695.1. GTDB lineage: Bacteria > Pseudomonadota > Alphaproteobacteria > Sphingomonadales > Sphingomonadaceae > Parasphingorhabdus. Next base: position 188,187 of record NZ_OZ247497.1, read on the forward strand.
ACCATCCTTGCCAATGGAGAACAGCGATCTTCTCGTGTCCGCACGGTCATCGAGGCTGGTGACGAAGTCAGCCGTACGGTTGAAGTGCGCGCACCCATGGGAAGCCATAATCTCAAAATGGGCAGTGCTATCTCGATCACGGTTCCCACCGGCGTTGAACGCGATGTTCTGACAGCGCCGCGTGATGCTTTGGTACTGCGTGACAGTGGTATTTTCGTCTATGTGGTCAATCCAAAGGACAAAACAGCGAAACGCGTAGATGTTCAGGTTGGTGAGCCCGCCGGCGACCGTGTTGCCATTTCCGGCCAGATAGCAGCCGGTGACATGATCGTCGTCCGCGGCGGAGAGCGACTGCGTGATGGCCAGAACGTCACTTGGGACGAGGGCAAGAAACCAGATGCCGAACCGCAGCAGTCTGCAGGGTGATCGGTATGAACTTGCGTGTTTTTCCGTTTATTTGTCTGGTTGCCCTGTCTGCATGCGCGATCCGCGGCGGTCCAGATCTTGATCTTGCGACGGTTCCTACCGCTCCGGACGGTTGGGCATCGCGTCCCGATTTACCGTTGAACATCGCCGATGATGGGCAGCCCGATGCCATAGCAAATGGTTGGTTGAAAGAATTTGACGACGAAGATTTGCGTGATGCGGTGAAAGAAGCATTCGCGAATAATCGCAATTTACAGTCTGTGCTGGCGCAGCTGCGCGCATCCCGTGCCGCCATGCGTGTGGCCCGATCCGATCTCTTCCCCACCATCAATCTATCCGGCACCGCCACCGATGCCGAAAACGCCGCAACTGTCTATGATGGGTCTTTGGAGGCGAGCTGGGAAGTCGATATCTGGGGCCGCAATCTTGCTCTTGCCCGGGCAGGCAATGCCGAGGCCAGAGTTGCCGCTGCAGAATATGCCGCTGCGCGTCAGGCGCTGGCCGCTGCGGTAGCCCAAGCCTGGTATGATCGCAGCGCCGCGCGCATTTCTCTCGATCTGGCGACTAGCGATCTGGAACGGCGCAAGGATACTTTACGGATCACCGATGCCCGTTTTCGTGCTGGCCTGGCGTCACGATTGGATGTTCGGTTGGCACAGGTTGCCGTTTCCAACAGCGAAGACCGTCTGGAAACGGCGCTACGCAGTTCAACAAACGCGGCGCGTGCGCTGGAGGTTTTGACGGGGCGCTATCCATCTGGCAACGCAGCGGGCGCCAGCGACCTTGTCATGCCTGGACCGCTGCCGAGTATTACGGCACCGGTGTCGGTTCTAGCCGGCAGGCCCGATTTGATTGCAGCCGAGGCACGCGTCGACGCAGCCGGTCTGCGTGCAGTTGATGCCCGACATGCCATGTTTCCGCAACTCACCTTGCGCTTCGACGCCACGACCAGAAGCGGTAATTTCGGAGACCTGTTTGATCCCGGTACTTATATCAACGCCATCTCGGCTGGCCTTTTGCAGCCGCTATTCAGAGGCGGTGCATTGCTCGCTGAAGCCGATCGACAGGGGGAACTCGCAAAATCAGCATTGTTCGACTATGCGCAATCGACTTTGACGGCCTTTCAGGAAGTAGAGGATCGCCTCGATGCCGAAGCTACTCTCGAAAGACAGGTCTCTTCAACGACGACAGCCGCTGAAGAAGCCCGTGCTGCCGTCAACCTGACCCGCAGTCGCTACATCAATGGCCGCTCCACTATTTTTGACCTGATCAATGCGCAAACCACCGCAATTGCGTCTGAAACACGGGCGATTGAAACCCGCCGCGCGCAGATAGAAAACCGGATCAACCTCCATCTCGCGCTGGGTGATGAACCCCTGCCCGCAGGCGAATTATGACCTTCTCGGCGCCGTTACCGCGCTAACCAGTCTTCGAGCGTTTCATGGAAATAGCGCATCCGGCTCTCTTGGCCGGCGAGATAGTCGCGCTTGTAGCCGCGTGAATGCAAACCGCGCTGTTGCAGTGGCCAAATTGCGAGATCTTCGTCAATCGCTGGGCCCGCAGAAACCTCACCCGCCTTGCCTTGCACATGTTCCGCGGGTGTATCGATCGAGACAAATTCCCGCATTATCAGGGAATAATATTCCGTGGCATCCTTTGGAAAAAGCGTCATGAACCACATGTCAAAATAACATTTTTCCGGATCGGTTTCATGGGGCCGCGCACGCAGCCAGATATTGCCATCTGGTTTGAGACTGAAAGACAGATTGGGGAAGATTGTATAGTGCCAGTTATCGGTCAGTTGATCGTCATGATAGGTGGAAAAATCATATCCTTTCTCTTCACCTAACTTGCGTTTCTGCCGTTGCAGATCCGCACGGAGATTACGGATTTTTCCGCCGCGATAATCGTCCGGGTCAAGCTCCCATCGTTTTAGCTCTTCGGCCATGATCTCTAGCGTCTGTTTCTCGCCGCCCTTTATCACGCGGGCTGGTCCAGCTCCGGGCATGAACATCCGGCAATGGCCTTCGGGGTAATGGTCAAACTGACAATGCTGATGGCTATATTCGAGCACATATACCGAGCCGGGATGAACGAACGGGACATGATAGGATTCACTGAAATTGTCTTGAACCAATTTCCAATTAAAATCGCCTTCGATTGTGACCCAATGGGTACGCGTCATCTTTTCCATCGGATAGCTATCGATCTGATCAGCAATGGGTCCGAGATAGCTTTTTAACGAACCGCACTTCTCATCCATATTATACCAGACAAAACCCGCCCATTCCTCGCATGGTATCTCCACCAAATTAAGCTTACCACATGGACTGCCCTGCGGATAATCAGCTTCATCGGGCACGAATTTCAATGTACCTGCCAGATCATAGGCCCAGCCATGATAGGGGCACGTCAAGCGCCGTGTATTTCCCGAAGCCTGCTCCATAAGTTGCATACCGCGGTGCTGACATACATTGTAAAAGGCGCGAATTTTATCGTCTTCGCCGCGGGTACACAGGATTTTCTCTGGGCCAAGCGATGTTGTGATATAATCACCCTTTTTGACAAGCTCTCGCGACAATCCAGCAATCTGCCAGGTGCGTGTCCAGATCTTGTCCCACTCCCGATCCATATAGTCTTTTGAAAAATAGCGCTCAGGGGTGATCGGGGTGCCGCGCAGCTCCGGCTCGGGTTGTTTTGAAATATCTGCAAGCTGCCGTTGCAACTCGCGCGGGTCGTGATCAGCCATGGGAATTTCTCCTTTGTTCACCGAACCAATGTCGTGACAATATCAAATCTGACCCTGGCTGTAGACTGCCGTTAAGGTTAGTCAGTCACTCGTCCACAACCTGCAAGATGAGCATAGGAGGCGTCATTCAGGCCGCGTTTTCCAAAAGTCTGCAGACCAGTTCCCTCACGGTCGAAATTGTCCGTCAATGGCGTGCTGCTGTTCCAGTCATAGACCGCCTGTCGATGGGAAATTTTCCACTTGCCATCCCGGCGCTCAAAACGGTCCAGATATCGCCCCGCCGCGATCATAAAAACATCGCCATCCGGCCCTGCCAAAGCATGATGCGCCACAAAATAGCTTTCGCCCGCTGCATAGTCGCCATCTACCTCGATCAAGACCTGCCCGATCAGGTGCTGCGTTCGTTTCATCGTTTTCAATAGCGGGATGACCCAGTCGATAAACTCGCTTGCCGTTCCCTTGAAGATTCCATGATCATCGGTTGCATCAGGATGAAACAAATCAGCCAGCATATCGGCATCACAGCGGTCAATCGCCCGCGCTACCCGGCTTACCAGTTCGGTGCATTCCAGCTTGTCGGCTGTGATGGCTAGACGGTCCATAACTGTTCCCCTTACCTCATAACCGCGGCTTTATGGGTGTTATGATAGCAGGAAGGCCACTAGCGAATTGAGCGGGAATACAAAGCCAAGCCATTCAGCGCCTCAACCGAGCTGGATCTCAGGCTTCCTGTTCTTCAACCCAGTTTTTAAGCAGATTATAGGCAATCGCAAATGGCGGCGGCGCGATAAAAGGCGCATCAGGATCGCCATTCATGGCGGCCTTGACTTCATCGAGCGAAAACCACTGGGCTTCCTCAATTTCTTCCTCGTCCAGCGTCAATGTCGGGTCGTCCGTTACACTGGTACAAGCCATCATCAGCGACGATGGAAACGGCCACGGCTGGCTGGCAATATAACGGACGTTGCGAACCTTGATTCCTGCTTCTTCCCACAATTCGCGCGCAACACCGCCTTCGATGCTTTCGCCTGGTTCGATAAAACCGGCTAGCGCCGAAAAGCGTTTGGGCGGGAATCGCGGTTGCCGGCCCAGCAGTATCTTACCTTCGCATTCCGCCAGCATGATCGCGACCGGATCAGTGCGCGGAAAATGTTCAGCACCACAGCCTTGCTTTTCCTTATCGCATTGCCGGGCCCAGCCCCCTTTGCGCGAATCCGTCGGCTGACCGCAATTGGCACAAAACCGATGCCGCGCATGCCAGTCGACCAGACTACGCGCGGTCGCATAAATCGCGGCCTGTTCGGGTGGCAGGACACCGAGTGATTGCCATAGCCGCGGGTCGGCGGTGGGCATGGCGCTACCAGCACCGTTCAACTCGGCAAAGCACGGGGTGTCCCCATCCATGCCCAGCAACAACAAGTCATTGTCTGGCGATGCATCGTAAAGCGGACCCCAGGCGAGATCCCCCATTGCGTCAAAAACCGGACTCAGCCCGTCAAGCTTTAACAATCTTGCATTGGGCCGCATCATCGCTTCTTTCAGCCGCTCGGGATTGACCCGGACCTGATCGGCGCGATCCATGGTTCCGCCAGCGAAGGTTGGAATAATCGCGCTCAGGTCGGTCGTCATGATCGGACTGATAGTGTCACTCACGGGCTAGTTTTTCCTTCACCCGCTGACATTTGCTTCATCAAGTCTGCATAGACATATTTCGGGAAGTCCGACTGGAACGGATAGGTGTTGGAAGGCATATATTGCGTATAGCCACCAGCGCGGAACCCATTAAGGGTATCGACAAATGCCGCCGTACCAGCAGCACCACCCCAACCAAAGGTTCCAGCCGGACTTTCCGTAGTACCAAGACCCGCACGGCCGCCAGCGCCAAAGCCTTGCTTGGCAACCCATGTACCTTTCATGTCCGCGCCTTCTGGAAGCAGGTTCGACATACCAATTTTGGCCGTTTCAGGCTGCATGATTGCGGTTCCTCGATAGGTTCCGAAACCAAGCAACATGGTGAGAAACTTGTCATAGTCCGCTGCAGAACCAACCAGACCAGCACCGCCAAAGGCAAAGGCAGGCTTGTCGAGATAAATGCTGTTGGCAGCTGGATCGATCGGAATCAGGGTACCGCTAAAGGGGGCATAGTTATCGGTAAAGTCCGCTACCCGGTCGGCGGGAAGCTGGAAGAACGTGTCTTTCATGCCCAATGGATCAAACATCCGTTTCTGCAAAAACTCTTCCAGCGGCATACCTGAGGCTACTTGAACAACGTAACCGAGAAGGTCGATGCTGACGGAGTAGCTCCATTTCGAACCGGGCTCATAAACGAGCGGCAGGGAAGCGAGATTTTTCGAGAAGGTCTCAATATCCGGCGTTGGCGGTCCGGGCTCGGTGCCAGGAAGAGGCATCCGACTGACCACACCGGGGGTGATACCCTCGGCTATATAGGCTTTCTGGATCGGACCTTTACTGATGATGGAATAGCCAAGACCAGCAGTATGGGTCAGCAAATGGCGGATGGTAATTTGCGTCCGTGCTGGCACCGTCTCGTCCAGCGAACCTTCCGGGTTTTGCAGCACGCGCATATCTGCAAATTCAGGCAGAATGTCGGCCAGCGGCTGGTCGAGCTTCAGCTGGCCGTCTTCGATCAACATCATGATCGCCATGCCGGTTACGGGCTTTGTTTGCGAATAGAGCCGCCAAAGGGTATTCATATCAACCGGCTTGTCGCCGCCGAGCTTATGGGTACCGGCGGCGATCATCATAGGATCGTCCTGTCCCATACCGATAGCGGCCAACATACCGGCCACTTTCTTCTCAGCGACATAGTCATTGATAATCTTGGTCAGGCCCGGAAACGGAGATGCAGGCCGCGCCAGTGATCTTGCAAAGGCAGCGGTCGGAGCGCCAGCCAGAAAAGCGCTGGCACCAATTGCACCCAGAACCGAACGCCGGCTAAAGGAAGAAATAGCTTTTTTGTCTGTCGTCATATGAGATCCTTCATTTTTTGTTTCACAACCCAGCGTACTACTTTGGCATATAGGGTCGGCAAACCTGCATCCTCAATCCCGGCAATCGGCCACCAGAGCGCGTCATCCAGCTTCGTTTTATTATTATCACGCTTGTTAATAACGATTTTTTCGCTTTGATAAACCGCCAAATCAACCTCAAGCGAAAAATGCGTGAAGCTATGCTGAACAATATTTTCATGAATTCGCCACTTGCCGTCGAGCGGCGATTGGCCATGACCGTCCGTGCCTGCGGCCCAATTGTCATCCGGCAACGCACGCATAGAGCCCAGCATTCCTTTTGCTGGGCGAGTCACCAGCAATAGTTTCTCGTCCTGCTCAATCCAGAAAAACCGCGCCCTGCGTAGTGGTTTGATCTTTTTGGGCGGTTTAACAGGATAGCGCTCCTGATCGCCCCTGACATAGGCCGCACAATGGCCTTGGACCGGGCAAATCTCACATTTCGGCGCCTTGGCACTGCAAATGCCGGCGCCAATGTCCATACAGGCTTGAGCAAAATCGCCAGCGCCATGCTGCGGCGTCAGCGCGCCCATACCGACGCGAATATCGGCTTTTCCTGTCGGAAACGGGGTGTCGATCGTAAAAATTCGGGCCACGAGCCGCTCGATATTGGCGTCAACCACGACGGCACGCTGGCCAAAGGCAATCGCAGCTATGGCCGCTGCCGTATAAGCGCCGACACCGGGTAGTTTAAGCAATTCGGACTCTTCAGAAGGGAATATCCCGCGGAGTTCATCGGTTACATAGCGTGCGCACCTGTGCAGGTTCCGCGCCCGGGCATAATAGCCGAGACCGGCCCATGCAGCGAGGACATCCGCCTCATCTGCCGCCGCCAAATCGGCAACAGTGGGCCAGCGTTGGGTGAACTTCTGAAAATAGGCGATTACCGCTGCAACAGTGGTCTGCTGTAGCATCACTTCCGACATCCAGACATGATAGGGATCAGGCAATTTACCCCCGGCCGACAGCTTGGGCGGCATGCGCCACGGCAGATTTCGCGCGTTATCCACATAATGTGCACTGATTTTGGCGGTGATTTTCTGCGCTTCACCGGTTATTCTGTCGACGCCCATGGGCCGCCTATGCCATGATGCATCGCTATGGCGAAGGAAAATAGTCCAGACAGCGAAAAGTCAAAGCGCAAAAGCGCCAGGCGGCCCGCTGTCGGACGGAAATTTGGTAAATATCAGCGCCCGCGCGGCGGTGAAGCGCGTAGCATCTCCGATCTGATGCCCGAAATTGGCCGGGCCGCCTTTCGCCGTTATGGTTTCATTCAAAGTTCGGTCGTTAGCCGCTGGCCGGAAATTGTCGGAGAGCGCTATGCCGACGTCTCCCTGCCCGAATCAATCCGCTTTCCACGAGGCGAAAAAGAAGGCGGCACACTTCATTTGCTGGTTTCGGGGGCGCATTCGACCCTGATGCAACATATTACACCCGAGATTATCGAACGGGTGAACCGATTTTTCGGCTATGGCGCTATCAGTCAGGTACGATTCAGGCAAGGGCCAGTAAATCCTGCCAAAGACCCTGAAAAGCCTAGAGAAAAACGGGTCGCGCCGCCGCTGTCGTTGAAGCCTGCACCGATTGAATTAGGCGACAGCCTGCGCGACATTGGTGACCCGGAACTGAACAGGGTACTTGAATCACTGGCAACAGCTATTGCCAAGTCGGATGGCGCTCCGCAAATAGAGGAACCAAAGCCGATCACAATCGTCGGCAAGATCGGCGGAGGCCAAAAGCGGAAGCCGAGCAAGACAGAGGACGACACATGAAGTTTGGAAGCGCGTATCTTGCTTCAGTAGCATTGGGAGCAGCGATCGTGATCGCAGCACCGGCTAGAGCTCAAGAAACGGATTGGACTCAGCGCATTACCATGTCCGACAAGGGCGGTCATGTGATGGGCAATCCGTTAGCCAAGCACCGACTGGCTGAATATATGAGCTATACTTGCAACCATTGTGCAAATTTCGAAGCGGAATCGCACGATCCGCTAAAAACACACTTCATCCAAAAAGGACACATCAGCTTTGAAGTGCGCAATCTGATACTCAATCCCATTGATCTTACCGCAGCGATGCTGGCGCGCTGCGGCGGACGTACCAAATTTTTTGGCAATCATCGGGCGCTGTTAACCTCTCAGGCAAGCTGGATGCAGACCTTCCAGTCCTCCTCTCCCGAGGTAATGCAATCATTGAACGAGGGCACAATTCCCGAGCGGTTGAAGAAAATCGCTAAAGCTGCCGACTTTTATGGGCTAATGAAGAAACGCGGTTATTCTGCGGCACAGGTCGATATGTGCCTGGCAGACCAATCAGCGCAGGATAAAATTCTTGAGATGACGAAATACGCCACAGGCAAATTGAAACTAACCGGCACCCCCAGTTTTACGCTGAATAACAAACCGATCGACAAAGTTCACAATTGGGCTCGGCTGCGTCCTGCCCTGTCGGCATTGTCGGAATAATATGAAAACTACTTGAAATAACAGGAAGCTATCTATGTCTAAATCACTCTATTTCGCACCAATCGCTCTGGCACTGGCGCTAACCGGCTGTGGCGGCGCGGCTGAAACGGCCGAAGGCGGTGCAACGTCAGGGGAAGCGCTTGAAACTGTAGCGGCTCCTGAAGGCCAGAAATGGTCCACCACGGTCGCTCAGACCGAAGCTGGTGGCTTTGTTATGGGTAACCCAGACGCGCCGATCAAGCTGGTCGAGTATATGTCGATTACCTGCGGGGTTTGCGCCTCTTTCGGAGAGGAAGCATTTACCAGTATCCGCGACGATTATGTTGAATCTGGCCGGGTAAGTTTTGAGATCCGGAATTTTGTCCGCGATCCACTGGATCTGACCGCAGCGATATTGTCTCGTTGTGGTGGCGAGGGACCCTATTTCGCGCTCACCAAACAGGCCTTGAGCAATCAGGGCCCGATGTTCGAAAAAGCACAAGGCATGGGTGAAGCAACCTATAATGCAATCTTGCAATCAGAGCCTAATGAGCGGTTCGTCAAACTGGCTGAACAGCTTGACCTGATAAGCTATTTTCAACAGCTCGGTGTTTCAGAAGATCAGGCAAAAGCCTGTCTGAGCGAAGAGGCAACGGCTGAAAAACTCATGGCCGACACACAGGCGGCTGTGAAAGACTTCGACGTTCAAGGGACACCGACTTTTCTAATCAACGGTCAGAAAATCGAAGGCACGAGCTGGAATATGGTGGAAACCAAATTGAAAGAAGCAGGCGCCCGGTAAGCACCTGTTATCGCTTGGGGGAAGCGGGTAATGCGAGTGATGGATAACAGCCAAGCGGGCCAACCGGCGTGCAAATAAAGAAGCTCAAACTTTCGGGCTTCAAGAGCTTTGTCGATCCCACCGAGCTGCGCATTGAAAAAGGGCTGACCGGCGTGGTCGGCCCCAATGGTTGTGGAAAGTCCAACCTTCTTGAAGCCATTCGCTGGGTCATGGGTGAAAACTCTGCCAAATCCATGCGCGGAGGCGGTATGGAAGATGTGATCTTTGCCGGTACCGACCAACGCCCGCAGAGGCAATTTGCCGAAGTTGCGTTGCATGCTGAGCGTGAGACGAATGATGTGTCCTCGCTTCACGTCGGTGACAATGACAGCGAGCTGGAGATTGTCCGGCGCATTGAGCGCGGGGCCGGCAGTGCTTATCGCGCCAATGGCACCGACGTCCGGGCCAAGGATGTTGCGCTGATATTTGCCGATGCCGCCACCGGTGCGCACAGTCCGGCGCTGGTCAGTCAGGGTAAGATCAGCAATGTAATCTCGTCCAAACCGACCGACCGACGGGAAATGCTTGAAGAAGCAGCGGGTATTTCCGGGCTGCATGTTCGCCGCAAAGATGCCGAACAGAAATTGCGGGCGGCGGAGAAAAACCTCGCGCGGCTCGACGATATTCTAGGCGATATGGAACAGCGCGCCCAAGCCTTGCGCCGACAAGCCAAGCAGGCCGAACGCTACAGGAAACTGAGCGGCCAGATCACGACGGTCGAAGCGCGCTTGATCTTCGCCCGCTGGAAAGAAGCGGCAGCGGCCGCCGACGCTGCGAAAGCCGAAGCGGAAGCGGCAGAAGCCAGGGTCAACGCTGCCCAGAACGCCCAACAATCGGCAGTGAAAGCGCAAAATGAAAGCGCGAAGACGCTTGGCATATTGCGCGCAGACCTCACCAGAGCGCGCGAGGAAGCCAGTGAGTCCAGTCATCGGCTTCTCTCCTTGACCAATGAACGCGATAACCTGAAATCCCGTCTGCTCGACCTCCAGTCACAGGCCCAGCGCATCCACGATGACAACGCGCGCGAGGATCAATTGACCCGCGATGCGATGGAAGCTCTGTCGCGGCTCGAACAGGATGACAAACGCCTGACAACCGAGCTTGCAGCACTCGAAGCAGAGCGCCCGGACCTGGAAAAACAAGCGGAAAAAGCGGAACGCGCCGCAAGTGACAGTGAAGTGGAACTCGCCAAAGCCGTGGCCGAAGAAGCGCGGATTCAAGCGGAGATCAAGGTAGCCAATGCCGCCTTGGAAGCCGCCGAAACCCGTCACAATCGTTTGACCGTCGAACTGGAACGGCTGGCTCAGGAACGCGCCGAAATGGGCGATGAGGCCGAACTGAAAGCGGCTTCTGCCGCAGCGGTTGCGGCGCGGGAAGCGGCCCAGAAACAGGCTGATACCAGCGGATCGCAAATCGCGGCGCTGGAGGCAGAGCGGCTGGCCGCTAGCGAAGCCCGTGATGCGGCTGAGTCTGCGCTGGCCTCCGCGAAGGCGGAACTGGCGGGGCTCACATCCGAACACAGCGCGTTAGAGCGCGAACTTTCCAAAGGCGAGAGCGATCACAAGGCCATCGACCAGGTGAGGGCTGCGCCCGGATATGAGCGGGCTTTGGCGGCGGCATTGGGTGATGATTTGCTGGCTTCGATCGGCGAAGAAGGCGACCGTTTTTGGGGTGGAGGCAGCGCCCCTGCGGCCGGCAAAGCTCCAGCCGGAACCGAAGCCTTGCTCGATCATGTCGACGCGCCAGAACAGTTGCACAGCCGCCTGTCGCAAATTTTTGTTGCCGACAGCGATGCCAACCAGTCACTCACGGTTGGCCAAAGGCTGGTTACCAAATCGGGGGCCTTGCGCCGTTGGGACGGTTTTGTCGCTCGTGATGATGGCAATGCCAGCGCCGAAAGACTTGTGCGGGCCAATCGCCTGACCGAATTAACCGGCTTGCTTGGGCCAGCCGAAGCGAAAGTCGCCGCGGCGGAAACCGCCTTACACAGCCAGCAGGAAGCCATTGCGATCGCCGAACAACAGCTTGTCGAAGCGCGAACAGCGCGGCGAGAGGCAGAGGATTTGCTGCGGCAAGCGCTGCGGGAAGCAGATCAAGCAGAAGAAGCGCTAGGCTGGCTGCAAAAGAGAACGGCTAGCCTGTCCGAGCGGGAAGCGGCCCTTAAAGAAGAAGCGGCCACCGCGCATGCCGAATTGGCAGCGGCCCAGAAAGAACGCACAAGCCAACCCGATGGCGCTGCACAAGAAAGCGCGCGTGCTGCTCTGCAGGATCAGCGCGACGCGGCCCGGCAGCACGTCATGTCTTCACACGCCGCTCTGTCCGCACTCGATCAGAAGCTGGCACAGGTGAAAGAGCAAAAAGCCGTGGCATGCGCGCAGATAAAATCCTGGCAGGATCGCTCCAGCGAGGCCGCCACACGCATGGCAGAGATGAGCAAGCGCGGCGCGGCGATTGAGACCGAGGTTGAAAAGCTCGCTGATCGCCCGCGCGTGATTGAAGTCGAAGTGACCAAGCTGCAGGAGCAGCAGGATGCCTTGAACGCCGTGGTCGCTGAAAAAGACGCCGCACAGCAGACGGCTGAACTGGCGCAGCGCGATCATGAAGACCGGTTAAACGCCACGAGCGAGGCGCTCAGTCAGGCACGCGAGGAACGGGCCGGAGCGAAAGCGCGAGCAGAAAATCAGGACTTGCGCCGTGTCGAGATGGGCCGGATTTCGGGTGAGAAATTTGAATGTCCGCCGCAATTGCTAGCAGAGAAATGTGGGTTTGATGAAGAGACGGTTGGTGAAGCCGGACTGGAATCAGCGGAACTCGAACGGCTGACGCTGAGCCGGGAGCGGATCGGGCCGGTTAATCTGGTAGCGGCCGATGAGTTGGAGGAATTGGAGACAGAGTGGGAAAAATCCACAAAGGAAAGCAATGAGTTAAATGAGGCGATCAACCAGCTGCGCGGCTCCATCGGCAGTCTCAACCGCGAAGGCCGACAACGGCTGCTCGCGGCGTTTCAAGAGGTGGATCAGCATTTCCAGCGGCTGTTCACAACCCTGTTTGACGGCGGCAAGGCGCATCTCGCGCTGGTTGACAGCGATGATCCGCTGGAAGCCGGTCTGGAAATCATGGCACAGCCACCGGGCAAGAAGCTGACATCTCTCACTCTTTTGTCAGGCGGTGAGCAGGCACTGACCGCGGTCGCGCTGATCTTTGGCCTGTTCCTGACCAATCCCGCTCCGATCTGTGTGCTCGACGAGGTTGATGCGCCACTGGATGATGCGAATATCGAGCGCTTCTGTGACCTGCTCGACAAGATGGTCGCGGAAACCAACACCCGTTATCTGATCGTGACCCATAATGCGGTGACGATGAGCCGGATGCATCGGTTATTCGGCGTAACCATGATTGAACGCGGCATTTCGCAGCTGGTGTCTGTGGATCTGGATGCGGCGGAAGAGTTACTGGCGGCGGAGTGAGCGTGAAGCAGAGTCTGCTTTGGGCGCAAAAGCGGACGCTAGGAATTCGCTAGATCGAGGCAATGGATCACATATCGATGTCTTGGAAAGTGATGACAAACCCTTTCGAGGTCTGCATTACATACCCCTCTTATTTTTTCAATTGGACAGTACAGATGCAGCCGCAAAAATTTTTGAATGAGGGTATAGATTTAGGTGCATTCCTCACCGGTTCCATTGCATCCCTTAGTATTCGGAGACTTAGCGACAAACGCCCAGATGCTATTGTTTTTACTGCAGCGGATAACAGTAGGTTGGTTGTACAAAGCTATGTGCAAGATGTGGTCGACATAGAAAGTGATTTAGAAATTGGTATCTTAACTTTTTCAAAAAACGTGGAAAAATTGAAGGACGAAGAGGTTTTAAATCTTCCGCCCATCCTCAATGCACCTAGAGAAATCAAAAAAATTATTACTTATGAAAATGACACCTGCTTCGAAGTTGGCTTCCAACTTTACACGGAAAATTTTTTGCCATTAATAGTCCTGTCGGGATTTGTAGGCCGACTAGCAGTTTTCGGGTGCGGTAGAGGTAGTTTAGATTGTGTACCTGAATTTGGAGCCGAACATTACGAATTGATTCCATGGTTATAGCGTCTGCTTTGGGTGCAAAAGCGGACACAAACATGCAAAGGCTTTCCTTCGGCAATCGCCCCACTTGCGGACGTTTAAGTAGTGCCGTAGCGTATTCAGAAATGAGAAGTGTGATACGTCCTGTTTGGTTATTACCGATTGCAATTGCCGTCGCAGCCTGTGCTACGGAGACGACAGCGGTTGGAGAACAGCAAGTGGAAACCCTTTATATGTTTGCCGGTAGTGGTGGGGCTATGGCTTACAGTATCGACGAGTTAGGTACGAACCTTCCCCAACAATATGCTCCATGGCGTTTTCGCCAAGAAGTCTCGACAAATGGACCGACCTTTAAGGCGGGAGCGGACAAAAGGGCACTACAGGAAGTCAAGGCTAAAGGGTTTTCGGTTATGATCTTTTCTGCGACCATTAAAGTCGCGACACCTCAGGACGAATGACCGGCTTTCATCCAGTTGTGGTCCTCCAAAATTGTCAAAGTCAGCGTCCGCTTTCGGGATGTAGCAGCCACTAAGCAAGTGTCCGCTTTGGGCGCAAAAGCGGGCATTAACAGTTGGTCTGCTAAGCTATTATGTAATAGCTAAAACCGCCGCAATATCGCTAAACCCATAGTAGCCGATCGCTTTTTGTTGACGAGAGGGCTAATCCGCACTCTTTTGCTGAGCCGCGTATATCTGGCGAAACCGAAAATCATGGTTTTGTCGCCCAATGCATAACCCAGTTCTGTTTCAGCGAAATAGTTAAAGGACCCACGTGGCGAGAATTCCGGTAAATCGGCGCGGGCTTCTTCCGGCCGGACACCGAATAGATGTGCGTTCAGTTTTTGTCCTGAAAAGATGTGCCGCCCCCTATGTCAATTGCAAAGCGGCCAAATTCCTGTTCCAAGCCAATTTTTGCCATTACTTCGTAACCATTATGGATGTCCGTCACATCATGCTGAAATTGCGCTTCTGCATATAGATTGCCCAACGCTAGCTTCGCGCTTGCACCAACTTCCAAAGCCGTCTTTCTCTCTATTCCTTCAAATAAGGGGGATTCATCCGGATCCGCAAAAGACCATCGCGGTTCTGCCAGAACAGTAATTTCAAGATTATCAGTATTGAAAAAACTATAGGTCACGCCGTCCACACCGATATGAGCATTTTCCCAGTCAAAGGCGATATACGGGACAGGGTTGATATCGGGTGTTTCGACACCTTCATATGGGGAAAATTCGGTAATCACTCCGCCGCCCAATGTGAACCCTTCAGATTGCCCGAACCCGTTAAACTCGGCTTGAGCAATCTGAGAGATAGAGAGCAGGGAAAGGGTTGTAATCACTGTGATATATTTGCGCATTGCGGTCTCCGTCGTTTAATATTTGATCTTGAGACAGGCAGATGGCGCGACGGAGTTGATCCTTCATCTTTTCATGTGGAGAGGGACAAAAGCCATGTCTTCGCCGTCATAGATGGACAAGGGGCATCAAAAATATCTTGTAACTACAGCGCCGCTGGCATCTACGGATGTTCAGGACGCAGGAGACTAAAGTGAGCAATTTACAAACACTGGCTTTGGTTCTGACTGTGATTGCGCTGGCGCAATCTCTGCTATCCGCCAATATACTTGCGATGCGTAAAGCCAATCCGGATGTACGCGCACCGCTGATCATTTTTTTCCTGGCCAATGCCGTAACCGAACTATCTTCGGTTCCCGCCGCCTTTCAAATTGACAACCGCGCCATCGAACATGCGATTAACCTTTCAGGAATTCCGGCAACATTGCTCTTGGCGCCAGCCATCTGGAAATATGTTGTGGCACTAACATCGGAAGAACCGGTCGAACTAAACTGGAAAGACAGCTTCCATCTTGTGCCTTTCATACTCGGTATCGGCGTGTGTATCGCAATGGCCGGTTTCTCCTCTGCGGTGATAGAGCAGATTATCGGCGACGGCTCAGCCACGGATTCCCAAGCGGTTGTGATTGCAACCGTTCTCCTTGTCGGCATCGCGCTAATTTATATGGGACAGTTAATTGGATATATATTCCCGATATTTTTCCGGTTGCTGAAATATTGGAAGCGGTTGAAAGATCTCTATGCCAGCACCCATAACCGGCAATTGACCTGGGTTTTGTGGATGCTTGGGCTTTTGCTGACAAACGTCCTTTGGGGACTCTACAGCACGTTCTTCGAAGCCCCCGGCAATATCGAGATCGTGGGCGAACTTGCCAATGTTGCTCTAATATGGACGCTATCTATTTGGGGTCTGCGCCAGCTGCCGGGTCTCAGGCAAAATGGGAATAACATAGAAGAAAGTGGAGATTATCGCGGAGCATCGCCGGAAACCAAGAGCGAAAAACAAAAATATGACAGGTCTGCGCTATCGCAAGAACAGATTGAGCGCATCGCGAGCAAAATTGATCATGCTATGCAAATGGACAAGCTTCACATGAATCCCAATCTGTCCTTACGGGATCTTTCTAGCCATATCTCGGCTCACCCTAACTACGTATCGCAAACGCTCAATGGCGAGCTGAACGACACGTTCTTTGACTATGTCAACCGATGGCGGATCAAGGAAGCGATGCCGTTGTTGCGGGAAAGCAATGAGCAAGTGACCAACATTGCCTATGACGTCGGCTTCAATTCCAGATCGTCATTTTACAATGCTTTTAAAAAGGAAACCGGGCAAACGCCTTCACAATATCGATCACTTAAAACCCAGTCATAGTTTGTGATAGGATTGCGAAGGCGTTTCTTATGTTGCCATTGCCAAAATATTTAGTGGTTCTGCCTGATATGCGTGATTAGCGTTTTGACGGCCTCAATATGGCTTTGTGTCAGGTTTTCAGGGTCAAAGACTGTGATAGGGAGATCCGGTTTTATACCTCTGCCTTCCCATTTCTTTCCATCAGCATCTGTGTAGACTTCATTCGATAACGACAGTTTCCAGCCATTGGGAAGACTTTTGTCCAAAACATCAGACAGTGCCCCACGGGTCGCCTGCCCGGCATGGGTGGCATTGGGCAATACGCGCAAAGCCATGGTCAGAATCTCGCCTCCACTTACAGTGGCATTGGATGTCAGCACATAGACGGGGCCAGTAAAACCTGTTGTACTATAAGGTTCTACATATTGCTTATGAGGCTCTGCGTTGAGGCGATCAGCAGCATATTTCGAATATATAAACCTTTTTTTATCCGCAAAGCGACCAGCAATTTTGCGGCTTATAAAATCATATCCGCCTAAATTTGTACTCAGATCGATTATGACCGCTTTGGCGCCGGCCTTGTCAAACTTGGCCAGAGCTTTGTCCATAATTTTATCAAGGGCCGCAAGGTCGCGGCGTTCATTAAGTAAATCCCCATTCCCAAAGCCGGCAACCGTTAGAAATCCGATATACGCGATATCTTCGGTGGGCATTCCATATTGAATAAAAAAACCTGCAGCCAATTCACCGTCGCCATTGAGAATTTTTTCACCGACCCCTTCCAACCAATATTTTTTCAAGAAAGCATCGCTCTTTCCCTTTCTGTCCGTTCCTTCCGCTTTGGCACGCTGGCTTAACGTATCTGTAATAATACCTCTATTGGGCCCATATATCTTTTTCTCGCCGTCAATTGTGGCAGACAGAGACAAATGCCCGTCTTTCATCGGCTGCATAAGATCCTTCATGATCGCAAATAGGTCCGCATCACTCGTATCATCACTAACAAGCGGTCGTTTTTCGGCCACAGCGGACGCCCAGTCGACATTATACAAATCAAAAAACGCGTAGTGCGTCTCGAAATAGCTTACAAAGGCTTCGAAATTCTCCTGCGGAGTATTTGGGGTCAGTTTATCACAAACCGCAGGCAAGTTTGAAATGCGCTGAAGAGAAATCGCGTAGTCCTCTAGCGTCGTCCGGAACAAGGCCGTTTGTTTGTCTGGTGAGACATCAGGAGGTGTATCTTGCAGATAGTGCTTTATCTGTTCTGCTTTCTCGGTTGATCGAACACAGACCCGATCTGTGACGTCGTATAATGTCACATTTTTTGAATCAGTCTCGACAACATATCCATATCCCTCTGACTGCCATATTCCATGTAGATCGGTTTGGCTCGCGAGCTTAACCTTCTTGGCTTCAATGCCCTGCACGCCGGCTCCACAAGACAATAGAAATGTAGCGGCCATTAATGTGCGTGTGATATTCTTCGTCATCTATCGAATTCCTTTTGGGATGTTATCGTTTGAAAATTCTGTGCCAGATCAATTCACGGCGCGCTTTAGGCGCGAATGGATACGGGTTTCTTTCTCGGTAAATTTTTGCATCATCGCTGAACCAGAGACATTGAGCTCGAAGCGGCTGACATATGTCCTGCCATCGGCGGTTCGCGCGCAGCTGGCGCTCAACACAAAGGTTTTGATGCGGGCGATAAAGGCCGGTTTGAAAGATTTGGGCGCTTTTAGACCAAATTTCAGAATGGCTGGTTTGGTTTTATGCACGACAACCGAACCAACCAGATTGCGCATTATTTTCGCATCATCAGCATCGCCCGGCTCTGGCAAAGGAACAAAGCGATATGTTGCCGTTTTGTCAGTTTGACTGATCAGCTTTGCGCTTTGATATGGAATGCGTTTGGCAAAACTGTGGCACCAAAATGCTTTGCCAGCATCCTTATCAACGTCGGCCAGCGCGCGTTTCTCGTCTTTACCCCATTCAGATTTTGCCGGGGAGAGGACGGTTATGCGTTGGCCCCTCGCTCGACTGGGGTTGACCCGTGCTGTTGCCCGAAATTCCGGCGACATATATTGCAGTTGATAAGAATAGACTGGTCCATTTGTTTGCGCGGCCAAAGCATCCTTTAGATAATTCTGGGCGGCTAGCGGCTGCGTTCCGGTCAACGCTGCCAACATCAATAGTCCTGAGCCGATATGCTGCATGTCTTACCCTTTCTTTTGTTCGATGAGACGGTGGTAACTACACCCGTGCAGTCGGACATCTTCGCATGATGGGCAGGACACCGGAACTGAAGGGGGTTGTCCTTGCTGTCATGGACGGACATCAAAAAATCAAAAGTTTTGTTATATATGCTTTCGTCCATCGACTGAACGGGAATATTCGCGAGAACATCCATTTGCCCAAGGAGATATATGAATGATCAAATTGCCATATTATGCCGCTTTGGCCTCTCTAGTATTAATCCCGGCATGCGCCTTGAAGGCATCCAGTGCATCGAGTGGGAACCCTCCGCACGTCCTTTCCAGCGACTGGCAGACTCTTGATACGGCTCCCTATAGCGGAAAGCGCGATGACATTAGTTTCTCCTCACCAACTCATGGCTGGTATGGCACTGGCAAGGGAGACCTTTATGCAACGACAGACGGCGGAGACAATTGGGATCTTGTTGCCAGTCGTCCGGGTACCTTCATTCGGGCGGTCGGTTTTATCAGTAATACGAGCGGCTATATTGGCAATGTCGGAACCGACTATTATCCGGGTGTTACAGACGAAACTCCCCTCTATCGTACAGATGATGGTGGCATAAACTGGACACCAGTTGATTTGGGGGACACCACCATAAAGGGTGTGTGCGCTATCGATATTTTAAAGACGGATCGGATATATCAAGGTGTCAAACAGCCTCGAACCGTCATTCACGCCGCGGGCCGCGTGGGCGGTCCGACAGGTATTTTACGGTCAGTTGATGGTGGTGCCAATTGGACCGTTATCGATATGACCGATCATGCAGGTATGATATTGGACGTGAAGTTTTTTAGCGAGAATGTCGGAATGGTTTTTGCCAGCAGTTTGGAGGCTGACGAAAACCATGGACTGATTTTGTCAACACAAGACGGCGGCAAAAACTGGAAAGAGGTCTATCGCGGTAGTCGAAAAGGCGAGCTGATCTGGAAAGCGTCTTTCCCAACCCGTCAAACGGGCTATGCGACAGTGCAGAGCTATGACCAGACACGTGAGCAGCAATTGCTTATCAAAACAACTGACGGTGGCCGGAATTGGAGCGAAATACCGCTGACCTTGAATGCCAAGGCGCGTCAGTTCGGAATTGGATTTATCGATGAAAAGCGCGGTTGGGTGGGGACAATGGCAGGCGGCTTTTACACCGATGATGGCGGTGCCAGCTTTCAGTCGGTTCCAATTGCCAAAGCAGCGAATAAATTCAAGATCGTAAAGACTGAATTGGGCGCAGATATATATGCGATCGGAACGCAGGTTCAGCGTCTGAAACTATTCGCAAATGGTAACGGGGGGTTGAAATGATAAGTCGCCAATTCAATGGTCTTTTTCTAACGTTGGTCGCATTGACAATCACAAGCGGTAGCGAGCTTTTGGCATCTCCCTCATCAAAATTTGAAAAACAAGTAACAGCGCGCGGACCTGACGGCAATTTGGCTGGAACCTTAATTGAGACGGATGGCACAGGTCCCCTGATACTTATCATACCGGGATCTGGGCCGACTGATCGCGATGGCAACAGTCCTCTTGGGATAAAGGCGTCAAGCTATCGCTTGCTGGCAGAGGCGCTGCAAAAGAAAAACATCGCGACGCTTCGGATTGATAAGCGCGGCATGTTTGGTAGCAGCGCTGCTGTGCCTGATCCCAACAACGTTACTCTAGGCGAATATGCCGATGACGTGTTGACGTGGGCTGACGCCATGAAAAAACGAACAGGGCGCAATTGTATTTGGCTCCTTGGGCATTCGGAGGGCGGATTGGTTGCGCTCAATGCTGCGCGAGATGAGGCTAAAATCTGTGGACTGATCCTAGTTGGAGCCCCCGGTCGAAAAATGGGAGATATCCTGCGAGAACAGCTAAAGGCTAATCCCGCGAACGCCCCCTTACTGCCGCAAGCAATGAGTGCAATTAATAGCATAGAAGATGGAAAGCGGGTCGATACATCCCAGCTTCATCCAGCGCTAAAAGGGTTGTTTGATCCCGCTGTGCAAGGGTTTTTAATCGATATGTTTGCAACTGATCCAGCGTCGAAAATCAAGACCTTGAATCAGCCCATATTAATCTTGCAAGGAAACAAAGATATTCAAGTGTCCATGCAAGATGCAGAAAGATTGGCCTCTTCAAATAGGAATGCCAAATTGGTCGTAATCGAAAACATGAACCATGTGCTCAAAGAGATAGAGACGGCCGATAGGCAGAAACAAATGGCCAGTTATCAAGATGAAACAGCGCCGGTGAACGAGATATTGGTCGATGCCGTTGCTGATTTCTTGGATAAGGCCACATGTTTCAAAAAAGGTGACACATAAAGCTAAGGGTTGGTTTCCAGTGCCGAATCTAGTGTCCGCTTTCGGGATATAGCAGCCACAAGGCTTGTGTCCGCTATGGGCGCAAAAGCGGACTCCATATCCAAATGATTTACTAGCCCCAATTGTTGCATTCCCTGACACTGATCTCACGACAATAAATCATCTTTGACCATGTCAAAGTGCCAGGGTTCATCCTTTAATTTGAGCACTGCTGCCATTCGATTTTCAACGTTCATCTTTTGCAAAATCGAGGAAACGTGATGCTCAATTGTTCTTGGTGATCTGGACAGGGTTTCAGCGATCTCTCCATTGCTCAGACCTTGGCCAAGGAGTTTCAAAACGACTTGCTCTTTGGCCGTCAGGCCCAGCGAATTTTGGCGCGCGGCGTTGTAGGGACCGCGTGGAATTTTTAATCTGTCGCGTCCAATGCCTCTTGTTTCTGCCGCATCAATCAAGCGCGCGACGGCCGCATCTGCCTTCTGTTCCCGTAAGCTTGTGAGTGCCTTAGAAACAAGGGACGGTTTTGCGCTCAAACCATAGCAAATATTAGCAAGATAATTGGCGCCGGCATCGGCAAATTTATCGCCAGCTTTCTCATAATGTCCATCAACGGCATCATCAAAAGAAGTGATTGGACTGTTAAAAGACAAGCCTGTTGGCCGGCCCAGCAACTTAGCCCAAAAAGCATATTCGCCCTTAGTCCAAACGCTGAAGCGTTCTATATCAATTTTGCCAAGAGCAAACATTGCATCATCGACAACGGCTGCGGCACCAGACAGCCAAGCTTTCTCCAGAAATCCTAATAAAATGGGTATTTGATATTGTACTTCACCTGTTTCCAGTGCGTCATGCCGGGCTTGTTCGAGTGTTTTGATCGCTTCTTTATCGGCTAAGCGCAGCTGCGCGCGCGCCAACATTATCCGCGCTGGTAAACGCATCAAAAGCGTCTGCCCTTCCGTCTCAATAACCTCTTGGGCAATCGAAACAGCTTCTTCCAATCGCCCCTGTTCCAGTCGCAATTGAACCTTACGGCCGAGCAGATAGTAGGTCCAAGAATCCAAATCATGTTTGGTGTCAAACGCGACACCATCTGTGATAGTTTTTTCCGCCAATTCCAAATCTCGGATATCAACAGCATATTCCGACAAGTTGGTATAAACCCGCGCCGCATCTTCATGCAGGTTTTTGGAAATAGCTAAGGACAGGCTCTGTTGCAGATCATCAATCCCGGTTTTGTCTCCAAGAAACAATTTTGCAGTACCGACGTTGTTGAGAGCATGCACCCGCACTTCTGACGCTTCTGTTTCACCTGCCTTTGTCAATGCGCGTTCGCCCCAAGAAATTGCCTCTTCCATATGGCTATTCAGCATCATCATTTGTGATCGCATAGAATAGGCAAGGGCCAATTTACCATCATCCTGCAATTGTTCGAACAACTTGACCGCTTCATCAAGATACCGATTGGCTTGTGCTGACTCACCACGGTACCAATGAAGCCGCGACAATGATCGCAAATTTTCCGCTATTTTGTCGCTACGGCCAATCGCACGCCAAAGCGTAAGAGCGTGTCGAGTAGCCTCCAAAACGCGATCATCAATTTGGTTTGAAATGCTGGATTCATATGCCCAGGCTTCATAGATTTCTGCTGCTTCTTGGGTGTCGGCTATATCAATATATTGAAGCGCTGCCTCCAGATAACCCGCGGCCTCTCTGTGCGCCCCAAGCCGAGCGGCATTTTCTGCTGCAGCGGACGCATAGCGCATTATTGCCGCGGCATCTGCGGCACCTTTTGCATGATGCATAAGCTCTGCAAAACTGTATTTCTCGGGAGATCGCAACAAGATATCGAGATGCCTTTTGTGCAGGCCACGCAGCTCAATGGAAGAGAAACGGGACGCTGTGGCTCGCCTCGCCAATTCATGCCGAAAGCGCAACTTGCCGTCAGACTCTTCTTGCAGAATGCCCACACTCAGCGATGCTGCAATCCAGCGCTCACTATTTTCCATTTCACTGCAATGCAGTTCAGGAGCAATCGGAACGGCAATTATACTCAACTGCTCTAACATGAGCCTGTGCGCTTCTTCCAAGCGCGATAAGCGACTGTTTACAGCGTCTTGTACAGACTCTGGAACACGCCGATTTTTGTCGGAACCATCGGCCAATATCTCGGAAACAAAAAAAGGATTGCCGCCGGTAATCTGCATCAAGCTTGCCGGGTCCACATCACCGCTCGCCATTTCCTTAACCGATTTCATAGATAGCGGCTTCAAGCCAATGCGATGCAGCCGATCGTTGGGTAGATCCCCCAATATTCTGGTCAATGGGTGATCTCGGCCCAGTTCATCGTCCCGGTAAGTTATGATGAAAAGGATAGGACATAACGTAATCCTGCGCCCGAGGAACCGGATGAAATCCAGCGTGCCATTGTCGGCCCAGTGGACGTCTTCAATAATCAGAACCATCGGAGCAGAAAGGTTTGAAAAATAGGAAAGCAATCTAGGGAAAAGCTCGATTCCGGCTTCCAGTCGCCGGTCTGTTTCCAGATCAGGCAACATTTCTAGAATATCATGCAAAGGCCCCAGCGGACGGGGCGTAAAAAGCGCGTCACACATTCCCCAGACGCAATCATTTTTGTCATCTATCTGCTGGGTAAATGCCCTTAACAGACTAGATTTGCCGATCCCCGCTTCCCCGCTAATCGTCACGAGTTGTCCGTTCGATTGCGTCACGTTTTCGGCAAGGTTCAAAAGGTGCGCAAGCTCATTATCTCTCTCAAACAACATCGAATGTGCTTACTCCGGTATATGTTCATCATGTCATTTATCAGGGAAAGGCAATTCAAAAATAGGTGTGCAATTTTTCAAAATTGGGTGGCTTCCCCGAAGAAAGGCGCGATAATTTTTTATAGGCAGGATTAGAACTTAAGAAGGATATAGAAAATGTTGAGATCGGTCCAGAAAAGTCAGATTAGAATTTCCGCCGAGCAGAATTCTAGACCGTTCGATTGACAGATCTATCGGAAAACCGCCGCTGTTGGTTGCCAATAACCAGGTCAATGAAAAGCTGACTTACTTAATCATCACTTAGGGTTCGCAAAATCCAAGCGCATCTATCTGCGCGGGCTGCAATGGCGGCCGCCCATCCCAATGTTCGCTTTTGGGATATTGGGGATCGCACAAAAACCTCTGTTTCATTTGTATTGAAGCATGAGGCAATCAACAGGAATTAGGACAATGAAAAAATTTCTTCTGCTTACCTCTTCAGCCTTGATGCTGGTCGCTCCAGCAAATGCTGCGACTACTGTCTATGCCGATGCGACAAACTTTAATGGCGCACTGGGCACATCTGTCGTTGATGACTACGAAAACGCAGGGTATGTCTTCTTTCAGGACGATGCAGCCATGTCTGCTGTAGTGGGCGAAACCCGATATGAAACAACCGGTTCTCCGAATAGTAATATTGTATTCGATGCCGGTGGCAATCAATTATATTGTGCAGGCTGCAATGGGAGCTTTAACCTGTTTTTCGACACAACATCGGTTGGTACCAGCGGCGGAGTGTTCGGAGTGGGCTTTGATTTCTTCAACTCAGAACCCCTCAGAAATTTCGACGCATTGGTAACTTTTGGAGATGGAAGCACCCAGCTTTATGATCTTGCACTTAGCCCGATTTCTCGTCTGGATTTCTTCGGCTTGACTTCGGATCTACTGATAAGTTCTATTGCCTTTGGTCCTGATGGCGAGACAAGTTCGTCAGGATCATTTGGTATTGATAACCTGACAATTGGTAATATGGGTGCTGTTCCGGAGCCAGCGACTTGGGCGTTTATGATATTTGGTTTTGGTGCCGTAGGCGGCGCTCTGAGATCCAACCGGCGTCGACAAACCAAAACAAAAACAACCGTCAGCTACGCTTAATTGCGACCCGTAAGTGTAGCCCTGCACCTCGCTGGAGCAATTCAGCGAGGTGCTTTTATCGCCAGTCCGTGCAAATAGAAGGACATCGCCATGACAAATGTACGCCACCGCAGCACAAACATAAGCAGTTCTCAGAGCGATATCGACAGCCTCAACAAAAGCGCCTTCACCCGGTATGTCGCTGCGCTAAGAAAACAGCATAATGTCCCTGGCGAAGTAAAGATCAAGCGTGAGGCTTTTGAATCACTCCGCGACCTCGAAGCCTTTATGACACATCACAGCAGTGCAGAAACGCAGTCGGGAAGGCCAACCGCAACCACTCGCCGTCGGACCCGTACGACCAAGTCAACGAGTGCCGAGGGCAAAACCGCCATTGCCGCGGCCTTAGCAAAAAAAAAGGCAAAACGGGAAGCCAAGCGCCCTCGCCGGGCTCGTCTAGCTGTGCCAAAGGCCAAGCCCGCACAGTCCCGTAAGACAATCACACCAGCATCGCTTCCGATTTCCAGTCTCATGAAACCGGGACAATATAACGGCGATCCTTGGCGCAACGTTGGCATCAAAGATCTGCCGCGAACTATAGACCCCACCGTCGCCAAGTTTCGGCGACAAAAACGGGGCATTGGTAAATGCACCGGGAACAACCTCAAAGACGTTATGAGAGCTTATTCCAACGCCTATTATTATGCCGAAAGTGCACGTCAAGAGGTCTCAGCCATCCGTCATAGCTCCGATGCTGCATTGCTTTGGCACGCGTCTTACAAATATGAAACGGCTTCGCTCGCTTACTGGTTTGGTGCAGATTACAGCCCGCGCCAGATCAATCGCATGTTAACAAAAATCGAGAGCATTCTAACCGAATGGTCACTTGCCTTTTGCGGCGGCTTTCGGGGGCTTTTACCCGTCTGGATCCGCTGTAAGTCAAAGAACGGAGTCGGAGGAGGCCCTGCGCGCCATCTCGTGGCTAACACGATCGAGCTTTTTCCACTTTATTTCACTATGTCTCCGCAAAAACGCCAGATTACCATGCTACATGAAATGGGCCATCGCAGCACGGCGCTGACCACTCCACGAGACGAGCGGCATGACCTTTGCTCTGGCGGCTGGAACCTACAAAACAACATGTGTTATCGCGATCCCGATGACGTCGACGTCGTGGTCGACGATTCCGGTCAACAAAAGAACCGTATGTTTCAAGCGGGTAACCCGAGGGAACTGGCTATCGCGGCAACCGGCGGCAATTTGGGGGCGCGCAAAACCGCGCTGAACAATATCGACAATTACGTCTGCTATATGTGGAATCGCCACCGAGATCACAAAGTTAGCATGCTCTATATGCTTCCCCCGGGGACAAAAGCTCCACGCCGACCTCCGGGTGAAACAGCCGCGCCTAGCCGTCCCTAGGTCACCGGAGTTTAAACAAAAAGGAAAGGCACGCAGCGCGTTCAGACATCTGCCGCGGATACCTTAAAATTCTAATGTCCGCTTTCGGGATAAAGCAGTCACTCCGCTAATGTCCACTATGGGCGCAAAAGCGGACATTGGGTTGGTATTGCGGATCGCAGCGTATTGCTGCCCTCACATCATGGTCCAGCTAAAAGGTTGGAAAGTAATTTAAAAGGCAGACGCTTGCGGTTTCCGCTACAGGTCGGCGACGATATGCACCAGTTCGGCCTGACGATGGATATTCAGTTTTTCAAAAATGGCTGAAAGGTGACTACGGACTGTGGTTTCGTGGATCTTGAGCCGGTGCGCGGTCGCCTTGCGCCCATCTCCTATTGAAATTTCATAAGCGACCGCTGCTTCCGCTGGAGTCAGGCCATGGGACGAGAGAAGTTTGTCAATGCGGTCCTGTTTCCGGTTGTCGGGCGCCGAAATGCAGATAATTGCGGCCGGGCGATCTATTGCCAGCCAAGACAGAGAAGCCCTTTCAGATTCATCAGCTGGAAGAACATCAAGACGGTATTCAGCCGCATCGGCGCCGATCAGTCGGACTGTGTTTCCACGCTCCCCTGCATTTTGAGTGCCCGCAACGCAGCGTTCAAGGACGCGGTTTGCGGTGCGGATCCGATAATTATTGCCGTCTTTTTGGGCAAGTCCGGCATTTGCCATCTGCGTCAAAGCCTTGCCATGATCGGTCAGCACTCTCCCTTGCCTGTCGACAACCAGATAGCCTGTTCGATTCATCGAACTATTATCGCTGACGTTCGCCAGACTCATTTTGCGGCTAATTTCCGCAGCGCGTTTCAGATGCTCCGCCAATCTGGCGAATTGGTGCCGGGTGGCGGCATCATATTCCTCGCCAACAGGCCTGTAAATCGATGCCACCGCCCGACTGTTCTCTCCGACAAGCAGGTTTACAAATAGCGCCCCTAAACCCATATTTTCGGTTCGCCACCACTCGTTGTATTCTAAACTGTTTTCAAAATTTTCCCGAACATATGGATCATCGAATCCGACAACTTGGCCGGTCGGTACATGGTAACCGGACTGCCATTCGCTGGAATATTGATCGATATTGCGGAGGAAGGTTCGCACACTTTCAGGATCGGTCATGGGCATCAGACCGGACACCGGCTCCAGGCCGTCATACATCAAGAGGGAAATGCTTGACGATCCGGTTGCATCGGCGATGGCCAGCAGCGCTTTTTTCCACCCTGCATTGTCGATTGCTGCTTCGTAAGTGAGCGCTATCGCTCTATCGAATTTGTCTTCTTCCATATTCATCGATCCAACCTGCTCTTTGGCTTACCCAGACCGCACCAGATAACTAGCATGAATGGCCCGTGTTTGCATCTATACGCTCATAAACCAACGATTATCGCGTCGTGCATCGGACGAACGTCCGATGTGGAGCTGCCCGAATCCAAATAGTTTTGATCCCACCTCCGAAGACATGGATGGATCGCAATGGTGCGAATAGTTGCAAGATAGGACGATATTAAGTTGAAAATTGTTACACCGGTTGCACTTGGCCTGACCACATTGTGTCTCGCGCCAACGGCAGCTGCCGAACCAGTCAGCACCATTAAGGTGAGCTACGATGATCTCGATTTTGCCAGGCCTGAAGACAAGGCGGAGTTTCACCGCAGAATCAAAACTGCAGTGAGACAGGTATGCAGAACGAGGACTTTTCATCCCCTGGTGCAGCGAGCAACACGCAGAAAATGTCGAGATCAAACATCGCGGAAGATTGACAGCTCGGTTAGACTTGCGATCGCAAAAGCGGGAGAACGTCGCCATCTGGTTCAATCGACAAAATCCTCACGACGCTGACGAGGGATAGCGGAGCAATCAGGTCGCCCCGATTGCTCCGCTATTCGCAATATGCGCGATATGGCTTCAAACAGTATCTGATTGTTTGCCGAAGTCCGCTTTTGGGATGAAGCCGACATACCTGTACCCTCCCCCTTCAACATAAGAGAAATTATCAACCGTTTCCTAAAGTCCGCTTTGCGCCCCAATTGTTGCCGTCCTCGCCATCCATTCTCGATTCTGAAAGCAGCCATTCAACGCTCAGAATTTGTTCGCGCCAGAACGGCAAAAACTGGGTGGGTAGCTGAACGGCTGCTTTTGGACACTTAACGCTAAAAGCCAAACTATAGGGATCGGGGATTTATTCTCCGCTGATGCTCGGTTCGACTTTTACGATTAAGCCCCTAGCACAGATATATGCAGCCCCAAATGCAATCATTTGTGGTCCTCAAGGCCTTGTTCTACCTCTGCAAGATCATTGGCCTGATTGCGATCCGCATTCAGTTCTGAATGATCTGAAGCCAAAGCTGCGGTCTCCGGTGTGGAAACGCGGGCAAGCGGGGACATCTGGAAGTCGCCTTTCGCCTCTTGGGCCACTGCTGGAGCGGACAACAATCGAATAAGCGCGAAGATGATCAGCAAGGTATGCGCGAAACCAATCATAACAAACATGCTGGCAGCGCCATAAATCGCAATCGCAAAACCAGCGATGGTCGGTCCGACAATTGAACCGATACCAAACACGAGCAAGAGCCCGCCGCTGACCTGAATATACGTACCTGGTTCGGCATGATCATTCGCATGGGCGACAATGACGGGATACATTGAGTATACTGAACCGCCAAAGAGACCAGCCAATGCCATGATGGTTATGGGATCACTGAAATTGCCAAAGAAGAAAAGTGTATCTGCAATCAAGGCAAGCAACGTAATCCCGATCAGAACGATTCTCCGGTCTACCTTATCCGAGGCGATCCCTACGGGAATCTGAAGCAAAGCTCCGGCAAGAATGGGAATACTCGCAAAAAGAGCAATCTCATTCAGCGTGAAACCGATCCGCGCCGCATAGACCGCCGCCAGAGTGCCAAAAGATGCGTTGGAGACACCAACCATCAATATGGCAAAGACTGCAATTGGCGAGTTTCCCCAGAGGCCGCGCAGGTTCAGTGATACGCTGGTCAAAGGTTGCGGTGAGGAGGTGGCGGACATTGCGGTTGGTAATAGCGCCAAACAGTAAACCATTGCGGCAAGAACAAAGAAAAAATATCCATTGGGATCGCCGAGCGTGAGGACCATCTGGCCCGCAGTCGTCGCAGCCAAATTGACCATTGTATAGATGCCAAAGATACGTCCCCGCGAAGCAGCCTCAGTGCGTTCGTTGAGCCAGCTTTCAACGATCATCGCGCCGCCTGCGAAGCAGAAACCGGATACTGCCCGCACCGGGATCCATGTCCAGGGCGAGATTATGAGAAGCGAAAAGAGCACTGCGATGGCTGCGAGAGCGCACATGACCCCAAAGGCCCTGATGTGGCCCACATTCGCGACCAGTGCGGGGGTTTTGAGACAGCCAGCCACATAGCCGATGGCCCAACCGGTTCCGACCAAGCCAAGTGAAGTGGCCGAAAATCCTTCAGCTTCGCCTCGTACGGGCAGGATCAGACCGTTTATACCACCGGCGAATAGTAGGAACCCAGAACCCATTAAGAGCGCGATCAGCGGTAGAATATTCTTCACCATGCTTTGGGAACCTTTGGTCATCGGCATTTGGCAAACTAAAAGTTAAAAAAGAGGTCCGCACCAATTGATCATATTTCGGTCAAAACCAAAATATCATCTCATGGCACTTCGATTGGGCTAGCAGCTTCCCTTGTTACAGAACCAACCAGCCTCGGACATCAAATTATGGCAATTGGAAAGATCGTTGGCGCTGATCAAGCATACAGTATAGTATCGCGGGTCCGCTGCAACCAACTTCATGCAATCATGTTAGATTGGCAATGCGACCCCTCGATATGAAATAACCTCTGCTTTATGCGCAGTTTTCCTAAGCTCCAGTCTCTCGACCTGGCCATCGGCCTTGGTACGGCCAATACACTAATTTATGTGCGGGATCGCGGGATCGTGCTCAATGAGCCATCTGTTGTCGCGCTGGAAACCAATGACGGCGTAATCAAAGTGCGCGCAGTAGGCACTGAAGCCAAGTTGATGATGGGCAAAACGCCAAATAATATAAAGGTCGTTCGACCGCTCAGAGACGGGGTCATCGCAGATCTCGACGTTGCCGAGCAAATGATCAAACATTTTATTCATAAAGCACATGGTAAAAAAACTGGAATACTGCGGCGTTTTGACATTGTGGTTTGCATTCCCTCTGGCTCCACCAATGTCGAACGGCGCGCCATTCGCGATGCAGCGTCCAATGCAGGTGGAACGCGCGTGTTTTTTATCGAAGAACCGATGGCCGCTGCGATTGGCGCAGGGATTCCGATTGCCGAGCCTATCGGAGCGATGGTTGTCGATATCGGTGGGGGAACGACCGAAGTCGCCATATTATCGCTGCAAGGGCTGGCTTACAGCTCATCAGAACGCATGGGCGGTGACAAGATCGATGATGCAATCACCTCCCATATCCGCCGCAAGCATAATCTGGCCATTGGTGAAACAACCGCAGAAAGAGTCAAACATGAAATTGCCAGCGCCGTGAGTCCAGATGGTGACGGACGGACAATGCATATCAGGGGTCGCGACCTTGTTACGGGCATGCCCAGAAAAATAGCAATTACCGAAGCTGAAATTGCTGATGCCATTGCCGAGCCAGTGGGACAGATAATCGACGCCGTGCTAAACGCGCTGGAGAACACCAAACCGGAACTGGCAGCCGATATCATGGATCAGGGAATTGTATTGACCGGCGGCGGTGCATTGCTGGGACGGATTGACGAACATATTGCCGAGAAAACCGGATTGGCCGTCACGATTGCCGATGATCCGCTCACTTGCGTTGCCAATGGCGCGGGCCGGGCGCTGGAAGACCCGCTTTATGCCAATGTGCTGATCCCCGCCTGAACTATCAGCAATTCGGGAGCGTGGTTGTCTTTTCAACCATTGTTTCTTTCACAATTTCACATGTGATCTTCGCATCCCGCTTGACCAGCGGCTCCATAGTTTTTGCCTCACGTTTTTCGGACTTGATTGCTTCCAGTCGCCACGCCTCTGCCGCCGCCAATGCCACTATTCGGCGGCTTTCCAACGGGTCATGCGCAGCGAGGTTCAACTGATAGGCTTCCTGTAAACGACAATAGTCCGCTTTAACGTGCATTCCCGGATAACTATTCTTGAGTTGGCGGGGCCCTTGCTTCGACCTTTTCAACGATTTCGTCATGATATATTCGTCTCGATACTGCGAATGACAAATGGATTGCCAGGCAGAAAAATGGGCTGGGAAAGGCGCTTAAATTGCTCGAAGTATTGGTGAAAAAAGATAAAATTACACGATCAACACACTGTAACAACGTAAAATATATGTAGGGATTGATAACGGCTATTGTAAGGCGAGAAGATGGAAAAACATAGTCTGCCACGTTTGCCGAACGAGACGTCTAAACTCACTCCGCTCAGCCAACTGGCTGATCACTACGACGGCCTGCTGTGTGATATCTGGGGCGTCGTTCACAACGGAATTGCCGCGTTCGATAACGCCGTTGATGCATTATGTAGATACCGTGCGAATGGCGGCATTGTCATATTGATGACCAACGCGCCTCGCTCCTGTAAAGAAATCTATCCGCAATTGGAGCGCTTTGGCGTTCATCGCGAAGCCTTCGATTCTATTGTCACCTCAGGGGATATGACCACGATATTGCTGGCAGAAAATCCAGACGCGCCGCTATTTCACTTTGGCCCCGCGCGCGATCATTCGATATTGGAAGACCTGAAGAATCCAATTGTTGGCATAACGGATGCGGCGCTATGCCTCTTAACCGGGCCACTGGATGATAGAATAGAGGCCGTTGACATATATCACGGCCTTCTGATTGAAATGCGCGAAAACGCCGTCGAAATGATCTGCGCAAACCCTGATCTGGTTGTCCAAAGCGGAGGTCGAACGGTCATTTGTGCCGGATCAATTGCTCAGCAATACGCAAAGCTTGGCGGCAAAGTGGTTTTTGCCGGTAAACCAGAGGCGCTAATATATGACGAGGTCCAAAAAAGAGCGG
The DNA here is from genome assembly GCF_965233695.1 of Parasphingorhabdus sp. Classification (GTDB taxonomy): domain Bacteria; phylum Pseudomonadota; class Alphaproteobacteria; order Sphingomonadales; family Sphingomonadaceae; genus Parasphingorhabdus. The sequence continues at coordinate 220,400 of NZ_OZ247497.1, forward strand.
CGAGTATCGCAGGCCGGAATATAGCTAAAAGCCGATTGCTGGCAGTGGGTGACGGGTTACCTACAGATATCAAGGGGGCCGCTCAGAACGGGTTCGACGCCTATTTCATTACCGGCGGGATTCATGCCAACGATCTCGGCGACATGAACATTCAATCCAATGTGACAAAGGCCATGAACAAAATTAAAAGCCAGTTTCCGGATATCAATCTTGTGGGAATAGCTGACCAGTTGCGCTGGATTTGAGCGAACATATTCCGGGCTTACCCACACCACGACTCATGCCGCCGTAACTTGGGCAATGCTGTTTCTAGGGTTCGTCGAACATCTTGTTTGCCGCCGCATAATCATCATGCGTATCGATCTCGGTCCATTTCAGGCCGGTTATATCAAGCGCTTGAAACTCCGTTCCTCGCGCGATTAGCCACTCATATGTGGCTTCATAATAGTCTTGGAGACGGCCAGATTGACCCATCGCCAATGTCAGCTCGGCAAACAGCAGTTTAGCGGTCTTCGCGCAGATTTTCTCGATCCCTATAGATTCTCCAAAGGCAGCTTTTTGATCGACCGTCTTGCTTGCTTGGAGAACCAGCAATTTATCATCGACCACCACTTTCACCTCTTCGGCATCAAGCTGGATATCCCGGTCGATACACAGAGCGTTCGGGGCGTCGCTTGCTATCAAGCGCCGCAAGATTTCCGGGTCAAAGACCACGTCGGCGTCAAACTTGATGAAGCTGGCATTGCCGACCGCTTGCTTGGCCAACATCAGGGAATAGCCCGTATTGGTCTCTTCGCATCGGTCGTTGACGAGATATGTTACCTGAAGCTCCGGAAAGGTTTCGCTCACGAAACGCCTGATACGCTCCTCCAGATAGCCGAGGACAATGACGAACTCGGAAATATCGCAATCCTGACAATTGCGGATCATTCGTTCAAGGATCGGTTTGTCCGCGACCATCAACAGGCTTTTTGGGCAGTCATCCGTTAGGGGCCGGATACGGGATCCGACACCCGCCGCCAGAATGACAGCTTTGTGGGTGGACGTTGTGGTTTTTTCCATGGAATATATTTCTCTTTTGCGCCTATGTCAGCGGGTTATTTTTGAATGGGGAGTCCGGTATTTTTATGAATTTCCAGGCCGTGCTGGATGCCGCGATATAGGCCCCAGAAAACCTGGCTTGCGGCAAATATCCAGAGCATCGGTTCCAGCGCGTTTAGTAACAGTGCTGCTGACAGCATGAAAATGAACACGCCTTCGCTAAACAGCAGGAACTTGGGTTGCTCGCGGGCGAACCAGGTCAGATTTGCACCCAAACTAAAGCCTAGCCCCGCGATAATTTCGATTTTTTTCTGATTGGCAATTGTTACCAAATAGTCGGGATCGCGTGTCATTTCGACTTCGAGCGCAACATATTTTGTGTAACCGCGCAAACCATAGAAACCGATGCCGATGAGGGCCAATAAAACAGGGAAAACGCTCATCGTTTGGCTATATGCAGCGTATCCGGCGGCACCGAACCAAAGTGTGACCTGCACCTGATCGGTCATCCGGTCGAAATAACTACCGGTGGCCGATGAGGTTTTACGATAGCGCGCCATCTGGCCGTCCATGCAATCGAGTATATGGCTTAGGTGTATTAACGTCGCAGCAATCACGAAATTCGAAAAGCCGCCGATGACTACGCAAATGGCAGCAACGACGGCCACCAGAAACGACATAGCTGTGATCCGGTTTGGCGTGATCCATGGCAGTTCTACCGCAGCGTAATTTGCGGCGATAGCCAATGGTGAGGTAACAAAAGACGACCACCATTCGTCATCCTTAGTCTTTGTCGCCCACAATTGAGCCATTTTGTCCGTCACAAGCTGGAAGGCTTTAGAGCACCGTTTGGCCTCGCTATCGGCACAATGTTGACGTTAACAGGCATGGTCGCATTTGGCCTGAATGGGATGACAACGTCCGCAGCCTCGGCTTGCAGTGTCAGCAAAACATCTTTGAGCGTCTGCAAGAAGAACTGGATGTCAAAGACCGACATTTCTCCGATATTCCCGACTTGAAAAACCTTGTCCTGAAAACAGCCTTTTCCTTCATAGATGATGATCGCTTTCTCGCGCAGACGATCCCGTAACTCGCCAACACTGACCGACGGGGGCACTTTGACGGTCGTCAGGACCGAGCACATGTCGCTCTCGTCGATCAGAAATTCGAGGTTGAGTTTGCGCATCCCGTCGCGGAGCTGATTGGCTCGGGCGCGGATAGCAGCAAAGCGTCGGGACACGCCTTCATCCAATATGTTTGTCAGAGCCTGATCCAAAGCAAAGAATAGCGGCACTGCTGGCGTGTTTGGCGTTTGTGAGCGGGCTTTGAGAAAGTGGTAGAATGTCGAGAGGTTCAAGTAGGTTGTATTAGCCTTATGGGCTTTGAGTTTCTTAAACTGCTTCTTTCGGCCAATTACGAAGGACAGACCGGGATAGGAGCCAATCGCCTTGGAACTGGAACTCGAACAAAAGGCGATATTGCAGCCCTCCATATCAACCGCCTCAGCCCCCACGCTGCTCACGCCGTCTACTATAAATATTGCTTTGTGCGCTTTTGCCAAGGCACCGATGGCGGCAAGCGGATTGAGCATGCCTGAACAAGTCTCATGATGGACCATAGCGATGACATCAATCTTGTGGCGCTCAAGATACCGTTCGATCTTTTGCAGATCAAATGGCTCTCCCCATGGCACTTCAATAAGATGGGTCGGGCTATTGTGGATCAGCGAAGTTTTATGCAGACGCTCGCCAAATTCACCATTTGACAGGATCAGGATTCCGCCGTGCCCGACAACCGAAGAGAGCATTGCTTCATTCGCCGCAGTGCCTGATCCGGTTATAACTACCGCGCGATAACGCTTGGGTTCTGTTATCTGGAAAAGCGATAGAAGCTTTTGCTCTATACAGACGAGAAGTTGGTCAAAGTCCACCTCACGGTGGCAGATATCCTCTTTCGAGATCGCTGCCCGCAGATTCTCAGCAACATTGACTGGTCCTGGCGTAAAAAGAAGATATTTGCTCATGTTCGCTCAACGGGACATTGGGAAGCAGGCATAGAGGAAACGGGCGTGAAGTAGACAATCATCAGGCAAGCCTTTCGGATCGCTCATGCCGGTCTGTCGAGACTCCGGGCATGGCGATTGCTTTTCCTGTCTCAGGAAAGCCAATCAAATGATTTTTTGATCGTAAAGAGACACCGTCAGACAGTGTTGCGATCAAAAAACCGCAACGACGTTGTAACGACATAGGAACTGATTGAAGCTAATGTAAGGCGGCGTTGAAATTAACTTAAACAAAGGAAAATCCGCACTGAGGTTTATGAAGGCTTTTGGGAGCTTTTGTTGACATCGAAACGCCCGCTGTTGGGGTAGAAGCAGATAGTCAGCTTTCAAACCGCCATGGTTGTAAAGCCGACAGGCCGCTAACGGCCCAATTGCCGTCGCTACCGATTGGTCATCAATTCAATTGCATCTAGTTGAACATTGATCTCGTCGAGCAGCGAACGCAGTTCAATGACCAAGCCGCTGACATCGGGATTACCGAGGTTAGCGGCTTGCCCCTTAACTGCGATTTCATTGGCATCTTCAAGTCTTGCGGTGATCAACGCAAATAGACCGGTTCGCACTTTGATCGGGTTAATTTCGTCGTCATCAGCCATGCCCTTACCCATGCTCGACTTTTTACGGAAGTCCACATGCAGCTTTTCAAATTATCAGAATAAACAACTGGGCTTAGGAGTTTGTTCGACCATTGTTGTTGGTGTCGCAAACATCATTTGCGACGGGCCGCCCGCTCCTAAAAGCGATCCGCGGCTCCGGTCAGTGGAAGCGTTGGAAGTACCAGCGCCAAACTGGAGACCCTCGATGTCATCAAAAACCAAACCACAAACCAAGTCCGCAAAAGTCATCGCGCAACTATCGCGAACGAAAGGCACAACTCTCGATGAGATATGCAAAATAACGAACTGGCGGCAGCATAGCGTTCGCGCATTTCTAACCGGCCTGCGCAAGAAGGGTTTTATGCTGGCACGCGAACAACGCGGTGATGATGGAACGATCTATCGGATCACACAAAGCCCAAGTGATAACGATGCCAAAGGTGCAGCATGACCGTGCTGGATAACCAATTGACTGAACTAACAACCATGCCCCCAGCCCAGTTGCGAGCAGCCTGGCGCGATACGTTCAAATCACCTTCACCCAACATCGGACCTGACCTACTTCGGCGCGGTATCGCAAACCGGCTGCAGGAACGTGTTCATGGTAGCCTGACAGGTGCCACCAAACGAGAGATCGAGAAACTTCGCAAGCGCGTCGAGCGAACCGGTAAAGCCGGTCACATGCATGCGATATCACTCAAGACTGGAACAAGACTAGTTCGATCATGGAACGGCAAAAGCTACTATGTGCTTGTTTGTGATGATGGCTTTGAGTTTGAAGGCCGCCACTATTCGAGCCTCAGCCATATTGCCCGCGAGATCACCGGCGCGCACTGGTCTGGCCCTCGCTTCTTCGGATTGAAGAAACGAAGCGGATATAAGCCAAGGGCTCTCGCAAATGGCTGAGCGTGCAAAACGCAAGCGCTGCGCTATCTACACTCGCAAATCCACCGAAGACGGTCTGGAGCAGGATTTTAACAGTCTGGATGCGCAGCGAGAAGCGTGCGCTGCCTATATCTTAAGCCAGGCTAGTGAAGGTTGGGATGCAGTTTCTGAGCTCTATGACGATGGTGGTTGGTCCGGTGGGAACATGAAGCGTCCTGCCCTTGTACAACTGCTAGATGATGTGACAGCCGGCAAGGTCGAAATCATTGTAGTGTACAAGGTTGATCGTCTAACCCGGAGCCTCGCCGACTTTGCCAAGATTGTAGAAATACTGGATGAGAATGAAGCATCGTTCGTCAGTGTCACTCAAAGCTTCAACACAACAAACAGCATGGGAAGACTGACCCTTAATGTCCTGCTTTCTTTTGCCCAGTTTGAACGCGAGGTAACCGGTGAACGCATCCGCGACAAAGTAGCGGCATCCAAAAAGAAGGGCATGTGGATGGGCGGCGGTGTCCCGTACGGATATAAGGTGGAAGAGCGCCAGTTGGTCGTCAACGAAGCAGAAGCAGAGACTGTCCGGCACATGTTCCAGCGTTATGTTGAACTGAAGTCAGTCCCGCAGCTTGTCGATGAACTCGCTGTCAAAGATATCAAAACCAGAACTCGAACTTGGAAGAGCGGGCGCGCAGTTGGCGGCATCCATTTCAAAACCGGTACTTTGACGCATCTGCTCCAAAACCCGATCTATGTTGGGAAAGTTCGGCATAAAGACAAAATCTACGATGGAGAGCACAGCCCGATCATCTCACACAAGGTTTTCGATTTGGTCCAATCTGTTTTTGCTGAAAACAGGCGTGACAACGCGTTGGGAAAGAAGAGTCGCAATCCTAGTTTACTGACCGGCATGATAACCGATCCGGATGGTAAACCAATGACACCTACGCATGCGAAAAAGGGTTCGAAGCGTTTCCGCTACTACGTCACACGCACTCCGCCTGGAGACAAATCAGACAAATGGCGAATGCCCGCTGGAGAGATCGAACGACTGGTGATTAGTGCAATATCCAAGAAACTCAACTCTGCGGAATCTGATGCACAGGAAACCGCTGAGGTTCTGTCACAAACTATAGAAAAACATGAAGCCATCGCTGACTCTTTGCCCGACATGAGCATTTCCGAGCAATACCAAATGTTGATCGATTTTAATGCCAGTGTATCTGTTAATGAAAGCTCAATCGGTATTGAATTTACACCTCCGGACCAGGATCAAACAGTTGCTATCTCAATGAATGCGAAGCTCGTTAGCAAAGGACGCGATCTGAAACTGGCTATCGCTGCCGGCGAAGGATTGGCGAAACGCGATCCCGATCCCGTTTTGCTTCGATTGATTGCTCACGCTTTCGCAGCACAAGATCAAATGGTTCGAGGCATCCCTTCACCCATGCTATCCCAGTATAGCAAACGGCATCTGCAACAGCTCACCCGTCTTAGTTATCTGGCTCCGGATATCATCTCATCCATTATCGATGGAACTCAGCCAGTTGATTTGACCGGCCGGAAGATCTTGCGGATTGGAAGCCTGCCTCTTTGCTGGACTGCTCAACGCGCTATGCTTGGGTTCAAATAGACCCCTAAAACTACCCATTTCTAGAAGTGCATCTGGTGCTAGCGTTTCGGCCCATCGAGATCATTGGTCATTTCGGCCCCATATCGCCGCGGACAAATGGTCTCCGGTTGAGTGAAACCACAATCGATATGAGATAACCTTCGGGAATATAGGCATAATATTGGTGTTTTTCGAAGAAACTTGGAGACACCGAAAACTTAGAAAAAAAGTGGTGCCCGAAGGCGGATTCGAACCACCGACACAGCGATTTTCAGTCGCTTGCTCTACCAACTGAGCTATTCGGGCAACAGATGGGATTGACGATCCCACCGAATTTGAAGCGCCGCTATAGGCGGGGGGTGTATCGCTTGTCCACCCCAAAAATCGCCCTACTGTTGCGTTGGCTCAGGACTCTCCATCACGTCCTGATTCTTCCGCAAATTGATCGGCCAGCTGGTCTGGGGAAACAGATGGTCCGGGGACCTTATACCCCTCTCCTAGCCATTGCAGAAGATCGCGATCTTTGCAGCCGGCACTGCAGAAAGGCGCAAATTTCTGTGACTTCGGTTTACGACATACCGGGCAATTGGAGGAACGCGTCTTGGCCAATGCCTAGCCCTGTCCAATCAGATTAGGGAAGACTGCGAAAACGAAAATCATCGCAACAGCAAGCGGCGCCAGCCAAGCGATCAGGAAGCGCCATAATCCGAACATCGTACCTTCCAGACCCGTTTCCTCTTCCACCAGCTTTTTATCGGCACGCCAGCCAATGAATATGGCTGTCAAAAATGCCGTAATCGGAAGCAGTATTTTCGAAACAAGATCATCAATCGCATCAAAGATGTTCTTTTCTTCAAAAAGCGGAATGAAGCCGAGTGGGCGAATGTCGCTCCAGACATTGAGAGACAAGGCACAGGCAACACCAATCAGGAAAATGACTCCGCCAACCAGCCAAGCGGTAAAAGCCGGCTCCATTCAAATCTGCGCATCGCCCAAGCAACCACACCTTCCAGCAAGGATATCGAACTGGTCAAAGCGGCGAAAAATATGAGCACGAAAAATAGTAAACCTACCAGAGACCCACCAGGCATATTGTGAAATGCAATCGGAAGAGATTGGAACACCAAGGTCGGTCCTGCCGCCGCATCCAGTCCAACGGCGAAAACAATAGGAAAAATCATCAAACCGGCAAGAAGCGCAACGCCTGTATCGGCAAAAGCAATCATACCTGCCGTGGGCGCGAGATTTGTTTCCCGCGACACATATCCGCCATAGGTTATCAACGCAGCAGAGGCGACGCTCATGGAGAACAGCGCCTGCCCCAGCGCATCATTTACAACGGACGGTGACAATTTCGAAAAATCGGGGTTGAACAGGAAGGTCACAGCCTTGCCAAACTCGCCCGTGAATGCGCCGTAAAGCGTGATCAGGACAAGAAGTACGAAGAATGTTGGCATCAGATAGGTTGCAGCTTTCTCGATCCCGTCTGTAACGCCGCGAGCAACAATCCAGATGGTAACAATCATGAACAGTGTATGCATGCCGAGCAGCATGGGAATGTCTGCAAACAGGTCAGTCATACGGCTGGGAATAGTTTCCGGATTCTCGTTAGCCAGGGCCCCGGCAAAAGGATCCCCCGAGAACAAAGCGCCCAGAAAATCGACACTCATTACGCCGACATAATACATGACCCAACCGGCCACGACGCTGTAAAAGGTGAGTATGAGGAAGGCGTTTAATATTCCGATACCGCCGAATATGCCCCAATTCTTGCTGCGGCCGGAATCCTCGGCCACTTTGACCACGCTGTGATAGGCATCGCTGCGGCCGTGGCGGCCAATCAGGATTTCGGAAAGGACCATAGGCAGGCCGATAAGGATGATACAACCGATATAAACAAGTACAAACGCGCCGCCGCCATTTTCACCGGCAAGAGTCGGAAACCGCCAGATATTGCCAAGGCCAACTGCGGCGCCAACCGCCGCCAGCACAAAGGCCCATCTCGAGGACCAGCCTTCTCCGCCCGGTGCTACTGAACCTGCCATAACATATTCCCCTATCTACTACACGCGCCGTCTGAGCGGTCTCAACGCCTGTACCTAGCCTCTCATCAACATCGGGCCAAGTGGTTTTCCAGCAAAGATGTGGACATGGAGGTGCGGTACTTCCTGATGCCCGTCATGGCCAATATTGGCGAGCAGGCGATAGCCCGGCTCGACCATACCCGCTTCCCGCGCAACATGGCCCACTGCGCGAACAAATCCGGCGATTTCAGATTCATCGGCCGTGGCCGAAAAGTCGTCCCAGCTGACATATTTGCCCTTGGGGATTACTAGAATATGGTGAGGTGCCTGCGGGTTGATGTCGTGAAAAGCCAATGCATGTTCGTCCTCGTAAACCGTTCGGTTCGGAATTTCCCCGCGCAGGATTTTGGCGAAGATATTGTTATCATCATAAGGTTGAGTTGCGTCGATCGCCATGGATCAGTACTCTCTAGAAGCTTTTTCAGCAATGCCGGACAGGCCTTCGCGGCGGGCAAGTTCGGCAAGCACATCATCAACAGACAGACCCATATCGGCCAGCAATATCATCAGGTGGAAGACAACGTCAGCCGCCTCGCCTGTCATGCCCACCTTATCATCCTGAACCGCTGCGATAACCGCTTCTACCGCTTCCTCGCCCAGTTTTTCGGCCATTTTGGCGCGCCCTTTTGCGCGCAGGCTGGCAACATAGCTGTCCTTGGGATCAGCATCGCGCCGTTGACGGATGGTCGCTTCCAGCTTGTGCAAAATATCTGTCATAACCGCCCGTTTGCGCGAGCCATGGGATGGTCGTCAAGCCTTTGCATCTTTTGAAAAGAGATTCTCCATAAGAAAGGGCCGTCTAATCCCCCGATGACGGCCCTTCCATGGTGCAGCGAGATCAAAGATCCGCGCATCCATCCGGTGACGAACTTTACTTCTTCTTGCGTTTCTGGCGCGTCGCAATCCGGCCGGCAACGAGGCCAGCAACGCCGAGTGCCAGCATGGCCATATTGGAAGATTCTGGAGCCGCTATACCGCCAGAAGATGAATTGCTCGAAGTCGAAATTGTCGATACTGAACTGCTTGACGTGCCCATGGTCGATTTGCTTTTTGCACCGCCAAGGCCGGTAAATCCCCAATCCGCGAAAGCCCAACCGGAACTGCTCCGGGCACCGCTAAATTCGCCATTGTTAGGAAAGGATGTTGGGTCGGCAGCCCCTGCAGCAGACAGGCTCACAACAGCAATTCCGGTCAATATGGTCAGTTTTGCAATTCTCATAGCTCACCTTCGGGGAAATGGCTGAATTATAAATGCGTCGGCGAATAGAGAAGCAATAATCTTGCCAGAAACGCAATGTCCGCTCAATTCGTCGATGACGATGGTTAATGGTTTTTCCTCGACATTGGAAATGTAAGTTAAGCCGACATTAACCCTAAACATCATTGTCCCAATATGGGACAGATAATCACTCGCGGATCCGCCTGAGCTTAATGAGTTTCTTGACGACGAGCTGCTGCTCGAACTCGAACTGGAAGAGCTGCTTGATCCGCCATAGCCGGATGATCAGCAATCCGCGAAGGAAAGGTTTGAAAAGCGTTAATACAAAACGAGATTAATTTTCTGTAAAATTATTAGGTTAGTAGGGGCTTTAATGAATTTGCCTCAGCTTGGTTCGACTTAAGACAACTTCTTAACTATCGCCGCGTGCAGGCAGGCCTGCGGCGCGAAGGGCGTCATGAGCTTCCGATATGCTATGCTGGCCAAAGTGGAAAATGGAGGCAGCCAGCACCGCATTCGCACCGCCTTTTGTTACACCTTCGACCATATGCTCAAGCGTGCCCACGCCGCCGCTGGCGACCACCGGAATAGAGACCGCATCGCTGATTGTCCGGGTCAGTGCCAGATCATAACCATCACGTGTACCATCACGATCCATCGATGTGACAAGCAACTCGCCTGCCCCCAGTTCCGCCATACGCACGGCATGCTCCAGGGCATCAATGCCCGTTGGCGTGCGCCCGCCATGGGTGAAGATTTCCCAGCGCCCCTCTTCCACCAGCCGCGCATCAATTGAGGCCACCATGCACTGGCTACCAAAGCGGCTTGCTATATCGCTGACAACTTCGGGGCGCGAGACCGCCGCGCTGTTGACCGCGACCTTGTCCGCTCCGACCATAAGCAGCGCGCGGGCGTCATCCGCTGTCCGCACGCCGCCGCCGACCGTGACTGGCATGAAACAAACTTCTGCGGTCCGCCGGACCACATCGATAATCGTATCGCGCTTTTCATGGCTTGCGCCAATGTCGAGAAAACATAGCTCATCCGCGCCCGCTGCGTCATAAGCCCGTGCCTGCTCTACCGGATCACCAGCGTCCTTGAGGTCAACAAAATTGACGCCCTTGACCACGCGACCATCAGCAACATCCAGGCAGGGTATGACACGGATACGGACGGTCATCTCTATCGGTTCGCCATCGCTATGGCGGTAGCAAGATCCAGCCGTCCATCGTAGAGCGCCCGCCCTGTAATCACACCTTCAATTCCATCCTGCGCAAACTGGCTCAGCATGTGAATATCATCCAGTCCCTTTACGCCCCCGCTGGCAATCACGGGAATATTGACCGATCGTGCCAAATCGACTGTCGCTTCAATATTGCACCCTGTCAGCATACCGTCACGCCCTACATCGGTGAACAACAGCGACGCCACACCGGCATCCTCAAAGCGCATCGCCATATCCCTGACGCTCACTTCCGACACATCAGCCCAGCCTTCGGTGGCCACCATGCCATTACGCGCATCCACAGCAACAACGATGCCGCCTTCATATTCTTTCGCCATATCGCGAACAAATTCAGGGTCTTTCAGCGCTGCCGTACCAATTACCAGCCGCGCCACGCCCAATTCGAACCAGCGCTCCACTGTTTCGCGATTTCTGATACCGCCGCCCAATTGCACATAGCCAGGAAAGCTCGCGACAATTGCTTCAACCGCTTCGGCATTGCGCGGGGATCCTGCAAAAGCGCCGTCAAGATCGACAACGTGGATATGTTCTGCGCCGGCGGCAGCAAAAAGCCCTGCTTGCTCCGCCGGATTGTCGCCATAAACGGTAGCGCGATCCATGTCACCCTCGGCCAGACGCACGACTTCGCCTGATTTCAGGTCAATGGCAGGAAAGACGATCATGGTTTCCACTCCAAAAAGCGTTTCAGGAAGGCCAGCCCATAGGCCTGGCTTTTCTCCGGATGAAATTGCACGCCGACAATATTGTCGCGGCCTATGGCAGAAACCAGAGTTCTGCCATGAAAGGTCGTTGCGAAAATATCGGCCGGGTCGGCCGCGTCAAAATGGTAGCCGTGAAGATAATAGGCTTCGCCGGTTTTCAATAATTCATGACCCGTCGTGGGAGTCACGTCATTCCAGCCCATATGCGGAATTTTGATATCAGCAGATGGTGCTTCGATCGCGTGGACCGTACCGCCGATCCAGCCGAGTCCCTGATGCTCGCCAAATTCTATGCCCTTGTCGGCGAGCAGCTGCATGCCCACGCAGATACCCAGAAACGGCGCGCCCTCTTGCCGGACCCGCTGTTCCATCGCAGCGATCATTCCGTCGATACCCGCCAGCGCATCGCGGCAAGCACCAAAGGCACCCACGCCTGGCAGGACGATACGATCCGCCACCGCGACCACATCGGGGTCATCGGTCACGACAACCCCCGACGCGCCGGTTGCGATTAACGCATTGTGCACACTGTGTAAGTTACCGGCGCCAAAATCGATAAGCGCAATGGTTTCAGCCACCAAGCTGCCCTTTAGTAGACGGAATCGCGTCTCCTTTGCGGGGATCACGTTCAACGGCCTGACGCATGGCCCGGGCGAAGCCTTTGAAAATACTCTCGGCTATATGGTGGTTATTTTCACCGTAAAGCAGCTCTATATGCAGCGTGATGCCGGCCGCGTCAGCCACGCTGTGGAACCAGTGCTTGAAAAGCTCCGTGTCCATCTCGCCGAGCCGTTCCTGTGTAAATCCGGCTTTCCAGACCAGCCAGGGACGTCCGGAAATATCCAGTGCGACGCGGCTTAATGTCTCATCCATCGGCGAATAGGTGCTGCCGTAGCGCACGATTCCAGCCTTATCACCCAACGCCTGACCAATGGCTTGTCCCAAAGCAATGGCGCTATCTTCGGTCGTATGATGCTGGTCTACGTGCAGATCACCTTTGACTCTTAGCGTCAGGTCGATCAGCGAATGACGCGAGAATTGTTCGATCATATGGTCAAGAAAACCTATGCCAGTAGACACGTCATATTGCCCGGTTCCGTCCAGATTTAACTCGACGAAAATCTCGGTTTCCTTGGTGTTTCGCTCTATGGTCGCTGTTCTCATGATTGATGCCTATAATGGCTGGATTTGATCAGGCAAGAATTTCACTGCAAAATCAGAAATATCACAGTTGACGAAAAATGTTGAAATCCCCTTGACCCTGCCACCCGTTCGCGCCACCAAGTAGCTATGAATGACAGTGCCCCCGACAGCCTGATTCCTTATGATGAAATCGTGCAGGAAGCCCTGCGCGCTGTGGTCGGTCGAGTTCTGGGCGAAGTTGAGGCCAATGGGCTTCCTGGCGAGCATCATTTCTATATCACGTTCAAGACCCGAGCGCCGGGCGTGGACATCCCCGATCACTTGATCGCCAAATTCCCGGATGAAATGACCATAGTGCTGCAAAACCGTTATTGGGATCTGTCGGTCAGCGAAGACCGGTTTGAGGTGGGGTTAAGCTTTAATCAAATCAGCTCCATGCTGCATATACCATTCGCTGCGATCACCTCTTTTGTTGATCCTGCCGTCGATTTTGCCCTGCAATTTCAGGTAGATGAAGTCGAAGGCGACCTCGACAGCCATGAACCGGCGCAAAATGACGGGGATCAGGATGCGGTTCAGACAGTCGATGATGGCTCCAACGTTGTAACGGTGGATTTCGGCAAAAAGAAGTGATCGCCTGATGCCAGGTAATCCTTCAAAAACCACACGCTCGGAAACCGACAGCATTGGTCCGATAGAAGTCCCGCAGGACGCCTATTGGGGGGCCCAGACGCAGCGCAGTATCGAGAACTTCCCCTTCCCTCGTCACGAGCGCATGCCGATCCGGTTGATTCATGCTTTGGCCACCGTAAAAGAGGCGGCGGCACGCGTAAATGGTATTCACGGACTCGACCCGGAAATTGCCGGTGCAATTGCAAAAGCAGCCGAAGCAGTGCGATCCGGTGCTTTTGACACGCAATTTCCGCTCACCATCTGGCAAACAGGTTCGGGCACTCAGACAAACATGAACGTCAACGAGGTGATCGCGGGCATCGCAAACGAAAGCCTGACCGGAATCCGGGGCGGGAAAGACCCGGTACATCCCAACGATCATGTTAATCGCGGCCAGTCGTCCAACGACAGTTTTCCGACCGCCATGCATGTCGCTGCTGCGCGGGCACTAGAGGTTGAGCTGTTTCCTGCGCTCGAACAATTGCATGATGCCCTGGCCCAAAAAGCGCAAGACTGGAAAGCCATCGTCAAAATCGGTCGGACCCATTTGCAGGACGCGACCCCATTGACGCTGGGGCAAGAATTTTCAGGATACGCAGCCCAATTGCTGGCCGATCGTGACCGGATCGAGGCCGTCTTGCCACGTCTCTATCAACTCGCCCAGGGAGGAACTGCCGTGGGCACGGGCCTCAATGCGCCGGAAAATTTTGGACAGCATATCGCACGAGAGATTGCCAAGATTACCGGCCTGAAATTTACCTCGGCACATAACAAATTTGCCGAACTCGCTGCGCATGACACGATGGTTGAGTTATCCGGAGCGTTAAATACGCTCGCCGTTTCGCTTACCAAAATCGCTAATGATATCCGCATGCTCGGCTCCGGCCCGCGATCTGGGCTTGGAGAGCTGAGCCTGCCCGCTAACGAGCCAGGAAGTTCGATCATGCCGGGCAAGGTTAATCCTACCCAGTGCGAGATGCTGACGATGGTCGCAGCACAAATGATCGGCAATCATCAAGCAGTAACAATCGGCGGAATGCAGGGGCATCTCGAACTCAACGTCTTCAAACCGATGATTGGTGCCAATGTTTTACGTTCCATTGAGATCGCGTCGATTGGCATGTCCAGCTTTGCTACGCGCTGCGTCGATGGGCTAGAGGCAAATGAAGCCCGTATCGCCGAGCTCGTAAATCATTCCCTGATGCTAGTGACCGCGCTGGCGCCGGTTATTGGCTATGACAAGGCATCCAAAATCGCCAAACATGCGCATGACACGGGCATGACCTTGCGCGAAGCTGCCCTGAAATTGGGATTAGTCGATGCCGAAACCTACGACGCCCATGTTAAACCAGAAAATATGGTATAAGTTAAAGTGATATAACAATATTATAACAATCGGGGCACGGCGCGACAACATGGACGATCCAATAGATGAATCACTGAACGCTGTGGACATTTTGATCCGACAGCTATTGAGCATGTGGGAACAGGCGGTTTCGCTTGTCCCCAGTCTGGTCATCGCTTTGATTGTCCTCATAATCACCTGGATCATCGCTCGCTTTGCCACCCGCATTGCTGACAAACTGACCGACAAGACCAACATGCGTGCATCACTGCAAGAGCTGGTCGAAACAATAGTCCGCCTGGCAATCTGGATCGTCGGCCTGATGGCGACGCTCACCATATTGTTACCGGGCCTGACACCCGCCAGCCTAATCGCTGGCTTGGGCTTTGGGGCCGTTGCGATAGGCTTCGCCTTCCAGGATATTTTCGAAAATTTCATGGCCGGCATCCTGATCATGATCCGCGAAAAAATGCGAATTGGCGACTATATAGAATGCGAAGGCGTCGAGGGCGTTGTCGAGAGCATCGCGCTGCGAGAAACCCATGTCCGTCGAAACAACCGGGAACTGACCATCATTCCCAATTCCATTTTGTTTAAAAACCCGGTGAAGATTCTGACAGATGACGACAAACGCAGACATGAGATTATCGCGGGGGTAGCTTACGATACCGATCTTGATAGAGCCAAGGACGTCATTTTGAAGGCAGTGCAATCATCGGAACAAGTCGACAAGAGCGAGCAAGTTGACGTTTTCGCCTGCGAGTTCAATTCCAGTTCCGTCGATTTCAAGGTCCGCTGGTGGTCAGGATCCAATCCCCGCGCCATGCATGAAAGTCGTGACAATGTGATCCGAGCTATAAAACGGGCACTGGATGAAGCGGGTATCGAAATCCCCTTCCCTTATGTTACACACACATTCAAGGAACCAGTTCCGCTCGCAGAAAAGGATTAGAATTCATGTCGCTCATTCGCAATGTCGCCACTGCCATTGTCGGTAATGAAGCGCGCAAGCGCGGTAAAGGAAACGGATTACTGGGCTTTGGTGTGGGTGTTTTGGCTGCCCGCATTGCTACCCGCTCGTTGCCTGGCGCATTGCTGGTCGGCGGTGCGATGGTCGCAAAAGCGCTCTACGACCGCTCAAAAGAAGAGCAGAAAGAAATTCCCGCATCGGACCAGATTATAGAAATAGAAGGAACACCCGCTCCAACCGAGAATACCAAAGCCAAGACCTAGATAGCGACCTGCCAAATTTTGATTGCCTCAATCGGGAAGGTTGGCATTAGCGCATTGAGCCCCAGTTTATCGTGGGTAGTATAGAGCGCTACCAGTTCAAAACCATCGCATTTCACACCTTTACCGGCATCTGCCGTGCCGCGGGAGAACCTAGCGGTCTCAGCTAATAGACACAATCTATCAAAACCCTTTATTCTTTAAAATTTTTTCTTCAACTTCATCGACTAAATATAACGCTCCCCCTCGCAGCCGACCATGCGAGTATCTTTCACGATCTGTATCTACGGAGTTTACTTGATGTTGAAGAATGTTTTCAGAGCTGTGTCTGTTATTGCGCTTTCCGTTGCTATTCCCTCCATTGCCCATGCCGAGGCAGGAAGCTTCCAAGCGAAGCTGCTCGGTACATTAGTAGCCCCGGATGCCAGCATCACCGAGGTTAAAGTCGACAATATCGGCTTGCCTGCAAACAGCCAGACCAAAGCGAATGACAATCTGGTGCCCACCGTGGCGATTGAATATTTTGTCACGGACAACCTGTCGCTCGAAACCATAGCGGGCATTACCCAGCATGATGTCGACGGCACGGGTGGCCTGGACGGGGCAGAAACGGTTTCTGACGCCAAAATCATTCCGGCAACACTGACGATCAAATATCATTTTGGCGATTCCAATGGGTTTAAACCCTATTTCGGCGCTGGTCCGAGCTATTTCATTTTCATCGATGAACAACCCGGGGCGGCGTTGCGCGGTTTTGGCGCCGAACGCCTGCAACTGAACGACAAATTTGGTGTTGCTTTACAGGCTGGCTTTGATCTGGCGCTGAATGACACTGGCTTGGGGATCAGCGTAGATGCCAAGCGCTATTTCCTTCGTACGGATGCAAGCTGGACGGATGGAACCGGCGCGGAATTGCTGCGCACCCGGCATGAAATCGATCCGTGGGTGATCAGCGCTGGCCTCGCCTATCGCTTTTAGCGCGAGCGGTCGTTGATATTACAAATGGATCAAGGCGACCAAGATTATCTGAGACAGGTGTGAACGCTTCTGTGACACAGTCGCCGGAACGGCGTTGCTGGGAACGGTGCACCTGTCTTTTTTGCGACCATCTTACCTGATGCCAGGCAACCAAATTTATCGCCGTCAGAGGTTAGGTAGGCCCCTCTTCTCTCTCAGGCACATAGGGTTCGGGGTATGAATCAATATCTTCCTCCTGAACCGTATCCATACAGGCGCTTAATGGAAGAAGCGCGATGCTGGCAAAGATAAAGATAGTGGGGGCAAACAATTTACGCATGGGACTATTCCTTTTACTGGCATGCCCCACGGGAGAAACCAAACCTACAAGCTGATGATGGAATTCCGAAGGAAATGCGCCATGACGAGCCATTGAAGGGTTTTGTCGTCTTTCAGGATAGGTTGTCCCGACGAATGCAGTTCACCGAAAATCCTCTTGCGCCGATTGCAGTGTTTCCGATGAAATGGGGGCTTCCAAAACCCCGTCCGCAATTTTGAAAATTGCAGCCCGTTCCATCATTTCCGGCTTGCCCAGATATTCTTCAACATAGTGATAGAAAGCGCGCCCTGCATAATCGTCAAACATGATCGTCGTATTCGCGGACTGCTTGGCCGCATTTGCTGCGGATGCCAGAGCACAGGCGGCCCGGAACCGGCCATCAACCAATATAAAATCGGGAAACAATTGCTTGGTATTCAGGAGATCGAACGCGTCCGACGTATAGCTTCGCCAACCTTCAAGCCGTTTGCTGGTCTTGCGGGTAAACACGGGATACCCCCATGCACCGGTCAATCCTACATCAGCTGCGATGACCGTAATGTCATGATCTGGCGGCAAAGCCTGTTTCAGTGCCTCGGCAAAATGAGGATCGCTTTCGACCGCTATGGTCGTAACACGCGCCTGGGCCGCTAATAGCGTTGATGCGCCGGTGCCAAATTCCAAATAAAATTCTGTTTTCGCTAACTGCTCACGGAACCACTGATCATCTTGTGGTGCAAAGATCGGCGTGTCAGGAATTGTGATGGCGGCATTTCTTGTTTCCCAGCGAAAACTGCAATAGCGCTGCAGGCGCCTGACATCGCGCGCTATTTGTATTCCGGTTTCTAATAAAGAAATCCCTCTATCCCCCACAATTTTCGCCAGATCATTGGCTAAGCTATTCACTTATTAGCATTGTGTACCTTAATGCCATGCCATAAGTCCATGGAATATCTGGATGTATGTCTGTCGGCTATGACTGCCGTCATACCAATTCGGTCTCAACGCGACCGCCGGACCTTCGCGTAATTTAATTTCCAACTTTGGTAACAAATAATCCAACACCGCGCTTGTCAAGCGCGCAAAGGACTTTGTCAACTTTGTCAACTTCGTAGCAATTCTGCGCCTGTCCGCGGGGAACCACGTCTTTACCCAAACGGTCAGGTACGGACGCACAAACTGCTTTCCTACACGGCGTCTCTTCTCTAAAATCAAGTTTCAACGATAGCATAGGAGAAGGCTTTGAAGGGCATTGAAGCCGACATTGATAAAGGCATGCCCTCGCCACCATTGCGCCGCCAAAAGTTCTACGGATGGAACAATGCCGCGCTCTTGTTCTTCATCCAGTTCGCCGCTTCGGGTTTTGTCTATTTTGCCTATGCCGCGATTTTTCCGGCAATGGTCGAGGCTATGAGCTGGAACCGTGGCGATGCGTCTATTGCGCATAGCCTCAGCTTTCTGGTCTTGGGTCTCAGTTACCCTCTGACCGCCTGGTTGATCGGGAAACGGGGTGTGCGGTTTACGTTAACGGTCGGCCTGGTGTTGATGTTGGCCAGTCTTTTGATGACCGTGTTTTTCGTGACCCAGATCTGGCATTGGACCCTGATCTGGGGCATCTTCATGGGCGCGGCAAATGCGCTGGCCGGTCCCTTGTGTGGACAGACCGTGGTAATCAACTGGTTCAACGCCAAACGTGCAACGGTTTTGGGAATCATCCTAACTGGCAGCGCCGCAGGGGGCTTCTTTGCCCAGCCAATACTTATCCGTGTGATGGAGATTTTTGGCAGCTGGCAATCCGGCTGGTTGGTGAGCGCCTCTGCGGTTGTTGGCGCGCTGCTGCTGACCCAATTTATCGTCAATCGGCCCGGGGACATCGGACAGCATCCTGATAATTTTGATCCCCATGCAACCCGTGCGGACAGCAACAAGCCCGCCCCCAAGCCACGCACTTATCGCAGCGCTCAGAACTGGACTGTCGGTGAAGTCTTTAGCACCCGCGCCGTTTATTTCATCATGATTATCAGTGTTACCTATCTCGGCATAGGCACTTTCCTGCTCACCCATGGCTCGCTCTACCTGTCTGATATTGGTATCTCGAAAATCCAAACAGCCTCCATCGTCAGCATTTTTATTATTGGTAGCGGACTTGGCCGAATGCCTGCAGGATGGCTTGGCGATCGTTTCGAGTTACGCTGGTTGATGGCGGCGATGATGGCCATGATGCTGGCCTCGTTCATCATGCTTTGGGCACTCGACAGCCTGATCGGCCTTGGTTTTGCCGCCTTCTTGCTCGGGCTATGCTATGGAGGATTTTTTGCTCTGTCCCCTGCCCTTACGAGCAATTTTTTCGGACAAGAGAGCTTTGCTAAAATCAATTCGGTCTTTGCGCCGCTGCTCCTGCCGTTCGTAGCGACGGCTCCGGCCGGCGCGGGCTATATTTTCGACATATATGGCAATTATGACCTGGCGTTCTTGATCGGTTCGATATTGCTTGGCCTTTCGCTGATCGCCGCCATCTGTTTGACGCCGCCTGAGCATAAGACAGCAACCGAAGGAGCCTAGACTTTACCGTCGCTCGACAACAGAGCTGCAATCGGTTTGGTGCCCTTGCGGCCCGCCAGAATGATCATCAATATGGTTGTAAAAGGCACCGCCAATATCGCACCGGGAATACCCCAAAGCGTGCTCCAGACCGAAAGTGCCACCAATACGACCATTGGGCTGAGATTAACCGATTTACTGAGCATGCGTGGCTCAACCACATTGCCGATAATTACCTGCGCCGCCGTCATCAGGCCGGTGGCGATGAGTGGCACTGTCAAAGTGCCGAATTGGGCAACAGCGAACAGCGCCGGAAAGGCTACACCTACAATAGAGCCGATATACGGGATATAGTTGAGCAAACCGATAATGATGGCCCAGAGGGCAGCATATTCGATACCAAGCGCGATCATGATGACCCAACAGATCACGCCCAGCATGATATTAATCAATGTCTTGGTTGCCAGATAACTACCGATATCATGGTTGATCCGCGCGATCATGTTCATCGTATCTTTGGAATCAGTGTCATTGCCAAATGCCCGCTGCACTTTCGCCGGAAATCCGGTGATCTCGCTGAGCATGAAGGAGGCGTATAGAATGGTAATGAAAACGAAACCGCCAAAACTGGTCAACGATGACAATACCGATTGAGCAATCGCTGCAATATCAACCTCGGTCAGTAACCTGGTCGCAAATTCGCTAACGGCCTTAACCACAGCCTCACTGCCGCGATCAATCATCCGTCCGGGTGATGCCATCATATCGCCGACATCAATCTGGGCCGCCGCTGTCTCCGTGGGTGTAGGAAACCAGGTAGCGAAAAGGTTTTCCAGGTTGCTCTGGTAGGTCGGTAATGAGGGTACCAATGTCTGTAGACTGGCCACCAGCATGCGCGTCATCGCGAACAACAACAGGATGACCCCAACCAGGGCCAGAGTAGCGCGCAACCACATCGGTGAGCGCCCAAGGCCGGGGATACGGGCAACAGCTGCGCTTGCCGAATATAGAATCTGAAGCAGGATGATCGCCGTCACAATCGGCAGGATAATATCCTTGCCGATATAGAATAGCCAACCAATCATGATCGTTATCCCGACCGAGAAGAATATCGTGCTGACGCGGCCGTGTAACATTGTTCTAAATCACCATATTCTCATGCGGACAAATGCTCTTGCAAACGGTTGATAAACATAAAAATCCACCCTGTCATCCGAACAGTGCAACAGCCGGTCTGTTAACATCTGCTGGCAATCGCGACTAGCATCTTGACGGCGCACACCCTTCTCGGCCAATAGCCGCTATGGCCGACGATATTTCTTCTCTTCCGCATGACGAACTGAGCCGCCGAGGTCTGTTGTTCGTTCTTTCTTCACCCTCTGGCGCTGGAAAATCCACACTCGCACGCATGCTACTGGAAGCGGATGGCCAGATCGCAATGTCCGTGTCTGTCACCACCCGGCCGCAACGCCCCGGAGAAGAAGATGGCAAGGACTATCATTTCGTCAGCGGTGATGAGTTTGAAGAGATGGTCGCCGATCATGCCTTTCTCGAATATGCCACGGTATTTGGCAATCGATACGCGACACCAGCCGCTCCGGTTCAAAAAAATCTGGCAGATGGTCAGGATGTTCTGTTCGATATTGACTGGCAGGGCACACAGCAACTCTATCAACGGGCCGGTGAAGATGTGGTCCGCATCTTCATTCTGCCACCCTCCTTGGCCGAACTGCGTGAGCGGCTGGAGGCACGGGCCACCGACAGCAACGAAATCATCGACAGCCGGATGCAGCGCGCCACGAGCGAGATCAGCCACTGGGACGGCTATGACTATGTCCTGATCAACGACGACCTCGACGCCTGTTTCGCAAAAGTTCAGAATATCCTCGCTACCGAACGGATGCGCCGGTCGCGGCAAACGGGACTAATCGGATTTGTCCGGGATCTGGTTTCGCAAGAGCAGGACTAACGTTTAGTCACTTTTCACGCGCTTGATATAAGTGCCATCAAATATCGTAGACCAACTTTCGCCGCCATCATTCGAGTTTTGCCAATGCTGGCGCACACTTTCGATAATTCCGCCGTTGCGGGTCGGAGTCCAGGTGACCCTGTTTATAGGTGATCCGGCAACATAACCCGGCCAGTTGGCATTGCTCAGCACCATCTCCCCACGCGCGTTGAGGCCACCAGCAATGAACAAAGCGGTTCCGTCTGCACCCATCCAGGTCTGGTGCCAGATTTTTCGGGAAGCATCATAAAAGCTCATGCTCATTCCGGTGTAACCGCCCTGCGTTTCGTATTCTTCGCGAATGACACAGCCGCCATGTTGCGCACTAATGCTGTTGATTGCTGTTGGTGCGTCCTTACCTGCCGGAGTGACATCCCAGGTTCCGATCCAGAAATCAAAGGCCCGGTGTTCAGCACTCGCGCAGGGTGCCGGCTTTTTAACAGTAGGCGCGGCAGGTGCCTGCGATTGCGCAAAACCAGATGATGAAAAAACAGGGGATGATGCCAACAACGCCGCAAACAAAGCGCAGATTAGGGGTAGGGCGCTTTGGGTTCCGGATCGGGAAAAGGAGCTGCCCATGCGGAGGGCAAATTCCCGAAACAATAAAACACGAACCACGATTGTCATATGGTACCATCCCCCTTTTTTGAAGCCGCGCGGCGATCCTAATGCGTAACCAAACAGGACCACAATGTGGCTCGGAAGAAAATTATGACAGACAACAGCCCGAAGGCAGTGGCTTTCGACGAAACGATGATGCGCTTCGACAACCGTTTAGCTGTTTTGACAAAAGCGGTCGATATGGTTTGAAATGCCAAAAAAACCCTAGAAAACCAATAGCGGTCACCGTTTCTTAAGGGCTTTGCGGCATGGTTAATTCCCGAATTACAAGCATTGCCTCGGGCCTTATGGATGTGAGAAACGACGCGTGATAAACAGAACCGACCATAAACGGCTTGTCAGCCGACTTCTGGCTGGTTTTCTGCTGTTCAGCGCTGCCTATGCGCTGATCAATCAACTGCCGCTCACCCACACAATTCTTTATCGCGCGGCGGCCAATGACTATGCCACAGCTGGTTTGGCGGGACTATCCTTTGCCATGCAAGCGATGATCCTGTTTTTAGCCACAATGCTGTTGCCGCGGCGTTGGTTTGCTGCGTTGATTGTTGCGATAACCCTCTCGGCTGGCGTGAATATTGTCTACGGACAGATTGTCGGCAATATGCTTGATGTGCAGAAAACACGCTGGCTGCTGACCGAAGCGCGACAAGCGAGCGAAGCTGCCGGGGAATTTGCGATGCCGCTGGGTATTTCCATGCTGAAGCTCATATTGACGGTCATTTTGATAATTGGCGCGCGGCGGATGATGCGGTCGGCATTGTCAGATCGCGCTCTGGTTCTTGGTTCCGGCAAGCGGACGCTGGCTATGGTCCTGATGTTGCTCATTACACCATCTTTGCTATGGGCTCCCCTAAACATCTACCCGCTGGCCGCTGAGCGTAGCCTCTATAATTTTGCCGCGACCATCTGGACCGCCGATCCACCGCCGCCTCGAGCACCGGTTAAACCAGAACCCGATACGAACGGCGACATCCGTAAGATCATATGGCTGATAGACGAAAGCATTTCCTATCCGGCATTTCAGCAGATCATCAAACCCGATTTGACAAAGATCGACCATGTCGATTTTGGTGAAACCGCGTCCCTTGGGCATTGCAGCACACCTTCCAATGTCGCGATGCGATCAGGTGTCAATGTCAACTCCGTCGATGACCGGACCGATTTGCGCCGAGCCCCCTCTATCTGGGCCTATGCCGCCAAAGCAGGCTATATGACTAACATGCTTGACGGACAGGTTACAGGCCCGCCGCAAAACCTCTTGCTGGCACCGGAACGCGCGCTGATCGACAGCTATCAAAGCGCCGCAAATGGTCTGAAAACCGACCTTGCAATTGCCCGCACGATCAATGCCAGTCTCAAGACCGGGCGAAAGCAGTTCACCTATGCGATCCTGCGCGGTGTGCATTTCCAGTATCGCGATCATTATCCCAAAGGCGCTTTACCCGAAGGCAGCAGTACGCAGGCACAATATGAAAAGGCCATTGCCTATTCCAAGGAAGGGTTTTTCGACGTTCTGCTCGATGGAGTGGATCGTTCCAAGGTCGCAATTTTTTATACGTCCGACCATGGCCAGAACATAGAAGACGGAGTAACTCCGCATTGCAGCGGGAGCCCCGTGCGGGAAGAATTTTCAGTGCCACTCATCGCCTTTCTACCACCGAAAATCGCGGAGGACCAAAACACCGGGAAAGGTGGCCGCAGCCTCAGCCAGCTATTCCCGACCACGCTGGCACACATGGGCTATGATGTGAGCTATGCGCAGGAGAATTATGACAATATCCTGACCACACCGACTGCTCGCTATGTCTGGTTTGGTCGCGGTGTTGTACCCGTGAAAGACGGCGGCACAATTGATGTAAAGAGCGGCAAGAATTTCCCGGGGCGATAAATTTATATTCAGTCTATGTGGTGTTTCAATCCAGTCTATTGATTCAAGCCATGCGATATGGCGCAATCGATTACGCCAAAATCAGCTTGGCCAACGAGCAATCACAGTGCCGATTTTGGAAACGCGGTTACATGCATAAAAATAGCGAAACAATGGACCTGCTAGCAAAGCCGCCAAAGATAGTGGTTCATTGAATGGATGGTTTATAGTCGGCCCTTTGCAGCGTGAGTATATAAGTGGCCAGAGCATCAATGTCAGCGTGTTCGATATCAAAATCCATTAAATCCGGATAATTATGGGAATCACCTAACCAAACCGTGAGCGTGTCCTTTGTTAGGCCGTTGGTATTGGCTATGGCATGAAATGGTGGCGCTTGCAGATTGGGTGATGTCTGTCTGTCTTTCACGCCATGGCACGCTGCACAATGCGCCTCAGCAAATGTTAGACCCCGTGTTACATCTAGCGCCAAATCGTCATCTCCAGCTGCGGCAGCCTTGCGTTCAGACGAAACCGATCCCGTCTGTTCCGATTGTATAGTGGTACATCCGATTATTGCGAATGGCAGAATAATTCCCAGGGTAAATAGGCGCATAAGTGGCAGTCCTTTTTTGAGTAGCTACCGATTCCCAATCTGCGCTGACCCATATTTTGATTTGTTTCTGCATCAGATAAAGAAGAAAGCGCTCCAAAACAGTACGGTGAACTACGGAGATTGCGTGTTTCCAACAA
This sequence comes from Parasphingorhabdus sp., assembly GCF_965233695.1. Classification (GTDB taxonomy): domain Bacteria; phylum Pseudomonadota; class Alphaproteobacteria; order Sphingomonadales; family Sphingomonadaceae; genus Parasphingorhabdus. Next base: position 245,296 of record NZ_OZ247497.1, read on the forward strand.
GGCACTGGCAAGCCCTCCCCGCCACTCGCACAAGCTTGTAAACAAACTCACTTGTCAAAAGAACATATATAGAACATAATACGGCCTTATGACCCGCTGGACTCTCCTCCACATCTTCGGCAAAGCACGCACATGAGCCTTACCCATATTAAAGTGAAAGGCGCCCGGGAGCATAATCTCAAGGGCGTCAATATCGACCTTCCCCGCGACAAATTGATCGTCATTACCGGACTTTCCGGCAGTGGTAAGTCGAGCCTGGCGTTCGACACCATCTATGCCGAGGGGCAGCGGCGCTATGTCGAATCGCTTTCCGCCTATGCGCGCCAGTTTCTTGAGATGATGCAGAAGCCGGATGTGGAGCATATTGAAGGCCTGTCCCCCGCCATCTCGATCGAGCAAAAGACGACCTCGCGCAATCCGCGTTCGACGGTTGCGACGGTCACCGAGATTTACGACTATATGCGTCTGTTGTGGGCGCGCGCGGGTGTGCCTTATTCCCCCGCGACCGGAGAACCGATTACCGCGCAGACGGTGAGCCAGATGGTCGACCGGGTTATGGCGCTGCCAGAGAAAACCCGCTTTTATCTGCTCGCACCCGTCGTGCGCGGGCGTAAGGGCGAATATCGCAAGGAATTGCTGGAGTGGCAGAAAGCGGGCTTTACCCGTGTTCGAGTCGATGGCGAATTTTACGATATTGAAGAAACGCCCAAGCTCGACAAAAAGCTGAAGCACGACATTGAAGTGGTCGTCGACCGTTTGGTCGTTCGCGCCGAGACCGACAATAAAGAGGGCATGGAAACCCGGCTGGCCGACAGTTTTGAAACGGCGCTGCGCTTGTCAGATGGACTCGCCTTTGTCGATCTGGCGGAGGGAACGGTTGCCGAGGCCATGGCCAAAAAGTCTCCCTCCCCTTCAGGGGAGGGATTAAGGGAGCGGAAGTCCGGTAAGGACGAAACTTCCCCCCTCCCAACCCTCCCCCCTGAAGGGGAGAGGGCTCAAGGCAAGATGAAGGGCACAGGCCTGCCCGACAATCGCATTGTTTTCTCCGAACGCTTTGCCTGTCCGGTGAGCGGTTTCACGATTGAGGAAATCGCACCGCGGCTCTTTTCGTTTAACGCACCGCAAGGCGCCTGCCCTGCCTGTGACGGGCTGGGTGAAAAGCTGCATTTTGATACACAATTGGTCGTGCCCAATCCGGCGCTGTCCATCAAAAAGGGCGCGGTCGTGCCATGGGCCAAGTCTAATCCGCCCAGCCCCTATTATATGCAGGTACTTGGCAGTCTCGCGAAACATTTTGAATTTTCGCTGGATACGCCGTGGCAGGATCTGTCCGAGCACCATCGCGATATCATCTTGAACGGCACGCAGGGCTTGCCAGTCACGCTGCGCTTTCAGGACGGGCGGAAAAGCTATGAGGTCAAGAAGCCGTTTGAAGGTGTGGTCGGCAACCTCACTCGTCGGATGCTGCAAACTGAAAGCACCTGGATGCGCGAAGAGCTCGCGAAATTTCAGGCTGCTGCACCGTGCGAAGTCTGTCACGGTGCCCGACTCAAGCCCGAAGCTCTGGCGGTCAAAATTGCTGGTGAGGACATCAGCATCCCGACTCGTCGCAGTGTTGGCGACGCGCTAGCCTTTTTCGACGGCCTTGCGGACCAGCTCGACAAAACACAAAAGCAGATTGCCGAACCGATCCTGAAGGAAATTATCGAACGGCTCGGGTTTCTCAACAATGTCGGCCTTGATTATCTCAATCTCGACCGGACCAGCGGCACATTATCCGGTGGAGAAAGCCAGCGCATCCGTCTTGCGAGCCAAATTGGTTCAGGATTAAGCGGCGTCCTCTACGTTCTGGACGAGCCCAGCATCGGCTTGCATCAGCGCGACAATGACCGGCTATTGACGACACTCAAGCGCCTGCGTGATCTCGGCAATACTGTTATTGTCGTCGAACATGACGAAGATGCGATCCGCACGGCGGATTATGTCGTCGATATGGGCCCCGGTGCCGGTGTCCATGGCGGTGAAGTTGTTGCCGAAGGAACGCTCAAACAAATCCTGAAATCAAAGAAATCCCTGACCGCAGCATATCTAAACGGTTCGCGCGAGATTGAGGTTCCCGCCAAAAGACGCAAGGGCAATGGCAAGAAGCTGACTGTCCATGGCGCGACGGCCAATAACTTGCAGAATGTGACCGCGTCGATCCCACTTGGTACGTTTACGTGCGTCACAGGCCTGTCGGGCTCCGGCAAATCATCGCTGACCATCGACACGCTTTATGCGTCGGCAGCGCGCACACTCAACGGAGCGCGAGTGATTGCTGGCAAGCATGACAAGATTACCGGCCTGCAATATTGCGACAAGGTGATCGATATTGATCAATCACCCATTGGCCGTACCCCTCGGTCCAACCCGGCGACCTATACGGGTGCCTTCACCAATATCCGCGACTGGTTTGCCGGCCTGCCCGAAGCTGCGGCGCGCGGCTATAAACCGGGGCGGTTCAGCTTCAACGTTAAGGGCGGACGCTGCGAAGTGTGTCGCGGCGACGGGCTGATCAAGATCGAGATGCACTTCCTTCCCGATGTCTATGTGACCTGCGAGGAATGTGGCGGCAAACGCTATAATCGCGAGACGCTGGAAGTGAAATTCAAGGGCAAGTCCATCGCCGACATACTCGACATGACAGTCGAAGACGCGGTGAGCTTCTTCAAGGCCGTCCCGCCGATCCGTGACAAAATGGCGATGCTTTATGAAGTGGGGCTTGGCTACATCAAGGTCGGACAGCAGGCGACGACGCTTTCCGGTGGCGAGGCCCAGCGCGTGAAGCTCGCCAAAGAACTCTCCAAACGCTCCACTGGACAAACGCTCTATATTCTCGACGAGCCGACAACCGGGCTCCATTTCGAGGATGTTCGGAAGCTGCTGCAAGTGCTCCACCAACTGGTCGAGCAGGGCAATAGCGTGGTCGTGATCGAACATAATCTCGACGTCATCAAGACCGCGGACCACATACTCGACCTCGGCCCTGAAGGCGGGGTGCGCGGCGGCGAGATTGTAGCCGAGGGCACTCCGGAACAGGTCGCGAAGGTCAAGGGTAGCTTCACCGGACAATATTTGAAGGAAATGCTGGCGAAGTGAGGCCGCGCCATCTCCCGTGAGGGAGACTTAGGCGAAGCTAGAAAGATCGCAGACCTGTCATCCTGAATCAAGTTCAGGATGACGGGTTTCTTATGGGTAGCAGCTTTTACTCCGTCTGTAGGTCCTTCCCTTGACACGATGCATGCACTGCTCGCACATTCGCTCCATGAAACTTAGCCCCAATTTCCACCTCAGCGAGTTCACACAATCGCAGACGGCGACAAGGCTGATGCTCGACAACACGCCCGGACCTGCGGAGATCGCGGCGCTGAAACTGCTCTGTGAAAAAGTGCTCGAGCCTGTGCGGGAAAATTTTGGCCGCCCAGTCCTAATCTCCTCCGGCTATCGCTCACCCGCCGTCAATCGCGCCATCCGCGGTTCGCGCAATTCACAGCACGCCAAAGGTGAAGCGGCGGATTTTGAAATTGCCGGCATCGACAATCTGCGCATCTGCCAATGGATGGAACGCCGACTCAACTATGACCAGCTGATCCTGGAATTTTACGAGCCCGGTAAGCCGGCCAGCGGTTGGGTTCACGTGTCCTACCGTGAACCCTATCGTAATCAGGAACTGACCGCCAATCGAGTCATGCGCAACGGCCGGCGCAGAACCGTTTATCAGAACGGGATTGTCGGTTAGCGCCGTCCATTGTCTGCTCCGAATTTTCGGGTAGCCCTATTCTTCCAGTAAAAAGGTTACGGCCAGCGTCGTGCGCCATTCGGTCACTTTGCCATCGGTTACTACGGTTTTGATATCCTTAACCCACGCTGACTGGACATTGGTCAGTGTCTGCGACGCCCTTGCGATGCCTTCTTTAACTGCATCCTCTATCGAACTGGTTGAAGCTGAAATGACTTCAGTTACTCTTGCTACTGCCATTACACTCTCCTTCGGGTTACGCCCCCTTTGAAAAATGCCGCCAGTGCTTTTCCCTGTTGCAGCGGCGGGCATGACAATGCGCCTTTCGGCAGCCACCGTCAAATCCCACCTTCAAATTAGCGCGTTTGCGCAAGCAATACCGGTCCCGCGCGATCAGACGCCTTTGATCACCTTTGCCTGCCACAGGATAAAGACCGGTGCGATGAGTTCCAGCGCCATGCCGCCTAACTGCCATATCGGAGGCTCGCCCGTACTGAGAAAGGAAACGACGCGTCCGAGGCCTCCTATAAACACTGCCAGAACCGCCATTCGAAAAACCAATGCCCGTCCGACAACATCTCCAGCGGAATAGAACAGCATCGCCGCTATGCCGATATAGACCCCAGAGAGATAGCGATACTGATTATCGAGCGCTGTAATCTCTGGCAGACTGGATCGCGCTGGCTCCGGCACGATTCCCGCCGCACCTGACAAAATGCCGAGTACACCGAAAAAGAGTGGAATTAATGCGAAAATTATAGTCGCAATCCGAAACAGGCCCATAATGATAACCCCCAGAATAATCATGCCATTTGTTTGTAATTGTGATCTGGCTTAGCGCTTGGCTTTTCGATGGCAAGGCTTAAACAATTTTGGTTGATTGGTTTGATGTCTTTAAAAACGTCTGGCGTGTGCTAATCCCGACCATAGCTTTTCAGAAAAAGGTCGACAGCGCTGTTCACGCGCTTCGCAGCCTTGGGGTCCGGTATTTTTGTCATGGAAACATTTGCCCCGAACCGCCGTTCCAAATCTGCCAAGCCTTTTATCATTCCGGACAGATGCTCAGCTGCCTGATCCGTGTCATCTATGACCAATTCACCATCCGCCACTGCTTCGTCCAATAATTGGGACAGCGCCTGATGCAATCGGCGCGGGCCAGCATCCAGAAACAGCAAGCCTATTTCCGGATTATGTTCCACTTCAACCGCCAGGTGTCGTTCGAACCGTACCATCTCGTCGCGCCACAGAAATGCAACCATCTCCATGCCGAAATGAACAAGTCGTTCCCTGATCGTACCACCAGATGTGGCCTCAACCGATAAGGCCTGCCGCATAACAGCGCATTCATTGCTAACGGCTGCAGCAAACAGCGCCTCCTTGGTTTTGAAACGATTATATACCGTGACCTTCGAAACACCCGCGCGCGTGGCTATTGATTCAATACTCGACTGCGCGAAGCCAACGTTGAAGAACTCGTGGCGCGCGGCATCCAATATTGTCGCACTTTTGGTCGTATCGACAGGACGGCCCAACGCCTTGATATTAGCGGCAGACTTGGTTTTCGCAGACTTGCGGTCAGACATTATTGAACGGCTCCGTATAATAAAACGTTGACGTTCATTATGTCTCTTACTACTCCTGCATTCAACCCCAATCACAAAAGGCCTGATTCGATGACTTGGATTGCCATCCGAATGTTGACCGGAGACCGTCAGAAATTCTTCGGCCTATTGTTCGGTGTCGCCTTTTCCGCTCTTCTAATCTCGCAGCAGCTGACAATCTTCGTCAATCTGATCGAGCGCGGGGCTACGGCGGTCTACAACATCCCTACGGCCAACATCTGGGTGATGGATCCGGTTAGCCGCACCACCGACGTTGCATTGCCGATGCCATCGACGGCGCTCGACAAGGTCCGCTCCGTCAATGGTGTAGAATGGGCTTCACCGATGCTGCGTTCCGGTGCGACGGTGCGTACGCCAGAAGGTGACCTTGAAGGCGTGACCGTGGTCGGTGTGGATGATGCAACACTGATCGGATTGCCCAAGAAGTTTGTGAAAGGCAGCCGCGAGGCGCTTTATGAGCCTGATGCTGTCATCATCGACAGCGTCGGTGCGGCCAAGCTCTTCCCCGAAGGTTTTGATCCGATCGGTGTGCGTCTGGAGCTTAACGACAGACGCGCGGTTATTCGCGGGATAGTTGATGTGGACCCCAGCTTCACCAGCCAGGTCATTCTCTATACTCGCTATTCCAACGCGCTGGCCTTTGTTCCCGGTACCCGCAACCGCATGTCTTTTGTATTGGCTAATGCATCGGACGGCCTGAGCGCCAAACAAGTCGCGACCCGGATTACAGAAGCCACCGGATTGAAGGCGCGAACCCGCGATGAATTTGCCAGAGACGGCGTCGATTTCATCATCGAAAATACCGGTATTCCAGTCAATTTCGGTATAACCGTCGCATTGGGCTTCATCGTCGGGGTCGCAATTGTCGGCCTGACCTTCAGCCTGTTTATTCGCGATAATATCAAACAATTTGGTGCCCTCAAAGCGATTGGCGTTACCAACAACAAAATCCGCATGATGGTCGCCGCTCAAGCCTTGCTGGTCGGTCTCGTCGGCTATGGCATCGGGATTTTGCTGGCGGCCGTCTTTATCTCCTCTGGCGCGGCTAATTCACCCGAATTCAAGGGCTTTTATACCCCCTGGGAAATTCCGTTACTGACTGCGGCAGTGGTGATTGCGATGATCCTGATAACGGGCTGGCTGGCCTTGCGCAGCGTCCTGAAAACCGAACCGGCCGAGGTCTTCAGATGACCGCGACACGCACCGCCATTACGATAAATGGCATTGTCAAAGAGTTTAGCGCCGGAAGCCAGATGATCCGGGTGCTGCATGGTATTGATGCAGAAATCCGGTCCGGCGAACTCACGTATCTGGTTGGCGAATCAGGTTCCGGTAAAACCACGTTGATCTCTATTATCGCCGGAATTCTCTATCCCACCGACGGCTCCGTTTCCGTGTTCGGTCAAGATATCTACAGCCTGTCCGACAATGATCTTGTCCGTTTTCGGCTGTCGAATATCGGTTTTATCTTTCAGCAGTATAACTTGATTCCGACTTTGACAGCCGCTGAAAACGCCTCGGTGCCGCTGGTCGCTGCCGGGATGAAGCGCGACGAGGCAGTGGAACGCGGACGGCAGATGCTCGACAAGCTCAATATTGCTGATCAGGCAGAGAAACTGCCGCGGCAGTTATCTGGAGGTCAGCAACAGAGGGTCGCGATTGCCCGCGCACTGGTCCATGAACCACGACTGGTGGTGTGTGACGAGCCAACGGCGGCACTGGATGCGAAATCGGGTCGGCGGGTCATGGACCTGCTGCGCGAAGTCGCCCTCGCCCCTGAACGCACCGTGATTATCGTGACTCATGACAACCGTATTTTCGATTTGGCTGACCGTATCCTGGTGATGGAAGACGGCCGGATCACCCATGATGGCAAGGAGATGCCCGATCATTGATCGCGGCAATGGTCAGAAAAGCAAAGGGATGATATCGTGTTAGAAACTATTATGAACCGGCTGCGTGGCGTTAGCTTTGTTCGCACCATATTGCCGATATTAGCGGTGATCGCTATTATCATTGCCGCGATCGTGGTGATGAGCGGTCAGCCGGACCGCAGCGAAGAACAGCCCGAGATCAGTCCGCCAAAAGCCACAGCCGCCTTTGGCAATCAACCAAGCGTCGCGGGATCCGGTGTTGTAGAACCCTCTAGCGAGGTCATCAATATAGGCACCAGCCTCGCTGGTATAGTTACGAAAGTCTATGTCGCACCGGGAGAACAGGTATCGGCAGGTGATCCATTATTTTTGGTTGATGACCGGGCAATCCGTTCGCAAATCAGCGAGGCCAGTGCCGCGATAGCACAGGCCCGCGCGGCCCGGGAAACGGCACGGGCACAGCTCGCCACCGCGCGTCAGCAATCATCGCTTTATAACAATATTGAAGATCCCCGCGCTGTTTCTCGGCAGGAGGTGATTGACCGTAGCGGCGCAGTGCGCACAGCGCAGGCCCGGTTGAGACAAGCGGAAGCCGATATCCATAGCGCAGAAGCAGCGCGGGCCCGGGCAACAACGGATCTCGGTCGACTTACTGTCCGAGCCCCTATTGCGGCTGAGATATTGTCTGTAAACATCCGGCCCGGCGAATATGTCAATCCAGGCGGACCACAAGGCGGTGGAGATCCCTATATGGAAATCGGCAACACCGAACCCTTGCACATCCGAATTGATATTGACGAGAATGAGATCGGCCGGGTCGTGATGGGTGCGGAAGCGATAGTCAGCCCGCGCGGCCAGGCAAATCAGCGTGTGAAGGCCACATTTGTTAGAGCAGAGCCGCTCGTCACGCCAAAAACATCGTTGACCAATTCCGCGACCGAACGGGTTGATGTTCGCGTATTGCAGCTCATCTATCAAATACCGACTGACCAGGGCTTTTTTGTCGGGCAACAGGTCGATGCCTTTGTCAAAGCGAAAAACGGTACCCGCAACGGCTCGAATAAGGCGGACGGGACAAATGACTAAGACTGTGAAAATTGCTGTCGCTGTAGCAGCATCATTTGCGCTGGCGGGCTGCTCCACTTTGGGAACCGGCAAGACGAGCCCTGATCTCGATCCGGCAACCGTGACAACACCGGCAGCGTTTGCGCTGACATCCGATGTCGTTGCGCAAGATCGCAAAACTTTAGACTATCTGCTGCCAATCGAAGACCCGGCATTTACGACCTTGCGGGCGATCGCAGAGGCGGGTGCACCGACACTCGCCGCTGCCTTGGCGCGGATTGATGCTGCAAGGGCCGCTGCCGATGGCGCAAATGCCAACCGCTTGCCCTCGATAGCGGCTGACGGCAGTGTTTCCCGAACCCGCATCAATCCCGACAGTTTCGGAACAAACTTGCCTCCGGGAATATCCATTGACCGTAATCAGACCAGTTATGGCGCTAATATTGCAGCCAACTGGGATATTGACATTTTTGGCGGTCTGCGCGCCAGTGCGCGGGCTGCAACAATCCGGATCGATGCCGCCACCGCTGATGCCGCAGCGGTGCGACTGGCATTGGTGTCGGCCATAGCCGCCAATATTGTTGATTGGCGCACCCTGCAGAACCGGGCCGTCGTCCTGCAAGAGGATTTGGCCTCAGCCGAAAACCTGATGCGTTTGACCGAAGAACGCGCCAGAGCAGGCATCGCGCCGGGTCTTGATGCTGTGCAAGCCGCAAGCTTGATTGCCGATGCACGGTCCAGACTGGCTGCGTTGCCCGGCGAGCGTGCCGTCATTGTCGGCGCGCTCGTCACGCTGACCGGAAAGGACACAGCGACGATATTGGAAAGTCTGAAAAGTGATCCCGCTGAGACCGATGCTCCAAAACCACCGCTGAGTTCGCCATCCGATATGCTGCGCGCCCGCCCTGATGTTGCTGCGGCGGAGGCTCGGCTAGCCGCCGCCGACGCTGATATCGCTGCCGCGGCGGCAGAGCGTTTCCCAAAAATAACATTATCCGGCGCTATCGGGCTACTCAGCTTCGCACTGGGCGATCTGTTCAGCAATGACTCTTTGGTAGGAAGTCTCGGTGCCGGCATCGCTGGCCCGTTACTCGACTTTGGACGAGTGGGTGCCCAGATTGACCAAAGCAAAGCCAATGCCCGCGAAGCCTTTGCTTCCTATCGCGGCGCAGTCTTCTCCGCCCTCGGCGAAACGGAAACAGCTTATGGGCAAGTGGCGTCGATTGACGCGGAAATAATATCACTGATGGCGCAAGAAAAACTGGAAGAAGATGCCGAATATCTGCTTGGTATCCGTTATCGCAACGGCCTGAGTGATTTTCGCGATGTTCTAAACGCCCGTCGCACTTTGAACACTACCCGAACGCAAGTCGCTATTGCCAATGGCCGTGCATTGCGCGCACGGGTTGCCTTGTGGCAGGCTTTAGGCGGCAGCTAAAACCGGCTCATCATAGCAATTATAGGGGTAGTACGGGTAAGCAATATGGCTGTAGACTTAGTCAAAATCCGTGAGCGACTTGTGCCACCAACAAGTCGCATCTCTTATAGTGAGACCCAATGGCAGATACAGACGCTCATAGCTTGGATGTCCATCAATGGATCGCACAATTTGCATTAGCTTTTGAACGAAGCGATGTGACCAGCGCGTGCGCCCTGTTTGCTAAACACGGCGCTTGGCGAGATGTATTGGCCTTTACATGGACAATCCGGACATTTGAAGGTCGCAACGCCATTGCTGCATTATTGGATGCCAGGCTGGCCAATACTGCGCCATATAACTGGACCGTAGAGGCCAAGCCAGAAGCCACGGAAGGCTGGCTGCATTTCGAAACCAGCATGGGAACCTGCAAAGGCTATCTGCGACTGGAAAACGGAAAAGCCCTGACGCTCTTCACTGCACTTCAGGACCTGCGCGATTACGAAGAACCGAGCGGCAAGCGTCGACCTTCCGGGCTATATGACGACCAGGATACCCGCAATTGGCTGGACCGCCGACAGAACGAACAGATAAGGTTGGGACAAGAGAAGCAGCCCTATGTACTAATTGTGGGCGGCGGACAGGGTGGCTTGGCACTGGGCGCTAGACTCAAGGTCAATGGCGTTCCCGCCTTGATTGTCGACCGCCACGACCACCCGGGTGACCAATGGCGTTCGCGCTATAACTCGCTGACACTGCATGACCCGGTCTGGTATGATCATATGCCCTATATTCCATTTCCGGATAGCTGGCCGATTTACACGCCGAAAGACAAGCTCGGTGATTTTCTGGAAGCCTATGCTAAGATTATGGAACTCAACATCTGGAATAGCACGGAATTCACCGCTGCTTCCTATGATGACGATCGCAAGCATTGGGAGGTCACCGTCCTGCGGGATGGAAAGCCGACCAAATTGCAGCCCGCCCATATTGTTATGGCCGTGGGTAACGCAGGTTTTCCACGCAAACCCGATTTTGTCGGCGCATCCGACTTTGCCGGTGAACAATATCATTCCAGTGAATATACCAGCGGCGAGGGATTTGTCGGCAAAAAGGTCGTTGTAATAGGAGCCAATAATAGCGCGCACGACATTTGCGCGGATCTGGTTGAACATGGCATCCAGCCGACGATGATCCAGCGATCCTCCACGCTGGTCTTGCGTGGATCCACCAACAGCAAGATGGCACGTCCGCTCTATTCCGAGGAAGCAGTGGAACAGGGTTTGACAACCGAAAGGGCGGATTTCCTGAATGCCTCCATGCCCATGCGGATGAGCGAACAGGTGCAGAAACAGATATGGACGCAGGTTGCCGAAGCCGATGCTGATTTTTACGCCTCGCTCACTCAGGCCGGTTTCCAGCTTGATTTTGGTGAGGACGGCACTGGCTTGTTCATGAAATATCTGCGGACCGCGTCAGGCTATTATATTGATGTCGGTGCATCCGCGATGGTCGCGGATGGCCGGATCGCGTTGAAGTCCGGGATTGGTGTCGAACGGATAGACAAGAATGCACTGGTGTTGAGCGATGGCTCGGAAATACCCGCAGACGTCATCATCTATGCAACCGGGTTCGGATCGATGGAACAATGGGTCAAGCGGCTGATATCGCCCGACGTGGCGGATAAAATCGGTCCCTGTTGGGGATATGGTTCGGGCGCAGCTGGCGATCCTGGTCCGTGGGAGGGCGAAATTCGCAATATGTGGAAACCGACAGCGCAGGAAGGTCTCTGGTTTCATGGCGGAAACCTCCAGCAATCGCGCTTTTATTCCCATTATCTGGGACTGCAATTAAAGGCGCGCTTTGCCAATCTTGAGATTGAAGTTCACGACCAGTGAAATGGCTGGTTTGGACAATCCTGTTGTTAACTGACGGACGTGTTGTTTCTGAAACTGCTATATTGGAATCCTCGTGCTGCAGTTCACCATGTTCGCCTTTTCGAGAAATCGGTGCTGATCAGGCGTCCAATTTGTCCTTAGTCTTTGATCCCCAAAAACCTGATCGTTTGCGCAAGGCTGTTAAATATACCATGCGCAAAAATGAGTGGCATGATATTTTTGCGACCGAACCAGAGATACAGCATCGCAAAGGCAAATCCGCCAGCACCCGTAACCAATGCACCATTCATACCCTGATAGTAATAGTGGCGATAACCAAAGAAAATCGACGAAAACAACGCTGCGATCAGATCAGCCTTCAATCCACCACCAAGCGCAACACTGGTGCGGTCTATCACGAAGGCACGAAACAGGAGCTCCTCAAAGAATGATCCGTGAGTCCAAACGAGGAGCATGATTCCAATATAAGCGGGCAAATTGCCTTCAATATGGTCGAATCGACCACTAGTCCCAACGTCCTCAAAAAAATAATCAGCCACCACATCCATCATCTGGGTAGCAAAAACAAAAGCAACCATCGACAGAATCGTAAGGCCGATAATTTTCAACCAGCTTTCCGGCCAACGTAGACCCAGGTCTTTCCAACCAAGGCCTCGTCGTCGCAGCAGAAAGGTACCGACAGCCATCGCGCAAAATGTTGAAGCGGGGCCAGCATATAAATAGCTGAATGGAAGGATAGATTGTTTTACGATCACCAGTGTTGCCATTACAGCAACAAGGTCAGTCAAGGCTCCAAAGTTGCTATTTGAAGTCCTCTTTTGCTTTGATTCATGGGCAGCAATTTGATCGTGCATCGGCAACTCCATCACAGATCAGTGTATTATACATATGATACACTATATTGCCAAAGGAAAGATTAGGCGCAGTCAGAGAGCCTCCAAACTAATAATCAGTTTTGGAATTCTTTTGGGTGTATCTTTCCATTGCCTGATATCTCGTCCCATGATGCCTTTGAGTCGACCCAAATGTGATGAGCGATCCGAAGACCCGCAGTGTTAGATTGCAGCAACCCGGCGGGAACAAACATATTCAGCTCGTCATTGGCTCCGGGCAAGGCCGACCCGCAAATGCGACAAAACCAACTTTGCCAATCAGCATCTGGTTTCGTCCAGCATGCCACTTGCTCTTGGCCGGTTATCCAGCGAAACTTGTCGTTAGGAACTATTATAACCGCAACGCCATTATTGCCGGTCCACCGGCGGCAGATGGAGCAGTGACAAACGAATATTTCTTTCGGCTCAGCATCGATTGCAAAGCTTACAGAACTGCAATTACAATGTCCTTCGACCATGCCGGAAATTCCATTCGATATATTTGCTTATTCCCACCAATAGGCTGACCGCCGTGATGTGCCCGTGGCGACTTCGTTCATCGTCACCGGATCATACATCCGGCCGTTGATCATCACGCGGTGGATTTTGTCGCTGTTGCGGATATCTGTTGTTGGGTCCGCATCCAGCACCACCAGATCAGCGAGCTTGCCAGCCTCCAGCGAACCAATCTCGTCCGCCATACCAAGCGATTTGGCGGAATCGATCGTACCGGTGCGCAGCGCCTGCAGTGGCGACATGCCGCCGCGGACAAAGGACCAGAGCTCCCAATGGGTTGCGATGCCTGGCTGTTGACCATGGGCACCAATGGACACAAGCACACCGTTGTCCATGAGCTTCTTGGCTTCGCGGGCATTATTGTCGTCGACAAAATCCTCTTCCGGCGCCTTGGTGCGACGGATGGTAGCGGCAGCGAGTTGTTTCGGCGGCGTGTGGATCAACAGGGGATGTTTGTAGACGTCGGTTGCCTGCCGCCAATATGGATCGCCTGCTAGTCCGCCATAGCTGACCGTCAGCGTCGGGGTGTAGTTGGTCTGCGACTGCGCGAACATCTGAACCACGTCGTCGTAGAATATATCTAGCGGAATATTATGCTCCAAAGTGCTGTTACCATCGGCGACCAACGCCATGTCCATCCCGAAAAGCGAGCCGCCCTCGGCAACGACCAGCATATCTTCCTGCCGCGCGGCTTCGACGACCTGTTGCCGCTGTTCGCGTCGCGGTTGGTTGTAGTTTTTGACGCTGCTGCCACCTTGCGCCTTCAACCGGCGGACATGGTCGAGCGCATCATCAAGATTGTTGATCTCCGCATAAATACGCGGGGCTTTGGCGCCGTAGACAATCTCACCGGTAGAGAAGATGCGCGGTCCAACCAGCATTCCGGCGCGCTGCATTTCAGCGGCAACGAAAATCTCGCTGGCACGGCTGGACGGATCGTGGATTGTTGTTGTGCCGAGCGCGAGGTTCTGAACTAAAGACCAATTCTGCTGCGGCACGAGTTCATCCGTGCCCTGCGCACCATGGGCATGGGCGTCGATATAGCCGGGGATGATCGTCTTGCCGGTCACATCGACCACTGTCGCGCCTGCGGGAACAGAAATATTCCCGCGCTGACCGATGGAAATGATCTTGTTGTCTCTGACTACAATCGCGCCGTCATCGATAATTCCGCCATCATCGCTGGCCATAGTGACGAGACGCGCGCCCAACAAAGCGACAGTGCCACTCGGCTTGGCTGCTGAAACGGTGCGTTCCAAAGAGACACCGCTGGTCGGTGGTGTAAATTCCGGTGCGTCCTTATCTGTGGGTGCAACCGGAAACAGTGCGCTGGTTTTGGCCGTGTAGACCGTCGGGCCGAGGCTCCAGTGCAGTTGATCGCCATTTTGCGACCAGTGGATATAGTCTGCGCCGCCTTTGCTGACCCTGGTCACCGGCAACGACTTGCTGTCCGGTGCAACCGCCACCGCTTGCGTACCGGGCAAAAGCGGCATCACGAACGCTTCGTAATTCTGGCGGAAAGCAACATATTGGCCATCCGGCGAGACGATGTAGTTATTCGCCAGTTCGCCAGTGGCATGGGTGCGCTTCGCCTCGCCGTTAAGGTCGCTGCTCATCAGCACGCGTTTATTGTCTTCCTGCTTCATCATGAACAGACGGTCGCTGCTCGCTCCATATTGCGGACCGGCAGCACCCTTGGCGACGCGCTCGGGCGTGCCACCGGAAGCTGCAACACGGTAGACGCCGTCTTCCACCGAATAGTCCGGCGACGTCAAATACCCGCCACCCTGCATTTCAAAAATGATCGTCCGCCCATCGGGTGAGAAATGCGGGCGGGCGTAATGTCCGGGCCGGTTGGTGATGACGCGGGGCGATCCGCCCGATGCGTTGACTGTTTTTATCCGGCCCAGCCCCTTGTCGGTCCAACCGACAAAGACAATCGACCGCCCGTCGCGCGACCACGATGGAAAAAGCTCACGTTCGCTGCGACTGTTAGTCAATCTCTTTGGCGCACCGCCAGACATCGGTTTGACGTAGAGCTGGCCCAAGCTTTCAAAAACCACCTGTCGACCATTTGGAGATACGGCGGCAAAGCGCGGCATTTTGGTGGTGAAGCTATCGGGTGCTACCGGGATTTTGGGATGCGGTGCATCCGCCACGCCGCGCGTGTCGTTAATTGCAAAGGGGATGACAGCAACGCCGGAGCCATCAGCCGAAACCTTGCGAATCTTGCCGCCGGCCCAAAACACGATGCTGCGACTATCGGGCGTCCAGTCCATATTGGGATAGACGCCGGTAACGGCCCAGGTTTCCTGCACATCCTGGTCGAGATCATCATAGATCTTGCGCTCAATACCGCTCGCCAGATCTTTGACATAGAGTTTCGATTTGGCCCGCTCGCGCCGGACAAAGGCAATGCTTTTTCCATCCGGTGACGGCGTTGGACGCACTGATCCGCCAAGGCCGGAAACCGCGGTGGTGACCTCGCCGCTTTCAAGATCATATTCCTCGATGTTGAACAGGTCCGTGTTGGAATCCTGCGCATAGATAAACTGGCTGCCAGGCGTGATATTGCGTGTGTAATAGAGCGACTTGCCATCGGGCGCGTAGATCGGTTCGCCCAGTTCCTTCTGATGTTGTTCATTTGGTTTCTTGACCAGCGCGACACCGCCACCACCAGAAACATGATAGACCCATATCTCGCCGGTGCCGAGCGAACGGCCGGTGGTGAAATGCTTCTTGGCAATGATGTAACGGCCGTCGGGGCTCCAGCTCGGTTGATAGAGCAGACGGAATTTTTCTTTGGTCACCTGCCGCTTGTCGCTGCCATCGCGGTTCATGATCCAGATATTGTCGCCACCGCCGCGGTCCGAGGTAAAGGCAATGCGCTTGCCATCGGGCGAGAAACGCGGCTGCACTTCCCAAGCGAGGCCTTCGGCAATGCGGGTTGGTGTTCCCCCCGCCATCGGCATGGTGTAAATATCGCCGAGCAACGCAAAAGCGATGCTGCTCCCGTCGGGGCTGACATCGACATCGATCCAGCTACCCTCATCCGTGTTGATTGGCACCTGCTTGATGGTCGCGCCTTTGGGAGCGTTGACGTCCCATTTTTCCTCTTTCGCTTTGTCTTCAGCGGGCTGGGCGTAAGCTTGCCCGGCGAAGGAAATGGCGGCAAGCGCAGTGATCAGGCGATATTTCATGAGGACTCCCGGATGGCTTTATTTTATGTCGTAGATAAACAACAAAATTAGGGTGATGAACAGGGAAATATTCCCAGCGAACAAGCGATCAGCCGCGGCTATTTTCGTCCGCCATTGCCAGCATCGACAGCGCATGTCGTTTGGCCACCGCCATATGGTCATGGCCATAGCCCCCGCCCAAGGCACTGGCGACGGGGATATTCTGATTGCGCGCTTGCCGAATGACATAGCGTTCGCGCGCGTCTATCCCTTGATCCGTCAGAGCCAGCCGGCCCAGCCGGTCATCGACATGCGGATCGACTCCGGCTTGATAGAGCACCAGATCGGGCGCAAAATCATCCAGTATGGCTGGCAGATGCCGAGATAATATATTCAGATATTGGGCATCATCCGTGCCATCATCCAAACCGATATCGATGGTCGAACGCGCCTTGCGCACCGGGAAATTCTTTTCCGCATGCACCGAAACCGTCATGATGTCGCTGCGTCCGGCCAGCAGCGAGGCGGTGCCATCGCCCTGATGCACGTCAAGATCGAGGATCAATATCCGTGCCACATCCCCTTCAGCAATCAGGCGATTGGCGCTCACGGCCAGATCGTTAAACACACAATAGCCCGCACCGGTATCGGCCAACGCATGGTGACTGCCCCCCGCGCTGTTGGCGGCATAGCCATGTTCCAGCGCCAGTTTCGCGGCCAGCCAGGTGCCGCCGGAGGTAAACCTTACGCGCTGCGCGATTTCGGCTGATACGGGGAAGCCAATTCGGCGTTCTTTGTCGGCAGGCACGGATGAAGACAGAACCTGATCGACATAGGCGGGGTCATGAACGGCCTCCAGCCACTCGCGCTCCATGGCATGCGGGGCGTGAACCGTGTGATTGTCGCCAATGGCCCTCACAGCCTCCATCACCAGCCGATATTTATCGAAGGCAAAGCTGCCCCTTGTCGGCGGCGGGGCGACATAATCGCTGTGGTGGACAATATGGAGCATGACACGGGAATAGAGCAGCGCGCGGCAAAAATACACTGCCCCAAACGCCGTATCGGCCTTGCCCATCACCGGACGAAGACCCGAAAGCCAGGCCTAGCTAAACAGAGGGTATGCCACGTCATAACAACATGAGAAACAATGGCATGGCAGGTTTAGAAACAACCGCAGAATCCAGCGCAGCGACCTCCAGTCGCTATCCCAATTATGTGCTGGGCGTCCTGTTCATTGTTACGATGCTCAATTTCCTCGACCGGCAGATAATTTCGATATTGGCCGAACCCGTGAAACGGGATTTGGACCTGACCGACACGCAAATCGGCCTGATGACCGGTTTGTCCTTCGCGATTTTTTATACGACTCTTGCCATTCCCGTCGCCGCATTGGCCGACAAATGGAACCGTAGCCGGATTATCGCCATTGCCATCGCGATCTGGTCTGCCATGACAGTGGCCTGCGGCCTCTCCGCCAATTTCATCCAGCTCTTTCTGGCGCGCGTGGGGGTCGGTATCGGCGAAGCAGGATCAGCACCCGCGTCCCATTCGCTAATCGCCGACCTGTTCCCGCCCGAACGCCGTGCGGGCGCGCTCGGCATATTGGGCATGTCGGTTCCCATCGGCGCGTTCATTGCCTATGCCGGTGGTGGCTGGATTGCCGAAAATTTCAGCTGGCGCATCGCGTTTTTCATGGCCGGATTACCCGGCATCATCATCGCGATTGTCATCTGGTTCACGGTTCCCGATCCGCGCGGCAACGTCTCGTTGGCTGATGCCTTCAAGCCCGATCCCAGCAAGACCAGTCTCAAAGACGCCCTGATCCAGTTGTCGACCAAACCGGCCTATTGGCATTTGGTCGCTGCCGGCGTTCTCGTGCAATTTGTCTCTTATGGCCTAGCCAGTTTCTACGGCGGGTTATTCGTTCGCGTTCATGGCATTGGCTATGGCGAACTAGGATGGAAGCTCGGCGTCATGGTTGGCGTGTCGGGCGGTTTCGGTGCATGGCTGGGAGGCAAGGCGGGCGATTATTTCGGAAAGCTGCGCCCCACACTGCCTCTTTTGGTCGCGGCTCTGGTCATGGTTATCGCCTCCCCGGGTATGATCTGGGCGATATATGGGCCAAGTGCCAATGTCGCAATACTCCTTTTGGCCATCCCCACTTTTGCAGCAACCTTTTATTATGGCCCGAATTTCGCAGCACTACAAAGGCTGGCCAGCGATGAAACACGCGCAATGGCGGTAGCCATTTACCTGCTGATCGCGGGCATTATAGGTTTGGGCGTCGGTCCGGTATTTGTTGGTGTCCTTTCAGACATGTTCTCCGGTGAGTTGGGTGAGGCAGCAGCCTTGCAGCGCGCCCTTGCCATATTGGCGCTATTCAATATCTGGGCCGGCTTCCATTTCTGGCGTGCCACCCGCACCATGCCGGACTGACCTTCTTTGCAAGCACCGCCACGCCAACAAAATCGGTCATTTCCACTTTAGCGGTTTCGCTCCATTGATCTGCTGGGTAGTAGAGCCCGATGATCGAGAATCTCCTGCCGCTCCTCAAATCAACCTTCGGATTTAACGCCTTTCGCGGGGTGCAGGATCAGGTTCTCGCGCGTGTCATGGACCGGCAGAACACGCTGGCCGTCATGCCGACCGGTGCGGGCAAGTCCCTGTGCTACCAATTGCCTGCCATTGCCAATGAAGGCACGGTCGTGGTGATTTCTCCGCTGATCGCCTTGATGCACGATCAATTGCGCAGCGCAGAGGCAGTCGGCATCCGCGCCGCGACGCTGACTTCGGCTGACGACAATAGGGCAGAGACGATTGCGCGGCTGAAAGCGGGCGAGCTTGACTTGCTCTACGCCGCACCGGAACGCGCGTCGGGCGAGCATTTCAGGAACTTGCTCGAACAGACGAAAATCTCGCTTTTCGCGATTGATGAAGCGCATTGCGTTTCGGAATGGGGCCATGATTTCAGGCCGGATTATCGCTTGCTGCGTCCCTTGCTCGATCATTTTGGCGATGTGCCGCGCCTAGCGCTGACCGCAACAGCAGACGCCCATACGCGCGATGATATTCTGGTGCAGCTGGGTATCGAGCAAGACGGCCTGATCATCGCGGGCTTTGACCGGCCCAATATCCGCTACAGCATTTCGCCGCGCAAGGGCCTGACCCGGCAGATCGCCGATCTGGTCGAGCGCGTATCCGGACCAGGGATCATCTATGCCCAGACCCGTAATGCGACCGAAAAAATGGCCGACCAGATTGCCAGAACCGGCCGCAGCGCGCGCGCCTATCATGCCGGTCTGCCGCCCGAAGTGCGCCAGCGCAACCAAGCCGACTTTGTCGCATCCGAAGATATGGTTATGGTCGCGACCATCGCTTTCGGCATGGGTATCGACAAGCCCGATGTCCGCTTTGTCGCACATGCAGGACTGCCCAAATCGATCGAAGCCTATTATCAGGAAACCGGGCGAGCGGGCCGCGACGGCGATCCTGCCGAAGCACATATGTTCTGGGGCGCCGAAGATTTCGCCAAAGCGCGGCAACGGCTTACCGAAGTTGACGAACAGCGGTTGAGCAGCGAACGGACGAGATTGGCTGCTCTCGGCGGGCTGGTCGAAGCAGCGGGATGCCGCCGCGCGATTCTCCTCAAGCATTTTGGCGAAGAGCCTCCCCAAAGCTGCGGCAATTGCGACAATTGTCTGAACGCACCGATGACCCGCAATGTCACCGAGCTCGCGCGCAAATTTCTGTCGGCCGTCTATCGCACGGGCCAGAGCTTTGGCGTCGGTCATCTGGAAGCGGTTCTAACCGGCAAACAGGAGGATAAGGTCCTCTCTCGTGGGCATGATCAACTCTCGGTTTTCGATATTGTTGATAGCGAGGAAGCGCCGCTGATCAAACCGGTGTCACGCTCGCTGTTGCTGCGCGACGCCTTGCGCAATACCGAACATGGCGGGTTGATGTTCGGGCCGGAAGCACGCGCTATATTGAAGGGCGAAGCCGAGGTCGCGATTGTCGAACCACCCAAGCGCGAACGCAAGAAACGGCGCAGCGGCAGTTCGCCCAATCCGGTTGGCGATCCCCTGTTCGATGCGCTACGAGCCAAGCGTATGGAGCTAGCCAAGGAACAAGGCGTGCCGCCTTATGTGATTTTCCACGACAGCGTGCTGCGTGATATGACGGGCTTCAAGCCGCGCAGCCTGTCGGCACTGGCCGAACTGCCGGGCATCGGCGCGGCCAAGCTTGAAAAATACGGCGATGATTTCCTAAATGTGATAAGACAGGTGTCAGAAGCACAGGAGGAAAGCGCATGAAAGCCATGATAATATCGCTCGCGGCTAGCGGCTTGTTGTGGGGTTGCTCCGCCAGCTCCGCTGAAGAGACTTCCTCGGTTCCTGTAGAAAAGGTTGAAAGCATGTTTCGGAAAATAAATGATAAGATCAGTGTATCGCCCCAAATCAGTTTGGATGATGTCGCAACCGCCAAAACCGAAGGCGTGACGCTGATCGTCAACAACCGCCCGGATGGCGAAGACCCTGGCGCCCCACAAAGCGCGGAAATCGAGGCGGCAGCGAAAGCGGTGGGTCTGAAATATATCGCCATTCCCATTACCCATAGCGGCTTTTCCGGACCGCAAATCGATGCGATGATCGCCGCTTTGGCAGCTGATGACAAAGTCCTGGCCTATTGCCGGTCCGGCACGCGCTCGACCTTGCTATGGTCGCTGGCGCAAGCGAAGCAGGGCGTAGCGCCCGACGAGATTTCGCGGCTGGCCGGGAATGCCGGATATGATATCACGCCGGTAAGGGCGATGGTCGATGCGCTGTCGGGCGGTCAATAGCTCTAGCTTCCTCTCCCTCAAGGGGAGAGGAGTAAAAATCTAGACAGCAACTAACATTCATGTAAATACGCGGGCATGGAGAGCTTTCCTTCCCCTACCCTCTGGGCGATTCCCTTTTTCGTGGCGACGGTCGCGGGTGAATGGCTGTGGAGCCGGAAAAACAAGAGCATCCGCTATGAGACCAAAGATGCGCTAACGTCGCTGTCCCTCGGCACCGGAAGCGTGGTTGCGGGGTTCCTGACAGGCGGAATCGTATTTGCCCTGTCTCTATGGGTCTACGGATATCGCCTGTTCGACTTCCAAGTCACTTGGGCCAATGCGCTATGGCTTGTACCACTCGCGTTCATTCTCGACGATTTTGCCTATTACTGGTTTCATCGTACAGCCCATCGCATTCGCTGGTTCTGGGCCGCGCATGTTATCCATCACAGCAGCCAGCATTATAATCTGACCACCGCGCTGCGGCAGACATGGACGGGCTTTTTCGCGCTCAGTTTCATCTTCCGTATGCCCCTTTTCTTTCTCGGTTTTCCGCCCGCGCTGATCTTCTTTCTCGCCGGCGTCAATCTGGTCTATCAATATTGGATCCATACCGAAGCGATTGACCGGATGCCGCGCTGGTTTGAAGCGGTCATGAACACGCCATCACACCACCGCGTCCATCATGCGACCAATCCGCGCTATCTCGACCGCAACTATGCCGGTGTCTTCATCACCTGGGACAAGATGTTCGGGACGTTTGAACCGGAAACGGCGGATGAAAAAATCGAATATGGCATCGTTAAAAACCTGACCAGCTATAATGTCCTTTGGGCCGCCTTTCATGAGTGGATCGGTATCTTTAAGGACCTATGGTCAGCGCCGTGGCGCTACAAATTAAACTATCTGATAAAACCGCCCGGGTGGAGCCATGACGGCTCCCGGGAAAACAGTGAGACCATAAAGGCGCGCTGGGCAAAGCAGGAGAGAATGAAATGGCAGAATATGACATCATCGTCATCGGCGGCGGATCAGCAGGCAGCGCGGTTGCCGGACGGCTGAGCGAAGACGGCAAGCGGTCCGTCTGCCTGATTGAGGCCGGAGGAAATAATAATAATTTCCTGGTCAAGACGCCGGGTATGATGCCGTTTCTGCTGAAAAACGCCAACTGGAAATTTGATACCGTCCCGCAAAAGGGGCTGAACGGCCGGATAGGCTATCAGCCGCGCGGACGCGGTCTCGGCGGTTCCAGTGCAATCAACGCAATGGTCTATATTCGCGGCAATAAATGGGATTATGACAATTGGGCCGCTCTCGGATGTGATGGCTGGAGCTATGATGATGTCCTGCCCTATTTCAAACGTTCCGAAAGCAATGAACGAGGCGGCGATGCCTATCATGGCGGTGATGGCCCGCTATCCGTATCCGACCAGAAATGGCCAAACCCGGGCAGTGTCGCCTTTGTCGAAGCCGCCCGCAATTTACAGATTCCGATCCTCGATGATTTCAATGGCGCTGCGCAAGAAGGTATGGGCATATACCAGGTTACCCAGAAAAACGGGGAACGCTGGTCAGCCGCGCGGGCCTATGTTGAACCCGGTCGGAACCGGCAAAATCTCGATATCAAGACGAAATCCCTGGTGGAAAAGCTGATAATCGAGAATGGCCGCGTAACCGGCGTTCAAATCAAGCGGGGGCGCAAACAGGAAACGCTAACCGCAAAGGGCGCCGTGGTGCTGTCCGCTGGTGCCTTTGGGACGCCTCATATCCTGCAGTTATCGGGCATTGGTCCAGCCGAGCATCTGAAAGAAAAGGGTGTGGCGGTCGCGGCTGACAAACCGGAAGTGGGTTCAAATCTGAAAGATCATATCGATTTCGTCTCGGGCTATCAGACGGAATCCAAAGAACTGATCGGGGATTCCCTGCAGGGCACGATGCGCATGGGCAAAGCGATTCTGGAGCACCGGATGAAGCGCACCGGTATCATGACCACGCCCTATGCTGAAGCAGGCGGATTCTGGAGCTCCAGCCCGGACGTACCGGCTCCTGATATCCAGTATCATTTTGTACCCGCGATGCTCGAAGATCATGGCCGCGAAAAGGTCAAAGGCCATGGCTTTAGCTGTCACGCCTGTGTTCTGCGTCCGCATAGCAAAGGCACGGTGCGGCTTGGTTCCACTGACCCCACGGCGCCGCCCGCTATTGATCCGAATTTCCTCGACGATGACCGCGACATCGCGACCCTGCGCAAAGGCGTCCGGCATATGCAGCGGATCATGGAAGCCCCGCCGCTGACCGATTTCAAGCCGACCAACCGTCACCCGATTGACATGAGCAACGATGATGCGCTCGATGCGCTGATCCGTGAACGGGCGGATACCGTCTATCATCCGGTCGGCACTTGCCGCATGGGCAGCGACGATGATGCTGTTGTCGATAGCCGCTTGAAATTCAAGGGATTGGATGGCCTCTATATCGCCGATGCGTCGATCATGCCGGAAATCATCAGCGGCAATACCAACGCGCCAAGCATCATGATCGGCGAACGTGCGGCGGACTTTATCAAAGCGGATCTGGCCTAGCGATACAGGAACGCGATCAGGGTCTAAGCCAGGATCGTATAACCCTCGTCACCCTGCCCGCGACACATCTGTTTGGATACGCGGGTTTCTTGGCCATCGATAATCGCCACATCTGTAATGTTCAGGCATTTGCGGCCATTGGGCTCGGTATTGAGCGCGGTGACCGTAGATGAACCGGAAACGCCTGCCCGTGTCGGGCTTTTCCATGTGGCGGTGGCGCCTACTTCTTCTTTCTCGGTAACTTCGACCGTGGCGGCAATCGCCTCTTTCTGTTCGTCTTCGGTCAATTGGCAAGCAATTTCCCCAACCAGTACCGCACCTGCCGCGCTCGATATAAGCGTACCGATCTTGCCCAGACCAGCGGCATTACCGGCAACCCCGCCGAGCAAGCCGCCAAGAACACCACCGCGCTTTTTGGCTTTCTTGCATTTTTGCGGACCCTTGGATTTTCCGGCACTTTTTGATTTTGTGCCCTTGTCCGGTTTCTCTTCTACCGCGACATATTCCGGTACCGAGTAACCACCGCAGCCCGTGTTGAAACAGAACCGATCTTGCAGATAGGCGCGATCCTGCTGATAGCGTGCTTCCAAAGTGCGATAGGTTTCCAGATGCGCACCATCGGGATCGGAGGCGGCATGTTCCGCCATCATCGCTGCATAAAAGTCGTCGCGGCTCTTGGCTGAATATTCCATTTTGCCGGCAACTTTAGACGTATAGATGCCCGAAATTTCGTTCTGATGGTCAATCATCCGCTGACGAAACGGGGTCAGCACCTCTGCATAATAGCGATCGAGCAAGATGGTGCATCGATTGGTATCTTCTGCCTTGTCAAAAGGTGCGGCAATTTTTTGAAAATCCTCTCGGCAGTCGGGATAACCATCCTGACTGAGGATTGGCGTTGGCGGCAAGGCGGGCAGGTCCGGCTCCGCCGTGACCGGAGCGACATAGGCACGATCTGCCTCTGACACTTCCTGATCCTGCGAAATGGCGGGAGAACCGATACCAGCCAACAAGGAAGACGCGATCAGCGCATGAACCATGCTGTACACTTGTTTTTTCATCTGATTGCCTCCCGTCCAATTTGCTAGCTTCAAACCGCCATTACCGCAAGCACCACCTGGTATCTTGTGGACATGCGCCGCTGGTTAAGACGCTATTTACGCAGCGTTTTTTCTATTGTCTGTGAAATATCGCACTTCTTGCTGCATAATTGATCTTGGACTATGCTATGTTGCTGAGAGGGCTGGAAAAATAAACATGACGCGATATTTCAAAATGGTGATGGGACTAACGGCAATGCTAGCCGTTCAGGGCAATGCACCTGCTGCGAAGCCCGCCATGGATCCGGAAAATCCAACTTGCCCGGCCGAACCGAACTGGACCAGCAACCAAAAAATGGAGCTGAAGCCGGTTGAGAAGAACGGTACGAAAGTCCTGATCGCCGAGGGTGTTGTAGATATAGACTTGCCCGAGCGACTGAAAAAGGCGCTTTCCGACAATCCCGATATCACAGAAATCTGGCTGCGTTCACCCGGCGGCCATGCCCGCGCTGGCAACGAAGCAGGGCGCATAATCCGCGAAGTCGGCGGGGCAATTATCACCAGAATCCCGGCCGGATGGACCTGTTTCAGCGCCTGTAACTTTGTTTTCATGGGAGGCCGAGCGCGCATTGTAGAGGCGGATGGAGGTTTCATGGTCCACATGTTCACTATGACCGGCGACCGCAACGCGATTAATTACAGTATTGAGATGGGTACAGATTCTACCGTCGAACTCATCGGAGAAGTTGAGCAGGAAAGCGCGTTGCTAGCGACTGAAGATAATGATTTCCTGATCCGCATGGGTGTATCGCGAAAGCTGCTCACCGATGTCATGTACAAACAAAAGGCCGTGAAGACAGAAAGCGGTGACCAATCCACACGTCGTTGCCTGACTAAAGAAGAAGCGCTGAAATATAATGTTGCCAATGTCAGCGATTAAACGCTCGTCACCACTGACTCCTTTCCGCCAATACACAAACCTGTAATCGAATTAGCCTACTGTATATTCATGATATTCATGCTGAAAAATTTGCTCACCCTCGCACTGCTCGTTACATCCGGCCCCGCTCTGGCATGGGGTGGTTATGCCCATCGCACGATTGCCGGGATTGCAGAGGAAAATATTGACCCGGTCACGAAGGCGCGGATGATTAGTCTGTTTCGGTCAGCAGCCATGCTCGGCACACCGGAATGTGAGCTCAAGAATATCGGAGACGCCAGTGTCTGGCCTGATTGCGTGCGCCGCGACCGTCTGCGCTGGGGCTACACCAGTCCGTGGCACTATCAAAATGTCGATATCTGCAAGCCGTTTGACCTCAAAACTGCGTGCCGCAACGGCAATTGCGTGTCCGCCCAAATCGATCGCAACGCGGCGCTATTGAAAGATAAATCGCTACCCGCTCATATCCGGTTGGAAGCGTTAACGTTTCTGGTGCATTTCGTCGGGGACATGCACATGCCATTGCACAGCGGCGATCGCAGCGATCGCGGTGGCAATGACGTGAGCGCAGCCTATGGCCTGATCGAAGGCCGGATGAATCTCCATTGGCTATGGGACGGCCCGTTGGCGGAACGCGCCATCACCGATGGTCCGGAAATGGTGCGCCGCTATAGCGAAGAGGAAAAATCGGATAAATCCTTCGGAACTACAGATTTCTGGGCATTGCAGGCCTGGCAGGTAGCGCGCGACTACAGCTATCCGACGGCCGAGGATCAACCAGCTTGCGGCCCTAAGCTGACAAAGCGCGGCAAGGTGGATAATGACGAGATTCGGAAACTCATCCCCACCGCGCGACTCCAGATCGAACGCGCCGGGTTGCGACTCGCAAGATTGCTCGAAGAGTCGCTCAACTAACCAATTTTAACCGTTTCTTAAGGATATTTGTCAATATTTGGCAGTTTTCCGTAACTTTTTTTTAACATTTTTTCCCACAATGATTCAATCACTTGGACAAAGCTGTGCGAATTGTCACCGCGAGATGGCGGAAAAATCCTATCTACATTCCTGTGAAGGCTTATCTCTTCATCGACGGAAAGAAACGGTTCACCGTCGATTCAGTAACGAACCTTAGTCTCGTGCGTAGTTATTTTGGCAACCAAGAGAAGGAAGAACGATGTATTTGTCCCCAAGATCATTCGTCAACCGTCCTCAAGACGTATTGGCCGAAACGAACAGTCCGCAAAAAGCGGCCGTGCTGCAACGCGGATATCAACCAATGTACCATCTGGACATTGTCAATCGCTGCCCAGGTTGTGGCAAGTCCCACTGGCATGTTGGCCGGTTCAGTGCAGAATGTGCGCATTGCGAAACGGCTTTGCCGCTAGCCATTGTGTCCAGCCAGCCCATGGAACCCCGCTTTACCGAAAGCTTCAGCAAAACAGCAATGGCGGCTTGAACCGGTTGAGCATTTTATTCCGCTAATCCTGTGACATGCCGCAGCCATTTGCTGACGGGGGCGACATAAAGTTGATGCGCTGTGGCACCATTTTCATAGGCATATGCGGAATAAGCGTCGGGATATAATGTCAGCCCGTGATCGGCCTGTGCGATTTCCAGCCATTGTGCTGCACCGGGCGTTTTCCGGTTGATCATGTCGACAATCATCCGGTGACCGTGGCGGCTTTCAAATTGCTCATATTCGCCAAACACCACCATAACCGGCACGTCCAGCGATAGCCAAGCAGCCAGGAAATTCTTATCCGCTGCCTGCCAATGCCAGGCAAACGGACGACCATAATGGTTTTCGGGATCGGTCCCCCGGATTTTCTGCCAGACACCGGCCAGTTCCGGATGGTCTGATGCTACTTTATCCGGTGCTTTCTGACCGATCAGATAATGTTGCAGAAACGCAATCCGCTGGACCATTTCAGGATGGATATCTTCCGGCTTCACGGCGCCAGACCGTTCGACATAGAGACGTTCGAAATGGATCATGCGTTCCAGATAGGTAACCGCACCACCGCCCTGCACGATCACCCCGGCGACATTGTTGTTCTGCGCAACCAGAGGCGCCGTGGTAGACCCCAGACTGGATCCTAATATGACGACGCGCTGCGGATCGACCCATGGATGCCGTTTGGCCTGGACCAGAGCCTCGCGATAGTGCCGCACCTCTGTATCATAGTCGAGCTTATCACATCCCGGTCCTTCGCTGTCGCCAGTGCCCGCGCGCTCAATACGAACCATGGCCATTCCCGACTGCTGCGCAAGCAACCGCAACTGCGTATCGCGTCCTTCCGGAAAGACAATGCTGTCGCAGGAAACCCATTGGGTCAGAAATATGGCCGGCAGTAGTCCTCTAGTCCCTTCTGGGCGGGTAACAATGCTGCGTAAGCGCAAACCCTCACTTGTTGTGATTGTTCCATATTCCGTTTCCAAACCTTCGGTCTGTTCCAGCGGCACATCCGCCGCCACTTCC
This sequence comes from Parasphingorhabdus sp., assembly GCF_965233695.1. Lineage (GTDB taxonomy): Bacteria > Pseudomonadota > Alphaproteobacteria > Sphingomonadales > Sphingomonadaceae > Parasphingorhabdus. Next base: position 273,380 of record NZ_OZ247497.1, read on the forward strand.
AGACTTCCGGTTATTCGGGTTTCGGCATGTGAGGCATTCCCATTTGTCCCGGCCATTGCCATCGCGAGGATCAACCCTGTCAACATTCGGCGCATAATCGTCCCTTTCATGCTCTTTATCTGGATGAGAGCAGATTGATAGATCAGCCAGATGCGGCCTAGAAAGGGCGATGTGACGAAGGGACTAAATTTGCGATCGCAATATCGGTTACTGCAATGCCGAACGGTAACGGTTACCGGTTTTGAAGGTCTGACCGGTGTTGAGCGTAACAATATTGCCCGTAAATTCCTTGATATTCTGACGGCGCACGAGAACGGATCGATGGATCCGGACAAAATCATGCGCAGACAAGAGCTTCGTCATCGCGGATATCGACATCCGGTGCAAAATTGGCGCTCCTGATCCATGCAGTTCAACATAGTTGCCAGCGGCGGTAACCCACCCAATCTGGTCCACAAGGAGAGGAAGCTCTAGGGTAGAGACCAGTTTCTTGGCCACGGCCCGATCAGACACAAGGCGTTTCAATATCCAGGACAAGGCCAGCATTCCCGCGATAATGGCCGCGCCGGGAAGCCGTCTCGTTAGCTCGAACATCATATTGCTGCCAGACATAAGGCTGTCGAGAAGGGACATTCCAAGGGCAAAAACAAACAATATGCCGAATTGCGCTGGCCATGAACCCAGGCGCTTTGCGATTTCAAAACATATCACCCAGGGGACGATATTCAGCCCTGCCCAGACTATCCCGTCGATCAACGGCTCTCCCCGTCCAGCAAGCGTGGTGTAGATCACGCAATACAGGGACGAGGCAAGCGTAAGAGCGAGCGCCACCAGCAGCAGCTGAGAGGCGGTTAAGGGGCGAATGAAAATTCTGTCCAGACTATCGCTTAACAAGGCTATTTCCCGTGGCCAATTTCCGGCGGATTTATATCAGAATGATCAATATTTGCCTAGATATCTCCAAAAGCCTCAAGCGCGGCGCGGGCAATGGGCTCGCCCCATTCCTGCACAAAATGGCCGCCGCCTTCGATCATCATCGGATCGGGGCAGCCGTTGATCAGCTTCTGCAATTTCAGCATGGCCGGCGGGCCGAGAACGGGGTCGGCATCACCAATGGCCATAAAGCTATCGCCTTTCCACTCGTCTTTCCAGAAGACAGCGGCTTCCGTACTGACTTCAACGCCGTCCATTTCTGGTGATACGGGGACAAGCGCCGGGAATTTCCGCGCGCCTGCCTGATAGGTCGGGTCCGGGAATGGCGCGTCATAGGCAGCAATTTCCCGTTCCGTCAGATGCGGCGTGCCGCTGGCGATAATCTGTCCGGTTTTGAATTCCGGCGTATTAAGCGCAAATTCTTTCCATGCATTGAAGCCATCGCCAGGCGTGCGGCCTAAGCCAAGACCGGTGTTCATGACAATCAGCCGCGACAAACGCGCCTTGAACGCTTCATCAACCGGCAAGGTCAGCCCAATCAGGCCGCCCCAATCCTGTACCACCAGAGTGATATTCTTGAGATCCAGCCGTTCAACCAGTGCCAAGATATAATTGCGATGAAAATCAAACGTATAATCATCCAGCTCAGTCGGTTTGTCGGACCGACCAAAGCCAAAGAAATCCGGCGCGACAACCCGTGCGCCACTTTCCAGAAAAACCGGGATCATCCGGCGATAGAGAAAGGACCAGCTTGGTTCACCATGCAGGCACAGGAAGGTGCGGTCAGCATCTTTGTTCCCTGCATCGATCCACGCCGCCCGCAGGCCTTCATAGCCCGGCAGATCTTCCGCATAGTGAACCGGATAATCGAAATCGGGAATATCGGCAAAACGGTCATCGGGCGTACGGACAGCATTGATGGTCATAACAGGGACGTCCTCTCTTCAGGTTTTGATTCGAAACCTGTCAGCAGATGGCAGATCGGTCAAGGCCGCATTATTGCGGCGCGGCATCGCAAAAACACGAACAGGCACTGCTAGATATGGCAAAAAAGCAACAGCTTTGCGCCGAATTTACATTTGTTTAGATTTGCGACGAACAGCGGGCAACTGTCATCTGCCGTTCAGCTAAATTCGAGCATCGGGCGGTTGTTCAAAGAATGAACAGAGTAATATCTGCGGCTTTTTATCGCAGATTAGTTTGAATAGTAAAATTGGAGTTAGTTATGAAATCCCCCTTAATACTCACTCTCCTCGCGAGCAGCGTCATGCTTCCCGCGGTCGCCCAGGCTCAGGAAAAATCCCCCTTTTCCGGTCCGCGGATCGAAATACTCGGTGGCTATGACCAGCTTCGCTCCGGCAGCGACGTTGACATTGATACCGATGACGACGGCATTTTCGAGGATAACGACCTAGATCAATCCGTCGATGGCTTCGCCTATGGTGCAGCGGTCGGCTATGATTTCGATCTGGGATCCTTTGTTCTGGGCGTCGAAGGCGAATTTATGGATTCGACCGGTAAACAGGAAACCGACGAGGACATCGCTGCGCCCTTTGGTTACCGGATCAATGTGAAACGGGACATCTATCTCGGCGCCCGTATCGGTGCCCAGGTGGCTCCCCGCACGTTGCTCTACGCAAAAGGTGGTTACACCAATACCAGCGTGGAATCCCGTTTCCAGGATCAGATCCAGGACGATGGCTTCGATTTTGAGTTTGATGATAGCCAGACGATAGATGGCTTCCGCATCGGCGCTGGCATCGAACAGCTTATCGGCCCTGGCTATGTGAAACTGGAATACCGTTATTCCAACTATAGCAGCCTGAAATTCGATGATGAGCTGTTCAACGATAACAGCGAAATTGGTATCGATCTTGATCGGCACCAGGTTGTCGCAGGCGTCGGCATTCGCTTTTAAGCAATAGCGACATATAAGAAAAGGCGCGCTAACCCCACGGATAGCGCGCCTTTTTTGTTTTTCGAACAGGCTTAGTCGTTGCCGGCTGTTTCTCCGCTACCTGCGCTGGCAGTCTCACCAGGAACCGGGAAACCGCGCTTCTTGAGGATATACTTCACCTCCGGATCACGGCCGCGGAACTGGCGATAGGCATCCTTGCGGTCGGTTTCATTGCCGGTCGCCAGAATGATTGAACGGAAGCGTTCCGCCGTATCTTTATTCCAAACATCGCCCGCTTCTTCAAACGCCGCCCAGGTATCCGCATCCATCGTCTCTGACCAGAGATAGCTGTAATAGCCGGCCGAATAGGCATCGGATGAGAACAGGTGATTAAACTGCGGCAGACGGTGGCGCATGACAATCTCACGCGGCATGCCAATTTCGGTCAGCGTCTCGCGCTCAAACGCATCCGGGTCCGTGACCGGCTCGGCGCGGTTGTGCAGTTTCATGTCAACAATCGCGCTGGAGAGATATTCTACCGTTGAAAAGCCTTCATTGAAGGTTTTCGACTTTTCAATCTTGTCGACCAGCTCTTGAGGCATTGGCTCGCCGGTTTCGACATGCTTCGCATAATTGTCGAGAATATGGCGCGTCAGCAGCCAGTTCTCATGCACCTGACTGGGATATTCGACGAAATCGCGCGGTGTGCCGCCAAAGCCCGGATAGGTGATATCATAGTTGAAATAATGCAGCGCATGACCAAATTCATGGAACAGCGTGGTCGCATCATCAAGACTGATCAGCGTCGGCTTGCCGTCGCCGCCAGGAACGAAATTATTGTTGTTCGAGGCAAAGATGTAACGGTTCTCGCCGCCCAGCTCATATTGGCTGCGATAGGTCGTCATCCAGGCACCGGAGCGTTTACCCTCCCGCGCGAAATTGTCGAGATAGAATACCCCGATGACCTTTTCGCCACGCTTCACTTCGAATGTGCGAACCTCTGGCTCGAACACTGGCACTGTGCCGGTATTCTCGGTGAAGGTCATGCCGTAGAGCTTGTTCGCCATTTCGAACATCGCGTCGACCATATTGTCGAGTTTGAAATAAGGTTTGATCTCGGCTTCATCGAGATCATATTTCGCCTTGCGGACCTTCTCTGCATAGAAGCGATAGTCCCACGGCTCGATGGTGATTCCTGCGCCTTCGGCATCCGCCACTTCCTGCATGTCAGCGACTTCTTCCCCAACCCGGGCAACCGCGGCTGGCCAGACCTGCATCATCAGATCCATCGCCGTATCCGGATCTTTCGCCATGGTGTCAGCCATGCGGTAATGGGCGTGACTTTCAAAGCCTAGCAGTTTGGCCCGGTCCGCCCGCAGTTTCAGGATTTTGGCGATCGTCATATTGGTATCGTTCGCATCGCCATTATCGCCACGATTAATATAGGCCATATAGACCTTTTCGCGAAGGTCGCGGCGGGTTGAATTTTGCAGGAAGGGCTGCATCACCGAACGGGTATTCTTGAGCGCCCAACCTTCCTTTTCCTGCGCTTCGGCTGCGGCGCGGATAGAGGCGATGAAGCTGTCGGGCAACCCGGCCAGTTCCGCTTCGTCGGTCAGGTAGATATAGGTTTCTTCATCCGCCAGCACCTTGTTCGAAAATTCGTTAAAGGCTTTGGACAATTCTGTGTTGAGGCGGATCAGCTCCTGCTTTTCCTCGCCTTCCAGTTCAGCGCCATTGCGGACTAGTGATTCATACTGGCGTGTCACCAGCCGCTTTTGTTGGGCATTCAGGCCGGAATTTTCCAGATTGTCATAGACCTCCTTGGTCTTCGTGAACAAACGTGGATCAAGCTGGATCTCGTTGTAGAAGGCTGAGATTTTTGGCAGCCACTCGCCCTGGATCTTGCGAACCTCTTCGTTGGACAGGTTGCTCGCATGGACACCCCATAATGCAAATACTTCGTTGGCCTTGGAACCGGCGAGCTCCCATGGCACCATGAAATTATCAAATGTCGCTGGTTCTGGGTTGGACAGGATGGCATCAGCCTCCTTCTTGCCATCGTCCATCAGCGCCTGGAATGCGCCAGGAAAGTCTGAAACCTTGACTTCATCCCATGGCGGCACGCCGTCATAGGGGCCGGTCCATTCTTGCAGGATGCTATTTTCAGATGCGTCAGACGTTTTCTTCATGCCGCTATTTCCGTTCGCGCTCATCTTATTGAGTTCTGCGGTCGTCATCTTCTTGCCGTGATGATCGGCCAGTGCCGGACTGCCGCTAAAACCTAGCAAGGCGGCGGTTGATACGCCCAGAAAAAATTTGCGGCTGGAAATTGAAAATCGCATATATGTCTCTCCGAAAAATAAGAAGTATGTCCCCTGTTCAGGACACAAAGCTCTACGCTGTCTTGCGCTTGATACCCCGTTACAATAACCGCGCACCAAAGGCAAAAAGGTTGCGTTTGAAATCATGTTTTAGACGAACGGCGCTTAGCCGTCGATGAACGACGCGGCTGGCAGACATCGGGCCCTATTTCTTCATGAACGCATTTATACGGTCCTGCATGTCCGGACCAACGCCTTCATTTTCCATAACTTCCCATTGCAGGCCAGCGTCCAACGGGTCGGCATCTGTCGCCTCCAGCAGCCGTTTGTTCGCCGCATGAGAAAAAGAGGAATTGACCAGAATCGACCGCGCTAGCGCTTCGGTTGCAGCCTCAAATTCCGCTATCGGGAACACCTGTTCGGCAAGCCCGATCCGCAGCGCCTCATCCGCCAGCACCGTCTCACAGGTGAACATCAGTTTTTTGGCCGTCGCTACCCCAACCCGTCGCGGCAGCCGCTGGCTCATCCCCCAGACCGGGGTCAGCGCCCATTTTGCATGGGTATCGCCAAATTTGGCATTGTCCGCGGCCACGATGAAGTCGGCGGCCAATGCCACTTCCAGCGCGCCGGTATAGCAATGGCTATGGACGGCCGCGATAACCGGCTGCGGCAATTTTTCCATCATCCGCAGGGTTTCGGAATGCCAGCCGCGCGAGGGCACATCTTCGCCTTCGGAAATATCATTGAGGTCATGACCAGCGGAAAAGCATTTCCCGGCACCGCGCAGGATGACACAACCAATTGTCTCATCACGGCGGATGTCAGAGATATGCTGGCGCAATTGCTTGAACAGGCCGACCGTCAAGCTGTTCAACTTGTCGGGCCGATTCAACGTCAAGATTGCTAGTCCGTCCTTGTCTTCGCGCAGCACCAGCTCTGTCACATCCAATCTCCGTCATCATGAATAATATCAATCCGACTATGTGCCAACATGTGCACAGAAGCCAAACAAAAAGCCCCGCCAGATCGCTCTGGCAGGGCTTTGTGATAACTTATTTTATACGTTCAGGCGTAGCTGACTTTAACGTTCGCCTTACGTTGGCGACGCATTGCACCGCCGATGGCACCAAAGCCAAAGATCATGAACGCCCATGTTGCTGGCTCTGGTACTGCAGCTATGGCATTTGTTCTGAACTGCAAAGTATAGTTGTCATCAGCAGTTGAAAATCCGCCTACCGTCTGGATTGTTCCATCAGCGATGAAATCAATGCCGCCGGCCAGTGGTTGCAATGGGCCAAGCTCGCCATTCAGAAACGGCGTGCTAAAGAGCGTGTCGCCCGCCGCGCCTGTTACCGACCATGTGTGCAATAGATTCCCACCGCCATCAAATATATTGAAAGCCAAGTCCAGGTCTGCAAGCAACGACTGGTTATTGAACAAGCCGTAGTTCCCCATATAGTCGGCGCCAACAGCTATGTTCTGCACCTCAGCCCCGTCTTGAAAAGTAATACCAGTCAATGTGGGTGATTGATAATCCCAAAGGAAAACCATTTCGGCGGCACTCGCATTGCTTGACAAAGCAAGAAGGGATGCCCCCGTTGCAGCTAAAACAAATTTCTTCATTAAAAATTCCTGTTTGAATTGCAGCGGGACTTTGCCCCCCAAAATATTGCGAACCCTAAGAAATTATTAACAGAATTTCCATGGCTGAGCAAATTGAATTGTCCGCAATTCATAAATGTGCAGATTTGGGACAATATTGACCAAAAGAATAACTATTCCGGCCGCTCCGCCAACAACGCCCGCACCAGCGGCTGCAAATTCTCGTCATAGCGCGCCAGCATTACATGCTCTTCGGCCGTCTCGAAATGGCTGACCAGTTGCTTGCCGTTCCACCAGTGCAGCGCAATGGCGGGCGGGTCGGCCACGATCATGTTGCGCCCGTCGGGATTTTCCGGGTCAATCGGTTCCAGATCAAACGCCACCTGCGGCGCCGTGGAGGCACAGATGGACAGGCTGGTTCCTTCGAACGAGGTCGAAATATTGCGATGCAAATGGCCGGTAATCATGCCCTTGATCTGGTCATGGCCGGCAATAGTATCAGCCAAGGTTGAGACCCAGGGTTCGCGGGGGTCCGTGTTCATCCAGGCAATTCCCGATTCCACCGGCGGATGGTGCAATATCAGTAATGTCGGCTTGTCCTGCTTTTCAGCTAATCGGTCGGCCAGCCATTTTGCCCTGACATCACAGAATGCACCGCCATGACGCCCCTCTTCGAGCGTATCAAGAAACAGCAGGCGCAGCGGCCCGTCGTCAATCTCATATTGAACAAAACCGTCTGCCATCGGAACATCAGGGAATTGCTTATGGAAAGGTGCGCGCAAATCATGATTGCCGAGGCACATATAGACGGGAAAAGGTAAATCAGCGAAAGCCTCTTCCAGTCGCATATAACTGTCTTGGTCACCGCGATCGACGAGATCGCCAGTGGCAAGGAGCACATCGGGTTGCGGCGTCATTTCGCACAAGACCTTCAGCGCCTGATCGAGGCGCTTGCGATTAAATTCCGATGGATTATCCGGGTCGAAACCCAGATGAATATCCGTTACCTGCGCCAAGATCATGGGCGCTTCCTCTCTTTTACGCCGCATCTAGCGACAGTCATCCAATAGTCGCATCTAGCGACTGGCAATTTTCTGCTTTCGTACTTTTACTTTCAGCTTGTCCGATGGCTTCAACGCGTCGTTATCATTCGCAACGCTATCGGGCTTTTTGCGCTTGTCCTTTTGCTGCTCCTTGATCAACCAAGGCGCGCCATCATCGGCATGATAATCATGACACATGGCGCATGTCGACGGCACATCGGACGATTTCTGGAATTCACCGCCATGACATTCACGGCAGGTCTTGATGCCGGGTAACAAAAGGTCACGCGCATTGTCAGACGTCGTCGCAGCATGACATGAAGTGCAATCCTCTTGCTTGTGCGCTTCATGGCTAAACCAGCCTTTGTGCATGTAACGGTCGGTCTGGGTTACCGGCTTGATGCCATAATCCACTCTGCCGCGCGCAGTTGGCGGCGTCACGCCGTGACAATCATAGCAGGCACCGCCACGGGAAAAAACCTGCTGGATGGCAAGATTGGAGCGGCTTGGACGGAATTGAACGGCGCGCGCATAGTCGCTGGCGACACGGTTATCATTTTCTGCGCCAGGACGGCGACGCTTCATGCCGCCCAGATTAATCGGCCGCGAAGGACCGGTTGAACGATAATATGCCCGCAAGTCTGCGCGCACCATATCCGGTTCGCCATGCCGCAGTGTCCGCACTGTGTTGCCAATTTCTTCGAAGGCAAGACTGTGGCACATGCTGCAATCTTCTTTCATATCGACGGGCTCAAAACGTACACCATTGGAATCGGGCGTATGACAATCCGCGCAGGCGAGCGAATCGCCAAAACCAAATTTTGCCGACAACCGCCGACCCATTTGCGCAACACCGCCGGTTTTCGACATGTGAATGTCATGCGGGAATTTCAGACCGTTATCTTCGGTTGGCTTTTCATCGAGCGAAACCCGCTTGCGAGGGGGGTTTTTGCCGCCGGGCTGGATCAACAGCGCAGGACGGAACTGCGGATGCGACGTTCCGAAATCTGATGCATTTTCTAGCTTCGTATCGGTCAAACGCCCGTCCATTCCCTCGTGACAATCCGCGCAGAATTGTTGCGCTGTAGGCTGCATAGCACCCTCGCCTTCATGCTCGGTGTGACATTCGACACACCGGCCCGGCGGTTTGTTGAAAGCAGAGGCAAATGCCGCTCCGACTTTTTCAAAACCTTCCGGTTCTCCGACAGCGGTGAGCAAACGGTCTTTATCGGCATGATCGTGCGCGTCATCTTCATGGCAGGTCAGGCAGGTCTTGTCGGTGACGGTCACAAAGGCATCAACATGACAAGCCTGACAATCGCCCTCCAGACTGTGATGCGCCTCGCTCAGCTTGCCCGACGACCACATCGTATCGGCATGGAAGCCATCCGGCCGTTCCTCAACGCCTCTATAGGTCGCCCAGGTATAAATCGGCCAGATCAGGAAAGCGGCCAGCACCAGTCCGATAAAGCTCCATGCGCTTATGCGTTTGCCGGGCAATAGGCCCTTTAATGTATAAAGCGCGCCTTCTTCCCGGTCTTCCGCGGAATCAGACAAAGCCTCGACACGTTTGACGGTAAGGATAACGCCTTCTTCGTCATGGCTGACCGAAATGACATGACCGCCAAAACCAATCTCTGCGCCTTTGGCGGGATCAATCGTCGCCGTCATCTTATCGCGGCCATCGACCGAGAATTTCTGGCCGGAAACGCTCTCAATCTCTATCCGCCCGTCGTCCAGTTGCCGAATGACGGCATGGTCTGGATTGACGGCAAGATCGGGTAAATGAATGGCGTTCTGGGCGTTACGGCCAACCCCGATTTGGGGCTCGGCAAACGGATTGGCGCGAATAATCTCGCGGCCATCGGCGGTTACGGCAATTTGACGAACGATAAATGTCATGGGTCTATCTCCCGCCTACCAGTAAAAGAAAACGCTGATGATATGCGCCGATAGCGACGCGATCAGGGCGAAAGTCATGGGCACATGGATGAACAACCAGACCTGCAGCAAGGCCTTCAATCGGAGATGACGGCGCACGCGGGCGAGCGTTGCCTCTTTCTTTTCGAGCAATGCATCGACTTTATCGAGCGGATCATCACCCCCCATGCGAGGCTGATAAGCGCGTTCTCGCCGCAAATCAGCCTGCGCAGCGCGGGTAGCGCAATTGGGATATTTTCCGGACACCCGTTTCAGGAAACCGCCGCCAAAGGGATCCTGTTCCAGCGATTGCAGCACCAGAGCGGCATGTTCCGCCGACAGCGGTTGTGCCGCTTCATGCAATTGCCGATCGAGCGAGCGCAGGCTTTCCAGCATCTGCGTCTCGGTCATCTCGTCGCGGTTATTGGACAGCGCCTGCGGAATGGTTGCGTAGAAATAGATACCGACAATGCCCGAAATGATCACGATCATCATGAAGGCATAGGCAGCCGTATGGATGTTCCAGCCAAACTGGAATCCGGTATGCAAGGTGCCGATAACAATCAGGCTGAGACCGAGATAGATATGCGCTGAGGTCCATGCCTTGAGCGACCATTTGCCCGCCGTCATCGCACGTTTGCGCACACCGAGCATTGTCAGCCACAGGATCAGCCCGGCACCAATGGTCCCCAGCGTATAGCCATACCAGCTCCCGCCATTGTGGCGGGGGGAGACGTCGATAAAAAGATAGCTGACAATGGATATCAGCATGATGAAGGATGCTATTTTCAGCCATTTATAACCGGCATGCTTCAGAAAGCCGTCATGCATGGCGACTTTCTTTTTCGCGCCGCCGCCGGGAACAGGAACAGAGGCCATTATGCGTCCTCCTGCTCAAGCTTGGCGACGGTGAGGAATTCCTCTGGAGCAACACGGATCGCGGCACCGGTCGGACAAGCGCGAACGCAGGCCGGACCGCCTTTTATGCCGGCGCACATATCGCACTTAATCGCTTTTTTGGGCTTCTCGACCGCTGGATCACTGTTTTCAGCAACCCAATTCTTGTCCGGTTCACCCGGGCCGGGACCAAAGCCAAAGAGCAACCAGTTGAGAATCCCCGGCTTCTTGGGCGGCACCTTGTCCATGCGGATCACACCGTAAGGGCAGTAGCGCTGGCAATTGCCGCAGCCGATACAGGTGTCATCGATAAACACTTCGCCATCGGGACCGCGGTGGATCGCGTCAGGTGGACAGTCGGACATGCAATGCGGATGCTCGCAATGACGGCAGCTGGTCGGAACGTGCAAATGCGCATAGGTACGCCCGGCTTCGCGATCAAGACGGGAAAGGCCCTCATGGCTGTCGGCGCAGGCTTTCTCGCAATTGTCGCAACCGACACAAAGGTTTTCATCGATCAGCAACACATCGGTCGCCTCGCCAATGCCATTGTCGACGAGGAAATTGGCAACCCCGGAATACATGTCGACAACCCCCGAGAAACTGTCTTTCTTGGCTTCGACAAATGCGTTGATATCTTGCCGTGCGGCCATATCCTTTTTGGCCCGGCGAAGCAGATCGGGATGGGCGTCGAGAACTTTCTTGAACGCATCGCCCTGTATCTTGATGACTTCCGACTTGATCGCCGCCTTGACCGTCGCCGTGCGCATACCGCCAGCAATCAGGGTCATTTCGCCGACATAGGAACCGGCTGGGAGATAGGAGAGGAACACCGGCTTTCCGCCAATTTCTTTCTCGACAACCATCGATCCGACGCGGATGACAAAAATGTCATTACCGTCATCGCCTTCGTTGATAATCGTCTCGCCGGCGCGAACGTTGACGATCTCGCTCGTCTCTACTGCTTCTGCTATATCTTCCTTGGTCAAGCCGGAACCGAACATCTGCAGCAATTGCCGTTCGGTCGATATCCGGGTGATTGCGCGCTTGGCGGCAGGGACAGAGGCCTGCAATTTCAGCGCCGCCGTGCGCGACACTTCAATCACGATCATATCTTCAGCTGCCCTGACCGTAGCGCCCCGACGACGGCCGGAGATCAACCCGACTTCGCCAAAGATCGAGCCTTCTTCAATCGGAATGACTTTGGAGCTGTCGTTCGGATCAACCTCGACCAGCACCGAGCCCTGCGCAATAGTGAACAGCGATGATCCGGGATCATTACGCTCAAACACGACCTCATCGCGGCGATAGGCGCGTGCCTCGCTATCGAGCATAAACTCGCGCATCTGCAACGGCGACAGATCGTTGAGGATGGTCACTTTCTCGCGGAAAAATTCGAGCCACTCATCGACCGACTTGCCACCCGGCAGGCCAGCAAATTTCTTCTCGAGAATGGGCTCATCAGCAGGTTTGAGGTCAGTGTTGCCGTTGATAAATTCAATGACATCATAGCCCTGGTTCATGCAGTGCTTGATCAGCGGATAGCCCGCCAGAGCGCCGATGACATAAATGCCCTTCTTCGTGCTTTCAAAAGCGGGGGTCAGCTTGGGGTAGGCCTCGCGATCTTCGCTGGTAAATTCTATCCCGCATTCTTCGACAAATTTGCGTGGCGGGGCAGATCCCATGCGCGCTATGATGCGGTCGCAGGGAATCGTTTCCTGCCCATCACGCGTTTCGAGAACCAGCTCACCATCCTTGACTTCGGCTGGCGTCGTCTCGTTGCGGATCATCACCTTGCCCTGCTCGCCGGCTTCCATCAGCAGCTTCACATTGGCTTTCTTCGCCCGGGCAAATTCGGCCGAACGGTTTAGAATCGTAACAATATTATTCTGCGCCGCATCTGCCGCCAGACCGAGCGCATTTTCTATCCCCGCATCGCCGGAACCGATGACCGTAATATGCTCGTCAAAATATTCACCGGGATCATCCAGCTGATACTGCACCAGCTTGTTGTCACCACCGGGGCAGCGCATCAGATTGGGGTTGCCTTGCGTACCGATGGCCATAACGATCGTCTCGGCCAACACTTTATCGCCGTTTTTCAGGGTGATGGTGAAGTTGCCCTCTTCCCCTTCAATCTTCACCGGCTCCGCATTAAACTGGACATTGACGCCGCACACTTCGGTCTGCTTGTCCCAGGTGCCCAGGATCGCCTCGCGCTTGCCCGCGTCAAAATCCATATCCGAGCGCAGCACCAGCTGACTCGGCGTCGCCATGACATGCTTGCCTTTTTGATATTTATAGATGGTGTCCGACAGATGATCGGTCTTTTCCAGCAGCACATGTTTTAGCTTCAACTGCGCGGCCCGCCCAGCGGCACTCATGCCTGCAGGCCCGGATCCTACGATCACTACTCGAAACTTGTCAGCCACGCGCTATCTTCCCCCTTTTACCGTGTCGACCCAACGCTCCCTCATGCGTTTTAACAGGCCAATGCAGTAATCTTTCTGGCTTAAGCGCGACCCCAAAAGACTTCACTTACCAGCACCTTACCAAAATGCTTTTGAGATGCCAGTGGAAAATATCACAGTCTAATCCGCTTTGGTCTCAAATTGTTTTGTACAATAAATACTTGTCAAACCATTGCGGTTCACGACAAACTAGTGGATCATCCGGGTCGCACCAGTTGAGGAAAAACTTTGCAATGAGCGAACCAGAAAAAACCGTTACACCGTCCGGGAAGTCCGGAAGCAATATTAGCCGTATAGCGCTGATATCTGCGGCTGTACTAGCAATTGGCGCGGTCGGCGTTCAGGTTTATCGTGGCATGGATAGCGACAACGCGGTTGGCAGTTCCGATGCAGGACTTGCCGCTGGCGAGACGGAACAAGCGCCCAGCGTCAATGAGGTCATCGCCGGCCTGGAGAAGAAGCTGCAGGAAGATCCCGAAGATGCCGAAAGCTGGCGCATGCTGGGCTGGAGCTATTTCGAGACGCAGAAATTTGCCGAATCCGCGACAGCGATGAAACGCGCGACAACGCTCGATCCGAAAAATCCGGAATATTGGTCGATGCTTGGCGAAGCGCTGGTGATGTCCAGCGACGGACAGCAAGTGCCCCCGGATGCAGCCGATGCCTTCAAAAAGGCACTCGCACTGGATAAAAGTGATCCCCGCGCGCGCTATTTTCTCGCCGTACAAAAGGACATTTCCGGCGATCATCAAGGCGCGATCAACGACTGGTTCGCGCTGCTCGAAGACACGCCAGCCGATGCACCCTATGCCGAAGACATCCGCCGCGTGATCGGACAGGTTGCCGAAAAGGAAAATATCGACGTGGCTGCGCGCCTCGCGAAAATCTCGCCCTCCGCACCGACCGGTGGTATATCCACTGACGGCCCGCAAGTGGCGACCGCTGCCATTCCGGGCCCGAGCCGAGAGCAGATGCAAGCCGCCGCCGCCCTGCCCGCTGGCCAACAGGAAGCGATGATCGCCAACATGGTGGATGGCCTCGACAAAAGACTGCAATCCAATCCCAATGACGCCAATGGCTGGATCATGTTGATGCGCAGCCGCCAACAACTGGGTCAGACCGCCAAGGCGAAAAAGGCAATGGCCGATGGGCTGGCTGCGTTTAAAAATGACGGCGCTGAGGCGAAGCGGATCAGGGAAGCAGCGATGGCTTTGGGAATTGGGGGTTAACTTCAGCGGCTGTCAGAGCATTGCATTAGGGTCACGCATGTTTGGTTCTCGCCTGAACCGTTTTGGAAAGACATAGTCAGTGTCAGCTCGCTCTGGATTCCAAATCAAGTTTGGAATGACGAGGTGGCTGATGACAGGCAGGACGAAACTGTCAAAACGATCCGTCATGCTGAACTTAATTCAGTATGACGAAAAAATAATCACGCAAAGACCCAAAGCGGCCAAGTTGTCCCGTCTTGGCGGCTTTGCGTCCTCGCGTGACCTCCCCCAAAAGCTATAAGTTCCAGTTCATTCCTATAGCTTGATTCCTAGTCCAACGCCGACCACGATCGGATCGAGATTGATCTTCACCCGCTGCGTTCCGGCATCGGTGGTGCGCAGCGTAGCCGTGGTGTCAACATCGAGATATTTGACGTCGAAATTCAGGAATATCCGGTCGTTGATCGGAATATCCATCCCCGCTTGCAGCGCGTAGCCGAAGCTGTCTTTCAGGTTGACATTCGTGTCACCGACCGCCGCCTCCAGATCCCGGGTCGCTTTTTCATTGTAGAAAATCGTGTAGTTGATTCCGGCCCCAATATAGGGGCGGATCGCCGCATCGGGGGCAAAGTGATATTGCGCCGTCAGGGTCGGTGGAAGCACCCATGTCTTGGCGAGGCGGCCGATGCTGCCGGTGGTTCCGGTGACACCGCTCGCGCTATGCTTGGTCGTCGCCGCAATCAGCTCGAACCCGATATTGTCGGTCGCCATATAGGTGATATCGAATTCCGGTGCGGGGCTGTTATCAACACTGACTTGCTCTCCGGGAAAGGCGGGCAGGATCGAACTGCTTTCCTCGCTCGGCATCACATTGATGACCCGGGCGCGGAGCAATATGTCGCCCTGCTCGGCAAAAGCCGGCGTAGACGTAATCGCCATGGCCGATACCGCTGCTAGGGCGAGAAACTTTGTCCTTCTGTACATTGGAAACATCCTTCTTACTTGGTTCCCAATGGGGTTAGGCAGGGCAAGAAGGGGTCGCATTGATCCAGCGCAACAATATGTTTGATCTGGGTCAATGGCGTATGATTTGCGTTTTTTATCTGTCCTACACACAGCCGTTTGTGGCATCGTCGCCGCTGGCTCTTTGACAATTGAATAGATCCTCACAATCCGCATGAGGGGGTGAGACTTGTGTGAACTTTGCCATTTTCTTGCACGGCGAAAAATGCCCAAAAGGACTGTGTCCACTTTGTCAACTTCGCCACGTGCAGCGTGAAACGCGATGCTGTGTGATTTGTGTGAACTTTGAAGTTTGGTGGCACAAGATGACAAGCCCAAAGGACCCTGTGCACTTTGTGAACTTCAGTGGAATTTAGCGGATTATTCCTCTCCCCTGAGGGAGAGGAAGGTTGTGCCCTACCGAAACAGAGGCTCGCCAAAACTCCGCAATTTCCGGCTATGCAATGTCCCCGCATCTGCCTCTTTCGCCAGCAGATCGATTGTCCGCAATCCGATCGCGAGATGCTGACCAACGCGCTCCTGATAGAAAGCATCAGCCATCCCCGGCAGTTTAATCTCGCCATGCAACGGCTTGTCCGAAGCACAGAGCAACGTCCCGTAGGGCACCCGGTAGCGATAGCCATTGGCCGCCACGGTTGCCGATTCCATATCAATGGCAATAGCACGGGACTGGTTGAGGCGCTTGGCGATCTGCTCAAAGCGCAATTCCCAGTTACGGTCTCCGGTGGTCACCACGGTGCCGGTGCGCAGATGTTGTTTAAGCTGTGACTGGTCAATGCCGGTTTCCTCCTGCACCGCCTTGGTCAACGCGAGTTGCACTTCGGCAATGGTTGGCAGCGGGATGCTGGGCGGCAACACGTCATCGAGGACATTGTCGTCGCGCAGATAGGCATGCGCAAGAACATAGTCGCCCAGCCGCTGCGTCCGGCGCAACGCTCCGCAGTGACCGATCATCAGCCAGACATGCGGTCGCAAGACAGCCAGGTGATCCGTAATCGTTTTCGCATTGGAAGGACCAACGCCCATATTGACCAGCGTAACGCCGGGGCTGCCATCTTTGCGGACCAGATGATAGGCCGGCATTTGCGGCGGCTTTGCAATCGGTGGACAAGATGGTTTGCCATCCGCACCGGTGATCCGGTTACCCGGTTCAACCAGCATTTCCGCTTTACCGGACTTCACTTCTTCCAAACCAAATTCGATAAACTCATCGACATAGCGCTGGTAGTTGGTGAACAGAATAAAAGGCTGGAAATATTCCGGATCAGTCGCGCAATAGTGGCGGATACGGTGCAGCGAATAGTCCACCCGTTCGGCGGTGAAGAGCGACAAAGCGCTATCGACATCATCCTGAAAAATCTGGCCGCCATCGACAATTTCATCATTGGTCTTGACCAGATTGGGTGTGTGGAAATGATTGGGCAGCGCATCCTTGCGATCCCGGTCCAACCCGCCAGCGGCATTTTCAATCGCAAATGCCAGTGGAATGGGGGTGCTGGACAAGCCGACATGGATTTTCGCGGTAAAGATGCGGTTGATCCGCTCCAGCTGGTCAAGCAGATAACGGCGATAGAGTTTTGGTTGACTGATTGTGGTGCTGTAACAGTTGATATCGGAAATTCGGCCCGATGCCAGATTGCTGGTCTCGGTCGCCTGATCGGCCGGGATTTCAACCGAAATCATCGGATAAACGCCTTGTTCGCGGTCGCCATCAGATAGATCGCCTTTGGCATAGCGGCCAAAACGTTCGGTTATCAGATCAATTTGTTCTTGGTAGAGTTTTTCGAGAAGAGCGACGGCCTCTGCCGGGCTGTCACATAGCGCCAAAGGCTGGCGTGGGGAAGTAGTTGTCATGTAGTCTCCGTTTACAGTTACAGGCCTGTAGCGGAAAAAGCGCCAAAAGGGAAAAGCTAAGTACGGGACAGATCAAGAAATTGCACGGCCGCGCGAAATTCGGCCTGCTTGATCGCGCGGGTTTCTACCGCTAGATCATCGACTCCCCATTGCTGCTCCTGCCACAATTCCTCCAGATTCACCAACGGCCAGAGCGTATCGGCATCATAGGCCCCTTCAACCAGCGCCAGCACAGCGACCAGCGACCCGGCAAGACCAACCAGTGATAGCATCGCAGCAAGGGTGAAGTCGTCTTGCGTTTCAACCACTTCGGACAGACGCGTGATTGTTTGCTCTGACTGGGACTGATGCATGATCCCGCGGGTTAAAGTGAAGCTGACATCATAGCGCTGACGCGCCCAGTCGAGCAGCGGATCCCACTGTTCGGCCTGATGATCGGCCAGCGCCTGTTGGCTGTCGTCACCGCGATAGTAGAGCATATCGCTGTCGGAAAAGGCGGCAATGCGCCCGACAATCCGATCCCGTTCATGGGCAACTTGATCCAGCGCACCCTGTGCCAAAGCGGTCAGCGGCATGGTGGCGGGATCAATCTCTTCGCCTTGCGCCGTCCATTCCGCAGCTATCGCTTCAGCCAGCTGCCGGGTCGGCAAATTGAACGGGTTACGGGCGGGGGTTTTGATCGGGCGCCCATCGAGATGGATCGCAAAACCATTGTCTGCGGCGCTGCTGGCAGCCCGCTTATAAAATCTTTTCATCGGACGCTTCTTTGTCAGCTTCCTCCGCCACCTGTCGCTTCACGAATGATCGCACCATCATGATTGGTGCGACCCAGGTCTGCACAAGGCCGATTATGACCAGCACATAACCCACCGCCGCCGGAATATTGGCGAGCCGCCCTAGTGCAATCGCAATGCCCAACATCAATATCGCGATGCCCAGCAACCGGATGATACTGACCATGAAATGCAGCGACTTGGCCTGCTTTTCCTTTTCCGGATCGGCAACATAAATGGGGTCGTCAGATTTTTCGGGTTGCTGGGTCATTGATTGAGAGTCTCGTATAATTCATCCATGGTTGCAGCGACGACATGCGCACCCGCGCTTAGCAACTCGTGGCTATCATGGTAACCCCAGTCGACTCCAATCGGGCGGACACTGGCATTAACACCCATTTCCATGTCGAAGGTCGTGTCACCAATCATGACGGTTGTTTCCACAGCGGCACCGGCTTCCAGTATCGCCAGTTCTACCATTGCCGGATGCGGCTTGGACGGATGACGGTCGGCGGTCTGCAATGTCACAAACCGGCCTGTCAATCCGTGGGCTTCCAGAACATGATTCAGTCCGCGATCAGACTTTCCGGTGGCAACGCCAAGCACCCAGCCGTCACTTTCTAGCCGGTCGATTAATCCGATCAGACCATCATAAAGCGGTTCCTGTACCGCACCCTGCTCCCGCATTGCAAAAAAACCATCGCGGTAAGATTGGGTCACGGCAGCGACCAGTGCATCTTCCCCATCGGGTAACAGCTGGCGCACGGCTTCCTGAAGACTGAGACCGACGATGCGCCGTGTCTTGTGATGATCGGGCGGAGCAAGACCGTGCGCAGCAAAAGCCTGATCCATTGAGGCACAAATATTGGCTTGGCTATCGACCATCGTGCCATCGCAATCGAACAGGGCAAGCTTGTTCATTTAGGTGCAAACTCCCGCATCATATGCGCCACAGCTCGCCGCCCGATAGCATCGAGCGCATCGGCGGCATTATCACGGGCTACAGCGGGCTTGTTCTGACTGAATTTCGCCGTGGGTCGCCATGCCATGATCTCCATTTCGAAACCGACGATGGCATCAACCATCTTGTCAAACTTACCCGCATCCATCTTGTCACGATGCCATGGTGTTTTCGGCGCCAGCTTGGCTTCATTCTGCTCGGCAAGGTCATCCAGCAAGGCAATCAGCCCTTCGCGTTCCATTTCGCGAACAGGACCTTCCAGTTCGAGCGACAGATAGTTCCATGTCGGAACCTGATCGTCGATCCCATACCAGTCAGGGCTGATATAGGCCTCCGGTCCATTAAGTACACAAAGCGCTGTCAAACCTACCAAGCTTTTGGTCAGTGCACTGCCCCGGGACAGATGGAATTGCAAAGCGCCGTCTCCGGTGGAAAAAACCGGCACATGTGCAACACGAGGACCATCAGATGTAGTCGCGAAAATCATGCCAAATCCGATTTGGGCAATCAACGCCTCCAGCGCGGCACGCTCATCGGCATCATTATGGTCATTGCCCGACTTGGGCCATCGGAACGCGGGATCGGGATGCATTAACGGCTCTTTTGTTTGACTTTGGCTTTGTGCGGCATGTTTTTCTTGTGCGTTGCTTTTCCGGCATTGGGCCGCTCGCGCTTGGTTGGCTTGCCGGCTTTCGTCGGCTTGCCTTCATTCTCTCCACGCCCGCGGCGTTCGCCGCGCTTGTCTTTGCGGATTTGTTTGGCATGAGCGCGGCCCTGTTTCTTGCGTACCGCCTTCCCACCCGGTTTCTTTTCTTCCAGAGGCAAATCGCCCAGGCTCAGGTCAAGACCTAATCCCTCAATTGTTTCAGCAAAATGTGTAGGGAGTTCGGCTTTGACGTCCAGATTATGTCCATCTGGATGCTCAATTTTCAGTCGGCGGGCATGCAGATGCATCTTCCGGCTGATCGAGCCGGTCAGAAAGGCTTCTTTACCGCCATATTTACCGTCTCCCAAGATCGGATGACCAATGGCCGCCATGTGCACACGAAGCTGGTGGGTGCGCCCGGTAAACGGCTGCAATTCAACCCAGCACGCGCGGTTGCCCGCGCGTTCGATGATCCGGTAGCGCGATTTTGCGGCTTGCCCGTTTTCCTCGTCGACATGCATTTTTTCACCGCCAGAGCCCGGTTGCTTGGACAGCGGCAAATCAATCATACCATCGGCGATTTCGGGCACACCCATGACCAGCGCCCAATAGACTTTTCGTGCCGTCCGGCCTGAAAACCGTTTGGAGAAAAAGGAAGCGGCACCCGGTGACCGTGCCAAAAGGATAACGCCGCTAGTATCCTTGTCCAGCCGGTGCACCAACTTGGGTCTGCTTTTTGCGTCATAAGTCAGCGCGTCGAGCAGCCCGTCCAGATGGGTGGTCGTCTTGCTGCCGCCCTGTGTTGCCAAACCCGGTGGCTTGTTGACCACAATGGCCGATTTGTCTTTGTGGATCACAAGTTCCTGCACAAAATCAATCTGATCTTGCGACAGATCGGTCCGCGGTTTCGCAACGCGGCCCGGTCGCTCTATTTCTGCCGGCGGGACGCGAATAACCTGCCCTTCATTGACCCGGTCGCCCGGACTGACCCGCTTGCCATCCAACCGCAATTGACCAGTTCTCGACCAGCGCGATACGACGTTAAACGGCACATCTTCCATATGGCGCTTAAACCATCGATCGAGCCGGATATCATCATCGTCGGCCGACACGGTAAACTGCCGCACATCAAGCACCTTCAGCGCCTGCTTTTGTTCCTTGAGCTTGCCCTGACCTTGCGGCTTTTCCTCTTCGGAGCCGCTTTCGGCAGTGGGATCAAAACCGGTCATGCTATTGCTCTTACCGCCACCAGGCCCGCAAATAGTGCGAGGACCGAACCAATGACGGATAGCAATGCATAGCCAAGTGCTATGCCCCAATTTCCGCGCTCAATCATATTCAAAACTTCCAAACTAAAAGCCGAGAAGGTCGTAAAACCACCCAGCAAACCGACGCCGAGCAGCAACCGCCACGGCTCATCGAAAATATCACTGCGCGCCAGCACACCGGCCAGCACACCCATTAGTAAACCACCCAATATATTGGCGATCAAAGTGCCATAAGGCAGATCTGTTCCGCCCCAATGGAAAACCAGCCGTCCCAGATTATAACGCGCTGCCGCGCCCACTGCGCCGCCCGCCATGACAAGAAGGGTTGCGTTCATGACGCTGCCTTAGTCGGCTTGGGCGGATTTTCCAAGCAGATCATGCGTCAACCACAAGCGGATCGCCGTTGCCAGCCCCGGTGGTTCCTCGGCATCCAGCCGATGAACGTCAATTTGCGCGACCAAAGCATTGATAGGCAGGTTTCGTTTCTCCGCTGCATCTCTCAACATATCCCAAAATAAAGGCTCCAGAGTGATCGATGTCTGATGCCCTGCAATCGTGATACTGCGCTTCAATGGTGGATGGAAAATATCGTCCGTGTCTAGATCCATCCGGCCAGTTCCCGGCGCACCAGACCATCAAGAAGATTGATACCGACCTCGCTGTCATTCAAACATGGGATATAGGCAAAACGCTCGCCGCCTGCATTTTCAAAATCTTCCTTGCCCCTTATTGCCAGCTCCTCGCAGGTTTCCAGACAATCGCTGGAAAAACCGGGCGCAAATATCGCGACCTTTGTCTTGCCTTCCTCAGCCAGTTTCTCAAGCGTAAGGTCAGTGGCGGGCTCCAGCCATTTGGCCGGACCGAAGCGTGACTGAAAAGCAATTGTAAGTTCCCGTCCCATTGCTTCGGAAAGCAAACGCGCAGTTTTTTGACAATGGCAATGATAGGGGTCGCCCAATTCCAACGTTCTTTTCGGCATGCCGTGAAAGCTGGCAATCACTGCGTCCGGTTCAAAGTCCAGTCCGGCAAGGCCAGCCTCTACAGTCGTTTTTAACGCGCCGATATAATCGGTATCATCATGATATGGAGGTAAAACACGGATCGCGGGGTGCCAACGCATCGATTTTACCGCATCAAAAACTGCATCATGCACGCTGGCAGTCGTTGCACCGCTATATTGAGGGTAAAGCGGCGCCACGAGAATCCGTTCGCAACCTGCGTCTTTCAGAGCCTCCATTTTACTCCCTATGCTGGGATTGCCATATCGCATCGCCCAATCGACCTGGACTTGGTCGCCATATTTACCTGCCAGTGCCTCGGCTTGGCGCCGCGTATAGACAGCCAGCGGGGAACCTTCATCAGTCCACACCAGACTATAGGCATGGGCCGATTTTTTCGGGCGTGTGTTCAATATGATTCCGCGCAATATGGGCTGCCAGATGATATCGGGAATTTCGACCACTCGCTTATCCGAAAGAAATTGTTTCAGATAGCGCTTCACCGCCTTTTTCTCCGGGGCATCAGGTGTCCCGAGATTTACCAGAAGCACGCCGATTTTTCCGGTTTTTACCGGTGGATGCCCGGCTGGTAAATGGTCAAGGGTCTGCATTTTCAAGAAGCCTCTGAGAATAATGGCAGTTGGCGGAACCGAAGTCCCGTTGCAGAAAAAAGAGCATTGGCAATGGCGGGAGCAACAGCTGGTACGCCAATCTCCTCAACGCCGACAGGATCTTCTTCGCTGCGAATAAATTCAATTTGTATCGGCGGGATTTCCGCAAGACGCGGCAAAGACAAATCACTCAGCCGGCGTGCGAGGGGCAAGCCCTTGTGAAAACGTGTGGCTGCGCCCAATGCCATAGCGAGACCATAGATAATACCGCCTTCGATCTGTTGCCGGGCAATGTCTGGATGAATGATCCTTCCCACATCGACGGTCGCGGAAATGCGCCTCACGCGAAGGCCGCTGTCGCCGCGATTGGCGCGGACAATTACGGCGATATGGCCACCGCGCATGGAATGGCAAGCCAATCCCTGGCCACTGCCATCAAGACCGCCATCCCACCCTGCCATCGCGGCAACACCTGTCAAGCAACGTGCCAGACGCGGTCGCCCCGACATCATCTGCATGCGGTAAGACAGGGGTTCGATTTTCGCTTTGGCAGCGAGTTCGTCGATAAACGATTCAACAAAAAAAGCATTATAGCTGTGCGCATTGCTACGCCAGTTCCCCGTAGGCGCGCCAATATAAGCCGGATGATGGTCGAGCGAAAAATTGGCGATGTTGTAAATGACATCAGCGCCTTCAACGGCTTTGCTATCGGCTTCGTCAATCGATGCCTGCATAGCTTTAATTTCGTTCATCCCCTGAACAACTCGTTTGCTTTGTTCTCTCGCCGTAGCTGGCGCCGCAACCTTTATTTGCAATGCCTGTATACGGCCTGCCTTGTCAGTCGCGGCATCAAGCCGGGCGGCGGCTGGTGGACGATAATGATCATGCATCATTTCTTCGGCTCGCGACCATATGAGCTGCACCGGCCGTGCCATTTTCTTGGCAATAAAAGCGACTTGGGCGGCGATTTTGCTGTCGAGATTTCGCCCGAAAGATCCACCGGCCAACATCTGATAGAGAGTTACATTGTCCGTGCTGATTTCTGCAGCATCAGCGGCCGCTTTTACTGCTGCCGCAGGTGCCTGCGTTGCCAGCCACAATTCCAATCGGCCATCTCGAAAATCGGCAGTTGCGGTGCGGGTTTCAATAGGTGCATGCAATGCGGCTTCAACCCGATAAATGGAACGGATATTCGTATGCTCGTCAAAGGCAGGCTCCGTCTCTCCGCGGCTCGCGAGCCTTTTGCCAGCGCCGTCTTCGAGCGCTTTTTCGAGAGTAGCATCAATTGTATCACTATCGGGTAACAGACCGGTTGTTTCGAACATTGGGCTCATCTTATCGAGCGCTTGATTGGCTGCCCACCAGTTGGTTGCGACCGCGGCGATCCATTTGTCATGCTCGACTACATCGACAAGACCAGTAATCTTGCTCGCCCCCTCTCGATTGAACGATTTCAAGCGGGTTGCGCCAATCGGTCCTTGCCGCAGTGAGGCGTAGACAAGGTCTGGCAATCTGACATCACCAGCAAAATTCGCAGAACCGTCAAGCTTCGCCGGCATGTCAAGGCGGGGAACATCTTGCCCGACCAGATTGTTGACTGGACTGGATCGCAACGGAATTGGATCAGGCAATTCCTGTTTCAGAGCGTCAGCCACCAGTTCCCCAAAGCGCAGTTTTTTATCGCCATTGGAAACAAAACCATTTTCAACAATGCAGGATTCCCAGGCTACATCCCATTTTTCACCGGCGGCCTTGCTGAGCAAGACGCGTGCTGCCGCGCCAGCTTCACGGAAGCTACCAGCATAGGCCGCTATGGACGCCGAATCCGCCGTAACAATAAAATCATTCCGGGTAGCGACATTCTTCGACAGCCAGGCCGCCATCTCTTTGTCAGTCAATGCTCCGGCGCCCGGCGGCAGCAGTGTTTCTGCCCATTGCTGCGCCAGAAAACTGTTGGCATAGAGCGGGTTGATCGGCGCTGGCTCAACGGCAATGGTGCGCCAATCAGCACCCAGTTCATCCGCCAATATCTGCGGCAAAATTGTATAGACGCCTTGCCCCATTTCGCTTTGCGGGACCACAACCGTGATCTGCCCTTCCTTGGACAGCTTTAGGTAAGCTCCAAATATCTCTTCATTCTCGGCAGCGCTAATATTGGGCTCGTAGGATCGCGGCCAGATTGCCCAGGCGACCACCAGCCCAACCGCGGCGCTACCGCCAATCAGGAAGTTGCGACGGCTGAAACCAACTGGTTTGTTTTCGCCCGTTTCCGTTTCGCTGCTGATGTCCGGATCAGCTACCATCATTATCCTTTAATAACCCAAGCCGCGGGATTTCTATCTTCGGGCAACGATCCATCACCACATCCAGTCCGGCATTTTCTGCGCGTTCCGCCGCCGGTCTATTGATCACGTTTAACTGCGTCCATATTGATTTGGCGCCCACCGCTATCGCTTCATCAATCACGCCGCCCGCTGCTGCTGAGTTGCGAAAGATATCAACCATATCGATCGGACCGTCGATCGCTTCAAGTGATGATACGACTTCGACACCATGCAGTGTCTGCCCAGCCAATCCTGGATTAACCGGGATAACAACATAGCCCTGGTCAATCAGAAATTCGAGAATGCGGTTGCTCGCCCGTTCCGGCTTTGCGGATGCTCCAACCAGAGCAATGCGCCGCGTATCTGTCAGAAGACGGGCGATATCCTGATCGGTTTCCAAAGGCATAGCGGCTCTTTCTTCTATCCCTGTACGACTTACCGCTCATCCAACCATGTCGCGAGCCGTTTGGCAATATCATGAAAGGCTTTCCCCTGCAGGCTGTCGGAACAGGCCGGTGGCGTTCCACCATCGCTCGACTTGCGAATTTCGATATCCAGAGGCACCCGCCCCATAAAGGCCATGCCCATAGTCTTGGCCGCCGCTTCGGCGCCACCCGACCCGAAGGGATCGCTGACTTCGCCGCAATGGGGACAGATGTAACCCGCCATATTTTCAACCATGCCGATAATCGGAATTTTGGCCTGTTCAAAAAGGTCCACCGCGCGAACCGCGTCCATAAGCGCAAGATCTTGCGGCGTTGATACAATTAGCGCACCAACGGGCTTGTGATTTTGCATCATCGACAATTGCACATCGCCAGTGCCTGGCGGCATGTCGACGATCAACAGCTCGGTATTGCCCCAATGCGCATCAATCAGCTGTTCGAGAGCCTTGCCTGCCATCGGGCCGCGCCAGGCAATAGCCTGGCCGGGTTTGGCGAGATGTCCCATCGACAGCACCGGAATGTCATATTCGTTCGGCACCGGGATGAGTTGCTTGCCTTCTGCTTCCGGTCGGCGGCCTTCACAGTTTAGCAGGCGCGGTTGGGATGGACCGTATATATCGGCGTCAACCATACCAACTTTATGCCCCATTGACTTGAGAGCGATGGCAAGATTGGTTGAAAGAGTGGACTTGCCGACCCCGCCCTTGCCGCTGCCGATGGCAATCAAGCGGCGCTCAACTTTTTCCGCGGTCATCACAATGTCAACTTTCTCAACACCATCGAGCGCAAGCAATTTGCTTTTAACGGCAATTTCAATCTGTCCACGGTCGCGGACATCCAGTCCGCTGACGTTCAATACCAAGGATGCGCGTCCATCTTCAAGACGAACCGCGCTAAATCTTCCGCTGGCAACTTCGTTCAAAGCCGCCTCAATCATAGAAATATCGGTCATTTGCTTCGCATAGTTGCACTTTTATCGGATTGACACTGTTTTTCTGACCTGACGCTTCCTATAAAGACAATATGGATAAAAAAATTGATGGGCAGGTGTCCCAAAAAACGTTCTTGGGTTCTATATTGAACATGGCTAGCCCTTGGGGCAATGGCGGCGACGACGGCGGCAAGGGCGGCGGTCCTCGCAATCCGTGGGGCAGTCCTGCGGGCGGCTCTTCTGGAGGCGGCCGCAAAGGTGGCGCCAGTTCGCTCGAAGAACTATTCAAGAAAGGAACCGGCGGCGGCTTCAAAGGCGGCATTCCTCAGCGGCCCGGTGGCCGGTCCTGGTGGCCTATTTTGATAATCGGTTTTGTCCTCCTATGGGTCGCACTGACCAGCATCCACCGTGTCAGTCCTCAGGAGCGCGGTGTTGTTTCTCTCTTTGGCTCCTATTCCCGAACAATGCAGCCCGGCCTTCATTTTACCCTGCCTGCGCCGATTGAACAGGTTACCAAGCTTGATGTAGAAGAAATTCGGACGATTGACATTCCGACCGGTGAATCAGAAAAACTGATTCTGACGGGTGACCAGAACATTGTCGACTTGGCCTATTCCGTGCGTTGGAATATCAAATCACCTGAACTCTTCCTTTTCCAAATTGCCGAGCAGGAAGAAACGATCAAAGAGGTTGCTGAATCTGCAATGCGTGCATCAGTCGCCAATTTCACCCTCGACGACACTATCGGGTCAGAGCGAACCGAAATTGAGCAACAGGTGGAACAGAACATGCAAGCCTTGCTCGATGGCTATGGCGCTGGTGTGGTAATCCGCGGTATTGCGATCAAGAAGGCCGATCCTCCCGCAGCAGTGAACGATGCTTTTAAGGAAGTTTCCGCAGCCCAGCAAACCGCCCAGACCTATCTCAACGAAGCACGGGCCTATGCGCAGCAGCTTACAGCCCAGGCGCAGGGTGAATCGGCGGCCTTTGACAAGGTTTACGAAGAATATCGCCTCGCTCCCCGGGTTACTCGTCAACGCATGTATTATGAAACAATGGAGCGTGTACTTTCACAAGTAGATAAAACCATTATTGAGGCAGAAGGCGTCACGCCTTACCTGCCGCTACCGGAAATCAAGAAACGGGCCCAAGCTGCGGCGCCGCAAGCATCGGAGCCGAACTAATGGGTAACATCATGAAAAATCCAGTCGCCCTTAGCGTAATCGCTTTTGGCCTGATCTTGATCCTGTTTAACACACTGATCATAGTGCCCGAGACCCGACAGGGCGTGGTTGTTCGTTTTGGTGAACCGGTGCGGATCATCAACCGTTATCAGGACAATGTACCCTTCGGCCAGACGGGCGCCGGATTGCTCCCCAAAATTCCGTTCTTCGAACAGGTAGAGTGGATCGACAAACGGATATTGGATGTTGAAATGGAACAGCAACAAGTGCTGTCCACCGATCAGTTGCGTCTGCAGGTCGATGCCTTTGCGCGTTTCCGCATCACCGATCCGCTTCGGATGTTCATCGCGGCCGGCAATGAGGCTCGCGTAGCCGACGAGCTGCGCCCAATCTTGGGTTCAGCCTTGCGAAACGAGCTCGGCAAGCGGCCATTTGCTGCTTTGCTTAGCCCTGAACGCGGTCAGGTTATGGACAATATCCGCACCGGCCTGAACCGGGTAGCACGCCAATATGGCGCCGAGATTGTCGATGTGCGGATCAAACGCGCCGATCTCCCGGACGGTACACCGCTGGAAAGCGCCTATCAGCGCATGCGGACTGCGCGTGAACAGGAAGCTCGTACGATCAAGGCGCAAGGTGCCAAGCAAGCTCAGATTATTCGCGCGGAAGCAGACGCGAGTGCGGCGAGAACCTACGCGGAAAGCTTCGGCAAAGATGCGGATTTTTATGATTTTTACCGCGCGATGAAAAGCTATGAAACCACCTTCCGCAGAGGACAGGAAGGCGATCCTAGCTCTTCATTCGTACTGTCACCAGATAATGAATATCTGCGCCAGTTCCGAGGCAGATAAATCGCTTTGACATCCAACCGGGCCTCCCATCGGGATATCGTGAATGCCTATTATGAGGCGCTTGCCCGGTTGGACGTCGATGCGTTTGAAGCGCTTCATCATCCCGATGTTGTCTACAATGTTTCGGGCAACACAATCATATCCGGTCGCTATGAGAGTTTTGAAGCGCTCAAAACCATTTTGCCGCTGATTTTCGAAGCGCTGGACTTCGAACAATTTCAGTTTGCCCAAAAGTGGAAGATCATGAACGACGGCCCCGATGGCACGACGGCGATTATGGAAGCTAAAGGCCTTGCCAAGAACGGAAAGCGCTATGATCAGCGTTACGCGCATATCTTCACTTTTCGCGAAGGTAAAATCGCAACCGTTCACGAATTTTTTGATACGCAGCTTGCCAATGAATCGCTCGACTTTAGCAAAAAACCAAACTGCAAAACCGATGGCGATTTCACATTTTAGAGCGGCCCTTGAATTGTAAACAGCGCCAGCGGACCATATCGACTACATTTGTCGTTTTTTCTGCGGAAACATGTTTTTTTTCGATAAATTAGCGATTCTTGGCTTGCGAAAGCCATTTCCCGCTCCCAAATATCTATGGAATGGATCGAAAACGGATATCATATGGCTGATGTTAAGGATTGACTGTGTTAGTATTCAAATTCGGTTCATAAATTTTGCGGCAGTTATTTACGCAAACGTGAACGAGTTTGATGTCGAGCGTTCATCGCCGATGTCTATTAATTGAGAGGAATATATAGTGCGTTACGCTTACGGGATTTCAGCAGCATTGCTTTTAGCGGGAAGTGCCGCGACGCTGACCGGCGTCGGGTCCGCTGGAGCTCAGGTAGCTGCCAATGACAGTGAGGCCATGAGAGCCGCCGCACCGCGTGCGGGTGCGCCGATGAGCTTTGCCGATCTGACCGAGCAACTTCAACCTGCGGTGGTCAACATTTCCACCACACAAAGAGTCCGAGTGAACAATAACCCATTTGCTGGCACGCCATTTGATGGCCTGTTCGGCAATCGCCGTGGTGGCGGTGGCGGCAATCAAACTCGCGAAGCCCAATCGCTGGGCTCCGGCTTCATTATTTCCGCCGATGGCTATGTTGTCACCAACAACCATGTGGTCGCCCCAGGCAATCGCAACGCGACAATTGAAACAATTACAGTGATCATGCCGGATCGCACCGAATATGAAGCCACCTTGGTCGGCCGCGATCCTGCTTCTGACATTGCGGTTCTGAAAATCAATGCTGACAAAGATCTACCGTTCGTCAAATTTGGTGATAGTGAAAGCGCCCGTGTCGGTGACTGGGTGATCGCAATCGGCAATCCCTTCGGTCTCGGCGGAACGGTGACCACCGGTATCGTATCTGCTATTCATCGTAATACCGGGCAAGGCGGTGCCTATGACCGCTTCCTGCAAACGGATGCTTCAATCAACCGCGGCAATAGTGGCGGACCAATGTTTGACCTGAACGGCAATGTCATCGGCATTAACAACGCGATCATTTCACCAACTGGCGGCAATGTCGGAATCGGTTTTGCTATCCCTGCGGAAGTTGCTGTGCCAATCGTCAATACGTTGCGCAAAGGCGAAAAAATTGAACGCGGTTATCTTGGTGTGCAGATTAGCCCATTGACCGAAGACCTTGCAGATTCTTTGGGTCTTCCCAAAAATCGCGGAGAGTTTATCCAGAGCGTTGTGCCGGGTGAAGGGGCATCTAAAGCCGGTATTCAAGCTGGCGATGTCATCGTGAAAGTCAACGGCCGCGACGTCACGCCGGATCAGACCCTGTCGTTTCTGGTCGCGAATTTGCCAGTAGGAACAAAGGTTCCAATCGAGCTGCTCCGAGACGGCAAAATGGTCAAAGTTAATGCGACACTGGGCAAGCGTCCTTCAGAAGAAGAATTGGCAACAAGTACCTTCGATCCCGATGCAGAAGACCCCATGGGTACCGATGAAGACGGTTCCAGCGCAGAGGCAACAGCCGAGGCTTTGGGATTATCGGTCGTCGATCTGACGCCTGCGATTGCGCGGCAGATCGGTGTTTCAGCATCCCAGAAAGGTGTTGTCGTTTCTACCGTGGATCCAAGCAGTGATGCAGCACAAAAAGGTATCAGACGTGGCTTTATGATCACCAGCGTCAACCGGCGTCCGGTTACCTCTGCTGCTGACTTGGACAACGCTATTAGCGCCGCAAAACGGTCTAACCGGGAAGCTGTTTTACTGCAGGTTAAACGTGGGTCCCGTGATCCGCGTTTCGTCGCCGTCCGGCTCAACGACCAAGGCTAATATCTCCAAGTCAATTGTAACATTACCCAAAGGCCAGCGCATCGCGCTGGCCTTTTTGTATGGTGAAGGATATCTTTCAAAAACAAATGATTGAGGGGATTCGGGAATGAGTAGCGCAACAGAAATATTTTTGGGATTGGGCGGCGATGAGCGTCAAAGCCTGAACCTCAAGCGCGCCAATCGCCATGGCCTGATTGCCGGTGCCACCGGAACCGGTAAAACCGTGACGCTGCAAGGCCTGGCCGAGAGTTTTTCCGCCAATGGTGTACCAGTCTTTGTGGCAGATGTGAAAGGCGATCTGGCCGGCATTTCAATGGCAGGCTCCTCCACCTTCAAACATGCCGACAAGCTCGAAGGACGGGCAAAAGAATTAGGCATGGTTGATTATGCCTATTCCGATAATCCGGCGATATTCTGGGATCTCTATGGCAAGCAAGGCCATCCTATCCGGACCACTATCACCGAGATGGGGCCATTGCTGCTGGCTCGGCTGATGGACCTGAACGACACACAGGAAGGCGTGCTCAACATCGTCTTCCGCTTTGCTGATGAAGAAGGTCTTTTGTTGCTGAATCTTGACGATCTGCAATCGATGCTCGCTTACACGTCCGAAAATGCAAAAGAGCTATCAGCCAAATATGGCAATGTCAGCAAAGCCAGTGTCGGCGCAATCCAACGTCAGTTGCTGCAACTCGACAGCCAGGGCGCGGGTCAGTTTTTTGGAGAACCGGCGCTGGAAATCGATGATTTCATCAAATGTGATGATCAGGGCCGCGGCTATATCAACGTGCTGGCCGCTGACCAGTTGATGCGCAGTCCAAAGCTTTATGCGACCTTCCTGCTTTGGCTTCTGGCCGAACTGTTTGAGACGCTGCCCGAAGTTGGTGACCCGGAAAAACCGAAACTGGTCTTCTTCTTTGATGAAGCTCACTTGTTATTCGAAGACGCACCCAAGGCGCTGGAAGACAAGATCGAGCAGGTCGTACGGCTGATCCGTTCCAAAGGCGTTGGCGTTTATTTTGTTACCCAGAACCCGGTCGATATTCCCGAGGATGTTGCCGGACAGCTCGGCAATCGCGTTCAGCACGCCCTGCGTGCCTTTACTCCTCGCGACAAGAAAGCGATCAAGGCCGCCGCAGATACGTTCCGGATCAATCCCGATCTGGATGTCGAAAAAGCGATTACCGAGCTACGTGTCGGCGAAGCTCTCGTATCGACTTTGATGGAAGATGGCGCACCATCGATTGTCCAGCGGACATTGATCAAGCCGCCGCGTTCCCGTCTGGGGCCGATAACGGCCAAAGAGCGCGCGATCATGCAGTCTATTTCACCACATGATGGAAAATATGACGAAGAGATAGATCGCAAGAGCGCCGAAGAGATATTGGCGCAAAAGGTCATCGATGCCACTGAAACCGCGAAAGAGGTCGAGGAAAAGGGCGAAGAGGAAGTCCGTAAACAGCCCCGTAAAAGCAAAAGTATGTGGGAAAAAGCCTTTAGCCGCGGTGCAAAGGTTGCCATGGGTTCCGCAGCCGGCATGGCCGCCTCGACAATGCTTGGCAAGAAATCACGGGCTAATCCGATGCGATCCGGAGTGACGTCGGCAGTTGGTTCGATTGCAACCGAATTGGCCGGCCCTGTAGCTGGCCGTTTTGTTCGCAATCTGATCGGTGGACTGATGCGCTAGGCGCTTCGCTCAGCCTTTGCTGCCAAGAAAATTGGCGACAATATCCTTGGCGATTCGCATCGGACGCAATGTATCGGCATCGACACAGCACCAGCTCGACTGCACTTCCGCTAGCACATCTTCGCCCCGGCGGATCACTGTGCTGTAAAAAGCACGTGCACCATGGACTTTTTCCAGCAAAACCTCGGCAATCACATCATCGTCCAGAAATGCCGGTTTCCGGTAGGTTATCTCGTGTTTCAGAGCCACCCAGAGATGCGTTGCGACCGCTTCTGAAGGCGCAATTTTCTCCCAATGCGCAACAACAGCATCCTGCACCCATTTCAGATAATTGGCATTGTTCACATGGCCCATGAAGTCGATATCATCGGGTTTTATGGCAATATTATAATGGTGGGGGATGCTGCTCATGGCGCTAACAGTAATGTTAGCGGCAGGCGATTCATAGGGCAAAAGCGGAAAAGCGATACACCGGTGTAATATAGTGCTAAATAGACACAGTTTTTGATGATGGACCGCTCTTGCGTACCAATTGAGTTCTAGACAACCGATAGTTTGAAATTTTCAAAAGCGAGGTGCGGGCCTTCCTCAAATTTTCGAAAGCTATCACTGCCTTTGATCGATGACAGAAACTGATCGACGGCCAGTTTGTTGGCGTTGCTTAGACTTTGATAATAGCTCAGGGCACGCTGTAGCATCCACAGACTGAAAGGCGGCGAAATTCTCTGGGCCGTTATGCCCTCGATTGTGAATTCTGCCATGCCGACCGCACGGGGGAGTTCTGCATCCGGATTGGTCGCTGCCCAGGCGGTAAGCATATTGGCAGTGGTCTGAAGAAAAGGCATTTGTTCGCTCATCATCCGTTCAAGCACCGGGATCAGCGTTGCGGGAATCTCGTCTTCTAACAGAAATTCGCCTGACAGAGGCGCTCTGACATCAACCATCCGTTCAACCCATGCTGCAACGCGCGGCGCGAGCCTCTTCATGATCTCGCCAGAAGCCGGATCGCGATAAAGATGCGCGTAAAGCGGGCCAATCAGACCATAATCGCCGATGGATGGCCGCGAACCGAGCAGATAATCGTGAACCGCGAAATGCGCATCCAAGTCAGCCAGCAACGCCTCATAGCTTGCCTCGATCGCTGGTATCGTTTCGGGGTTGATACCCAGAATAGGGCAAAAACCTTTGAAATTGGCACCGCGCTCACGCCCGATTGCCAACTGTTCTTCTTTGCTGGCATCCGGGGCGGCGGTCGCACCAAATTCACCGTAAACCCATTCCTCGTTGTAATTCCAACGGTAATGCATCGCCGGAATGACCAACCACTCGTCGCCAAATGCTTCTAGCAATAAGGCGACCAGTCTTTGCTTTGGCGTATCGGGATAAACCGACGGCCCGCCGACCGCTGCTTCAAAATAGTCGATAATACAGGTTGTATCCTGAATGGTTCGGCCATCATCTGTATCTAAAACGGGTATAACCGGCCGTCCGACTTTCGGAACGATAATATCCTTGTAAACCTCTCCGGAGGAGAGAATCTCCTCATAATCCACATCCTTCCAGTCAAGATAAGCACGCGCCTTTCCAGAATAGAGCGATAGCGGCGCAGCATATAGCTTGTGCGTCAACTCAACCCCTCCCGCGATAAGAAGCAACACCCTGATCAGGAATCCACAAGCCCTGAGGTGGTTCGCCGGATTGCCAGAACACATCAATCGGAATGCCGCCACGCGGGTACCAATAACCGCCGATGCGCAGCCATTTGGGCTTCATCTCGGTGAATAACCGCTGGCCGATACCAACTGTGCAATCCTCATGAAAAGCAGCATGATTGCGGAATGATCCCAGAAACAGCTTCAACGATTTGGATTCTACAATCGTCTGATCCGGTGCGTAATCAATCACCAGATGCGCAAAATCTGGTTGCGCAGTAACCGGACAAAGCGAGGTAAATTCAGGCACCGCAAAGCGCGTGAGGTATAGTTCGCCCGACCTTGGATTTGGTACATAGTCGAGTATCGCTTCTTCAGGGGAAGCCGGCAAAGCGCTATCCTGCCCCAGAAAGCGGGGCGCGGATATCGGTGGAGCATTATCTGTCATGCAGGTCATCTAATGCACGGGGCGGCTTATGTCATCCCTATGCCGATATTCATTCATGGTTCAGCGAACAAGGCGGCAAAACATGGAACAGGGTTAAAAAGGGCAATGACAATAAATCAAATGAAACGAATGATGCGTGCAGGATTGCTGGCAATCATGTCGGTTGGTATGTTCGGCATATCAACCGCCATGCCTCCCGTGCATGCACAGGCTGTTCCAAGGCAATTGCCGCCTGAACCACCGCCGGAGCTGCCTTCGGTTAGTGACTATTCACTACCCCCGGGGGATAATCAGACAGCACCGGACAACAGCGCTGAGGGGCCCGTGGAGGAGAATGCGGCCCCGCCACAAGCTGTGCCGGTGCAGAATAATGGCCTGTCAGGTGCGCCAACTGACCTCCAACCCGCTTCCGTACGCCCCTTGCCTCAAGCCTCGGCCCCTTCAGAAACCAGCCCACAAGGCAATCCGCCCACCAGCGTCGCCTCGCAACCCGAAGCCCGATCAACTGTTACGGCGCCCATGCCGGCTACGCCGTCTGCCGGCGAAAGTCAGCCGACGCCCGGCTTCTCCACTGAGCTACCCAATCAAAACACTGCTGCAAAACCTGCCTCGTCCGATATTGCGACAGAATCTCCGCCAATATCGGCCCGTCCTGCAGCCGCTACTACAAACACAATTCTCTATTATGCCGCCGGGGCGATCGTCTTATTGTTGTTTTGCGGTGCCGGTTTTCATCTGTGGCGACGGAGAAGCGCAGAGAAACCTGGAAATATTGAGATGGCGGACGAGCCTGAAACTTTGACGGACGTCGATCCTGAACCCACTCCGCGCAAGCCAGCACCCAAAATCTATTCGCCGCCCAATCCAGCGGAGCAACAGAAACCCGCGGCTGTTGATTCCAATGGCTTTGTAACATCCAAAATCGGTGTTGCTCCGAAACCTTCACCGACGGTGAACACAAAGCCTCCGCTCCCTACATCGCCGCCGGCGCAAAAGGCCGCAACCAGCACCCCGCAAGCCGATTATTTGCAAATCACCTTTACCGCCAGCGGCGCTTCGTCGACTTTGTTAAATGCTGTTTTGGATTATGCCATCACACTGACCAACCGGTCGGATCAGGAATTGCGCGATATCCGGCTATCCGGTGCCATGATGCAAGCTGACACCGAAACGGTCAGAAGCGGCAAGGTCAAGAGTGATGACCTGTTGGAAAAAATCGAGACCCTTTCACCAGGCGAAACCGTGGAATTGACCGGTAACATCCGTCTACCGCTCAATGCTATCCGACCGATCACATTCAAATCACAGGCTCTGTTCATCCCGCTGGCCCGCTTTGTCGCAGATTATCATGGTCAGGATGGCTCGGAATTGCAGCAAATGGCATCATTCATTGTCGGTCGCGAATATGATCCACCACGGCCAAAAATGGCTCCATTCCGCCTCGATCTAGGCCCAGGCAGCTTTGGCCCCGTTGGACAACGGGCTTTGAAGGCCTAGCAAATGTACCAAAGCACAGACTGTACCCGGAAGGCTTCTGTGGCATGTCTGCTGCATGACAAAAAAGACCCTAATTCCGATTCTCGGCGATCAGCTGTCGCGCGATATCTCATCCTTGTCGGACCAAGAACCTGATAATTGCGTATTGTTGATGATGGAGGTGGATGCGGAAACCACTTACGTAAAGCATCATAAAGCCAAGATAGCCTATATCTTATCTGCCATGCGCCATCATGCGGCGGCGTTACAAGAACGAGGCTGGACCGTTGACTATGTGAAGCTTGATGCACCCGATAACGCAGGCAGCTTTTCCGGTGAAATCGCACGTGCGCTGGAACGCCATGATATTGGCGCCATCCGGATTACAGAAGCCGGTGAATGGCGCGTGATGGCGATGATCGAGAACTGGCAAGACCAGTACGATCTTCCCGTTACCATATGCCCCGATCAACGCTTCGTTGCGACGCACCAGGATTTCGACAACTGGGCCGAGGGCAAGAAACAGTTGCGGATGGAATTTTTCTATCGAGAGATGCGCCGCAAAACGGGACTGTTGCTTGACGAGGATGGCAAACCCGAAGGCGGCAAATGGAACTATGACGCGGAAAACCGCAAGCCGGCGAAAACTGATCTGACGATGCCGCAGCCAATCCGATTTCAACCCGATGCGGTGACGCAAGAGGTTTTGGATCTGGTCGCGAAGAGATTTTCGGATCACCCGGGATCTCTTGATCATTTCCATTTTGCCGTCACGCATGAAGAGGCTTTGCGGCAACGGCGACAATTTCTCGATCACGCACTGGCGCAATTTGGCGACTATCAAGATGCAATGCTGACCGGTGAGCCGTTTCTCTGGCACTCGATCCTTTCCCCCTATCTCAACAGTGGTCTGCTCGATCCTCTGGACCTGTGCCAGGAGGTGGCTGATCTTTATGCTGCAGACAAAGTACCGCTGAACGCCGCAGAAGGTTTCATTCGGCAGATTATCGGCTGGCGCGAATATGTCCGCGGCATTTATT
Organism: Parasphingorhabdus sp.; assembly: GCF_965233695.1. Lineage (GTDB taxonomy): Bacteria > Pseudomonadota > Alphaproteobacteria > Sphingomonadales > Sphingomonadaceae > Parasphingorhabdus. The sequence continues at coordinate 310,144 of NZ_OZ247497.1, forward strand.
GGCGCGAAGGTCCGGACTATGCATATCGTAATTTCCTGAAGGCCAAACGCCCCCTGCCGGACTTCTATTATACCGGCGATACCGACATGTTGTGCCTGTCGGAAGCAATTGGGCAAACGCTCGACCTTGCCTACGCTCATCATATCCAGCGATTGATGATCACCGGAAATTTCGCGTTGATCGCAGGAATTGATCCCCATGCTGTGCATCTATGGTATCTGGAAGTTTACACAGATGCCTATGAGTGGGTCGAGCTTCCCAATACGCTGGGGATGAGCCAATTTGGCGATGGCGGCATTATTGCCTCTAAACCCTATGCGTCTTCAGGCAATTATATCAACAAGATGTCCGATCATTGTGGAGATTGCCGCTATGATGTCAAACAGCGCACAGGCAAGGATGCTTGCCCGTTCAATGCGCTATACTGGGATTTTCTGGCTCGCAATGAAGATGCGCTGAAAGACAATAACCGGCTCGCCATGCCTTATCGCACCTGGAACAAGATGGAACCGGACCTGCAGAATGACCTGAGAGACAGCGCTGCGGCTTTTCTGGAACGCTTATAATTCAATCATTTGCTCAAAAATGACATAAGCGGTGGATTCCTTGTGCAATGCGTTATAGCTTCGATCTTTCATAATCGAATCGCTATCTAATGATGAATTAAGCCGTACAGAAACGGCGGCGTACAAGGAGCATAAAATGGAACTGCTGGTAACCACCGACTGGCTCGCAAATGAACTGGGCGCATCGGATTTGCGCATTGTTGACGCAACCAAATTCATGCCCGATGCCGGGCGCGATCCAGCTGCCGAATATGAAGCAGGCCATATCCCAGGAGCCGTCTTCATGGATTTGGGCGAGCTGACAGATACCAGCAATCCTATTGAAAACATGCTGCCGCCACCGGAAAAATTTGCCAGCCGTATGCAATCGCTTGGTCTTGGGGATGGCAGTCGCATCGTGCTGTATGACGACAGTCCGCTGAAAAGTGCCGCGCGTGCCTGGTGGATGCTGACCATTTTCGGCGCCCATGAAGTCGCGATATTAGATGGCGGTATTGCCAAGTGGAAGGCCGAAGGCCGTCCGCTCGAAACCGGCAAAGAAGCCCTGCGTCACCGCCATTTCACGGTTTGGAAAGACGACAAGGATGTACGGACCAAGGCAGATATGCTGGCCAATCTGCACAGCAAAGAAGAGCAAGTCGTTGATGCGCGGCCTGCAGGACGTTTCTCTGGCGCCGAAGAAGATCCGCGCCCTGGTATAGTTTCAGGCAGCATCCCCGGTTCGGTAAATATTCCTCACAGCGAGTTTTTCAATGCCGATGGCACCTGGAAAAGCGCCGATGAATTGAAAGCCCTGTTTGATGACGCCGGTGTTGATCTCGGCAAGCCGGTTGTAACCACCTGCGGTTCCGGAATGACCGCCGCAGTGGTTTCATTCGCGGCAGCCTTGGCTGGCGGTGAAAAAGTCGCACTTTATGACGGCAGTTGGTCCGAATGGGGTGCAGACGCGGACACGCCCAAAGCAACAGCCTGATTATCACAAGCTATTGGAACAATGAGTGACCGATAGCCCGCAAAAATCCAACACACCGGCAACAAGAGCGGTTACCAGCGGCCGGCGCAAGGAATGGACCGGCGCGGTGGTAAACCCGCCGGTCTGGCGCGCGAGTACGCATCTATATGATAGCGTCGCGGATTTAAGGTCAGGCTTATCGTCAAACGAAGACGGCCGGTTCTTTTACGGCAGGCGCGGATCACCAACCCAGTGGTCATTGGCCGAGGCGCTGACCGAGATGGAGCCGGGAGCAGCGGGCACTATGCTCTATCCTTCTGGCGTCGCTGCCATTGCCGGTGCCATGTTGGCAGTGCTCAAGCCCGGCGATGAAGTGCTGCTGACCGACAGCAGTTATGACCCCAGCCGTAGCTATGCCGATAACTTCCTGAAACGCATGGGTATCACCGCGCGCTATTATGACCCTCTCATCGGCGCGGACATCGCAACATTAATCTCGGATAAAACACGAGCAATATTGCTTGAGAGCCCCGGCAGTTTAACCTTTGAGGTACAGGATGTGCCCGCAATCTGCAGTGTAGCCAAAGATGCCGGCATCGTCACGCTGCTCGACAACACATGGGCCACGTCGCGTTTCTTTCCGGCGCTTGAACAAGGCATCGACATTAGCATTGTCGCCGCCACAAAATATATCGTCGGGCACAGCGATGTAATGATGGGCGCTGCGACGACACATGACAAATACTGGACGCGGTTAAGGCGAACCGCACAGCAGCTGGGCCAGGTTGTTTCGCCCGATGACGCTTATCTCGCGGCTCGCGGACTAAGGACGCTGGAAGTCAGGTTAAAACAGCACGAGCAATCGGCTCTTGCTGTTGCGCATTGGCTGAAAGAGCGCCCCGAAGTCAGCAAAGTGTTGCACCCTGCCCTGCCCGACTGTCCGGGGCATGAAATCTGGAAACGCGACTTCAAAGGATCATCCGGACTATTTTCGTTTGCGCTTGCTGAGGGAAATGAGGGATCGCGCGCTGCGTTCATTGATGCACTGGCCCTCTTTGGCATCGGTTATAGTTGGGGTGGATTTGAAAGCCTCGCGCTGCCCGTCGATCCCGGCAAATATCGCACTGCAACAGATTGGACGATGAAAGGGGCGTTGGTGCGGTTAAATATAGGTCTTGAAGATTCCGATGATTTGATCGCTGATCTTGCCAAAGCCTTTGAACACTATAACAATGTTTTACCATGATGGAGCAAATTCTCGACTATCTTGAATCGCTAGCGCCAGACACTCCTAGCAACGTGCAATATATCGAAAGTGCTGTTGCTGCTGGCTTAGTGGCGTTTGCGCTCTTCGCGGGCTGGTTGCTTAGCCGATATATCGGCCCCAAATTGAGGAATATCTGGGAAACCCGGGCGGGCTATGAGAGCGAACTGGCCGGACGGCGTATTCGCGATATGACGCGGCGAGCGACGACCTTCATCCTGTGCGGCTTTTTTCTGGCGATCTGGGAATGGCAGCTCATCCCCCAGGTTATTTTTGCGCTGACCATAGCGATCACTATGGGGCTGTTTACCAATGACTTGATTCGCGGTGTTCGCATGCCGGACTGGCTGGGAACAACCATGGGGCTTACGGTTTTCATATCGGCAGCGCTTGGTCTGGTCGGCAATATCGATCGTATCACCACAGCGTTGGAACGCGTTGGAATTGACGTCGGCACCAACCGGATTTCCCTGCTCGCTGTTGTGACGACCATCATGACAGCGGTTATCCTGCTCGCCGTTGCGCGAGTATTGATGAAGCTCGTCACCCATGTGATCGGCAATAGCGATCTCGACGGCGCGCAAAAAGTACTCGGCCAAAAGCTCGCCACTGTCGCCATATTGGCCGCGGCCTTCATGCTCGGCCTGGATGTCCTGGGTATCGACCTCACCGCTCTAGCCGTCTTCTCAGGCGCATTTGGCCTTGCCATCGGCTTCGGGATGCAGAAGACCATCGGTAATCTGATTGCCGGTATCATCCTGCTGATGGACCGCTCGATCAAGCCGGGTGACGTGATAGCGGTTGGCGACAGTTTTGGCTGGGTCAACAAGATTGGCGTCAGGGCGGTCTCGGTTCTGACCCGCGAGGGTAAGGAGCATTTGATCCCGAACGAAAACCTGATGACCCAGGAGGTTGAGAACTGGTCCTATTCCAATAAAAATGTCCGAATCAGCATACCGGTGGGTGTTTCCTATAATAGCGATATGGACCAGGTAATCGAATTGATGAAACAAGCCTGCGTCGATGTTCCGCGGGTCCTCAATCACCCGAAGCCGGTTGTCTGGATGCTGGAATTTGGCGACAACAGTGTGAATTTTGAAATTCGCTGCTGGATCAATGATCCGCAGTCAGGCGTTGGCAATTTCAAAGCAGCCGTCCTCAAACGGGTGTGGGACTTGTTCAAAGAAAATGACATCGAAATCCCGTTCCCGCAACGTGATGTCCACGTCAAATCACTCCCTGAAAAAGGAACGGTCGGGCTTTCCACCGAATAGCCGTTTTATTTCTGGAGCAGATCCAAAGTCTGATGACCCGTCATATGGATTTCGCGCATCAATCGCCCGGCAGCGACAGTGATGTGGCTTCTTCCGGCCGACTTGAGTTGTAGTAAAGCCTTGGCCCCTGACTGCGCCATTTTTGCCAAATCATCGCATCCGCGATCAAAGCGCTTCCGGGTCATCGGAAAACTATCATGATATGCCCGTTCCATGGATGCGGCATCGTTCAGTATAAAATTGCCCGCCTCGGATGATCCGGCCATATTGGCGACAAGCCCAGCCACCGATTCGACGGCTTTCAGGCGAGCAAAGCTCTCTGCAAAGGGATCACTCCCACCATTTGCTTGTTCAATGGAATCCATTTTCGACATGTTCGCAGGGATAGATACTCATAGTTAACAAGCTCTAAACAAGCATTGGTGCCGCGAACACAACACATGTGGCTGGATTGCCACACTATCAAAATATGTCATCTTTGCTGTCATTTTTCTGTTGTGCAACGCAGCAATATGTTGCAGTTTTTTAATGCATGTTTTGAGATTGTCTGCCGCTGGCTCTACTGGCGCAATAAAAAGACAACCGGGACAAATTCCAGGAGGGGCGATACGCATCAACCAGAAAGGGATTTTCATGCGCACGTCCACAAAAACTACACTCGGCAATAAAGCCAAATCGGGGATCATCGGTCTTTCAGCTATTTTGCTAGCTACAACGGCAGCTCCCGCCTTCGCTCAGGAAGTGGAAGGCAGCGGAATTACCATTTCCGGCAACGCTGCACTCACATCAGATTATCGTTTCCGCGGCCTGTCTTTCTCAGACGGTGACATTGCTGTTCAAGGCGGCATTGATGTTGCTCACGAAAGCGGTTTCTACATCGGCACCTGGGCTTCTTCTATTGAAGACAGCGCGACATTCGGACACACCGAATTGGATATCTATGGCGGTTGGTCCGGCGATGTAACCGATGGCCTGACCCTTGACGTTGGCTTACTTTATTACATTTACCCAAACGGTGAAGGCGGCGCTGCCGGCCCAAGCGATTATCTTGAGCCTTATGCATCGGTTTCAACCACCCTTGGTCCAGTCGAACTGACCACCGGTATTGCCTATGCCTGGTCTCAGGCGAGCCTCGGCGATAGCGACAATGTCTATATCTATACAGGCATTTCAGGCGGTATCCCGAATACACCGATCTCGCTCAACGCGAATATCGGTATCAATGACGGTTCACTGGGCAACCCGGTGGGAGTCTTTGGCGATGATAATTACATCGACTGGACCCTGGGTGCCGATTGGGCAATCACGGAAAACCTGACGGCCAGCGTTGCTTACACCGATACCGATGCGCCATCCGTCAACAATTTCACGGATAGTGCTGTTGTATTTACTCTGGGCGTATCTTTCTAAACCCTTCGGGTTTGAATTCACACAAGGTTCGTCATACAAAGAAGGCCGTTCTGGGGGCAGAGCGGCCTTTTTTTGGCCTATGTTAACTAGCTGCGATCAATTGCTTTGTGATGTGGGCTTTCGGACTGCTGATCACCTTTGCCATTTCTCCGGTTTCAATAACGCGGCCTTCATCCAGAACCACAATCCGATGACATAACCGCCGGGCCGAGGCAATGTCATGCGTAATGAAGATGATGCTGAGACCATAGAGATTCTGTAACTCGGCCAGCAATTGCAAAATCGCGTGTCCCACGAGCGGATCGAGCGCCGAGGTCGCCTCATCGAGAACCAGCATTTGCGGACGAGCGATCATCGCGCGTGCAATGGCCACACGTTGGGCTTGGCCACCGGAAAGACTGGCCGGCATCCGCTCGAGATAATCATTGCCAAGTCCGACATCTTTCAGTGCCTTGCTGACCATCTCATCACGATCGGTACGAACAACATCTGGACGCAGATTTTTTACCGGTTCCGCAACTATGTCTTGAACCTTCCATTGAGGGTCAAGACTCGCCACCGGATCCTGAAAAACCGGCTGGATCATCCTGCGCATGGCCAGGCTTCGGCCGCGGCGTGCGGGCAAAACTGCATCTTGCCAGCTGATAGTTCCCGATGTCAGGTGGCCAATGCCTGCGATGGCTCTACCCAAGGTCGATTTACCGGATCCCGAGCCACCAACAATGGCCAACGCTTCGCCTTCGCGCACGGTAATGCTCGCATCCACAACGGCATCTATCGTGCCGCGCCGCCATCCCGGACGCGGGAATGTAACGGTCACGGCCTCGGCGTCCATCAATTCAGCGCCAACAACGGGCAAATCCGGCGCAGGTTCGGTCATGCGCGGCGTTGCTGCCATTAAACGCCTTGTATAATCCTTTTGCGGATGGGCAATGACTTGCGCCGTAGGACCGCTTTCTACCACGCGGCCCCGCTCCATAACGATCAGATTATCCGAATGGCCCTCAACCGAAGCGAGATCATGACTGACCAACAGCATTGCCAGCCCCTGCTCGGCGCGCAACTCGTCTAGCAGCGTCATAATCTCACCCCGCAAACTGGCATCCAGAGCGCTTGTGGGTTCATCTGCAATCAGCAACTTGGGCTGGTGAGCAATCGCAGCGGCAATCATCACCCGCTGCCGCTCGCCACCGGACAGGCGATGCGGAAATTGGTCCAACCGCTCGTCAGCGCGTGACAAGCCGACACGCTCCAGCATTTGCGCAAGTTCATGCCGTGACGGTGGCAATTTTCCAGCTTGGGTAGCCGCTTCCAGCAATTGCGCGCCAATAGTCAAATGGGGTGTCAGTGCGGTCAAAGGCTGTTGAAATACAAAGCCGGTCATTCGGCTCCTTGCTCTAAGCATCTCGTTGGCATTGGCGCGCGTTAGATCAATCCCGCCAAGCTTGACGGACCCTGAAACCTCACCTGGCGTCAGGCCGAATGGAGAAAGACAGGAGAGGCTTTTTCCAGAACCCGAGGCGCCGATAATCGTCGTGCATTTGCCAGCTTCGACGGAGATGTTAACGCCTTCCACCAGCCGCTTCCCTGCAATCTGGATCGCCATGTCGCGTATTTCATAAACGCTCATGAATATGTGTCCCGAAGGCGTTCGCCTTCAATTGTGAGGCAGACCAGCAATATAACAAGCAATCCGCCTGGCAACAGAAGTCCCAGCGGCGTCATGTCCATGTCATCCGCTCCTTCCTTGACCAATATACCAAGGGAGGTGAGCGGCTCCTGAACTCCAAGCCCGAGGAAAGACAGAAAGCTTTCAACCATCACGACCGACGGTACAGTTAGCATGAGATAGGCCAGCGCCACACCGGCGATATTGGGCAGGATATGTTTCAGGATGATCGTAAAAGGCGAAGTACCTGCGGCTTCGGCGGCAAGAATGAACGGCCGCTGTTTGAGTGCCATGACCTGCCCTCGCACCACTCGCGCCATGGTAAGCCACTCCACCAGACCGATACCGACGAAAACTAGCAATATCGACCGGCCGAAGATTACCATCAACAGGATCACGATGAACATGAAAGGCAGCGCATAGAGCGCATCGACAAATCGCATCATCGCCTCATCAACTTTCCCGCCCATCCAACCTGCGGTTGCGCCCCACGCTATCCCGACGATCAACGACACCAGGGCTGCGGCAATAGCAACCATCAATGTAACCTGCGTCCCGGCTGCCAGACGCGCCAGACGGTCGCGGCCAATTTCGTCTGTGCCGAGAATATGGGATCCACTAAAAGCCGGCGCACGGACGGCATCCCAGTCGATCTCTTCATAGTTCCATGGCAGGATAGCGGGGAGTACCAGCGCCAATCCTATCAGCGTTAGCACCACCCAAAGCGGCCAGTGATCACGTTTGCACAGCGCCTTCATTCTTCCCGCATCCGCGGATCGAGCCAGCCGTAAATCAGGTCCGCAAACAGATTGAACAGGATGATTAGCGCCGCATAAAGCGTGACGACACCAAGCACCAAGGGATAGTCCCGATTGAGTGCCCCCTGAACAAAATATCGTCCCAGACCGGGCAGGCCGAAAACGGTCTCGACCACCACCGCGCCGGTGAGCAACCCAGCCGCCGCAGGCCCAAGATAACTGGCCACCGGAACAAGCGCCGGACGCAAGCCATGTTTGAACAAAATCTTTGGTTCGGATAAACCGCGCGCGCGTGCGGTGCGGATATGGTCCTGCTTCAGCACCGTCGCCAAGCCCGCTCTGGTCAATTTCGCGATTGCACCTGATACCGGCAGCGCCAGCGCAACCACTGGCATGATCAACCAAGCCCCGCCTTCGCCCGTTCCCGAAACTGGCAACAGCCCCAGCCATAATCCGAAAAAAAGCGCCAGTGCTGGGCCGGTCACAAATGTTGGCAATGCCGTCGCTACGGTCGCCAGCATCATGACCGCCTTGTCCAAGGCCTTACCCGCGTTCACCGCGGCAAATAGTCCTGCAGATATACCAATCAGCATAGCCAATAATATCGCCAGACCGCCAAGAGTCAGTGATATCGGCAAACCCTGCGCCACAAGTTCTGAAACGGTAAAATCGCGATAGACGAGCGATGGTCCAAAATCGCCCTGCACCAATCGCGATATGTAAAGCCACGCCTGCTCCCAAAGCGGTTTATCCAATCCATAGGCGGCTTGAAGAGCGGCTTGAGTCTCGGGCGGAAGCGGGCGCTCTCCGTCAAAAGGTCCGCCGGGTGCCAGCCGCATAAGAAAGAATGAAGCCAATATGATCGCGAGCAGCGTTGGGATCGCTGTCATCAACCGCCTTGCGACCAACGCTAACATCTTGCGTTACAGGTCCATCTGGCCAAAACAACCACGCACTTCGCGCATAAACAGCTCCGGCACTTCCATGGCCGCAAAATGACCACCTCTGTCGGCCTCGCCCCAATATTGAAGGTTCTTGAACCGCTGCTCCGCCCAGCGACGAGAGGGAGCCATAATCTCATTAGGGAAGATGCTGCATCCCGCCGCAAGGTGGACAGGGTCAACATTGGGATTACCAAAGCTCTCCCGATAAAGCCGCGCAGATGATGCCCCGGCATTGTTCAGCCAGTAGAGCATGATATTGTCGAGCAACCGATCACGGTCAAAGCTGTCGTCTGGTGTCGTCGCACCATCAGACCAGCCCTGAAATTTCTCCAGCACCCAGGCCATCTGGCCCACGGGCGAGTCCGCCAGCCCATAGCCCAAGGTCTGTGGCTTGGTGCGTTGAATTTCAGCATAGCCGCCGCCCTGTGTCTGGTAGTTAGAGAAACGCGCCAGCGAGGCTTGCTCTTCTGGCGTCGGTTTTTTCAGCACCTCTTCGGGCGGCGTCCCGACGACCACGAGATTGAGATGGATACCCGCACAATTGCCGAGATTCTGCACGCCGATAGCCGATGTCACCAGCGCTCCCCAGTCACCGCCCTGAGCGAAATAACGATTATAGCCCAGCCGTGTCATCAGCACGTTCCACGCCTGTGCGATCCGCTCCACGCCCCAGCCGGTTTCGGCAGGCTTGCCGGAAAAACCATATCCGGGCAGAGACGGAATAACGAGATGATAGGCATTTTTAGCGTCTCCACCATAGGCTAACGGATCGGTGAGTGGACCGATTACATCCATAAATTCAACGATCGAGCCCGGCCAGCCATGGGTCATGATCAGTGGCCGTGCTTCCGCTTCTGGTGAGCGGATGTGCATGAAGTGGATATCAACGCCGTCAATGTTGGTCATATGGTGCGCATATCGGTTGAGCGCAGCCTCGCAACGTCGCCAGTCATATTCATCACGCCAATAGTCGGTCACCTGCTGTACATAGGCCAGCGGGATTCCCTGAGACCAATCATCCACCGGCTCAGGGTCAGGCCAACGGGTCATAGCCAGTCGGGTCTGCAAATCGTTTAATGCCGACTGCGGAATATCAATCTGAAAGTCCCTGATATTATCGCTCATCGCATCGCCTCCATTTAGTCCCGCTTACATTGTAGGGATTGGTGCTTCACCCGAATAGTCATAAAAACCCTTGCCGGTTTTGCGTCCCAGCCATCCCGCTTCGACATATTTCAGCAATATCGGTGCGGGCCGGTATTTGGGATCACCAAAGTCATTCTGCAGCACGCGAAGAATTTCGAGCAATGTATCCAGGCCAATCATATCCGCCAATGTAATCGGCCCCATCGGATGCCCGAGACCAAGCTGCACGCCGCGATCAATATCTTCCATCGACGCCGTGCCTTCACCAAGCGCAAAAAACGCTTCGTTGAGCATCGGCAGCAAAATGCGATTGACTACAAAACAGGGGGAATCTTTCGCCAATACCGCCTGCTTGCCCACTGCTTTCACATATTCGCTGGCCATAGCGACGCTATGATCGCTGGTCGCCAAACCACGAATAATTTCGACAAGGCCCATGAGAGGTACTGGATTGAAAAAATGGACACCAATAAAACGGGATGGATCTTTGACCGCTTGGGCCAGACGGGTAATCGAAATCGACGATGTGTTTGACGCAAGCAGCGACTGATGACCAAGCACCTCGGATGCCGCGGCAAAAATCTGACGCTTGATATCTTCCCGCTCGGTTGCCGCTTCGATGATAATATCGGAACTGGCCATGGGATCGAGGGAACCAACAGCTTCAATCCGGTCAAGCGCCGTCTGTGCCGCCTGTTGCTCAATCTTTTCCTTTTCCACCAGCCGGGACAATTGTTTAGCAATCCCGGCCTTGCCCTTTTCGGCAATTTCCTGGTTCATATCCGACAAATAGACATGATAACCCGCTTGCGCCGAAACCTGCGCAATACCGGCACCCATTTGTCCCGATCCAATAATACCGATTGATTTCATCTACCGTCCCTTTTCTTTATCATGACCTGTCTGTTAATCCTGATGTAACAAGGCACTAGCGATTGTCGATCAAACTGGCTAGATTACAAATATGCCCCCTATTATTTCCACTATGGTCTTCATGGCAATGACAGCGGCAACAACCGCTAACGCGCCTATACCGTTGCCGGCTCCCGGCGAAGTGCAGGTATTCAGGGACTGGTCTGTCGGTTGTGACAATGGCGGTAATTGCCAGGCAGTTTCTTTGGTTGATGATGCGAGCGGCGGATTCAGTGATTGGGGTGGACCGATATATATCAGCCGGACCGCTGGCAGGGATGACATATTGAAAATACGCGTGCTGGTCCAGGATGCGGGTGTCAGCGGTTACCAGATGATTGTGGACGGCAGGGTCGTAGACACCGGACCAATAAGTCAGGGCGAATATCCGATCGAAATCACCGGCGAAAATGCTAAAAAGGTAACAAGGGCCATTGCGCGCGGTCGAAAGTTGAACGTTACCGGACCGGATGGATCAAGTCTTACCCAAATCTCGCTGGCCGGATCGATGGCCGCGCTACGCTATATCGATCAACAGCAGAAAAGGGCTTATACCCGCACAGCTTTGATTGCCAAGGGTCGTCGCACATACCGGCCCCAGAAAACCGAAATACCAATGATTGCAACCAATCAATGGGCACCGGCCCAACGGATTCCAGCAACTTCAGAGATTGTGGATCTGGTTGAGAATTCGGTTTGCAAAGATGATCGTTTCGGTGTTGTTGAGGATCAAATTTTTCCGCTTGGCCAAAAAGATGATCGTTATCGTGCTCTTGTCCTGATGTCCTGCGGGTCCGGCGCCTATAATCTTTCCAGTGCTGCCTATATCGGAGAAATCAAAGGCAGTGAGAAAGACGGTGCCAGCTGGACTTTTCGCCCCGCGACTTTTGATTTTCAACCCAGTTGGAGCGACGAAGAAAGCCAACCCTTGCTGGTTAACGCCCATTGGGAAGAGAACCGGCAAATACTAAGCAGCTTCGCCAAAGGTAGGGGCATTGGCGATTGCGGTAGTGCAGAGAGCTTCATCTGGGATGGGGAACAGTTCCGGCTGATCGAAGCAAGCAGCATGCACGAATGCCGTGGCGCTTATGAATGGATTACCACCTGGCGCGCAAATTATCGGAAAGCTGAATCCTTGGCGCAACAGACCACGCCTTCCGACGACGCCATCGAATAGATTCTAAGGTGCGTTCTTGTAGGGGTGTGCTTCTACCAGAATAAGTGAAAAATAGTCCTTTTCATCGCTCCATTCACGAACGGGTGACCAGCCGCCAGCTCTCAGCATCAGACGCGCATCGCGCAGACCGTATTTGTGGCTATTTTCGATGTGAATGCGTTGGCCCTTTGCAATGCTAAATGCAGAACCGTCGATTGAAAATTCCACATCCGTCTGCGCTTCCAGATATATCTCTATCCGCGCATAGATGTCATTCCATTCAGCGATATGCCGGAATTGATCGACTGCAATATTGCCATCGAGCTCGCGATTTATCCGGTGCAGTAGGTTCAGTGAAAACTCCGCCGTGACTCCGGCGCTATCATCATAGGCTGCAATCAGAACATCGATATCTTTGATCCGGTCAAAGCCGATCAGGAGTTGCGCCCCCTCGCCCAGTGTTTCGCGCATGAAACGAAGCAAATCGACAGATGTGCGCGCGATCATGTTTCCTATGGTAGAGCCCGGGAAAAAGCCAAGTTTTGGACTGGACGAGACTTGATCTGGCAGATCTATTCGTCGCATGAAGTCTGCCTCAAGCGGATAAATCGGCAAATTCGGAAACTGCTCCTGCAGTTGTGCCGCACTATCCGCCAAAAAATCACCAGAAATATCGATCGGAACATATGCAGCAGGCTTTGTAGCTCTCAGAAGATGCGGCGTTTTCGTCGAACTGCCGGAGCCGAATTCTATAACGGCACGGCCACTGCCAGCCATCTCGGCAACCTCGCCGCAATAGCGTTCCAACAAACTGGTTTCTGTGCGGGTCGGATAATATTCTGGCAGCTGTGTAATCTGTTCGAACAATTCCGATCCTGCCCGGTCATAGAGCCAGCGGGCTGGTATAGCGTGCGTTTCCTGCTCGAAACAGCGCAGCACATCATTGCGGAACGCCAGATCAACCCGGCTGACTGTCATATCCATTGGAGGGAGCGTCCTTTGCGCGATTAAAGGTCTTTGGCGAGCCGCAGGCCGGTAAATTGCCAGCGCTGATGCGGATAGAAGAAATTACGATAGGTGGGTCGCAAATGACCAGGAGGAGTAACTGCACTGCCGCCTCTGAGCACAAATTGCCCCGACATGAATTTGCCATTATACTCACCGACTGCGCCTTCGGCGGCTTTGAATCCGGGATAGGGGCGGTAAGCGCTACCCGTCCATTCCCAAACCGCGCCAGTGTCTGGCAATCCGTTCTCAGCTGCGACCTCCCATTCGGCCTCGGTCGGCAAACGTGCTCCCGCCCAGCTTGCATAGGCATCCGCTTCATACAGGCTGATATGTCTGACAGGCGCACACTGCACGATCTTGCGCCAACCTTGTAAGGTAAATTCTTCCATCTCCCCGCCACGGGTGCGCCAATAGAGTGGCGCAGATATATTTTCTTGCTGGACCCATGCCCAGCCGTCGGACAGCCAATGGGCCGGATTTGCATAGCCTCCATCAGCGATGAACTCCGCCCATTCGCTATTGGTAACAGGCCGATCGCCGATGGCGTGTGGGTGCAATATCACGTCATGACGCGGCCCTTCACAATCAAAGGCAAAACCGTCACCATCATGGCCGATGGATTGGATTCCGCTTTCACCAACAATCCATTGCATGGGTGTTTCTATAATAGCCGGACGTGGCTTGGGTTCGGTAACAGCGGGACCAATTGGATTGCGCGAAAACAGATGCAATATATCGGTCTGCAACAATTCCTGATGCTGTTGTTCGTGGTGCAGTCCCAGTTCGAGCAGATCGAGCAGGGCTTCAGAAAATCCACCTATCGCCGCAAGCATCGCGGTATCAACATGAGCGCGATAATCGCGTATCTCGTCCAGCGATGGCCGGGTTAGCAAACCCCGATCCGGCCGTGCGTGACGCGCGCCCTCGGCTTCGTAATAGCTGTTGAACAGATAGGCATAGCCTTCGTCAAATGTCTGATAATCTGTTGCGTGATCGCGCAACAGGAAGGTTTCAAAGAACCAGCTGGTATGGGCCAAGTGCCATTTTGCCGGGGAAGCATCTTCCATCGACTGCACGGTGGCGTCGGCATCGCTCAAATTGGCAACCAGTGAAATGCTGTGCGCACGGACCTTTTGATAACATTGCGCTAATGCTGCGCGTCGATCAGAATTGCTGGAAATCGAGGGGGGCGTGATAATATTTTCGGCTCGGCCAGCGATTGTTCCTACTCCATCCGCTCATTGCATTCCCTGGGAACATAGAGCGAACGACCAAGGGGTCAACCGCTTATATTTTCGCCAGTGGGTTGCAAATTTGCATTTTTGGGCGCGTTTGCGCAACGAAAGCCCAGATTAGCGGGAAGCGCCAGGTACCCACAAGATGTCAGCTTTACCGCCATTATTAAGCATCCGCCCCAGCACAAATAGATAGTCCGACAACCGGTTGATATAGGCCAAAGCCTGTGGGTTAATCGCTATCACCTGTGCAGCGCCCACGGCGGTCCGTTCTGCCCGCCGCGCTATGGTACGGGCCAAATGAATGGCGGCTGCTGATTTTTCCCCGCCTGGCAGGATAAAGCTTGTCAATGGTTCAAGGTCGTTATTGATCGTATCAATTTCGGCCTCCAAACGCTCCACTTGGGACGGCGTTACCCGTAAAACCATATCCGATGGCGCAAAGTCATCGCCCTCATCTGCGGGTGTCGCAAGATCAGCGCCAAGATCAAATAAATCGTTCTGGATGACGCGCAGGGATTGAGTCAGTACAGCGTCCGAAATCTCGCAAATCGCGATACCCAGCGCACTGTTAAGCTCATCGACGTCACCGATGGCTGCCATGCGCGGATCACTTTTGGCAACACGCGACCCGTCGACAAGCCCCGTAGTTCCTCCGTCTCCGGTTTTGGTGTAAATCTTGTTGAGTTTAACCATGGTTCGCAGGTCTTAACTCTGACCCCCGGCCAGTAATAGTAACAGTGCGACCAATATGACAGCAATGGCCTGATACTTCACCCGTGCGAACATCATTTCATTCTGTTTCTTGTGCGAAGCGGTCACGCCATCGGCATCAACATCTTCCGGTTCCATATTGGCAAAAGCAATAAGTCCGCGCACCAAAGCAAAAACGACGGCGCCGGCCGCCAGCAGGATTAACAATATTAAAATATAGCTCATTTCTTCTAACTAGTCCTTCGCCAGAGTAATTCCAACTGGGAATATATTTTTCCTTAAATTTTCTATCAGCGATTTGCCATCTACACCCCTGTTTCTCAATACGGCTAAAGATGCAGAATCCCGGCTTTTTGCAAGCTTGCTACCGGTCTCATCCAGCAGCACCGGATGGTGCACATAATGCGGTACAGGTAGATCGAGCAGTGCCTGTAACAAGCGGTGGATATGCGTTGAGGCAAAAAGATCAACGCCGCGAACGACATGCGTTATACCATCGCGCGCGTCATCCAGCGTTACAGCAAGATGATAGCTGACCGGCGTGTCTTTCGGGACAAGCACAACATCGCCCATCGCCGCCGGGACAGCATGTTGATCACCAAATCTTGCATCATGCCAGACAAGATCGCCGGTCAACAGGAGCGCTTTTGCAACATCGAGACGCCAGCTATAGGGTTGGGATTTCATTCTTTCAGCGGCTTGATCGGGATCAAGTCTTCGGCAAGTTCCGGGATAGATAGGTCCATCCGGTCCTTTGTCATACCCTTGTTTCTCGAACACCGCACGCATATCGGAGCGACTACAGAAACAGGGATATAGCAAATTCTGTTGCCTCAGACGACCAGCCGCCTCGGCATAGCTGTCTAGCCGGTCAGACTGAAAAATAACCGCATCATCCCAGTCAAGACCCAGCCACCGCAAATCCGCCAGAATCGCAGCGACAAACTCCGGTTTGCTACGCCCGCTATCAATATCCTCTATTCTGAGCAGCAATTTCCCGCCGCGCTCCCGCGCATAATCATGGGCGAAGCAAGCGGCATAGGCATGCCCTAGATGCAACAATCCGTTGGGGCTGGGTGCAAAGCGGACCACAACATCTTGGCTGACATACCCTCTTGACGTCATAGCGCAGATAATGTTGTTTGCATGTCAGTTGTAATGACCATGTCATGTTCTTGCGGATAAAGGGTCTTCAGTCAAAGACTAAGGGAGTAGTTAGCCTATGTATCACCCCGACCTGTTGCGGCATCCCGAAAGTTGCCCGTCGCTGGTGCTGAACGCTGATTATACGCCGCTGTCCTATTATCCATTGAGCCTTTGGCCCTGGCAAACCGCAATCAAGGCGGTCTTCCTGGACCGGGTGAATATAGTCTCAAGCTATGAACGCGAAGTTCATAGTCCTAGCCTCGACATGAAAATTCCGTCGGTTATTGCGCTCAAAAACTACGTAAAACCTTCGGAATACCCGGCCTTCACCCGGTTTAACCTGTTTCTGCGCGACAAGTTCATGTGCCAATATTGTGGCAGCCTCGACAATCTTACCTTCGACCATGTCATTCCGCGTCGCCAGAAAGGCCGCACGACTTGGGAAAATGTTGCTACTGCCTGCCTACCCTGCAACCTGAAAAAAGGCGGCCGCACGCCCAAGGAAGCGCATATGCAGCTATCAAGCAGGCCGATCAAACCAACCAATTGGCAGTTGCAGGAACATGGTCGCGCTTTCCCGCCGAACTTCCTCCACGATACGTGGCATGACTGGCTCTATTGGGATATAGAACTGGAGGGTTAGGCGATCACGGGATCAGGCTGCCGTAGCGGTTTAATCCCCGTCAAATATTCTTCCAAACAGTCCAGGTCGTTTCAATAGTTACGATCACGAGGATTTTCTTGACCACGTTGTCACAGCCGTGCAGCAAAGCGACATGACTGATATCCTCCCCAATGAATCGTCGGCCACACCGCCTTTGGTTGTGCGCCAAAATCCTGATATTAAATATCTCGGCAAGCTGCTCGGTGATGTAATCCGCAGCTATGGCGGTGAAGAACTGTATCGCCGCACCGAATATATTCGCTCGACCAGCGTCGACCGGCATCGTGGCGTAGCCGATGCCGATGCCATTGATCCGGGTCTGGATGCGCTTTCGCTGGATGAAACGACCGCCTTTGTGCGGGGCTTCATGCTCTTTTCACTGCTCGCCAATCTGGCTGAGGATCGCCAGGGCGTGGCGGCGGAAGAAGGCGCAACCGTTGCAGAGGCTATTACAAAGCTCGCCGCCGAGGGAGTCGATGAAAAAGCGGTTCTGGCATTGCTCGACGATGCTCTTATCGCGCCGGTACTAACCGCTCACCCCACCGAGGTGCGGCGCAAGAGCATGATCGACCACAAGGCACGGATTGCCGAATTGCTTCTGATGAAAGATGCGGGAGCGGACAATACGCCCGAAGGCGACGTACTTGATGAAGCGATCATGCGACAAATCGCGCTGCTGTGGCAGACCCGGCCGTTGCGCCGTGAACGTCTGTTTGTAACCGATGAGGTGCAGATTTCGCAAAGCTACATGCGTGACGTTTTCTTGCCAGTTTTGCCAAAGCTCTACGGCAAATGGGAAAAGGTGCTTGGCGCTCGACTGCCCAATTTTTTGAAACTTGGCAGCTGGATCGGGGGAGACCGCGACGGCAATCCCTTTGTCGATGCTGATGCGATGCGTGAGGCCTTGTCACGCGCGGCAGAGACGGTCATCGGTTATTATCTCGCCCGCATCCACGCGATGGGCGCTGAACTGAGCATTTCCACCGAATTGGCCGCGGTACCAGATGAAGTGCTCGCTTTGGCCGAAGCCAGCGGCGATGATGCACCAAGTCGCAAAGATGAGCCCTATCGCCGGGCGCTGTCCGGCATCTATGCACGTCTGTCCGCCACGCATTTGAAACTATGCGGTCATGTCCCCGGACGACCCTCGCCCATTATGGCCGAGCCTTATGATAATCCGCAGCAATTGCGCGAAGATCTTGTTACGCTTGCGCACGGGCTGCGTGCCGGTGGTAAAGGCGTGTTCGCTACCTCTGGAGCCCTCGGACGACTTATCCGCACGGTAGAACTTTTCGGCTTTCACCTCGCGACACTCGACATGCGCCAGAATAGCCGCATTCACGAACGGGTTGTTGCCGAATTGCTTGCCGAAGCCGGTGTTGAAACTGATTATCTGTCACTGGACGAAGAGACCCGCGTGAAAATCCTCCGGCAGGAATTGGCTAATAACCGTCCGCTGGTAAGCCCGTGGATCAACTATAGCGAAGAAACCGCCAAGGAGCTGTCCATCCTGCACGCGGCGACTGAGGCCCATGAGCAATATGGGCCGGACGTCATCGTCAATTACAATATCAGCAATGGCGAGACCGTATCCGACATATTGGAAGTTTATGTCCTGCTTATGGAAGCGGGCCTGTACCGCGCATCGGCAGATGACAAGGCAGCCCCCACCTGCCCCATCATGGCGGTACCTCTGTTTGAAACCGTCGCCGATCTGGAAAACGCGCCGCAAGTCATGACCGACTTTTTTGCCCTGCCGGAAATGCACGCCCTCACCCGTACGCGCGGCGCGCAGGAAGTGATGATCGGTTACTCGGACAGCAACAAGGACGGTGGCTATCTGACCTCCACCTGGAGCCTGTTCAAAGCCAGTCAGGCGCTAACACCCGTTTTCGAACAGGCTGGCGTGAAGATGCAGCTTTTCCATGGCCGCGGCGGCGCTGTGGGCCGTGGTGGCGGCTCGGCTTTTGGCGCGATCAAGGCGCAGCCCAAAGGAACCGTCGACGGTCGCATCAGGATTACCGAACAGGGTGAAGTCATTGCCGCCAAATATGGCACAATGGCAGTCGCAGAAGCCAATCTTGAAGCCATGACCTCGGCGGTATTGCTGCGCTCACTCGAACCCGATCCGTCCGACAAGAAGGTTCAGGCCAGTTTTGCCGATGCAATGGACGCGATTTCGCAGACAGCCTTCGCGGAATATCGCGATCTGGTTTATGGCAAGGACAGCTTCCGAACCTTCTTCCGCCAGATGACCCCGCTGACCGAAATCGCCAAGCTGAAAATCGGGTCGCGTCCCGCCAGCCGGACAAAAAGCGACAAGATTGAAGATTTGCGCGCCATACCTTGGGTGTTCAGCTGGGCGCAGGCACGCGTGATGCTGCCGGGCTGGTATGGTGTCGGACAGGCGCTGACTGCCTTTGATGATACCCAGAAACTTAAAGATATGGCGCAAAGCTGGCCCTTCTTTCAGGCGAGCCTGTCCAACATGGAAATGGTGCTAGCCAAATCCGACATGGGCATTGCCGCGCGCTATGCGGAGCTGGTTGAGGACAAGGCCGTGCGAGAGCACTATTTCAATCGTATCCGATCAGGGTGGGAGCAGACACGCGATATCTTGCTGGAAATAACCGATCAGCCGCATTTGCTCGCAAAAAGCCCGGCGCTGTTCAACAGTATCGAGTTGCGGCTGCCCTATATAGAACCACTGAACCATCTGCAGATTGAACTCATGAAACGCCTGCGAGCCGGAGAAGAGGATTCGCGGATTGGCGAAGGGATACAATTGTCTCTCAATGCGATTGCGACCGCACTGCGCAATAGTGGATAGGATTTTATCGGGCTCTGCCCGATAGCTGGCTTTTAGTAAATCGACCTAGGCGTTGGCGGCAACTTCCTTGCCATGCCGCAGACTCTTGAGCCGGCGGGTAACAGCCAACGGACTGCCGGTACTGCGGGCCAGCAAGTAATAGAATGAAGGTATGATGATAAGCGTCAATATCGTCGATATACCTACACCCCAGACGATCACAGTTCCGATCGCCTCGCGGCTTGCTGCCCCGGCTCCAGTTGCCAACATAAGCGGCAATGCACCCGCGACCGTGGCGATTGATGTCATCAAAACAGGACGGAAACGGCGTTTGGCTGATTTCAAAATTGCCTCTTCGAATTTCATGCCCTCATCACGCAACTGATTGGCAAATTCGACAATCAAGATACCATTTTTTGCCGCCAGCCCGACCAACATAACCAAACCGATCTGGCTGTAGAGATTAAGCGTGCCGCCCATCACGGTGAGACCCAACAATCCACCACTCACGGCCAATGGCACGCCGAGAATGATGATCAGCGGACTTATGAAACTTTCAAATTGCGCCGCGAGAACGAGGTAAACCAATATGACTGTAAAGCCTAGAACAAGCCAGATCGAGCCACCCGTTTGGCGGAGTGCTCGGCTCTGTCCTTCATAACCGATAGACACGACTTCGGGCAACGAAGCCGCTTCCTCATCCAGAAAAGATAGCGCCTCACCGAGCGAATAGCCCTCTGCAACCGTGCCTTCCAGTGTGATCGCTCGCAACTTGTTGAACCGGTTTAATTCGCCAGCTTCTGCTCGGCTGGCCAGCGATACAAGACCTGATAAGGGCACGAGATTTCCATCCCGGGCACGAACATAAACATTGGCGAGATCCTCTGCCGTTACCCTGTCCTCGGGTTCCGCCTGCAATATGACATCATATTCCTCACCCCTGTCGACATATGTTCCGGCATTGCGTGATCCCATCATCGTTTCCAGAGTCCGACCGATTTCTTCGACCGAAACACCAAGGTCAGCCGCTCGTAGCCTGTTGACGTTGACCACCAGTTGCGGACGGGTTTCTTTATAGTCCGATTCCAGTGTCGCAATGCCGGGATATTCATCTGCCGCAACAAACAAAGCGTCGCGGGCTCGCGTCAATTCTTCGTAAGTATCACCGGCAATAACGAAACGTATGGCTTCACCGCCCCGCCCGCCGATAGTGGATCCGCCGGAAACAAACACGCGGGCAGCGGGATAGTCACGGAACAGTCCATTGACTGCCGAAACAGTTTCAGCCGTGGTCATGTCGCGCTCATCCCATGGCTTCAGGAACATGATCATGCGACCGGATGAAAAATCTGCAGAAGGACCAAAGGAACCCGGCGCACGGAACAGGACACGGCGCAGCGGACCATCGTCTTCGGTGAGCGGCAGCGCAAGCTCTTCCAAATCAAACATCACCCTTACCAAACGGTCCCAACCGGCACCTTCGGAAATGGTCGCGCGGCCAAACATGAAACCGGTATCTTCCGGCGGCGCAACCTCGCTTTTCAATGTCTGCAAGCCGATCCCGGCAAACAGGGCGGCCAGTCCAAACGCGATACCGCCGAGAAGAAACGGTTTGCTGATCCAGCGCGAAAGGATGCTCTCATAGCGGACGCTGGTTTGCCGGAACTTGTCATCAACATAGCGGCTCAACTTGGTTTCGCCGCCGCCCTTTTTCAGGATCTTGGAGCACATAACCGGGATCAGCGTCAGCGCGACAAAGGTAGAAATGGAAACGGCGACAATCATAGTGATCGCCAGTTCGCGAAACAAAAGTCCGGTTTCGCCAGGCAAAAACATGACCGGGACAAATACGGCCACCACCACAGCAGTGGTCGCAACGACCGCGAACCCGACCTGCCGCGCGCCTTCAAAGGCTGAGATCAACCGACTTTCTCCGCGTTCAATGCGGGAATAGATGTTCTCCAACACCACAATCGCATCATCAACCACCAGACCAATCGCCATAACCAGCGCCAGCAAGGTAAGCAGATTGATCGAAAGACCAAGCAACCAGAGGACAAAAAACGTCCCGATGATGGAAATCGGCACGGTAACCGCCGGAACAATAGTGGCGCGGACAGACCCGAGAAACAGGTAAATCACCGAAATAACAAGGATCGCCGCGAAGGCCAGCGTTTGCCAGACATTTTCAATCGCCTTGGCAATGAAAACGCTGCTGTCATAGCTGACGGCTAGCTGCACACCCGGAGGCAGCAGAGGAGTTATTTCCGCGATACGATCCTTGATGTCATTCGCAACCTGCAACTCATTTGCGCCCGACTGCCGGATTATACCCATACCGACCCCCGGCTGTCCGTTGGAGCGAAAATGGGCATAGATATTTTCCGGACCCAGCTCGACGCGGGCCAAATCACCCAGGCGCAAAAAAGCACCGTCGTCGGTGCGACGGATAACCAGCGCCCGGAAATCGTCGACATTGGCATAGGCTCTGGCCACACGAACCGTCAGGTTGAGATCGGAAGATTCAACTCGTCCGGCGGGTAGCTCAACATTTTCCCGCCGCAATGCTTCTTCAATATCATTGGGCGAGATGCCTGATGCAGCCATTTTCTCACGGTCCAGCCAAACCCGAATAGCCGGGCGAGAGGCACCGCTAGGCTGTACCCGGGCAACACCGTCAATCGAGGAAAAGCGGTCGACCAGAACCCGATCAGCATAGTCGGCCAACCATAACGACTCACGCCCTTCACCAGTCAGGTTCAGCCACATGAATGGCCGCGCATCTGCGTCTACCTTGTTAATTTCAGGTGGATCGGATTCTTCGGGCAGATTGTCCAAAGCGCCGGAAACACGGTCGCGGACATCATTGGCCGCCGCATCAACATCCCGATCGGGAGAAAATTCGATGGTAATATCAGACCGTCCATCGCGAGAGGACGAGCGTATCATCTCTATGCCTTCTACCCCCGCAATCCGGTCTTCCAATATTTGCGTAATGCGCGATTCCACAACATTGGCTGCAGCCCCGGGATAATTGACATCAACCGAGACAATCGGCGGTTCAATCGCCGGATATTGCCGCACCGGCAGATCGAGAAAAGCAACGATACCTGCGAGCACCAGCAGAAGACTAAGGACAACGGCAAAAACGGGCCTTTTGACGGAGACGTCAGAAAGAATCATGACCCGCCAGCTCCATCACCACGCTTTGAATTTGGCGACTTTCCGCCAGTTTTCCCGGCGGTCTTGGCAGCAGGCTTCTGACCCGGAATCACCGCATTGACCGGCGCATCATCACGCACTTTGACGGTTCCGTCAGCTACAATCTTGTTACCCAGCGCAACACCGCTTCTTACCTCGACCATACCTTTGGAACGCAGGCCGATTTCAATCGGCGTCCGCCGCGCGGTTCCTTCGCTATCGACCAGGAAAACGAAATTCTGATCCCCCTGTGCCAACAAGGCCGTTTCAGGAATGGCCAGGCCAGTCCGGGTTTCTGAAACGATTCGCACGCTCATCAACATTCCGGGCCGTAACTGCCGCGGGCCGTTTGGCAGTATCGCGCGAACGGTCACGCTTCGCGAAAGGGGATCAACCAGCGGATTGATATTATCGATCCTGCCAAAAAAACTCTGGTCCGGATAAGCAGATGTAGAGGCTTCAATCACCTGCCCCGTTTCCAGCGCCGAGAGAAAGTTTTCGGGAACTGTAAAGTCCAATTTGATCGATGAAATGTCGCTAATTGTGGCAATCGGACTGCCCGATGTCACCACTGTACCCGGCGATACCGTCCGCAAGCTCAAAACGCCGTCAAAGGGCGCACGTATGACCCGGTCGGAAATACGCGACCGGATCGCATTGGCGTCTGCCCGCGCGCCATCACGCAATGCTGTCTGTTCGTCGACTGCAGCATTGGTGGCAAAGCCACGCTCCTGTAACGCGGTCAATCGCTCCAGCTGTTTCTCTGCTTCGCGCGCGCGCGCTTCTACCGAATTGAGATCGGCGGATTCCTCGCCGCGGGATAATTGTGCGATAACCGCGCCGCGCCGGACAATCGCGCCATCAGAAAAGGCAATCCGTTCTATTCGCTCGGTCACGGGAGAGGTAATCACTGTCTGTTCGTTGGCGAATGCAGTCCCGACAGCCTCTATCTCGCTGACAAATTCTGCTTGCGTCACTATGCCACCAACGACCGTTGGGGCGCCGCCACGCTGGCCGCTGCCACCGTTGGCATCACCGCAAGCCGTCAAAGTGAACAGCAATGCCAGTAGCCATGAACCGCGAAACTTCATCGGTTGGTTGCCTTTTTAATGGGAAGGTCGTTTCCAACTCTGTCCATGGGGGTCAAAATTTCCAAGTGCTGGAAAGACCATATTATTTACCTTATCTGCTGACAACAGAATACGTACAAATACCTATCGGACCGATGTCAGTCCAAGTTCGTGAGAAAGTCAAAAAGGCGAAAGCCGCCAATTGAAACGGCTTGCTGCTCAGCGACTAGCTGATTGTTAAAGTTTTTCCAGACGCACCGGCAATCCATCTCTCGGCTGCGGAATCGGAAAGACCTGCCAATTGGGCTCATAATCCGGCCCGCCGCTGAGAACGACGCGGTTTTGAGTCAACATGGCATGCATCAGGATCTTGATCTGCATATAGGCAAAGTGCAGTCCCAGACACATATGAGCACCGCCGCCAAAGGGCACCCAGGCATATTTGTGACGACCGGCGCTATTCTCTGGTGTAAAGCGCATCGGATCAAATTTCATTGGGTTCGGCCAGTGTTTTTCCATCTTGTGAACAAATTGCGGGCTGATCCCGATATTTGTTCCGGCCGGTATCGTGTAGTTGCGGAAGGTAAATTCCTTGATCGCCCGGCGCGGCATGCTTGGCACCGGCGGAATCAAGCGCAGAGACTCCTTGAACGCCATTTCAGTAAGTTCCAGCTTGCCGAGATCTTCAAAGGATAGCGGCTGCCCAGCAGGTGCGACCGACAGACATTCTTCGCGCACCTTGTCTTGCCATTCCGGGTGTTTGGCGAGCAAATAGGTCATGCTGGTAGCGGATGAGGTGATGGTGTCATGTGCCGCCATCATCAGGAAGTTCATGTGATCGACGACTTCATCTTCAGTCAGCAATTCCCCGTCTTCATGCGTCGCAAGACAGATTTGCGTGAAAATATCTTCACCGCCCTTAGCGCGCCGTTCCTTCACTTGCGGTGTGAAATAGCTCAGCAGATATTCGCGTGCCTTCACCCCCCTCCACATTTTGGTGAACGGGATGGGTGAACGGGCAACGCCCACTGACGCTTGCACTTCGTCGACAAACGCCTTGTTGATCTTGTCCGCTTCCGGCCCCCAAGGGATACCGAGAATCGCGCTGGCCGCGGTATCGAGAGAGAGCGACTTGATGGCAGGATAGAATTTGAAATCCGTTCCGCTCCATTCGGTGACGCGCTCGGCTATGCCTTCGTTCAAAACCATGCAATGATGCTTCATCGGCCCCGGTTTAAAGGCAACAGAGAGCGCCTTGCGATCTGCCCGGTGACGCTCAAAATCCATGAGCATCAGTCCGCGCGGAAAGAGATTGTTGAGTACCGGTCCCCAGCCCTGCTCGCTCGAGAAAATCTTGTCCTTGTTGAACAACACCAATTCGGTGGCATCCGCGCCAAGCAGCGTCACATTATGTTTCCCAAAATTATATGTCCGGTAGACGGAACCATATTTTTCAAACATTTGCCGACCGAAGGCGATGGGATCCTTGATGATCTTCAGGGTCGAGCCGACAATCGGCAGGCCTTCTTCGCCCGGTATATGCGCCAGTGCATCTTTATGGGGTGGTTTGACCCAATGCGGGTTGGCCGTTTCGGTGTAGGGATATCCGTGGGCTTGTGCTGCGCTTGCCAAAGTGAAAGCTCCTGAAATACTTGGGGTAGACCTTCTTAATAGCTACTTTCATTAATGTCAGCAAGCATCTGCGTTCGCTTCCAATTCAATCCATCAATGTTACAAAATAGGGCAACAGGAAATGAAATCGGACTCGCGGGGCCAAGCCAGTCTAGAACAGATAAATCCGATCGGTGATGATTGACACCACCTGATTGGATGATGAGGGGAATGATCATGGCAAAGTCTTGGTTGCAGAAATTCGCGAAACCGGCACTGCTTGGCGGCGCAATGCTTGGCCTAAGCGCTTGTGCCTATGGTGGGGGCTCTTATGGCGACGGCTATGTCAATGGCGCGGGTTATGCCTGCGATCCCTATGCACCCTTTGATGACTATTATGCCTGCGACTATGGTTATGGATATGCCAATATCGGATTTGGCGGTGGCTGGTATGACAATTTCTACTATCCCGGTTACGGCGTCTACATATTTGACCGGCGCGGTTCCCGCTATGCGATGAAGCGCCATCACCGTTATCATTGGGCACGCCAACGGGCAGAATTTGGTTCACGCCATGCCCGGCGCGGTGGCCGTGATGGTGTGCGCAAAGGCGGCCGCAACCTGACACCAGAACAGCGCGCCGAGCGCCGTGAACGTTGGCGCGACCTGACCCCGGAACAACGGGCAGACCGCCGTGAACGTCGCGCAGAAAGGCGCAGCGAACGCAATGACGGCAATCGCGCAATCACCGGTCGCGCAGCGTTGAGAGACGGTGCCATTCGCGGTCAACGCAATAGCGAAGCCAGACAGGCGCGGCGCAGCACCCGGCAGGGCAATAGTGCTCGTTCTGAACGCACTGCCCGACCAGCGACCACGCAACAACGAGGTCAGCAAGCCCGTCCGGCAGTCCGGCAATCAGCGCCAGCTGCGCGCAGTGCGCCGCGCCAGGCACCCCGCGCGCGTGCGCCATCGCGATCTTCTCGCAGCGAAGTATCGCGCCGCAACGTCAGTGACAATTGATGGGTAGGCGATAAGCCCTCAAACCACCACAATCTCGCGATTGTTCGGGAGAGCGGCATCAAAACTGCCTGTATCCAGCAGGAGACCCGTCCCGGCGATTGTTTTTGCCGCGGGCAATAAATAGTTTCGGAATTTCCTCATTTGCACCGCAATACGGCGGCTGGTCTGCAGTTCCGGCAACAGGTAAAACAGTCACCCTCGCGCCAGTAGCGGTAAAATCATATCGCGATTCTTGATCCTTATTCTCCTGATATTTCGCCCTTACCAGAACGAACAAAAGGCAGTTTCGGTATTTTGAACCTGTGAAATCGCTGTTTGAAATGGACTGTTGATGCGGCAAAGCCACAGCTGCGCGAGTGTTATTGAGCTGATTTCAAACGAATCTTTGACCGTTTCGGCCAATCGCCTCCATATCGGTTCGAATAATAGTTAAGAGAATTGTAATCTTTGCCCAAAACCGTTAATTTCATTGATGTAAATAGTATCAGGGGCAAGTCTATGGCGACGGCGTATCGCGACATTCAACCGGACAATTTTGAACCTTCCGAATCCCATCCGCAACATGGTGTGATCATCGGTGGTCCGGCGGCGCGAGCCAAACGTATCGAATATGGCATCTTGTTATCCTCTATGGTGATCGGATCGGTCGGGGCGCTCTATTGGACGCTGACCCATGCAACCGGCTGGGTGGAATGGTCTGCCTTCCTGTTCGGTTATATCCTGATCAATATGGGCGTTGGCATTGGCTATCACCGTTTCTATACACATCGTGCTTTTGAAGCCGGACCAAAGATGCGTCTGGCTATCGGTATCATGGCGCAAATGGCCTGTCAGGCTTCGGTACTGAAATGGGCGGCCGATCATCGCCGCCATCATGCCTTTTCAGACCGGGTAGGCGATCTGCACAGCCCTTATATTGACGGGCATGGCAAGAAAATGTCGAAGTGGAAGGGCCTAGGCATCGCCCATTTCGGCTGGCTGTTCGACAACACCACGTCGGATATGAACGTATATGGCAAAGGCCTGATCGATGACCCGCAGGTTCTTTGGTGTCACCGCCATCGCTGGGAAATCGCAATTTTCTCCAGCATTGTTTTTCCGGCTCTTTGGGCTCTCGCCTTCGGTGGCCCTGAACATATTATCGGCACCATTCTGATTGGCGGTTTTTTCCGCAATTTCTTCTTTCTCAACTTCGTGATGGGTGTGAACAGCATCGGTCATGTTTTCGGCTCGCAGCGATTCAAGACCAAAGACGGATCGCGCAACAACTGGTTCATGGCGTGGATGACCTTTGGCGATGGCTGGCACAACAACCATCACCAGCACCCGCGCTCGGCCTATGCTGGCCTGATGTGGTGGGAAGTCGATGTGAACGGCTATATCATCTCGCTTTGGGAAAAAATGGGTCTGGTGTGGAATGTCCAGCGAGCGCCTAAATATGTCCGCGATAGCGAAGGCAATTGGGTGCAGGAGAAAAAACTGGTCGTGGCCGGAGAAGAACGGAGCCCAGAAGCCATGTCAGAGGCTGATAGCGGCCTGATGTTCGCCGACGAGGCGGTAGCCCCTCAACCAAAGGCACCTGCAGACGCAGGCTAATCGTCCGCTTGGGTTTTCGCAGATCGTAGCAGCATCGTCGCCGTAACGGTGTCGTTTGCCCCCGAATTTACCGCGAGTTCCTCGACCGATATGCCGCGCATCTCCAGTTGAGCCAACCAGCCGAACAATGCCGTGGGCTTTGCAGATTCAATCGCCAAGCGAACCGTTCCGTTAGTTTGCGGATCCAGTCGCCCGACGGCAAAACCGGCCTCGCCGGCATTTTGGCTGATAAACACATCAAGGGGACCGTCCACCGGATTCACTTTTCCGTCCGCTGGCGCTGTCAGGGCAGCCACTTTCGCCTCGATCCTTGCCCGACTGTCAACGGCTTCGGCATGGTTTTTTTGGGCTGACCCATAAGCGTTGATAAAGGGTGAGATGATGGCATAATATCCGAAAACCAACACAATCAGAAATCCCATTATCCCGATTAATATCTTTTCTCGTTGGCTCAGCGCCTGAAACCAGTCCTTGATTGCCGTCATCATGGCGCCCTTACAGTAACATCCGCTTTCGCCGACCCGGTGGCATCGGTGCGCGGCGTTGCGGTGATCACAAAACCGGACTTCTGGATAGCGATAAGAACCGGATTAATATCTTCGTTGCGGACAGCGGATAGAGTGGTTGATACAGTGCCATCCCGGCGATAACTGATCCGGTCGATGGACACCGCCTGGCTCTGTTGAAGCGCGGAAAACAGGGCAGATGCAGGCACCGAAAAAGCAATATTACCACGATTTTCGCTTATCAACCGGTCATTTAACAATTTTTCCGCCGCATCGACCGTCTCGGCCGGGCCGATAACAGGTTCCGCAGCGGCCAGAGCGGCGGTTTCGGCTTCACTGGCTGCCCAGTAATATTTCATCAGCTCTATTCCCGGGATAAGTAAAGAGACGATAACCACGGCAGCGGCTAACCAACCTAGCGTCCGCTTTTGTTCGGCGCTCATATATTTGGCGACTTTTTTGGTGAATGGACCCGACCGCAGGTTCAAGCCGCTATTGTCGGCTGCATTGGCCAGCAACCTGTCAACCGCAGTTTCGGAAAGGACGGTCACGCTGTTGTCCCCGACCAATTGCGTTCGCAGTGCCGGCTCATTGGGCGCAATAAACTGCGCACCGCGTAACAATGTTTCAAACCCGAAATCAGCTTCAACAATCCCGTCATCCTGCGGAGCGACCAGCCAGCCGGCTGGAACAACCACATCAGGATCAATCCCGCGAGCCTCAAGCCGTAACAGTCCGGCAGCCATCACGTCCTTGCCAATAGAAGCTGTCGCGGCCTGTCCGTCACTGTCCAAAACGGCGGCAATATGCAGGTTTTCCAAGTCCAGACTGTTTTCTTGAGCCGTAATTCGGGCTGCGGACAGCGCTTGCTGATCCGTAAGATCTTCCAATGGCTCATGCCACCGCACGACCGAGAGAGCAGATGGCATCAAGGCAATGTAAAAAACCTGTTCCTGTTCAACAGATGGCAGTTTCAAGCCGGCTGCCAACAGTGGATCAGCGTCACAGCCCTTCGCCACCAACATATTGTCGACATAATGCCACCACCGCAGCGCCTCGCCCTCTGCCGTCGAAAAAGCCGTTATAAAGAGCTGAGCCTCTGACATTAGCCGTAGTTGATCCGCTTCGACAAATTGGCGAACAGAGGTGGCAACGGACTTTGTTCCAACATGGCCTCCCCGACTCGGTTGAAAAGTTTTTCTGGCAATTAAGACCGTTAGCTAGTCAATTTTGCTGACGCTGTCACCTTTGGTGGCATTCTATTCTGCGTAAATATCCGCATTGTCCTCTTCACCGCCCGGCGCGCCGTCCGCACCCAGCGAATAAAGGTCAAAACCGGGACCGTTACGGCCGGGATTATCATACTGATAAGGCCTTCCCCAAGGATCGTCAGGCAATGTCTTGATATAGCCCCCCTGTCGATAGCGGGCTGATGGTGGCAGAGAAGCCGGAGCGCTGGTCAATGCAGCAAGTCCATCCGCAGAAGTCGGATAGGTCAGGTTATCCAACCGGTACATTTCCAGCGCCTGCCCCAGCGTTGCAATATCTGCCCGTGCCTTCTCCACCATAGCGCGGTCCTGGCTCGGCAAGACGTTGATCACCACCACGGTTGTAAGCAAGCCGAGAATGAAGATCACCACCATCAACTCAACCAGCGTAAATCCATTGGCTTTCCGCTTTTTTCTTTCGTCACATGGCTTTTGTCGGGCAATATCGGCAAAACGATCAGATTTGGTTGTGAACATAAGTTTTCCTATCAATCTCGCCCTATAGTCCGGCAAGATTCTGAAGCTGTAATATCGGTAACAATATAGCCAAAATCACGACTGCAACAATACCACCCAGCAAGACTATGATAATCGGTTCCAGCAATGATAAAGCTGTCGAACTGAAATTATCAAATTCCCGCTCAAGATAATCCGCCGCCCGTGCCAACATGTCGTCCAGTTGACCGGATGCTTCACCGCTGGCGGTCAGATATACCAGCATAGGCGGGAACACGCCGGTATTCTTGAGCGCTTTGGACAGGCTACCCCCGCCGCGTATCGCTTCGACCATGTCTTCCGATGCTTTTTGCAAAACCGCGTTGTTGATTGTCCGGCTCGTCAGTCGCAATCCCTCCAAGATCGGCAATCGGCTCGCCACCATGGTTGACAGGGTCCGGGCCAGACGAGCGGCGTGCAGGTCGCGCAGCAATCGTCCCAAAAACGGTATGCGCAGCAAAAAGCCGTCAAAGCGATATTTGATTGCAGGCTCTTTCAAGGCGCGCCATGCAATGACAATGAGAATAGCGAAACCGGCCAAAATCGCGCCCCACCAATTGGCGAGAAAGTCCGATATGCCAATCACCAGCCGGGTGACGAATGGCAGTTGCTGGTTCACATCGTCAAATTGTTCGACAACTTTGGGAACGACTGCGATCATCAGCAGCGCCACGACCAATATGGCGACAAGTGCCAGAATGATCGGATAGGCGAGCGCGCTAATCAGCTTGCCGCGCATTTCAGCCTGCCGTTCCAGCAAATTGGCGAGCCGCTCGGTAATATCGGGCAAAGTCCCGGAACTTTCACCCGCCGAGATCATCGCACGATAGAGTGGCG
Organism: Parasphingorhabdus sp.; assembly: GCF_965233695.1. GTDB lineage: Bacteria > Pseudomonadota > Alphaproteobacteria > Sphingomonadales > Sphingomonadaceae > Parasphingorhabdus. Next base: position 341,375 of record NZ_OZ247497.1, read on the forward strand.
GAAAACTGCCCGGCTCACGGCGCATTGCTTCCGACAAGCGCTGCCCTTCAATAACCCCGCTATGGACCGATCCTATGCGATCCCGGACGTGGGGCTTCTCATTTTGCTGACCGATTGTCCGCAGCGCTTCTTCCAGCGGACTTACCTGCACCAATGATGACAATTGTCTGGTAAACAAGGTCAATTCTTTGGTCCGTAATCGCTTGCGACCAAACAGGCTGCGCCTATCTTTCGCCTCGACGCCCTGGGCTGTTTCAACCTTTACGATATAGAGTTTACGCTCTGCCAGTTTGGCGCGTGCCGCAGCGTTGCTGTCGGCAGCCAATCTGCCGGTTTTTTCCCGCCCCTTGGGATCTATCACTGTGTAGGAATAATCAGGCATCGACCTGTTCATCCAGCACTTCGCGGCGCGAGATCCTTATGCCCTCCTCGGCAGTGGTTAAACCCTCGCGCACCAGCGTCCGTGCCGCCGAGCCCAGATTGGGTTTCCTGAGGAAAGCATGGGCGGCAATGCGGGCTTCATCACCGCCGTCATTGATCAATTTGCGTATCGTTTCATCGACCCGGATTGCTTCAAACACGCCAATGCGGCCCTGAAAACCGGTCTGATTGCATTCATCACAACCCACTTCGCGATACACCACCGTGCCGTTGTCAAAGCCCAGCAGCGAGGCGAGGCTACCATCTGCCTGTATCGGAACGCGGCAATGCGGACATAGTTTGCGCACGAGCCGCTGGGCGACCACCGCCCTTAACGTCGAGGCGAGCAGGAACGGTTCCACCTTCATGTCGCGCATCCGGGTTATGGCGCCTACCGCATCGTTGGTATGCACCGTCGACAACACCAGATGGCCTGTGAGCGAGGCCTGCACGGCAATCTCTGCCGTTTCCCTGTCGCGAATTTCACCAACCATCACGACATCAGGATCCTGCCGCAAAATGGCGCGCAGGCCAGCAGCGAAGGTCAAGCCCACCTTGGCGTTGACTTGCGTCTGACCGATACCGTCAATCGCATATTCCACCGGATCTTCGACGGTCAATATATTGCGGCTGCCGTCATTGAGCTGTTTTAGACCGGCATAGAGCGTTGTTGTTTTACCAGAGCCCGTCGGCCCGGTGACCAATATAATCCCGTTCGGTTCTGCCAGTGCTTCGGTCAGAATTTCATGGGTCGTTTCGGACATGCCAAGCAAATCCAGCGAGATCGCCGCGCTTTCTTTGTCCAAAATCCGCATGACAACGCGTTCATTGGCGCGATTGGGCAAGGTCGAAACGCGCACATCGAGCAGCTTTCCGCCCAGTGTAAGGCTGATCCGGCCATCCTGCGGAATCCGTCGCTCCGCAATGTCCAGCCGCGCCATGACCTTGATCCGGTTGACAATGACCGAGGCAACATGAGGCGGCATCCGCAATTTTTCCTGCAAAACACCATCAACACGCATCCGCACCACCAGCCCGGTTTCATACGGCTCGATATGAATATCCGAAGCACCTTGTCTCGCGGCTTCTGCGATAATGCCGTTAATGAGACGAATGGTCGGCGCATCATCGGCGCTGTCCAGCAAATCTTCGGCGCTCGGAATATCACCTGCAATATCATCAAGCGCATCATTGTTGAGGCTCATATCACCCGCCATGGCGGCAGCACTGCCGTCCATCGCATAATGTTCCGAAAGCAATTTTTCAAAAGCCTCTGGCGTGGTCAATTCGACATCGAAAGGCATCGCCAGATAACGGCGAACTTCCAGCAATGCCTGCGGATCCGAGCCTTCACGCATCGCAACCGATAAACGATTGCCATCGGAATGCATCAACAGCACGCCATGATCGCGCGCAAAGGAATAAGGAATGTCTAAAAGCGGAGGAGAGACCACTGGCGGTTCACCAGCAGATTTTTCAGTATCGCTGGAACTGTCTATGTCTGTTCCTTTTGCGATTTTCATTCGTCCTCTCTCTCCGCTTCTGGATTGCTGGGGGCGACCGGAACGGGTTCAACCGGCCCGCTATTTTGAGGCGTTGTAACAGCGCCCGGCGCATAGATAATCTCGTCTCCCGGCCGCGATTCCGCTACCGGAGGTACAGCGCCCAGATAGTCGCGAACCAGCACGTCCAGTGAAGGCTCAAGTTCTGGATCGCGGCGTAACTGACGATCGCGGATATAACCATAGCGACGCGCCGAGAAAGCCCTGGCATCCGCACGGCTCCGCAAGATCTTGGGCCGGATAAAGACCATCAAATTGGTTTTCACCCGCTCTCTACCACGCGATTTGAACAGCTCGCCAAGCAATGGAATATCGCCGAGAAATGGGATTTTCTCGATGGTGCGGCGTTCATTGTCATCTAGCAATCCGCCGAGAGCGATAATCTCGCCATCGCCCACCGTAACCGTAGTCTGGATCTCGCGCTTGTTGATAATCAGTTCGTTAAAATCATCGGAAACGGGTCCGGCAATTGAACTAACCTCCTGCCGCAACTCCAATCGGACTTCATTGCCGGCGTTGATTTGCGGTGTCACTTCCAACTCGATGCCGACATTTTGCCGCTGGATGGTCCGGAAGGCATTGTCGAAATTATTCGAAAGAGCCTCGCCGGTGGATACCGGGATTTCCTGACCGAACAGGATGCTGCCTTTGAGGTTATTGTTCACCGTCAGGGACGGGGTCGACAAGAGATTGGAATCCGAGTCCCGTTGAACCGCGTTGATGATCGTCCCCAAAATCGCATCACCACCGAGCGAAGTGGCAAAGCCGGTAAAGGAACCGCGCGCACCCAATATCGCATCCGCTGCATTCTCCAGCAACTTGTCACCCACCGCACTATTGGTGGTGGTAGTGGTTGCCGTATCGGTGGTCGTAGTGGTTGTCGTGTCAAACTGATCCGCGAGCAGGCCTCCGGCGATGTCCACAATATTGGGACCCGCATTGGAGAAATTGGTAACCGCAAAGGGTGTATCTTTGCCCCCGATCAGGAACTGGATACCCAGTTCCCGGGCCAAAGAATCAGAAATTTCGACAATGATCGCTTCGACCGAGACTTGCTCTTGCCGCGCATCAAGCTGCCGGATCAATTCACCGATCATCCGCTGCACATCAGGGTTGGCAGCGACAATGATCGCATTCGTCCCTTCATAGCGAGTCACAACGGCCGGGCCATGGCGGGCTATCCCGCCGCCCGCGCCGGCACCGGTCGAAATTGGCGTCACGGCTGGAGCGGCGGCGCCGTTCCCATTGGTCCCCGATGCAGGCGCGACAGAGGTTGGCGTCGACCCAGCTGTTCCGGGGCTGCCTTGTCCCATAAGCTGTTCAATCACGGGCAATAGCTGCTCTGCATTTGCATAATCGAGCTGATGAACCCGGATTTCCGTTCCGGATTCAGCGCGTTGGTCGAGCTCTTTTGCCATTTGCACAAATTTTGCTACCGCCCCGGGATCCCCGCGCAAGGCGATGCTGTTGCTGCTATCAATCGCCACAACCGTAACCGGGGCAACCACGCCTTCTCCGCCCTGTTGCGCTAGCGCTTGCAGCGATGTCGCAATTTCCCGGGCTCCGGCGTTTCTGAGGTTCACGATGGTCGACGCAGCGCTATCCTGGTCAATCCGTTGAACCAATGCCCGCACCCGGCGGATATTGTCAGCATAATCGACGATTACCAGACTATTGGCATTGCGATTTGCCGTAATCGCGCCTTGTTTGCTGATCAACGGCCGCAAGGTTTCCAAAGCCGCCGTGGCTTCGATCGATTTCAGGCGTACGACTTCGGTTACAAACTGGTTGGCTGGCGATTGCCGCGTGCCAATCCGCGTTGGCTGGGTTGCCGCACCATCTGCAGGCTGGATCCGATAGGCCCCGCCTGAGGTCGGGATGGCGACCAGATTATTGGCGCGCAAAGTCGAGAGGAATATTTCGAAATATTCCGATCGCGACAGCGGCCTGTCAGTCACAACCGACACTTTGCCCTGTACCCGGCTATCCACAATGAAGGTTCGGCCGGTCACACGCGCCGCATCCTGAACAAACGCCCTGATGTCGGCATCCCGGACATTCAGGCTGTGCTGCGCGATAGCCGGTGCAGCGGCCAACGGCCCCAAGACAGCCAGAGATACTGTGAGTTTGAGCGCGACTTTGGAGAATATATTTTTCATCATTGCGCTCCCATGTTGATCGAGATGGGAACGGTGTCTGCCCCGCGTTCCACCTCGACAGAGAGGCGTGCGCCGGGGACAATTCTTCGTTTCAATGCCGCGATATCGCTGGTCGATGTGACCGGCTGTCCGTTTACCGAAACGATGATATCACCATCCCTGAAACCCGCCGCCCGAAACAATTCGCCCTCGCCCCTCGGCGACACGACGATGCCGGTCACCTTTCCGTCGGTATTGCGCGGCGAAAAATCGACAGCAGCGGCAATGACGTCTGATGAGGGTATATTCCCGTCCACGGACGGAGCCGGGCCAATCGGTTGCGCTGTGGCCACATCATCCGTGCCTACCGTTTCAGCCGGAATGGACTGATCCAGATACAGGCTTTCCCGGACACCGCCGCGATCAATCACAACATGATCAAACAACACCGCATGCAGTTTGACACCGGACATGATTTCATCGCCAACGGCATAGCTTTCCTGTACCCCGTCAGGTCCGGCCAATATAGCCGAGCCGAGGCCGGAACCCTCATTCATCCGGACACCGAACAAGGTAAGTTGCAGCGACGTGACTACATTGGCGCTGGCCGACGGTCCAGACCGGAAAAAAGGATCAAAGCTGCTGAACAGCGACAACCGGGATTGCGGCGATAATATTTCAACCTCTTTCGTCTGCCAGGCCCCCAGAGGTCCGAGCGGCGTGACCACCAGCCAGACCAGTCTGATAAGCTGAATTGCCAGTATAACCGACAAAACTCCCAATAAGATGGGATAAAGGCCTAATGAGCCAGATCGCTGGCCCGACATAAACATTTGCTTTGAAGATAGAATTTTCACGAATCCCCGCATCCTGCTTCCCTGACATCGCTATAACGGTTAGGTGACCAACCCGCGACTCATTGATGACATAAAAATTACAGGGTGTGTATTTAAAACAATCAGTGGCGGCTTCAGCCTAGAAGTTGATGCCGATACTCATTGAGAATCGCGTGCCAATATCAAATCCGTTGTTGATGATCGTGCTGTTGTTCAGGGTTTGTGATTCGCGGTAATCCGTTCCCAGAATATTCCTTGCTTCAAATTTCAGCTCAAATTCCTGGCCCGCAATTTCAAGGGCTTCGCGCATCACGAAATCCAGTTGCCAGCCGGTGCGTTCAATCAGATCCGGCTGATCCTGTGGTCCACGTGCGGTAACGCGCGGGCTATTGTAACTCACCAGAAACGTCTGCTGCGACAGCCCTTCTTCTTTTTCCAGTCCGAATTGCAGGTTGGCAACATGGCGGGATTGACCGGTCAGGCGGTCACCGTCATCGAACAGGTTAAGCGCGCCGGTCGGTTGCAGCGTGACCGGATTGATTGCGGTATCGCCATCGACGACCTTAATCTCTGATTCCGTATATGTATAGTTAGCCGCGAGTATCAGCCGGCGGTCTTCAAAAAATGTGCCGCCAAAATCGTAAAGCGGGAAATATTTAACCAGCTCCAACTCAACTCCATAGAGCTGAGCCTGCGGCGCATTCGAGAAGCCTGTAAACAAGGTACCACCACCCTGGACAAAGGCGACATTCTCGATCGGGTTGTCGATATCCTTGTAGAAACCGGCCACCGTGATCCGCTCTCCGCGACCGATATAATATTCAAACCGGCCTTCGAGATTTATAAGCTCACTGTCTTGCAGCAACGGATTCCCGATAAACGTCCGGTCAGTTTCCAGATCGAGAAATTGTTGTGGAGCCAATTCACGAAATTGCGGGCGCGCCACGGTTTTGGAAGCCGCCAGACGAAACTGCATGTCATCTGCGAAATTCCAGGTAAGCGTTCCGGCAGGCAGCCAGTAGTCATTGTTCAAATTGGTCGCCACGGTGGCTTGGCCGCCGGTCAGCGTGATCGGCAGGACTTCTTGCTGCGCGTCTTCATAGCGCACGCCAACATTCAGGCGCAGGCCATCGGCCAGTTCGGCGTCAACCTGGCCGTAGCCCCCGTGAATTTCCAGTTCGGCAGTATAGGCCGGGACAGATGTTTGCGCAGCCACTTCACGCAGTTCAATTTCCTGTGTGAAGATATTGAAATCGGAAAGGAGAAAATCGATCCGCTGTTGGTCAAAGGGATTATCCAGGCCATTGGCTGGAACAAACCGGAAGTCGCGGCGTTCGGCATCACGGTCGTTCAAATAATAGCTGTAGCCGGCCGTGAAGTTGATCGGCACACCGATATTGGTCTCATATCCAATATCCAGTCCAGCGCCGTAAACATCGTCATTCAAATTGCTGAAACGAATACGGGCAGATTCGCCAGGCGACGTCAGATCATTGACAAAATCATTGGCGATCAAGCGGTCAAAGGCATAGCTTGACGTGCGCTGATAGGGCGCATCGCGTTTGGAATTGGCATAGCTGCCGCGCAGATCGACGGACAGTTCATCAAATTTCAACTCGCCGACAAATTGGGTGGTGAATAGTTGCCGTTCAAACCAGCTGGTCCGGCTCTGGTTGAGCAGGGTTTCTTCATCGACATTAATCGCATCGATGCCCTGTTTGATCGAAGCGTCTTTGACCGTGTCGTGAATATAAAGATTGGTGAAGCGGAACTTATGCTCGTCAATCTCAGCAGACAGGGCCAGCAAACCGTTGACAATGATGCGGTTTTCAGTGGTCAGGAAATTGAAGTCCTGATCGGGTAGCAATCCGGGCGTGCCATCAATATTAACAATGCCCTGCGATGTTTGCTGGACGCCGCCGCGCGTACGCCAGCTATTTTCAAAGCCTGCCGTCGCAATGATACCAACAAAGGCATCACCGACATCGACTGTGGTGCCGCCGGTAACTTCTGCCGAGAAATTGGCGGGAATATCGTTGTTCCGCTGAATCAGCGATGTTTCGGCATTGTTCAGGCTGGCGGCAAAATTCTGCAGGTCGAGGCTGGAGAAATTATTGCCCACAGAAATCGGTACATTCTGATTAATCGCTTGCTGCAGACCGTTGGGAATAGAGCGAACACCGCTATCATAGCCCAGAATATCGAGATCGGAGCCATCATAGGTATAGCCCAGATTTCCGGTGGTTTCGGTATCACCGCTGATACCAAAGTTGAATTTCAAAAACGGCTCTTCCGGCGTCGCTTTGGTCGTCAAGTTTATAACACCGCCGCCAAATTCACCGGGGAAGTTTACCGAATAGCTTTTCTGCACCACGGTCGATGCGATAACGCTGGTTGGAAACAGATCGAGGGGGACAACCCGGCGCAGCGGTTCGGGAGACGGCAACGGCAGGCCGTTGAGCAGAGCCAGCGAATAACGCTCGCCCAGACCGCGAACAAATACAAACCGGCCACCGACAACACTGAGGCCCGTGACGCGCTGGAGCGATCCGGCAATATCACCATCGGCCGCACGGGCGATTTCCTCTTCACCCAGAACCGAGACAACTTCTGATGTCGCACGGATCGGATTGGGGATGAATTTACCCCGAACGATAATCTCTCCGCTAAACTCGCCACCCGGGGTCGAGATATCCACTTCTTCTTCCGGAGCATCATCGGCGGAATCAGGTTGCTCGGCGACATCATCGGCCGTTGTTTGTGCCAATGCAGCAGGCGAAAACAGCGCCGTGCTCAAAAATAGACTGGTGACCAAAGATGCCCGCTTCGTCATCGGATTATTCCTTTTTAAAACTCAAAAAAGGGGATGGCGACCGCGCGAGCCGCCATCCCGACATTATGTTTTCAATCAACCAATTGTCGGTGCGGTTGCACAATCGTCGGCATAGAGACCGCATGTCCAACCCTGGAACCGGGTGTCATTGGCATCCTGCACCGCGCCGATATAGGACACGTCTTCGAAGAAGGCGTTGACACCGCTGACCGCAAATGGGGTCACTCCATTTTCATTGGCACCGTTGATGAACGGGAAGGCAGCGGCAGAATTTGCTAGAGTCGACGTACCTGATTCGGTATTGTTGCTGCCCGCGTTAAACAGGGTCTGGATCTGGGCAACGGTGATATTGCCATCGTCGACAAATGCTGTTGCGCAGCTCATGAACAAAGATTCGAAGACGGGCGGACCGTTTTCGTCTGCTGCTGCACCAGCGGCCTGTATAGTGGTCGCGCTGTCGATATCGATACAGGCGGCCGGGCTGTTGAAGACGCTGTTATAGAAGGCATAATCACCGCCGCCACGAAGCAGGATAACATGGTCCTGTCCGCTGGAAACGAACGTCACGTTGGCCAGCTTGTGATCTTGCCGTGGCTCGGCATCTTCGTCGCCGTTCGAATCCGCTTCCATGACATGGTCACCGCCACCGGCCCGTTGCACGACCAGAACAAACTGGTTGTTGCCTTTATAGCCGGAGTCCGAGTCCACCGAGTCATCGTCAATGCCGGTCATCACCAGGTTTTTGCCGTTTACCCGGCCGCCAAACCATTCGACACCATCATCCGAGCTGTTGTGGACCTGAATATTCTGGAAGAATGTTCCGCTGCCGACGCCCGCCAGGGTGATGCCGTTGAGCTCGTTGCCCGGCGACACTTCGAAACCGGGATAGCGGACCTGTACATAGGACATCCGGCCGCTGGAATCGGTTGGCAAGGTGCCGCCGTAAACCGCGTTAGTCGGGCCTTCGACAATCGCTTCGCAATCGGTCCGCGTGCCACCCGGATTGGATGCACCGCCGGTTGCACAATCGGAAATGGGCGCACGGCCCAAAATGACCACACCGCCCCACTGGCCGATGCTGTTCACATTGGTCGAGCCTTCAATATTCTGGCGCGACGTCATGATGATCGGTTCAGATGCTGTCCCTTCCGCGAAAATCTGGGAACCGCGATTGACCAGCAGGAAATCGCCGCCGGATGAACCGAACATCACAACGCCGGATTCGATGGTAATGATCCCGGTGGCGCCGCCATCAACACCAATTTCAACCGCACCGTTAAGCGAATAGATCGTACCGGCATTGTCCGGAACAACCAGATTTCCGGTAACAACGCCCGAAATCTGGCAGTTGCGCACTTCTTCGCCATTGCCGGTCGTGATCGTTCCGACATTGGCTGTACCGGTGGGGCAGTCTGCCGCAGGGCCGGTTGGTGTCGGGGTCGGGGTCGGGGTCGGCGTTGGAGTTGGCGTTGGCGTGGGGGTTGGTGGAATAATCACTACACCTTCACCCGGTGATGCCACATCATCAGCGCCACAGGCGGTTACCGCAATTGCTGCTACACCAGCAAAAAGGACAGAACGAATTTGCTTATTCAACATGGATCAAGTCTCCGCAGATTACTGATTTCAAAATTTTCAGATCAGATGATGTGGAAACGAATCAAAAATGCCCCCATCGCCTTCGGACTTGGGCACTAGGCGCGGCAAATGACCTGCCGATGCTGTTTGCATGACTCTTTGGAGACAGTAATATTTCAGGATTGTTGCAGCCGGTTCGGGAGTGGCTGAAGCACTTGGTTTTTGATGCTGCGGTGCAAAAAAGCATCAGTATAAATATTGTTGAAACAAAAAAGGCGGCCGCGTGAACGACCGCCTGATCCTGTGGACGGGATTACCGGCTTAGCGTGAAGCCAACCGTCCGTTGAGATCGTTGAGAGCGATTGCAGCCGCCTTGCGAGAATTGATCACCTGACCATCAGCCAGCACAAGATCAAAGCTGCGGTTGCTGTTCATCGCCGCCGTGAACATTTTCGCTGCATCGCCCGTTCGTCCGGTGCGGGCATAAGCCTGACCCAGATTGATCATAACGGCGGGATCTTTCAGCTTGCCGCTCTCAAGCTTTTCTACGGCCGCCTGATTGTCGCCAGACATCAGGGCGTCATAAGCCAAGGCACCCTTGGCATAACCAATTTCGCCTTCTTGCGCCTGTGCCAGTGCGGGCAAAGCGGCCATGGTCAGGCCCATAGCGAACGCAATTTTCTTTGCGTTTTTCATAGTCACTCTCCTATTTCTTTGGCCCTGTATTACACTTTTATGACCAAAGCTGCAACATAACTGCAATATTTCTGTCATGGAAGAGTCACGAAAAGCAGCCGGACAAGCGTCATTTCCACTGAAAACACCATGCTTTCAGTCTGTTAACTGGGGTAAGAAGCGATTATTTTGTGGCGAATGCGGCGGCTATCCGAACGGCATTTCCAACAGGTCGTGCAAGTCTTTGAGCGCTTGCTCCTCACCCGTCACCTTGATGGCCGCCATGCCCAGAGTGGCGGCGGGTTTGCAGTTAATACCAAGATCATCGAGATAAATGCACTGCTCGGGCTGCACGTCCAACGCCTCGCACATCATTTCGTAAATGCGCGGGTCGGGCTTCCTGATACCTGCCTTGCTGCTCTCGATAATATGATCGAACCGCGCCATGATCGCCGCGATGGCCGCTGCCTTGCCATCATCCAGCGCCATGCCAGAACCTTTGCCGGACGGCACATTGTTGGTGATGCAGCCAATGGTAAAATCCCTGGCCTTGAGCGTATCGAGCATCGCCACCATCGCTGGCCGGATATCGCCCGCCAGACAGGCCAGCACATCGCTGCCTTTCAGTTCGATACCAATGGCGCGCGCTTCCTCGGCAAAAAGCGCATCAAAACCCGCCGCATCAATTTCCGAGCGTTCAAACTTGGCCCAGGCATTATCATGCGGGTTGGTACTGTTGATCGTCCGCACACTGTGAATAGGCACGCCACGCGCAGCCTCGAGCCGGTTAAACGCATCAAAGGGCGAGCTGGTGATCACGCCGCCAAAGTCGAAAATTACGGTGTCGAATTTCATTTATTCAAATACTCCAATTTCAAACCCGGGCGTTTCCAGCGGGTTTTGACCAGTTTTCCGGTTGCCGACAGACAGATATAGGCATCCATCATATCGTCGCCGCCAAAGCAGATATTGGTGGTGAAGATATCCGGAGTTGCCACAAATTCGACCAGCTCACCGGCGGGGGAAATCACGCTGATCCCGCATTCACCGATAGTCGCAACGCAGATATTGCCGCTTTCCTCGACCGCAAGACTGTCGAAAAACTTATAGCCCGCAGGGCGATAGACCGGGATGCCGGGACCGCCTGGCCCCGCGTCCGGAGATACTTTACCGGGTTCGGTAATGTTGAACTTCATCAGACGGCAGGTGAAAGTCTCGGCCGCATAAAGCGTCTTGCCGTCGGGAGACAGGCCGACACCGTTGGGATTTTGCGAGGGGAAGACCACCTCTTCCATGAAGCTGCCATCGGCCTTGGCATAGAATATCCCGACAATATCATGGATGCGATTTTCATAATCGGTCTTGCCATGATCGGTGAACCAGAAGCCGCCATGTTCATCAAAAACTATGTCATTGGGACCGCGCAGGACGCAGTCAAAGTCGCCGCTTTTATACAGCACTTCCACTGCACCGGTTTGCGGATCTATCCGCTCGATCCGGCCGCCTGCATAGTCTTTCGCTATGCCGGCAGGGGTCAGAAACCCGCCCGATTCCTGATATTCAAAACCACCATTGTTGCAGACATAGATTTTGCCATCCGGCCCCAGAGCCGCGCCATTGGGACCACCGCCCGGTTTTGCAATAACGTCTTTCGTACCATCAGCAGCGATGCGGGTCAGTTGCCCCGCGGCAATCTCGACCAATATGACGCTGCCATCCGGCATCGCGATCGGACCCTCGGGAAAACGCAATCCATCGGTGACAAGTTCCATATTTTTCCTCTCCGTCTTTGTTACAGTCATTGCGGGAATGCAGCGACAAGTCTAGTGCTGTCTCAACCGGTTACAGGAGCAACTATGTCCAACACTTACCCCCCCTCCCTGCAACTCCATATCGATGGTGAATGGATCGATGTGGAGGACCGCGACGTCCATCATGTTGTCAATCCAGCCACGGGCAAGACGATTTCCGATCTGCCCAAAGCCAGCAAGGCCGATCTTGATCGCGCGCTGGATGCTGCGAAGCGCGCCTTCCCGAAATGGCGCGATACGCCCGTGAATGAACGCGCCGCGATATTGCACAAAGCCGCCGACCTGATGCGCGAACGCGCGCCGGAAATTGGCCGGATGATGACGGCTGAACAAGGCAAGCCGGTGGGTCAGGCAACCGGCGAAGTCACCGCATCGGCGGCGATGTTTGATGTCATGGCCGAAGAGGCCAAGCGCTGTTATGGCCGCGTGCTGGTCCGCCCGACCGGACAGAATAGCTTCGTCAAATATCAGCCGGTCGGCCCCGTGGCCGCGTTTAGCCCGTGGAATTTCCCGGTCTATACGCCCGCCCGCAAACTGGCGCCTGCTCTGGCCTCCGGTTGTTCGATCATCCTCAAGCCAGCGGAAGAAACGCCAGCCAGCCCGATTGCAATGATCCGCTGTCTGCTCGATGCCGGCCTGCCCGCTGGCACCGCGCAAGTCGTGTTCGGTGATCCGTCCGAAGTGTCGTCCCACCTGATCGCCTCTGATATCATTCGCAAGATCAGCTTCACCGGATCGGTGCCGGTCGGCAGGCATCTGATGAAACTGGCGACGGAAAATATGCAGCGCACAACCATGGAACTGGGCGGCCATGCGCCGGTTCTGGTGTTTGACGATTGTGATTTGGACAAGGCGCTCGACTTGCTCGCCATGCAAAAATATCGCAATGCAGGACAGGTCTGTGTGTCCCCCACCCGCTTCTATGTTCAGTCCGGCATCTATGAAAAATTTGCGAGCGAATTTACCAAACGCGCCGAGAAAGTGCAGGTCGGCGATGGCTTTGGCGACAATATCGACATGGGCCCGCTGGCCAATCCGCGCCGTCCGGAGGCGATGGAAAAGCTCATCAGCGATGCCAAAGCCAAAGGCGCAACCGTGCGTCTTGGCGGGGAAGCGATAGACAGTGATGGCTATTTCTACCGGCCGACGGTGCTGACCGAAGTCCCGCTGCAAGCCGATATCATGAGCAACGAGCCCTTTGGTCCCGTGGCCGCGATGCGCCCGTTTGATACATTGGACGAAGCGATTGAACAGGCCAATCGCCTGCCACTGGGTCTTGCTGCCTATGCCTTTACGGAAAGCCTGCGCACGGCCAATATTGTCGGAGACATGGTCGAAGCGGGCATGGTTGCTATTAACAATCTGACCGTCAGCCCCGGCGATGCGCCCTTTGGCGGCGTGAAACAATCCGGTCATGGATCAGAAGATGGCCCGGATGGCCTGAAAGCCTATATGGTGACCAAAGCCATTCACCAGAGTTGATTTCCTCTCCCCCGGGGGAGAGGATGTGGAGACTTGCGAACATGTTCGCTAGTCGTAGCTGGTGAGGGTGCACAATGCGCGAAGGCAGAGCACCCTCATCCAACGCCGCCTAACCAGCAAGCTGGCAAGGCTATTATCCTTCTCCCTCAAGAGAGAAGGAAGAGAAGGAAGAAGCAGATGAAAAAACGTACCGGCGCGCAGGTTTTGGTCGACCAACTGGTGATCCAGGGCACCGATCGCATTTTCACCGTACCGGGTGAGAGCTTTCTGTCCGTGCTCGACGCCTTGCACGATTGCGGTTCGATCGAAACCGTCTCGACCCGTCAGGATGGCAGCGCCGCATTCATGGCCGAAGCCGATGGAAAAATGACCGGAAGCCCCGGCATCGCCTTTGTCACCCGCGGTCCCGGTGCGACCAATGCCAGCATCGGCGTCCACACGGCGATGCAGGACAGCACCCCGATGATCCTGTTCATCGGCGATGTCGCGCGCGACGACCGTGACCGCGAAGGCTTTCAGGAAGTTGATTTCACCGCCATGTTCACTCCGCTCGCCAAATGGGCGGCGCGGATCGACAATGCCGCGCGTATCCCCGAATATATCGCGCGCGCCTTTGATACCGCCAGTTCGGGACGCCCCGGTCCGGTGGTGCTGAGCTTGCCCGAAGATATGTTGCGCGATGTTGTCGAAACACTCGACCGCCCGAAAGTGGTCGCACCGGTACAGCCCATGTGCCCCAATGCAATGACTACGCTGACTGATCTGCTGCGCGATGCCACTGATCCGATTGCGATTATTGGCGGCGCCGGATGGTGTGCCAGCGCGCGCGAAAATTTCGCCACCTATGCCGAGCGGATTGGCCTTCCGGTCGCCTGCGCGTTCCGGCGGCAGGATAATTTTCCCAATACCAGTCCGGTTTACGCGGGCAATCTTGGCTATGGCCCCAATCCCAAACTGGTCGAGCGGGTCAAGGCCGCCGATCTGGTCATCGCGGTCGGGGCGCGGCTGGGCGAGGCCACCACCGATGGCTATACACTCATCACGCCGGATCATCCGGACCAGATATTGGTCCACATCCACCCCGATCCCGACGAGCTCAACCATGTCTATCGCATCGACCTGCCCATCTGCGCGGAGATGCACGAATTTGCCGAACAAGCCGCATTATGGGACGACGACCTCCTCAGCTTCGACGCTGGCAAGGCTGCCCATGCCGACTATCAACAATGGACAACGGTCAAACCAACCGACGCGAAGCTCGATCTCGGTCCGTGTGTCGCAGCGATGCAGGACATGCTACCGGCCGATGCGATCATCTGCAATGGCGCCGGCAATTTTTCCGGCTGGTGGCATCGTTACTGGACCTATGGCACGTTTCCCAGCCAGCTGGCGCCGACATCCGGCGCCATGGGCTATGGCGTGCCGGCTTCCGTGGCCGCTGCCTTGCGCTTCCCCGAGCGCGTCTCGGTGGTGATTGCAGGCGATGGCGATTTCATGATGAACGGTCAGGAACTGGCAACGGCGGTGCAATATGACGCCAACCTGCTCGTGCTGGTTATCGACAATGGCAGCTTCGGCACCATCCGCCTGCATCAGGAGCGCGAATATCCCGCAAGGCTATCCGCCACCACGCTGCAGAACCCCGATTTCGCGATGCTCGCCAAAGCCTATGGCGGATGGAGCGCGACTGTGGAGAGCACTGATGAGTTTGCTCCGGCGCTGGAACAGGCCATGCAGCACAAGGGGCTGCGCCTGCTCCACCTGAAAACCGACGTCGAATATCTCACTGCTGCCGGTGCCACGGTCAGCGGGTTGCGGAGCAAATAAGCGCAAAAGCTGTATGCTACGTGCTCCGCACTTGATGCGGAGCCTAGGGTTAGCTGTCACGCCCTCTCATCCTGGGCTCCGCATCAAGTGCGGAGCACAAAGATCTATCCGCTGGCTCGGATCAAAGCGCTTTCCTACAAGAGCTGCTTTGTGATATTTCCGAAGCCTCGCTCTTTCTCAGTCTTGAATATCCATGCGCATCGGTTTGCCATAAGCCGTTATTTTCTTTGGCAAACCACAAAAATCTTTTCGCGCTTTAGGGGGTGTGACCCTGTGTGACCCTCTATAGAAAAGCGGGCTATGCGGCCATCGCCAGAATCGCTTCCCATTCGTCTGCGGTTACCGGGGCCACTGACAAACGGGTCTGGCGGATAATCGCCAGATTGGCGAGTTTCGGATTTTGCTTCATTTCTTTAAGCGGCACCGCTTTGTTCAATTTGCGCACCGGTTTCACCTTTACTGCAATCCAGCGCCCGGTATCATCGAACGGATCGGGGAATTGCTCTTCGCTGACTTCCATGATCCCGACAATTTCCAAACCCTGGCGCGAGTGATAGAAAAACACCTGGTCGCCGACCTTCATCTTTTTCATATTGTTGCTGGCCTGCGCGTTTTTTACCCCGTCCCAGGTGCCTTCTTTTTCCGCGATCAGGTCATCCCAGCCATATTCATCGGGCTCTGATTTCATCAACCAATATTGTGTCATCTATCAGCTCCTTGTTCGCCACCTAGCCTATCAAATACCTCGCCAATGCCAACAAAAAAGGCCCCGCCATGAGGCGAGGCCTTTCGAAACATTTTTGATTTGGTTTTAACCGGGCATCACAACCGTATCGATGGCGTGAATAACACCATTGGTGGCTTCGACATCAACCATGGTCACGGTCGATTTCCCGCCAGCGGCATCTTCCAGAACGACATTCTCGCCGTCCATCGATGCCTTTAGCTCCCCGCCCTGAACGGTTGTCAGCGTCGCGGTGCCACCGGCATCTGTAATCGCTTTGGCGACATCGGCAGCGGTCAGCTTGCCGGCAACCACATGATAGGTGAGCAGTGCGGTCAGATCGTCTTTCTTCTCCGGTGTCAGCAGCTCGCTAAGTGTGTCCGCATCGACTTTTGCAAATGCATCATTGGTTGGCGCGAAAACCGTGAATGGGCCTTCGCCGGACAGGGTTTCACCCAAGTCGGCAGCAGTGACCGCGGTTACCAATGTGGAGAAATTCTCATTGCCTTGCGCCACACCAACAATTGTCGCGAGCTCGGCAGGCTCTGCTGCCGCCATGGCATCGGTGGCACCTTCTTCAACCGTGCCTTCGGCACTGGCATCGGTGGCTTCCTGGGCGCAGGCTGCAAGAGCAAGTGTTGCCGCGCTGGCCAGGAGGATCTTAGAATGTATACGCATCATATTCCTTTCATGAAGTTCAAAATCTGGCCGAACATGCGGTCCACAACTTGACCCTTAAAATTGGGGAGTAAACCACAGAAAACAAGGAATCTGTCGACGAACCGAGAGGAAATCTACGACCTATTGCTGCTCGAGGAACATAAAGTCCCGGTCATAGCTTTTCATATGTGCGCCGCCATCTACGAACAGGGTCTGCCCGGTGACGCTGTCTGCCTCCGCAAGGTAGGCAATGGCCGCTGCGATATCGTCCGGTGAGGACAGCCGGTTCAGCGGCATGACATTGGTCAGACGTTTCATCTGATCCGCATCATAGTCTTCTGTCGGTATTGTCAGGCCCGGCGCGACGCCGTTTACCCGCAAACTGTCTGCACAGGCAATCGCCAGCGTTCTGATGGACTCGGCCAGCGCTTGCTTGGACAAGGTATAGCTGAGTTGATCGCCATTGGGGTTACGGACACGCTGATCGACAATATTGATCACGGCGGCACGCTGGCCTTCGGGTACCTGCCGGGACAGCAACGTGGTCAAAACAGTCGGCACCATCATGTTGATCTTCAAATGAAGCGCAAGCGAAGCATCATCAAGGCTTTCGGCATTGTCATAGTCGAACAGCGACGCATTGTTGATCAGCAGATCGGGCGCTTGGCCAAAATGCTGGACGACAGCATCCAGCAACTTGTCAGGAGCCTGATCATCGCTAAAATCTGCGATAAAGGGCGCCCAATCGGTGTCTTGCGCTTCCAGTATTGCAGCCAGGCCGTCTTCCGGACTGGCATCGCTATGGCCATGAAGCGCCAGACGGTATCCGGATTGTGCGAGACGGCCGGCAATATGTGCGCCCAATCGTCTCAGTCCGCCGGTGACCAGAGCCAGCTTCATCGGGGCAACGCTCATTTACGGACTCGTGACAGGGTAATCCCGATCGCTTCGCCCTTTTCGGAGATCAGCAGCTTCACGATCTTCACGGTAACCCGCAGCACGTTCTTATCCTGCAAAAACAAGGTCTCGATAATATGGTCGGCAACCGCTTCAATCAGCTTGAAATGCACGCCCTCTGGCAGGGCCGTTGTCGCGGCGTCTTTCAGGTCCATATAGTTTTTCGAGCTGTCGAGCGGCGTATCCGCTTCATAGCGCTCCTGAATCTTCAAATCAGCAGCAATGGAAATGCGCAGCGGCTGCGGCAAATGGGTCTCTTCGGAATAGATGCCGGTCAGGACATCTACTTCTAAATCATTGACCTCTAATGTAAGTGTATCTGTCATGAGATGTCTTCACCACTTTGCGGGCGAAATGGCAAGCTTGGCCGTCAGATTGTTGGAATCGGGCCGCTATTTGGACCAGCGCGCGTAAATGGCCGTCGGCAGGAGCAAGCCGCGGGCTTCCTCTCGGACCGCCAGTTCGCCTACCTCGATCTGACCGCCCAGATGCGCGAGCTTCTCGTTGAGCAAGGACCCCAGAGCCAACGCTGACATCCGCACCGCATAAACGGTCAGGAACAGGCAACGGCTATTCTCGTCCAGCAGCTTTCCGCAATTCTCGACAAGCGGCGCCAGATCTTCCTCCAGTCGCCATATCTCACCATCCGGTCCACGACCATATTTGGGAGGATCGAGAAGAATCGCATCATAGCGCCGTTCCCGCCGCACTTCGCGGGCGGCAAATTTAGCCGCATCATCAATGATCCAGCGCACCGGACGCTCCGACATGCCAGACAGTGCCGCATTATCTCGTGCTGCCGAAACCGACTTTTTGGATGCATCGACGTGAACCAGCTTGGCTCCGGCTGCTGACAGTGCCAGTGTGCCCACACCAGTATAGCCGAACAGGTTGAGCGCCTGAGCGTCGTCAACGTCCTGCAGATTCGATCTGATCCAGCGCCAAACCGGGTCCATATCCGGGAAATAGGCCAGATGACGAAAAGCTGTACATTGCGCAGTGAAAGTAACTTCCTCCCAGCGCAGCGGCCACCCCTCTTTGGGCACCGGCTTGTTAAAATGCCAGCGCCCACCGCCATCTTCATCGGATGCTGGAATAAATTCTCCATCCGCCTGCCACTCATCTTGCGCGGGCGACCACATAGCCTGCGGTTCCGGACGTATGAAATGATAGTCGCCATAGCGTTCGAGCTTGCGGCCATTGCCGCTATCGACCAGCGCATAATCACTGCGCGGATCGCTTATCATCACGCCGGGGCTTGATGCCGCCTCAGCCATTGGCAAGGGTCGCTTTGGAGGTCACATAAGCTTTCACCGCATCATAATCGCCCGGCAGCTTGTCACAGGCTTCCTCGCGGTCGAACAGATCTCCGATGCGACGCGGCAGTGCCGGACGCATACCGGTCGCCCGTTCGACAGCATCGCGGAATTTGGCGGGATGCGCCGTTGCTAATGTGACAATTGGAACAGACGGGTCAATATCGGCAGACCGAGCCGCCGACAGTCCAATGGCGGTATGCGGATCGATGACCTGCCCTGCCTCTTCTTGCGCCTGGCTCATGGCAAGGGTCATGCCATCGGGATCAACCCTTTCACTGGTGAATATGGCTGCTGCTTTGGCAAGCATGTCGGGCGCAATCTGCATGTCGCGGGTTGCTTCGAACGCTTGCATCCGTGCGGCGGTTTTTGCACCGTCACGGCCTTCAAGGTCGAAAAGCAACCGTTCGAAGTTGCTGCTGATCTGGATATCCATTGACGGCGCAGCGGTTGGGGTCACGGTACCGGCAGAATAGTCACCATCGCTCAGGGCGCGATGGAGGATGTCGTTCACATTTGTAGCAACAACCAATCGCTCAATCGGCAGCCCCATTTGCGCTGCTACATAGCCGGCAAATACGTCGCCGAAATTGCCGGTTGGTACAGAAAATGCGACTTTACGATGCGGTGCGCCCAGCTGAGAGGCCGCATAGAAATAGTACACGATCTGAGCCATCAACCGCGCCCAGTTAATTGAATTCACTGCCGATATCGCAAACCGGTCGGTCACTTCATTGTCGGCAAACATGCGTTTGACCATCGCCTGTGCATCATCAAAACTGCCATCGATCGCGATATTGTGAACATTTGGCGCCAGCACGGTCGTCATTTGCCGCCGTTGCACATCCGAGATTCTTCCATCAGGATGGAGCATGAATATGTCGACCTTGTCGCGCCCTGCCAACGCGTCAATGGCTGCCGACCCCGTATCACCGGAAGTCGCGCCAACCACCGTCAGGTGTTTATCCTGCCGGGCGAGAAACTTTTCGAACAGCAAGCCCAATAGTTGCAAAGCAACATCCTTGAACGCCATGGTTGGCCCATGAAACAGTTCAAGCAACCAATTTTGCCCATCCAACTGCACGAGCGGCGTCACTGCACTATGTGCAAAACGGCCATAGGCTTGTTCACAAAGATCGCGCATTTCCTCTTCAGAGAGAACATCGCCAATAAATGGTCGCATCACGCGAACCGCTATTTCGGAATAGGGTAGCCCAGCCATATCGGCGATTTCAGCTTCGGTCATCTTCGGCCAGTGGGTCGGCACATAAAGCCCCCCGTCACCGGCCAAACCAGCAAGCGTTACCTGTTCAAAATTCAGCGGTACTGCGCCGCCACGGGTCGAGATATATTCCATGATGGCCAGCGGGTTAGCGGCCTCATTCACCAAGGGCAAGTTTTAAGCTTTGTTGGCCGCCTTATTGCGCCCTCTCAGAGCCAGAATATAGATGGTCAACGCAATGCCCGCGAACAAAAACCATTGAACGGCATAAGCCATATGGTTGTTGGGAACATCATCGGTCGAAGGCGCATGAATTTTCTGCAATCCGGCAACGGGCTGGCTGGAGACCAGCCGCACGATATGCTGACTATCCGGAGCGATCACGCCATTCACGATGCCGCCGCTCCATTCTGGATCCGCCGGCGACTTGGACCATCCCGCTACAACCTGTGCGCCGGGGCCTTCACCCCCCGAAGTCTTGCAATGCGCAATATGCGCCCATCCCGATTGGCCATTTGCATTCCGACCGCTAGCGGCCCGCCAATCCAAAACTTCTAGACAATTGACCGATGATTGCCGGAAATAGGGTGGATCATCATCGGTAGGCACTGTGGGATAACTAATGGCGGGTTGATCGCTGGCAGCTTCATAGGTTGCCAGAAGTGTATCTTTCCAGTCCGCTCGCTGTAGCTGCCAGATGCCCAGGCCAATCATCGTAGTAACGGCAACCAAAACAAGGATAGTGACAAAGATCGGAAAGCCCTTCATTTCTCATCACCATGATCGATACTACCTTCACGGGCTTGATTACGATGTTCCAAAATCAACAGAATGGCCTTGGACACTCGAAGCGACCCCACGACGGCTGCAATTGTAAGCGGCATCCACAATACTGCATGCACCCACATCGGCGGATAGTAATTCAGCTCTACAACCAGAGCGAGAGCGAGAATGATTCCGCCGACAATGAGTGTCAAAAACGCTGCTGGACCATCTCCGACATTATATTTGTCATAGTCCAATCCGCAAGCGCGGCAATTGTCAGCGAAAGCCGTGATACTGCTGAACAAAGTTTTATGCCCGCAATTGGGGCATAGTCCAAAAAGGGCAGCAGGAACTAGGTCCGGCTGCCCTTTTGCGTTGTTGGTATCTGTCAAAACACTGTCCTAGTGAACCGGCGCACCCCAGCCACCCCAGACATAAACAGCGAGGAACAGGAACAACCATACGACATCGACGAAGTGCCAATACCAGGCCGCAGCTTCAAAGCCGAAATGCTGTTTGGGCGTGAAATGTCCCTTATAAGCCCGGGCCAAACAGACGATCAGGAAGATCGTGCCGACAATTACGTGGAAACCATGGAAACCGGTCGCCATATAAAATGCGCTGCTATAGTTCAGCCCAGCAAACGGGAATGGTGCAATGCTATACTCATATGCCTGAATGGCGCTAAATACCACGCCGAGAATAATCGTCAGCCACAAACCGGTGATCAGGCCTTTACGATTATTGTGGATCAATGAGTGATGCGC
This sequence comes from Parasphingorhabdus sp., assembly GCF_965233695.1. GTDB lineage: Bacteria > Pseudomonadota > Alphaproteobacteria > Sphingomonadales > Sphingomonadaceae > Parasphingorhabdus. Next base: position 362,948 of record NZ_OZ247497.1, read on the forward strand.
CCAGGTAACGGTTGTACCAGAACACAACAGAATAAGCGTGTTTAGCAGAGGCAATTCGAAAGCATTCAGAACCTCAATGCCCTTTGGTGGCCATTGCATCAGTGCTTCTGCGCCTTCTTGGCCGATCATATTGGTCGCTATTCCATCAGCAAAGTCGATGGGTTGGGGGAACAAGGAATAGTCAAACCATGCCCAGAACCAGCCAACAAAGAACATGACTTCGGATGCAATGAAAAGGATCATCCCATAGCGAAGATGAAGCTGCACCACCGGTGTATGGTCTCCAGCATGCGCTTCTTTGACCACATTCGACCACCAGGTAAAGAAAGTCAGGCCAACCAGCCCAACCCCACATGCAAATACAAGTGGACCGAAAGACCCGAACACATCGGGGTGCATCCACATAATGCCGCCAAAGGCCATGACTAGCGCGGACATGGAGCCGACAAATGGCCAGATGTCCGGCGGCAAAATATGGTAATCGTGGTTTTTGGCTCCAGCCATGGTGTATTTCCCCAAATTCGGTTGGTTATTATTCTTAGCTATCGCTCTTTGCGGGGTCTACCGCAATGCCGTCTTTCGAACGATAAAATGTGTAGCTCAACGTAATCTCTTCAATATCTTTTGTTTCGGGATCTTCCAGAATCGCCGGATCAACATAATAGAGAACGGGCATCCGCATCGTCTGGCCTGGCTCCAAAAGCTGTTCGGTAAAACAGAAGCACTGTACTTTATGAAAATATTTTCCAGCCTGCACCGGTGTAACGTTGAAGGTCGCTGTACCAACCACTGGCTGTTCTGATTTATTGGTTGCGATATAAATTGCCATATCGCGGGCGCCGACGCTGACCCGGTCCACCGCATTTTCTGGTTTAAAGGCCCATGGCAAGGCAGAATTGACATTGGAATCAAATCGGACAGACATTACCCGGGAAGTGGTCTGCACTGTCGCAGCCTGGGCCGCATCAACCCGCTGGGTCGTGCCGCCATATCCGGTCACGCGACAAAATATCTCGTAAAGAGGAACCGCAGCATATCCCATGCCCAACATTCCCAAACCCATCGCGCCAGCCATCAGTGCGATGCGAACATTACTATGGGACAAATCTCTTGGTTGCGCGTGGCTCATGATATCGAACTGTTAATTTTCACGAAGGTTATCAGATAAAATAACACGACAAGGAAAAAGAGCAACCCGGCCATGATTGCTGCGCGGTGCTTCTGACGCGCTTGATAAGCCTTTTGCTCCTCAGGAGACATTGTGGTTTTGTTGGTGTCCATCTTGCTCATGTCCAAATCATACGATCTGCTACCAACGCGCCGAATAACACGAACAGATAGAGGATCGAGAAACTGAAAAGGTGCTTTTCCGCCTTCATTGCACTGGGATTTTCCGTCTTGCTTAACCCAACGCGGAACGAAAGGAAGACGAAGGCTGCATTTAACAAAATCGCGGCCGCTCCATAAATAATTCCGGTCAGGCCCAAGCCAAAAGGAGCGATAGAGCAGGCCGCCAGGACCAAGCTGTATGCGGCAATCTGTCGACGGGTCGATTGCCGTCCAGCAACAACAGGCATCATCGGAACCCCTGCTTTGGAATAATCGCTGTTCACAAACAATGCGAGCGCCCAGAAGTGAGGCGGAGTCCAGAAAAAAATGATCGCGAACAAAAGCAGAGGCATGATTGTAACATCACCGGTAACTGCAGCCCAGCCGATTATCGGAGGAAAAGCCCCTGCAGCGCCACCAATAACAATATTTTGCGGCGTGCTGCGTTTCAACCAAATGGTATAGACAACGGCGTAGAAGAAGATCGAAAAAGCCAATATGGCTGCGCTCAACCAATTCACGGCAACGCCCATCAGCAGGACGGAAAAAACGGACAATCCGATCCCGAAATGCAAAGCCGTTTCGCGGTCCATACGGCCTGCGGGTAGTGGCCGATCAGCCGTTCGCTTCATGATGGCATCAATATCATGTTCATACCATTGGTTCAGCGCGGCAGAGGCACCAGCGCCAAGACTAATCGCCAATATGGCGGTAAAACCAATTACCGGATGGATTGATCCCGGTGCCGCCAGCAGGCCGCAGATAGCAGTGAAAATCACGAGCGACATGACACGGGGCTTAGTAAGCGCGAACAGATCCTGCGCGCTGGCCAGCTTGTGCGATGATGTCGAAGCGATTGTCATATCTGTATCAAATGTCTCAAGTCTCTATTAATTGCCTGCCCAGCGCCTCTCACGAGTGCCGGGCTGACATTTTCAGCTTATAGCCTCGGATTACTTGATCTGAGGCAGCGTCTCAAACTGGTGGAATGGCGGCGGGCTGGACAATGTCCATTCCAGCGTCGTCGCGCCTTCACCCCAGTAATTGCCTTCCGCCTTGCGGCCAGCAACCAAAGACCAGCCAATATTGACGAAGAAGATCAAGACACCCACAGCCATCACGACATAGCCGATCGAAGCAATCTCGTTCCAATAAGCGAACTGCTCAGGATAATCAGGATAACGACGCGGCATGCTCTGGTTTCCCAGGAAATGCATGGGGAAGAACAGGATGTTCACGCCGATAAAGAAAATCCAGAAATGCAGTTGGCCAAGTAGCTCGCTATAATGGCGACCCGACATTTTCGGGAACCAGTAATAGAAACCGGCAAAGATCGAGAAAACCGCACCAAGCGACAGCACATAATGGAAATGCGCCACAACATAATAGGTGTCGTGCAGGTTATCATCAATACCACCATTAGCCAGCACAACGCCGGTCACGCCGCCAACGGTGAACATGAAGATGAAACCCAACGCCCAAACCATTGGCGTTTTGAAGGTCATTGATCCGCCCCACATGGTCGCGATCCAAGAGAAAATCTTGATGCCTGTCGGCACCGCAATAACCATCGTGGCCGCGGTAAAGTACATTTTCACATTAACCGACATACCGGTGGTGAACATATGGTGCGCCCAGACTACGAAGCCGACAACACCGATGGCAACCATGGCATAAGCCATTCCGAGATAGCCGAAAATCGGCTTCCGCGAGAAAGTCGAAATGATGTGACTGATCATGCCGAAACCAGGCAGGATCATGATGTACACTTCAGGGTGACCAAAGAACCAGAACAAATGCTGGTACAGGACCGGATCACCACCGCCCGCTGCATCAAAGAAAGTCGTACCGAAGTTACGATCGGTCAGCAGCATCGTGATAGCCGCAGCCAGCACGGGCAGCGCAAGCAACAACAGGAAAGCTGTTACGAGAACGGACCAGACAAAGAGTGGCATTTTGTGAAGGGTCATCCCTGGTGCCCGCATGTTGAAAATGGTCGTGATAAAGTTGACCGCTCCCAAAATCGAACTAGCACCAGCCAAATGGAGCGACAGGATCGCCATATCCACCGCCGGACCAACCGACCCGCTGGTCGACAACGGCGCGTAGACTGTCCAGCCAGTACCCGCCCCGTTACCTGTACCTCCAGGCACAAAGGCCGAGCCGAGGAGCAAGAGGAATGCAGGAATGAGCAGCCAGAAACTAACATTGTTCATGCGCGGGAATGCCATATCCGGAGCACCAATCATTAACGGTACAAACCAGTTACCAAAGCCGCCAATCATTGCCGGCATCACCATAAAGAAAACCATGATAAGGCCGTGTGCGGTGATTAAGACGTTCCAAAGATGAAGAGCTTCGTCTGCGGAAGCGCCAGCACCAACCCAGCTTGTCAGATACTGAATGCCGGGCTCGGCAAGCTCCATCCGCATCATACCGGAAATAGCACCGCCAATAATACCGGCGACGATAGCGAAAATCAGATAAAGCGTACCAATATCTTTATGGTTGGTAGACATGAACCAACGTTGGAAAAAGGCCGGCTTGTGATCCGCATCATGCGCGTGATCATCCAAGATCTGACCGTCTGCTGCAATAGTTGTCATCGCTTGCTATCCCTTAATTTGCAGCGGCGGCTGCATCTGCAGGCGCGCCTTCTGTTGTCGTTTCGTCGGAAGCGCTCTCTTCTGCTTCAGCATCATCGCCTTCACCTTCTGCAGCTTCGTCTCCTTTGACGGTTCCGCCGTTGGCACGCACCCAGTCGTTAAACTTGTCCTCCGGCAGCACTTCAACTGCAATCGGCATAAAGCCATGGCGAGCGCCACATAGCTCGGAACATTGGCCGTAGTAAACGCCAACTTCATCGATCTGCAGCACCTTTTCATTGATTCGACCTGGAACAGCGTCCAGCTTGAACCAGGCCGCTGGAATGGCGAAGCTATGAATAACATCCGCACCAGTAATCAACATCTTAACGGGCTTGCCAACAGGGATAACCATCCGGTTATCAACGGCAAGCTGGAAGGGCTCCCCGTTTGCCTTGGCTTCGTCTTCCGGCAACATGTTGGAGATGATTTCAAAATCGCCATTGTCGGGATAGCTATAACCCCAATACCATTGGTAACCAGTAACTTTCACAGTAAGCGCGTCTTCCGGGGCAGGCTCAAACTGCTTGGCCAGCAAGCTGATCGATGGCACCGCGATGACCAGCAGGATCAAAACAGGAATTACGGTCCATACGACTTCGATAAACGTGTTGTGCGTTGTTTTTGAAGGTTCTGGATTGGCGCCGCGACGAAAACGGATCATCACGATAAACAGAAGCAGCAACACGAAAAGACAGATGACCGTCATGATCGGTAACAGAATCGCGTTATTGATCCATTTTGCTTCCTTGCCTGTCTCACTGACCTGCGGCTGGAAATCGATACCCTTGTCAACGGGCATGCCAACGCCTTCAGTGGGCTTCATTGGCGTGTAAAGCGCTGGATCAAGGCCAGATGTCGGCGCGACTTCTGTCGCTGGCGCTTCTGCGTCGCTGCTTGCGACCGCAGGCGATGCCTCCTCTCCCGGCGCCGCTGGCAGCGCATCTTGCGCCGATACCGCCGCTGGCGTGAGAATCAGGCCCAATGCCAAGATCCATGCTTTCACATAATGAGTCATTACTTGCTCAACCTTATCTATACCCCAATTTTCGGGCAATTTCAGCGCATAAAACGACGAGGATTTCTGGTAAACATGTCCATTCGGACACCAGCCCCGTCAGCCTGAAATATCCCGTTTGACGCGGCTTATAAGCAGGGTTGTCGCAAGCCTCAAGCTACTCTACGCATATTTTTTAAGTTTTTAGGCTTTCATTAGAACCAAGTTGAAGCCAATTGGCCAACATAAGACGGAAAAGAACGGAATATAAACATTGACAGAAAACGAAATATTGCAGGAATTTCGCGCCAGTGACGCCCTGCTGGAAGGGCATTTCATATTGTCATCTGGTCGGCACAGCGCACGATATCTACAGTGCGCACGCGTCCTGATGGATCCCGCACGAGGTGCTCGTCTAGCTGATGCGCTTGTTGCAAAAATGCCAGACTCTATCCGCGATGCTATCGACATTGTTGTTTCGCCAGCCATGGGCGGCGTCATTGTGGGACATGAAATGGGCCGTGCGCTTGGTACAGAAGCGATATTTCTTGAACGTCCGGAAGGAACATTTGAATTGCGCCGGGGCTTTCGTCTGGAACCCGGTCAAAAAGTTTTGATGATGGAAGATGTTGTAACCACTGGCCTTTCTTCTCGCGAGGCCATTAAGGCAATTGGTGAGGCAGGCGGAGACGTCATAGCTGCCGGTGCTTTGGTCGATCGATCAGGCGGAGAAGCCCGTTTCGATGTACCTTTTTTTCCACTAATCGAACTCAACGTACCCTCTTATTCAGAAGATGAGTTACCGCCGGAACTGGCAGCCGTTCCGACCACAAAACCTGGTAGCCGCAAGGAATGAGTAACACGTCACATCTTCGATTAGGCGTCAATATCGATCATGTTGCCACCATCCGCAACGCTCGCGGTGGCGATCATCCTGAACCCATTCGAGCTGCAACTATCGCAGCAGAAGCCGGTGCCGATGGCATAACCGCACATCTGCGCGAGGATAGACGGCACATTCGCGATGATGATCTGATTGCTTTGATGGACACCTTGTCCATCCCGCTGAACCTGGAAATGGCTGCGACCGATGAGATGCTGGAAATTGCGCTGCGTCACAAACCCCATGCCGCTTGTATCGTTCCAGAGAATCGTGAAGAACGGACGACAGAGGGCGGACTTGATGCTGCAGGCCAGCATAACCGGCTGACAGATTTTGTTGGCCAGCTGCGAGAGGCCAATATCCGGGTCAGCCTGTTCATCGAACCAGACCCGCGGCAAATCGAGGCAGCGATTCATCTGGGCGCACCCGTGGTTGAATTTCACACCGGTCACTATGCCCATGTGACTGGGGCGGAACGGGAAAAAGAGTTACGCCGGATCAGCGATGCCGCCGCGCTGGCCGCAAAAAACGGCATTGAACCGCATGCCGGACATGGCCTGACTTTTGATAATGTCGTGCCCATTGCCGCTATCCCGCAATTGGTCGAGCTGAACATCGGTCACTTTTTGATCGGCGAGGCGATATTTGGCGGCCTGGCAGGGAGCATCATGCAAATGCGTAGCTTAATGGACGATGCCCGATGATCGATACGCCATGATAATAGGACTAGGCTCTGACCTTTGTAATATCGAACGCATCCAAAACTCTCTGGACCGCTTTGGTGAGCGTTTTGAGAATCGCGTCTTTACCGAGGTGGAACGCGCCAAAGCAGCGCGACGACCATATACAAAAGCAGGAACCTACGCCAAGCGTTTTGCCGCCAAAGAAGCCTATTCCAAGGCGGTGGGCACGGGGTTCAAAGCCGGCGTCTTCATGAAAGATATTGGTGTAGTCAACGCCAAAAGCGGTGCCCCAACGCTGGCGCTGACCGGCGGCGCAAAAAAACGCCTCGACGCCCTGACACCCGATGGATATGATGCGATTGTTCACCTTACACTCACGGACGATCATCCATGGGCACAAGCATTCGTGATTATCGAAGCAGTGCCTTCGATTTAGAGGTGTTGCCGAGTGTGACAACAGAAGAAGAAACAGGATATGGCTTTAGAGAAGGTGGATGAACCGGCAATCAAGTCTGGAGATTCCGAAAAAGAAAAGACCGATTGGGTCGGTGAAGCCAAAAGTATTGGTTTGCTATTGCTGGCGGTGCTTGCCTTCCACAGCCTCGTTGCGAAACCCTTTTACATCCCTTCCGTATCGATGATGCCTGGCCTGCTGGTGGGTGATCGTCTGATCGTCAGCAAATATTCCTATGGCTGGTCATGGGTATCGCCAACATTTCATATTTTGCCGCGCATGGAAGGACGGCTGTTCGGGTCTTTGCCAGAACGCGGCGACATCGTGATCCTGACACCGAAGGATCAGAGCAGCGATTATATCAAGCGTGTCATCGGTTTGCCAGGCGATACACTGGAACTGCGTGGCGGGCAGGTCTTCCTAAATGGAATAGCTGTAGACCAGGAAGCCCAACCGGACTTGGAGCTGCCTATCGATGCCAATGCACCATGTGGCAGCCGTGAATTTCCTGGCCTACGAGGCACGGACGCCGCCGGTAACACTATATGCTCGTTACCAATTTTGCGTGAAACGCTGCCAAATGGTGTCAGCTACGATATTATTGATCTAGGTCCCCAGGGCACAGATGATGTTGCGCCAGTTATTATCCCTGAAGGGCATGTCTATCTACTTGGCGACAATCGTGATCTATCTGCCGACAGCCGGGTTGCCAATCCGCTTGGTCTGAACGGGACTATACCTTGGGAAAATATTGGCGGACGTGCCGAGTTCATTACGTTTTCGCTCGATGGCACGACTAGTCTCAATCCAGTCAGCTGGTTTACATCCTTTCGCAGCGGCCGTGCCGGAACAAGTCTGCGGCCTGATCGTGACGATAGCGTTTCCGAGTAAATTGCGGAATGTTTCAGAGGCGCAAGCCCAGCGTCTCATCCAGGCCTGCCATGATATTCAGATCCTGAACGGTGCTGCCAGCCGCACCTTTCCCTAGATTATCGAGCTTTGCTATCAAACGTACCTGATCACCGCTTTCGTTGGCAAAAACAAATAGGTCCAGCCGATCCGTAGCCGGGTCATTCTCATTCAAAAGCAATTCGCTTATGCCATTGCCTTCATGTGGGCGGACGATCGCAGAACCATTATAATGCAGCTTTAAGGCCTCCAGCAAGTCACCGGCTTTTGCGCCACCGCCCATTGCTGCAAGATTTAACGGCACTTCAACAATCATTCCGCGATAGGCACGCACAACTGACGGCGCAAAAATAACGTCATGGGCCAAGCCTGCATGGCGCTTCATCTCCGGCATATGCTTGTGCTCCAGAGTGAGCCCATAGCTGCGGAAGCCGATATCTGCTTCCTGTTCAAACCGCTCGATCAACGCTTTGCCGCCACCGGAATAGCCTGACACGGCATTAACCGTATAGGGCCAGTCCGCCGGTAACAAACCACGTGCTACAAGCGGCGCTACAAGTCCCAGAAAACCGGTTGGATAACAGCCGGGATTGGACACAAATCTTGCGCCCGCAATGCGCTCGCGTTGCCCATCTCTAAACTCGGCGAACCCGTAAACCCAGTCCGCTGCAGTGCGATGCGCGGATGAAGCATCAATTACTCGCGTATGATCATTTTCGATCAGCGATACCGCCTGTTTTGCCGCCTCATCGGGAAGACAAAGGATAACAAAGTCACTGTCGTTAATCGCTTCGCGGCGGGCATGGACGTCCTTACGCTGATCCTCGGGCAATCGCACAAGATCGAATTCCTCGCGTGCACCTAACCGGTCGGCAATTTCAAGGCCGGTGGTCCCGGCTGCGCCATCAATGAAAACACTATAAGGCATGATCGTAAATCAGCCGAGGCGCTTGCGCGCCAAAACCGGTTGCTCGACATCTGCATCAAAGCGAGCAATCACATCGCTTAGCGGTTCGGCAACTACGCGCATCCAATGCACATTAGCATGGATGATTTGATCGCCGTCAGCCATAATTCCTACATGATCGGGGAAAAACACAAAATCACCCCGCTTCAAATCTTCATCAGTCGCAATCTCCGAACCTACAGCCTTTAGCTGCTGATCCGCATCCCGGGGCGCCGCCTGACCGGTCAAGCCAAGCACCATCTGGATCAAACCCGAACAATCAAGTCCATCGCCGCTGCGACCACCCCACAAATAAGGTGCGCCAATGAGTTGCTCGGCAAAATCAATACTGCTGTTACTGCCATCAAAAACCAGCTTTGCACCAATTGGCTGAACATGGCGAATATGGACATAGCCCTTGCCGGTTTTCAAAAACTTGCCACAAGCGCTCTGTTCGCCACATGCTAATCTCGCACCCATCGGCAAACGCTTGATCACACCGGCTTTTACATCAGGCGCAATGAATATCAGGGCTGCACGCGCAGAAACCAGATGAGTGGGCTGGGCCGTTTTGTGCTGATGTTGGAGTGCATGAACCGGCAGATAGCCGACATAGCCGTCATGATCGCAAAATCCCCAGGCCCAGTCCCCGACAACATCGAGCAAATGGAAGTCCTCACCATGCAGCAGTTCGGACACCGCTTCATGGTCCTTGCTACCATTTTTACGGATCATCGCCTTCGGCGCTGCACAGCGCATCGGCATGGCTTCTGCATAGTGCGGCGCGAACAATTTTCCTGCCAAGGCAATGTCTGCCAGATCGCCGCGATGAGCAGTCGTCCGCGGATCAAAGTCCTCTTCTGGACCGTGCAGCGAAAATTTCGCGCGCGGCACCTGATCTCCGGCTTTTATGTCCCCGACTATGTTCATTTACCCTTATCTACCCCATTTACTGCGCGCACAATTGCTGCGAACTGCGATGCTTTGTGACGAAGTTGTGACAATAGTCGCCCTTAACCGAGAATCCACCTGTTGATCAAGCAGCGACTGCAGCGTCTATTTGCTGTAGCGCCCTTTCAAATAGTGCCAGCTCGCTCGCAAACCCAGCGCCTCGCCACCTTTGGGTCGCCCAGCTTTGCTGGCGGGCCGCCAGGCATAGGTGTCGAAATGCGCCCAAGGGATATCATCCGGAACAAATTTCTTGAGAAACAATGCCGCCGTTATACAACCCGCAAACGAACCCACGGCCACATTATTGGTATCGGCAATCGGGCTATTGAGGCGATATTCATAGCGCGACCATAAGGGCATGCGCCACAGCGGGTCATCTTCCAGATCGCCGCTTTCCAGCAAACCGGCCGCCATTTCGTCATCGCTACAGAACATCGCTGGCAAATCCGGCCCCAGGGCCACACGAGCAGCACCCGTCAACGTTGCAAAATCGATAATCAGTTCCGGTTCCTCTTCGCCCGCCAGTGTCAGTGCGTCGCCCAAAACCAGACGGCCCTCCGCGTCGGTATTGCCAATTTCAACCGTCAGGCCCTTGCGGCTGTTGAGGATATCGCCAGGGCGCAAGGCGTGACCATCGACCGAATTCTCAACCGCTGGCACCAGCAAATGCAGCTGCACCGGCAGCTTGGATTCCATGATCATCTTGGCCAGACTAATCGCATGGGCCGCGCCGCCCATATCTTTCTTCATTATCAGCATGCCCGCCGGCGACTTCATCGACAGTCCACCGCTATCAAAGGTCACACCCTTGCCAACAACTGCGATTTTTGGGGCATCGGCCTTGCCCCAATTCAATTCGATGAGACGCGGCGCATGGTCGCGCATCGCAGCCTTGCCAACACCGTGGATCATCGGGAAATTCTTTTCCAATGTGTCACCGCGCGTGACTTTCAGGTCCGCTCCATTCGCCTCGGCCAGTTTCTCGACAATGTCCTCAAGCTTGTCCGGTCCCATATCGGCGGCCGGCGTATTGACCATATCGCGCACCAAAGCCGTGGCTTCCGCTTGCCGGACAGCTTCGTCGACTTGTCCGATCTCGTCCTTGACCAACAGCACGCTTGGCCCCTGACGATCCGGTAATTCCTTGTATTGATCAAACTCATGCTGGGGGATCAACCAGCCGAAAAGCGCATCCTTGGCGCTGGCACCAGCCAAACGATATTTGCCTTCCGGCAATTTGCCGCCCAGCTTGGCAAGCGCCCATGGGTCTAGCTTCTTGTGATTAATCACGCCGGCAACCACCGTGAAGTCGCCTTGCTGCGATTTTTCTTCCTTGCCCTTCGCGCCGGTGACCGGAAGGATCAGATATGATTCCGGATTGGCGACAAATTTATAAGCCTTCACTATGCTGCGAACGCTATCAGGCTGGTCTTTCAACCAGTCTTCGAAAATGTTCACATCCAATATCTGGATGGTGCGGGCAGGCTGGCCTTTATCGGCCTCTATCAATGTCTTAAAGTCGGTCATGCCTGTGCTATAGCTGCTGTACGATCGGAACGCGAGTGCCTAATCAGGCCGCAACCGAGTCCTTTTCCGGAGTATCTTGAGATGGCTTTGGCGACGGGCTTCCCGCTTTGGCAAAAACCAATACGCCATCATCAACGGTCTTATGGCGCAAGTTAATAATGTCCTTGGGATAATTCTGATTGAGCCGCCAAGGTTTGCGGTCTCCCTGCTTCGGTAAATCCTTGATCGCCCTCTGCACATAGCCGGAAGTGAAATCGAGCATCGGCTCGGTCCCGACCGAGCCGTCTGCAGGCAGAGTGGGTGTCGCAATCGGTGTGCCGTTCTTGTCCATGAAGTTGATCAAACGGCAGACATATTCGCTTGTCAAATCGGCTTTTAATGTCCAGCTGGCATTGGTGTAGCCCATAGTCATCCCAAAATTGGGCACTCCGGAAAACATGACGCCCTTATAGTTTATTTTTTCGCCGAAAATGACGGGCTCACCGTCCACTTCAATGGCGGCGCTGCCGCCCGTGAGCATTTTCAAGCCCGTGGCTGTAACGATTATATCGGCTTCCAGCGTTTCGCCGGACTTCAGCGCTATGCCCTCTTTGGTGAAGCGCTCGATATGATCGGTGACAACGGACGCTTTACCTGATTTGATCGCGCTGAACAGATCACTGTCCGGGACCAGGCATAGGCGCTGATCCCAAGGATTATAGCTTGGCGTGAAATGGGTCATATCAACGCCCTCGCCCATTTCCTCTTTCACCATATCCAATATGCGCTTTTTGAATGCCTTTGGTTTGTTGCGCGCCAGGTTGAACGTAAAAAGACCCCACAGTACGTTTTTCCAGCGGGTGAGCAGATAGGCCAGTTTACCAGGCAGAATTTTCCGGAACCGCAGCGCCCATTTATCTTCGCCGGGCAATGATACGATATATGTCGGTGAACGCTGGAGCATCGTCACATGCTCTGCCGTTTCGGCCATGGACGGCACCAATGTCACGGCGGTTGCGCCGCTCCCGATAACAACGACTTTCTTGCCAGCATAGTCGATATTTTCGGGCCAGAATTGGGGATGCACAATCTGCCCTGCAAAAGCCTCTTTGCCCGGAAAATCGGGGCTGTGGGCTTCATCGTAGCTGTAATAGCCAGAGCACATATGGAGGAAATTGCATTTGATCATACTGCTTGATCCGTCACCATGTTTGAGGCTGACGGTCCAGAGCGCCTCTTGGCTCGACCAGCTGGCGTTCACAACCTTCCGGTTGAAGCGGATTCTGTCTTCCAGCTGATATTCGTCAACGGTCTCGTGGAGATATTTGAGAATCGAGGGCGCATCGGCAATAGCCTTGCGCGCGGTCCAGGGTTTGAAATTATAACCCAATGTATACATGTCGCTGTCCGAGCGGATGCCGGGATAGCGGTACAGATCCCATGTCCCGCCCAGCCGCTCGCGCCCTTCGACAATGGCAAAGCTTTTACCGGGGCAGCGCTTGGTCAGGTGAACGGCAGCGCCAATTCCCGAAAGGCCGGCACCCACGATCAGCACATCAACTATTTCATTTTCCATAAAGCTTATTTACTGACATTGATGTTAATTGCAAGGTGGGTAACGTGTTGGGTGACGTAAAGTCCGTTAGCCCTGAGCTTGGAAGCCTATTCTGCTGCCTCGAGTTGTGGTTCATCGCCCGAAACGCTTGCACTGTTCGGCCCGTAAAACTGAATCACGCCATCGTCGATGGGGTCTTTGAGCAGGATCTTTTTATCAAACAGATAGTCCTGATTGAGCTTCCACGGCATTTTTGTGCTGTTGCGCGGCAGCTCGTTGATGGACCGTTTGATATAGCCGGAGGAGAAGTCGAACAGCTCTTCCTCTTCCACCGTTTCGGAAAGCACCGGATTGGCAATGCGCGTACTCGTCGCGTCCATGTGGTTGAGCAAGCGGCAGGTATATTCCGAAACAATATCGGCCTTGAGCGTCCACGATGCGTTGAGATAGCCAAAGACAATTGCCATGTTCGGGATATCGGAAAACATGCAGCCTTTATAATAGAAATGATCATGGAAATTGATTGGTTTGCCATCCACTTCAAAGGCAACCTTGCCGGCGACCGCCAGTTTCAGTCCGGTGGCAGTAACGATCACATCCGCATCCAATGTCTCGCCGGACTTCAGTTTAATACCGTCTGCAGTCACGGTTTCAATATGGCCGGTTTTGACATCCGCTGTTCCGGCGCTAATCGCCTTGAACATATCACTGTCGGGAACGAGGCATAGCCGCTGCTCCCAGGGACCATAAGGCGGCGTGTAATCTTCCTTGTTATATTTGTCGCCGAGCTCTTTTTTGAGCGGCTTTTCAAGCTTCTTGATGATTTTTTCCGGCTTCTTCCGGGCCATGTTAAATGTCAGATCCTGCATCCAGACATTTTTCTTGCGGATGATATTATAGGCCCATTGATCTGGCATGATCTTGCGGAGGAAATTGGCGAGATGATCCTTCGCATTCCGGGCAAAATACCATGTCGGCGTACGTTGTAGCATTGTCACATGGGCTGCTTTCTCCGCCATGACAGGGACGATGGTCACCGCCGTCGCGCCGCTACCAATGATCACAACCTTCTTGCCGCTATAGTCAAAATCCTTGGGCCAGAATTGCGGGTGGACGACATCGCCCTTGAAATTCTCGATGCCTTCTATCTTCGCGTCATAGCCCTGATCATAATCATAATAGCCAGAACCCATATAGAGGAAATTGGCGTGCATCACGACCTGACTGCCATCTGATTTCTCGGCAGTAACTGTCCAGCGTGCATCCTCGCTAGACCAGCTGGCCGACAGCACCTTCTGACCAAAATGGATATGCTTTTCCAGATCATGCTTTGCTTTGATCCGGTGAAGGTATTCCATGATCGACGGACCGTCGGCAATGGCCTTTTGCTCGGTCCAGGGTTCAAATTTATAACCCAAAGTATGCATGTCGCTATCCGAACGGATGCCGGGATATTGGAAGAGATTCCATGTCCCGCCAATCTCGTCGCGACGCTCCACCAGGGCAAAGCTTTTGCCGGGACATTTATCCCGCAGATGGACCGCCATGCCGATACCGGAAATACCGGCGCCGACGATCAGCACATCGACCGATTCCATGGGTGCCGGAGCACCAGTGTTACTTTTTTCTGCCATCTGCGTAGCCATTTGCCGTCTCTCCCAGCTTTGGCGATACTATGCCATTCCAGCGACAAGGTTGCAAATGGCAATTTAATCGGCTGATTAAGGCGAAAGTTCACACAGTTCTCACGCAAATATCGCAGAGTTCCGGGAATGCGGGTGTGTATGGCCGATAATGTCAACCGTCACTCTTGCCAAATGCACGATCAGAATAGGATTTTGGATTCTGCCCAGTTTCTGCAGTTTCGACACAGAATCGCCTAAAAAAAATTCCTCCCCGCCTTCTGTCCGAATGGACTGTCGCGACAGGAACCAGATTCGGCGATCATGATAGCCAATCACGGGTGTTGTAGGAAAGGATTTTCCGTAATGAACCTATTCGGCCGTCCGGATATTCTGTTCTTCGCGTGGAGGAACCCAAGTGATATTCGGTTCGCTGTTTTCGACCAGCACGAGCGGCGCACCCGGCGCGTCGATATCGGCATTGCGGATTTCGACATTGGCGGGTGTATCGTTGTCAAACAGAAAAACCGGCGTGTCATTGTCTGCTGCCGCGCGCACAATCGGGCGATCGAAGACATATTTGGCCGAGCCGCCATGAAACGAAAAATGGCCGGGCCTTCCGGCTCCGCCGCGGGATCGCGGATCTTCGCTGCGGCAATTTTCCAGCGCGCCGGTGCCCCATAAACGGAAATTGCGTTTATTATCTTTGGCGACACAATTGGTCAGCTGCACATCGGTGGATTTAAGGTCAAAGCCCCCATCCGTGCTGCCGGTGGCGGTACAATCAAGATACTGGATCGCTTTATTACCCCGTTCGTCGGAAAAGCCGTCGCCATTCCAATAGTCGCTGCTCGATCGGCCTTGCTCGGCAAAACCATGGGCCTCGCATCGGCGATAGACAATCGCCTGCGCTTCGTCATCCAGCACAAAGCCGGTGCAATAGCGTTCGGTATTGGCGCTCGCCCGGGCAATGACATCCTCGATCAGACCGTCGCGCGATCCATAGCGTATCCGGGTCATGGCGCGCCTTATGTCGTCGCCGCTAATCTGGCGGAGGATGAAATTGGTCAGCGACGCTGGCGTCGATCTGTCCGAAGCGGTGTTTTCAAGAAAACGGTAGAGGTCTCGTCCTTCGACCCGTTCCACCAACAACCCGTCGGTCGCTACATTCACGCGTATCGCGCCGTTCCCGAGATTGAGGAATTTCGAATTTTTAACAACAAGATCGGACTGCGCTCTTAGTCCTTCTCCGTTGCCATCGCCCTGAAATGTTCGGCCATCTATAGTAGCTGCCTTGGCCGCACGCGAGCATCCGGCAAGCGAAGCCAGAGCCAGGGCGGAAATAAAGGTTCGTCGGTCTAGATAAGCGATCATGTCACATTCCTGCTATGGTGATGCCCGCCAGGAATCGGTGCCGGGTAAATTCTCGTCCGGGGAACAAGCCCGAAGCATCCTGATCACGAAAATCATATTGCGCGGTCAGTGCGTAGCGCGGGCTGACCTGCCATTTTGCACCAAATTTTGCGCTAGCAGTGTTATAATGGCGATCGATCTCCTGAAAATCGTTGCGTTCATATCCGCCACTGGCGGTGACAATCAAATTGCGCAAAAGCTCATAGTCTGCGGTCAATGAGAATGATGTCGCGACATAGGCACCCGAACCCAGCGTCGATGATTCCTCAACACCGCGATTGGCACGAGCGGTAAGTGTCACCAGCGGCGTGATAAAATATTCAAATTTCGCCCGCGCAGCAAAGCCCCCGACATCCTCAAATTCCGGATCTTTAAAATTTTGCTGAAAATAGCCGATGCCAATTTCAGAGCGGATGAGCTTGCTCAATTGAAAGCTGGTCCCTGCGGTAATTTCAAATCCCTGGGAGTCGCGTGATGGCAGCAATGGCGGCTGACTCTTGTAATCGCGCCGATTAACACTGCCATTGGCAAAAACCGATACATCCGGGCTGATAGCAAATTCTGCACCGAGATCGCCGGTCAACAAAGTCCGGTTACGAAAATCCTGGTCCACGAGAGCATCCAGACCATCACGGCCATCTTTGTAATTTCTGGTTTCAACACCTGCGCGTCCCGCAATTCTTAGCTGGCCAAAGCTCCGTGCCGCCCCCAGATAGGCGGAAGCAAAGCGATATTGAACCGGCTTTTGCACATTTAGCGGCGAGGCGGGATCAGTGCGATCCTCTGTGCGCTGACCACTGCGTGTCCCGGCATAAATTTGGCCGTTACGGTCAATATCGTAGCGCCCGCGCAAGCCCAAAACATAATCGGTCGTGCTCTGGCTATCTTTGCCAAGATATTGTTGGCGCTCGACTTCCGCCGCGGTGGCGATATGCAAATTACCAAATTGTTTCGTTGCCGTCAGTTTTGGCCTGACTCTTACGATCAAATCATCGCTGGCATCACGCTCTGCGAATATATTGCTGTTATACTGCGTATCAACGGAGATGCTCGGCATGATCTCTGCCCCATCAATGCGATATGGGACGGAATCGAAAGCGGGTTGCGGCCGTTCTTGCACGCTGAGTATGTCAGGGCGCTGGAATTGCAGGCTCTCGTCCCGAAAATCTTCCAGCACGTCAGATTGCTGAGCGTGAACCGTGCCCGGCAGCGACCCAACCAAAATTACCGATATTACAATCCCGAGAGCAGGCTGATGCATTCCGCTTTCACTCCTTGCATAGCCCCACAAGGTTAGACAGCTCGTTGCACCGCAACTAAACTGTTTGCATGCTCTGCTCTATCACGTGCCAGTAGCGCTGTGCCGCCTTTTCCGGTGTATAGTCTTTGGTACGCGCCAAAGCGAGCCGGGCGAAGCGTTTTCGCGGCTCATCCTCTTGAAAATAGCGCAAAGAATCGGCCATAGCGGCAACATTATTGCAAGGCACAAGGATACCGAATTTGGCCAGGGTCATGGCTTCGACGTTCAAATCATGTGTGCCCGCCAGAATTTCCGAGGGTCCCGATCGACAATTGGTCGCAATTACCGCTGTCTCGGTACTCATCGCCTCGACCAGCGCATTGGGAAAACCTTCCGCATTGGAACAAAGCACAAAAAAACGGGCACCGGCCAATAAGGGAAACGGGTTCTGCACAAAGCCGGGCAGAATGATCCGGTCCACAAGGCCATGGTCAAAGATCTGTCGTTCAAGATCGGGGCGCAGCGGACCATCTCCAATGATGATCAGTTTCCCGGGGATGGATGCTGCTGCGAAAGCGTCGATTAACAGCCCGAAATTCTTGTTCTCGACGAGACGGCCCATCGCCATGATATAGGGCTCGTCAGGATGGGCTGGGTATTTTTCCAGGGCTTGGCGAGCGATACGCGTTGTATCGACGGGATTGGCGATCGTGCTTATATTATCGCTTGGCACACCAAACTCGTCCGAAAGATTATCCGCTACGCCCTGCGAAACAGCAATGATATGAGAGGCATAGCGATAAGACAGGCTAACGAGCATGCGACCAATCCGTCCTGACAGGCCTGTCCCGAGATGCGCGGCGGTGTGGACGCGTTCACTGATCACCCAAGGCCGGCCAGACCCCGCGCGGCTCGCCCAGTTGGCGACATTGGCCCGCGTCAGGAAGCTGAGCGTTGCGGCCGGCCGCAAAGACCGTTCCAATGATCGCAATTGCCGTATTGATTGTAACAGGCTGCCGCGACAGTCGAGTTGATGGAGCGTGACCCAGTCGGGCATTGTATAGGCAGCAGGTTCGTCATCCAGCAGCGCCAGCGCCATATCATAGCGATCACCGTAAGCGCGCGAATGAAGGAGCAACGCAGCCATAACCCGCTCGGCACCACCGCCGGTCAGGGAATTGATGATGAAGAGAATTTTTGGGCGCAAGTAAAATATATCCCGATCCAGGCAACCGGATTTTTCTTATCAAAACGCCAAATCGAGAAAAATGCTTCGGCGCTGTAGCGCACCGATTCCGGGTTAACGGGATGGATTCCCGATCAGAAGAAGAAAATCATTGCACCAATTGCAATCAGGATCCAGCTGATCAGCCCGGCACCGGCAATGAACCACATACGAAGGGGCAGTTGTTCCGCGTTGTCGGATGCCATAGCAGACATCGGCTTGTCTGGCTGTTCTGATTGCCCAAAGTCATCAACGCGCGATGCATCATCGACAGATGTTCGGGCACTGACACCATTGTGAGAAATCACCTCGTTGGCAATCGTGGCTGGCTTGCGTCCAGCAGTATCGCCGCTTTTGTCATCCAATCGCGCCTCCCCTGTTCCTGAAAAACGGAACAAAAATTCAAACGGGGCGCAGGCTCGGTTTCAACTGGCTTCTTATTGCCCCTGTTTCCACTTTCCTGAATAGCGAAAAACCACAGAGAATGGCATAAAAAATTACACCTTCTATTTGCCACATCGCCATTGTCGACAAGTTCATGAAAAGGAATGACAAATGCGCGAATATCAATGTCGCACGATCCTCTACGGGTGCTCGCATGGCTAACTTGGCCATGCTGATCCAGAAAATGATCAGCAGAAAAACCCCTGCCCAGCCCAATTCGTAAAGATAGGCAACGATCGTATTATGAGGATAGACTTTGAATAACTCTTCCCAGCTATCGGGGCCGAAACCGATCAGGTGATTGAGTGTTGACCCATCAAGCCAGGCATAAAGATAGCCCGACCAGATATAGAGACGGCCCGACAGCAAACGGCGCTCGTCGAAGGAAAACTCGGCTTGCGGCTTGATATACTGACCCGGGTCTCCGAAAAATACCGCCAGATCGTTGAACCGTTCTGCGGAAAAACCGGCCAGCACCGCAATGCCCATCAACGTTAACAATGACAGGATGATCGCCAAAATCACTCGCTGTTCCCGGACGAACGAGAACATTGTACTGCTTACCACCTGTATGGCGGCTAATGGCAGAACCGCCAGCATCGTGGTGCGATAGTTGGCAAGGATGATCCCGCCGAGCAGCACAGCGAATAGCAATAGCTGGATCACGCGCTGCAACGTTACTGCAAAACATGCCACCAGAAAAAATGTCGCCATCGCGATTGAGAAAGTGGCTTCATGGTTATAGCCGCCAATATAACTGCTCGAGCCGTCAAATTCGGATGCTTTCACCGCGCCCAACCCGATAGACAGCAGTTGGAAAACCAGTAGCGGCGCGAAGGCCCAAAGCAATGGTGCGAAAAAACGCGCGCCGCCATTTTCCAGTAAAGCCCGATAGACGGCGATCATCAGGACCATGAAATAGATATGTTTCACCGCCGCGTTGAGGG
Organism: Parasphingorhabdus sp.; assembly: GCF_965233695.1. GTDB lineage: Bacteria > Pseudomonadota > Alphaproteobacteria > Sphingomonadales > Sphingomonadaceae > Parasphingorhabdus. The sequence goes on from NZ_OZ247497.1 coordinate 382,697, forward strand.
CGGTAAACAGCCCGTCATTGGCAGCAGCGCTGATCAGCGAGAGCAATATCAGCGCATAAACCGGCATCAGCGGTTTGAGCAGAAAGTGCCGAGGCGCCACTAGCAGCAGGCCGATGCCTGCAATGGCGACAGACCCCAGAGCGTTCAGGCTCAATCCAGCGACGACAGGCGCAAATGTAATCTCGTGAAAAGCGCTCATGATATAGCGCAGCCAGATGGCCAAGATCACAAAACGCGCCGGATAACCTTGCACTGATTTTAGCGCCAAAATCATCGGGACAGCTAATAAAACAGCTACCAGAGCCAGAATTGGCAGGGGCAAGGATGGCGCGCCGCCAATATTGCCGCCGCCCATTATGACACTCTCTCTGTCTGCGCAATAATCACGGCCAGAACCACACGCACTAAGCGTAATATTCCTTGTACCGTTTGAAATAGAGGCCCGCATCGCCAAAGCCGGTGCGTGCCTGTTCCACAACATCGACACGGCTGAGCACCACCCCGGCGATATTGGCACCAACCGCATCCAGTTGATGCAGGCCGATTTCAGCCGCTTTTGCCGGCGTCTTTTTCCATTGCACAAGAAACAGGACCATGTCCGCCAAGGCCGCGAGCATCCGCGATTCTGCGACAGGTAGAACAGGTGCCGTATCCAGTACGACAAATTGGAACTGGCCGCGTAATTCGGTCAGCAGATCGGCCATTGCCTGTGATCCCATCAAATCAAAAGGCGTTTCCTCGTCCGGTTTCTGTCCGAGGAAATACACTCCACTATCTTCGTCATGGACAACAGCCTGCTGAAGTGACGCATCGCCGTTCAAGACGTCGGTCAGGCCGTGGGTAATCGCATTTGCCAGCGAGCGTGAAGAAGCCTGCCGCCGGGAATCGCAATCAACCAAAAGCGTCCGAATACCTGACCGCGCCGCTGCACTGGCAAGACAAATGGAAGAACTGGTCTTGCCTTCGCCGGGTAGAGCGGAGGTAACAGAAATGATCTTCGTCGATTGCCGCGCCGCCGATCGTCCCACGGGTGCCATCGCAAGGGTTGTTTTCAGCGCCCGGAAAGCTTCGGTAAATGCTGATTTCGGATGATCGATCAAAAATTGCGGCGGCCAGGCATTTGCCTCACCGGACTTTTTGACGTCAGGCAGCGAACCAATTTCCGGAATAGACCCCAAGGCACTGACACGAAGCCTTTTTTCAACATCGGCCGCCGTTCTCAAACCGCTTTCCATAAACTCCCGGCCTGCAACCACAGCAGTGGAAGAGGCACCCGCTGCGACCAGAGCGATGGCGATATATAGCAGCGGGTTTGGAGATATCGGCATGGCCGGTATCGCGGCGCGAGACACTTCTTTAGCTCCGCTGGTTTCTGTGCCTTGGCGTGCCACCGATTCTTTATACCGATCCAGAAAACCTTGATATAGTTCTCGCGCGGAGGCCGCGTTGCGTTCAAGCTCGCTGAGCCGCACCGATGCATCGCTATCCACCGCCAGCCGGTTTTGCAGCCCGGCAATAGAAGATGCAATCGAAGACGTTCGGCCACGCGCCGCGGTTGCTTCCGTTTTCAGACTTGCCATGATCCGTTCAACCTCGGCGCCGATTTGCAGATCAATATCGGCCAATTGGCTTCGTGCCTTGATCAAACTGGGGTGGCGGGCCCCATAGCGGGTGGTCAGGTTTGCCACCTCGGCGCTGGCGGTGGCGCGCTGAGCTCGCAGAGCACCGACAACTTCCGATTCCAGAGCCGCACCGAGCGATTCACCCGTCAGGCCCTGCGCCACTTGCGAGCGTGCCGTCGATAATCGGGCATTGGCAACCGCCTCTGCCGCCCGTGCTTCGGCAAGCTGGTTATTCAATACCGACAATTCTTGCTGCGTGATCGAGCTGACATCCGTTGCGGCAAATAATCCTTCATCTGACCGGTAGCGGGCGACCTGCGCTTCTGCCGCAAGGACTTCGCCGCGCAATTCTTCCAGCCGGGTTTCCAGCAAATCAGCACTGCGCTGCGTCGTACCTTCCTCGCCTTCGACGCGTGTGAGAAGATATTCATCGATCGTTGCATTGGCGACATTCGCGGCCATTTTTGGATTTTCGGATGTGTAGCTCACTGCAATTGCATAAGAGACCCCCTCCCGCTGAACATTTAATGATCCGCCCAATATACGGATAGCACGATCACGGGCGACCTCTTGCTCGGCCGCCGTACTGGGCGGTGCAGCGCCATCCTCCAACAGACCGGGATTAAATTCCGGTTCATTGATCAGCTTGAGCGCATCGACCACGCGCCCCGCAATGAAGGGCGATTGCAGTATCTCGACCGTCGTATCTACAGTTGGCGAGTCGGTTGTCAGAGCAGGCGTATCAGTCTCTACGGGAACAACATCCTGCGCTTGCCGTTCCACGACCATAGTCGCGGTTGCAAGATAGCGTGGCTTGGTCAGGAAAAAAGCAGCGGCGGTTGCCGCGATGGCAAGGACCGCCACCAGGAAAACCGGGACTATATGTTTATGAAAGGCACGACCGATGGCGCGCAGGTCAATCAGCTCACTGGATTCTTCCGCCACAAACCGGTCGAGCGGCAAGGGTGTATCCGACATTTTATTCATGGCACGCCAGCTCCTTCACAAAGCCCCCTGCGTTTTCGCCCTGATTTTGCCCCCTAATTCAAATGATCATACCCCTTTGACGACCCGGTAGATGCTCTGCCGCAACGCCGCTGGCATCAGCCGTAATGCCTCGATCATCACAAACAGCCCGACCCCTTCAGGCATGCAAAGATTGCGGGCAAACTGCCGCGAAATAGTCCCGCTCTTGAATGAGAACCGTGCGTACAGGCCGATTTGCTGATTGATCAGCTTGCGCAACAAAACCCGCTCTTTTGCGCCAACCTTGTCCATCATTGCTCGCGCCGTTTTCACCATGATCGGGATGGTATCGGGATGAGTCATCTTGCTCACCTTGTTATCGGTATCGCGATGGAATTCCGCGCTGATCTTCGGTTCATAGGCAAACGGAGCAAGTGCGAGCACCCGCAACCACATATCTTTGTCACCGCCGCGCACCGCTTTTCCTGCCGGAAAAGGTCCGGCCCGTTCCAGCACGTCGCGGCGAAAGGCTGCGGCACTGGTCCAGATTGGACATTCCCCGCTCTGCACCCAGATATCGAGGCTTTCCCGAAAGTCGGCGCTGCGCCCCTCGACGGCGGCCAGCATGCCGGTCATTTTGGATGGCCTGCGGTGCGCTTCGAAAACATGCTCATAACGCGTGGCGACGCAGCCCGCTTCCGGCGCCCGCTCGATCGCTGCGGCGATGTCCGCCAGATGCGACGAATACCAGATATCATCGGCATCCAGAAAGGCGATCCAGTTGCCATTGGCCTCGGCAATGCCAAGATTGCGCGCGGCATAGCCACCGGGTCCAGGCGTATCGCGAAACAGCACACGAATGCGCGGATCTTGCATTCTGGAAATGATCGCGGCGCTGTCGTCGGTGGAGGCATCATCGATAATGATAATCTCTTCGGGCGGCCGAGTCTGTTGCAAGGCGCTCGTGATGCTCGCCGCCACATGACGGGCCTTGTTGTGGACCGGGATAACAACAGAGAAGCTTAGATCAATCATTTTATCCCGTTTTTTGCAGTGCCGAAGATAACATGTTCCGTGACATCGACGAATGGATTTTTAGCCTTGCCATCTGCGCGATACAGGCATTTATAGAACCTAGCTCCTTCGTTGTGCAATGCAGTAAAGTTCGGTCGGTCTGGGGATTCTAACGACCGATCCCGAACAACATTTAGATCGGCATCAACAGATGCCGGACGAAGGAACTGTAATGGCGCGTGGCTCCGTCCGGACCAAAATTTTTGTCATCAGCATGCGCGATGCAGCGCAGCGGCGGCACGCATTCATCAGCAGCGGCATCCCCAAATCCATGCCCTGGGATTTTTTCGATGCGCACGAGAAATTACATGCCGGCCTTCACTATGACGAGGACAAGGCGATCATTGCCAAGGGCCGCCCGCTTAAGCCGGGCGAGCTGGGTTGCTTTTCGAGCCATCACGCTCTGTGGCAAAAACTGCTGAAAGACGATGCCGATCAATATCTTATCCTGGAAGACGATATTCTGGCGGACTGGAGTTTCCTAAAGTCGCTGATCGCCGAAGATCATGGTGAATCGGGCCACGACTATATTCGCCTCTACTATAAGAAACCGGCACCGCAGCGGATCTTGCAAAGGGATTTTGTCTGCCGGACGACGCGGCTCATTGAATTGTCCGGCTATTGCTTTGGCACGCAGGCTTATCTGCTGACCAAAAATGGCGCACAGCGTTTTCTGGATAATATCAATGCCGTGGACCGCCCCATTGATGACCAGATGGACCGGTCCTGGGTTCACGGTGTTCCCAATCTGGCAGTATTTCCCTTTCCGGTGCTCGAGCGCGCAATTCCCAGCGCCATCGGAACATCCCGCTTTGAAAATTATCAAATACCCGAACGGCTGAAATTGCGGCGCTTTGTCTCACGGCAATGGGAGCGTGCCGCATATCAGATTTTGGGCCGCCGTCGTTTTCGATTTCAGCTTTAACCTGTGAGTAACCCGCATATGACGGACAAAAGCATCGATCTATCTGACAATGCTCCTGGCAATACCGGGGCAATGTTTGACGACTCATTGCGACAAAAATCCAAAACATCACTGGGATGGACCGTGACCAAGGCGCTGAGCGATCAGGTCTTTTCTCTAATCATATTCATCATGCTGGCCCGGCTGCTGACCAAAGAAGAGATCGGCCTGTTCGCGATGGTCTATGTTTTTTCCGAGGTTGGCCGGATCATCGCAACCGGCGGCCTGGTGCAGCTTATAGCCCGGGCCAAGAAGGTAGACGATCTCCAGATTAACACGATTTTCTGGACCAATATGGGCATCGCCTTTGTCTATGTCGGACTCATCTGGCTGATTGCGCCGCTACTGGCCGCCCTCCTCAACCAACCCGGCCTCGTCGATCCGCTGCGCATATTGTCGCTGGCGCTGCCGATCAACGCGCTGGGCGCATCCCATTTCGCGCTGCGTCTCCGGGAATTCGGTCACAAGACGGTCGCGTTGCGGTCGATACTGGCGGGAATTATCGGCGGGACGACTGCTGTTGCCGCCGCCATGTCTGGCTGGGGCATCTGGTCGCTGGTCGTTCAACGCTGTGTCACCGAAACAGTCAGCACCATATTGGCCTGGGCATCCTACCGCTGGGTGCCGGGATTGCAGTTTGACTGGCCGCAGGCGAAACAGAATTTCGCCTTTTCCAGCAACCTCACTATTGCCCAGTTGATTTTCCTGATGCTGGTGCGGATCCAGGATCTGTTGATCGGGGCCAGCCTCGGGGCTGCGGCTGTCGGTGTCTACCGGGTGGCATGGCGCTCGACGGAAATGTTTGCCGCCGCCGCGATCCAACCCTTCTCATCCGTCGGCCTGCAAATCTATTCCCGGCTGCAAGACAATCCGGCCGCAATGAAGCAAGCCTATAAGGCGATGCTCGGCGTCTGTGCCGCCATGTCGTTCCCCGCTCTGGTCGGCTTCGGTGTGATCGCGCCCGATTTGGTGCCGCTGGTTTTCGGCTGGAAGTGGCAAGCCGCTGGTGATCTTGCCCAGGTATTCGCCTTCATGGCGATACCTTATACCCTCAATTTCTTTGCCTCCCCGGTATTATCGGCTGTCGGCAATACCCACCGGCAACGCACGCTTGCGATCACACAACTGGTGCTGACACTCATCCTGACCATCATGGCCCTGCCCTATGGACTGACCGCAGTCGCCATTGCCTATGTGGCCCGGTCCTATCTCACATTACCGTTGCAGATGTATTTCTTGAAAGAAGCCTCTGGCATCGGGACGAAAACCACCTTTGCCGCGATTAGAGCGCCGTTCTTTGCTTCCACGCTCATGGGCCTGTTGCTGTGGACCACGCTCCAAATATTCGCTGGCAATGATCCGCTCACGTGGATGAAGCTGATCGTGGCCATCACTGGCGCCGCGCTATTTTACGCCGCGGCCCTGCTCGTGATTTCCGCAACTTATCGCCGTTTGGTCACAGACTTCCTTCCCCTAAAGGAGCTATCCCCCCATGCCTGAACAACTCACTCTCCAACACACGCATCCCGGCGCTATCATGAAGAAACTGCGCGAGACGATCGTTGAACGCTTGCAGCCGCTGCTCGACGAACGGCCTTTCGCGCTGCTTGATTTCCCGGATCATTCCAATGTCGGAGATTCGGCCATCTGGCTCGGCGAAACCCAATTTTTCGGCGAACATGCGAAGCCGCCCGCTTATACAAGCAAGTTGAGATCCCATGACGCCAATCAGATGGAACAGGCTATTGGCGATGGCACGATCTTTCTGCATGGCGGCGGAAATTTCGGAACCATCTGGAAATCTCATCAGGATTTCCGGCTAGAGCTTTTGTCCCGCTTTCGCGATCAACGGATCATCCAACTCCCGCAATCCATCTACTTCGATAATTATGAAGCGGTCGATGAAACTGCGCGTGCCATCGAACAGCACGGGAAATTTACCCTGCTTGTCCGGGATCAGCGATCGCTGGAATTCTCGCGCTGTCATTTCCAGTGCGAGGTTTTTCTATGTCCGGATATGGCGCTATATATGAAACCGCTGGAGCGCCAGACGCCGGTCCACGACTTCTACTATCTGATGCGCACCGACTTCGAACGCTCGGTGCGGGGCAAGGCCAATCACCCCGGACATAGATTTGAAAGCAGTGATTGGCTGACCGAGGACAAGTTGCAGATGCGAATGACGGCTGCAACGTCCAAACTGATGGACTTGGGCCACAGCCCCAATGCTGCAAGGACCATGAAATATGATCGTCTGGCGAGTACGCGCCTCAAACGCGGAATCGCCTTGCTGTCTTCCGGACGCGTCGTGGTCACGGATCGGCTGCATGGTCACATTCTCTCAACACTGCTCGGTATCCCGCATGTCGCACTCGACAACAGCTATGGTAAGCTCCAGAACTTCATTCAGGCCTGGACATCCGACATCGGGTTTCTGCGTACCGCCGACACGCTCGAAGAAGCGCAAGCGCTGGCAGAGGAGTTGCTGTCATGAAAGTAGCCGTAACCGGCCTGCGCGGCATTCCCAATGTCATGGGCGGTGTAGAAACGCATTGCGAAGAAATGTTGCCGCGCGTCAAAGGGCTTGATCCAGACCTCAATATAACCGTCTTTGCCAGAGCGCCCTACGTGAAAAAAGCCGAGTATAAATATCGCGGCGTTTCGGTGATCAGCGTTTCATCTCCGGTCTCGGTATGGCGGGAAGCGATCACATCCACCTTCAATGCGATTCTGGCTGCGCGCCGGAAGAAGATGGATATCATCCACATCCACGCCATTGGCCCGGCATTGCTGACACCCCTGGCACGCCTGATGGGGTTAAAGGTTGTCCTCACCCATCATGGCGAGGATTATAACCGCGCAAAATGGGGTCGCTTCCCCCGGTTCGTCCTGCGCATGGGCGAACGGCTGGGGCTGTGGTTTGCCAACCATGTGATTGCTGTTTCCCCTTCACTTGCCAGGAAGCTGCAAAATTCTTTCCCGGGATCGACCAACCGCATTTCCTATATTCCCAACGGTGCGCCTGAATTGCCGCGTGCACCGGGAGATGCGCTGGCCCGATTCAAGCTGGAATCGAATAAATATGTGCTGGCAGTGGGCCGCTTGGTTCCGGAAAAAGGGCTGCATGATCTGATCAAAGCCCATGCCGATATCCATGATGGCCGCAAGCTGGTCATTGTCGGCGGGGCTGACCATAGCAGCAAGTATTCCGAGTCTTTGCTGAAATTGGCCAATGACCGGGTCATATTTACCGGATTGCAGGATCGTGGAACCTTGCGGGAGCTTTATGAAAACGCCGCTTTGTTTGTCATGCCCTCCTATCATGAGGGCTTGCCGATCGCGGCGCTGGAAGCGGGCTCATGTTCGACACCAATGTTGCTTAGCGACATTCAGCCCAATCGCGATATTGGATTGCCTGAAGGGGATTATTTCCCGGTAGGCGATACCAGTGCATTGGCCGAGGCGCTGAATAAACCCTATTATCTCTACCGGGTTGATGCAGCGGAATTTCGCAAGAAGTTTGACTGGGATGAAATTGCACTCAACACGTCATCCATATATCGCAAGGTTATGTCCTGATCGGGTTTTTGGAAAGCCGATCAGAAACCGTTGCGGTGGATGACGACGCCAAATGTCCTCGCGAGGATAAAAAGATCAAAGCCTAGCGACCAACGCTGAATATATTCAAGATCGGATGCCAAGCGCTGCTCCAGATCAGCGCGCGTCATCGTTGCGCCGCGAAATCCGCGGACCTGCGCCAGGCCGGTCAGGCCTGGAACGGTAGCATGGCGGAGCCAGTAATTCCGGTCAATTTCCCAAAACAGCTTGGAGTCCGCTTTGGAACCAAGTGCATGCGGGCGCGGGCCCACCAAACTCATCGTGCCAAACAGCACATTGAACAGTTGCGGCAATTCATCGATGCTAGTCGCGCGAATGAAACGGCCGACACGCGTGACACGGTCATCATCTCGTCCGGTGGACCGATCGCCATTCGCGTCACTCATCTCATCGCGCATACTGCGGAATTTGTAGATATTGAACAATCGATTACCATGGCCAAGCCGTTGCTGCTTGAACAATATCGGGCCGCGACTTTCCAGCTTGATCGCAATGGCCGTAATCAGCATTAACGGTGCCAGAAACAATATCGCCAGCGACACCAAAACAAGATCCATCGCACGTTTCAACCATAGCTGTACGCGGGTGAGCGGTTTGACTTGCGATATATTGAGCAACCCCCGCGCATAGGTGTCTGCCGGTGCGGATCGATAGTGCCGATAGACCTCACCGGTTACCCCAGTGCTTTTGAGGACCAGTGCCCAATCCTGATGGCGCTCCACTGGACAGGCTACAATGACACGATCGATAGATCGGAACAGATTTCCCAACCGGTCCAGCATGACCGGATCGGAAATATCGGGATGCAGTCCCGCTTTCTTGGCATCAATCACCGGCTGATCAAAAATCGGGCCGTGCGGTACGCCATCGACAATAACCAACTCGCTGAGCGGATTGGCACCCAGCATCCGTTTGGCAAACCGATGACAAACATAACGCCCGCCAGCAACAATGATTGATGAAATCACGAACCCGAGCGCGATGAATGAAGGGTGATGCGGTATCAATATCGACAGGCCAACCAACACAAATGATATGAGAACCAGGGTCGCAAACAGGGCTGCAAGGCTGCGGACTGTTGCGCCAGCGCTTTTAAAAAGCGCGGTTCTGCCATAAGCGTTACTGTTCAATCCCAGGGCCAGGAATATGGGGATCGAGAGAAGGCCGAGTTTCAATCCTGGCGATGCGAAAGGGTGACCCAGCAGCACCGCATTGCTGATCAGAAACCCGATCCAAACGGCCAACGCATCGGTCAGCAGCATGATCGAATAAATACCGGCCCGCCGCGACCTTTTGGTCAGGCTGGATTCTTTCTTTTTGGTGATTTTGGCGGCTGTGAAAGATGCGTTTTGCAGATTACGTATCGTTGAAGTCATCCGAGAACCCTTTCACGATCGTCTCAGCGATATGGCCAGAACAGTTCCGATTATCGAAAGTCTAAAATTTGTGCTGCGGCGCAGCAATAAAAACTCTCGATCAATCCATCTTCTTGTCGCTCGGATTAAATCCGATGGTACTTGCCATATTGAAACGGGTTGAAATCATTCCCCTGAGACTCTTGCTTGCCATCGCGAAAACGGCTTGTCACGCTATGTTTTCCGTCACCGAGACAGGATGTGTATTCAACACGATTAGATACCATATGGTCTATCCGTGGTTGCTCTGGACGACATTTATGTCACTTTGGCACCATTATATTTCAATGCTGCATCGCAATAATTCGACTCATGGGAGTACCGGCTTTGCAAGAAGCGCTAACAGAAAATATCACCGCGAGTGACAAAGCTTTGCACCGCCGCCGCAGCCTGCGCTATACTTGGGCGCTGATATTATCAGACCTTTATCGTTATGCCGGGAACCGCAGCACGCGATCCTTTCTGCGGCACTATTTTTTTACCCCCGGCTTTAAATATTCAACTGTCATGCGGCTGTGCGGTTGCCTCAAAAAACGTAGCATCATGCGCGTTATTTTCTATCCGCCGCTCAAACTCCTGCTGCTGCGCTATCGCTACAAATATGGCATCGCGATTCCCGAATATACGCGGATTGGCCCCGGGTTTTTCATCAACCGTTTTGGCAATATCATGGTCAATGGCGATGCGATTATTGGCGCCAATTGCAATATTACCCATGGGTCCATGCTTGGCCAAATGAACCGTGGGCCGAATCAGGGTTCACCGATATTAGGGGATGGTGTTTTCCTCGCCGCCGGGTGCAAGGTGATTGGCAAGATCAGGATCGGTAATCGGGCGGCCGTTGGTGCGAATGCCGTCGTCACCAAAGACGTTGTGGATGACGGGGTGGTCGGCGGCATACCGGCAAGAATATTGTCGATGAACGGATCGGAAGGCTATGTAAACAGGCAAGTCGATCCCGACTATGACACCGGTTTTCGTCCGCTAACCTGAGCCTGACAGGCTTAAAAGAACCGCTCCACTATCCGTATCGTATCGCCGGGATAAATACGGGTGTTGCTTCCCAGTGTGATCCACACCTCGTTTGGCTGGTCTGCCCGCTTGATGAAAATCTGTCGCTGCTGTGCGCGGTAGGTAAAGCCATCCGCCTTTGCAATCGCGGCAAGCACGGTCATGTTGGGATTATAGGGATATTCTCCCGGTTTGTTCACTTCACCCAATATGTAAATGGGGCGATAGCTTTTTACTTCGACATTCACCTGTGGATTGATCACATAACCATCAGCCAGGGCTGCAGCGATGTTGATACCAAGGTCAGCCGGGCTCAGGCCAGCAGCCTGAATATTGCCAACCAAGGGAAAGGCAAGAATGCCATTGGCACCGATAATAAACTCGCCGGTCAGCGAATCCTCACCATAAGTGATGATCTGAACCGTTTCGCCAGCACCCAATTGATAGGCTTGTTTGATATCCGGCTGTTCAGCCGTCTCAACCGGGAATGCAGGAGAGGAAGCACAGGCAGACAACAGCAATGCCATCATGAAAACCGGCCAAAGTCGATAGCGCGGCTTTTCATCAAATCGGGTGTCCATAAATATATCTCAGCCAGCCAAAATGAACCCCCGTACATGGGATAATATAGACCGCAAAGGGGCTCAAGGTCCCTACGACAATCGGAAAGACAAACTGGATCAACGGTTTGATTTGGCGCATTGCTTGTGATCACACCCTCCGCGCAACCAGATATCGGCTAAGAACCATGCTGGTTTGATCACCTGTTTCGATTATTTTGAAACCTGCTGCCTTAATCTTTCCTTCAAGCACATTCGCCGCCATGAATTCGACAAAAGGAGCTTTCCCGATGACCTGCATAATCGGGATAGCAAAGCTGCGGATCAGGTTGAATTTAAATCCCGCGTGATAGGGTGCACAAACCGTCTTTGAAATGAAGAGACCACCCGGTTTTACTAACGCACTGATATGGGCCAGCGCGCCGTCGAGGTCGGATACCAGATGCAGCAGATTATGGGCCATGACCACGTCATAAGGGCCATCCTTGGTGCTATGATCAAGGATGTCGGCGACCGCGAAAGTAACATTGTCCAAGCCTTCCTCCGCCAGTTTCTCATTTGCAATCTCGATCATGCCCGGCGCGATATCGGTAGCGGTGATATGGGCCACATGAGGTGCAAGAAGAAGCGCCGTCGATCCTGTTCCGCAGCCCATTTCCAGCGCCCTGTGGCTGGACTTGAGATAAGATTTGGTCCGCCCAAGCGTATTGAGATAACCGTCCATATCAGCTATGGGGCTGGCGGCATATTTACGGGATTTTTTGGTCCAGAAAGCTGCGTTATCGGTTAGGGGAGCCATTATATTATTCCTTCCTTCTACGATTTAGCCTCTCATTAGATTCAAACATTTTTCTTTTAAATTGTCACTTTCTGTAGATTTGTTATGCATAAATGCATGAATTGGCAGGCGATCAATTTTGACTGGAATCAGGTGCGTTCGTTTCTCGCAACTGTCGAGGAAGGCTCGTTTTCTGCTGCCGCGCGTGTTCTTGGTCAGACGCAGCCGACTGTGGGACGACAGGTTGCTGCGCTCGAGACAGCCTTGGGAGTGGTACTGTTCGAACGGGTTGGCAAATCTTTGAATCTCACCCGTACAGGCACGGAACTGCTCTCGCACGTGCGCGAGATGGCTGACGTTGCGAACCGGATTTCACTGACGGCTTCAAGCCAGTCTCAGACGATTGACGGACAGGTAAGAATCACCGCTTCGGATGTGATGTCGGCCTATCTGTTGCCACCTGTCCTGAAACAAATACGATTGGCGGCGCCCCGGCTGGAAATCGACTTGGTCGCAGCCAATGATATACGCGATATTCAGCGACGCGAGGCCGATATTGCAATCCGGCACATACGACCAACCCAGCCTGATCTTATTGCCAGACTTGTGGCAGAGGCTTCGGCAAATTTCTACGCTGCATCAACCTATCTTGACCGTGTTGGACGACCGAAAAATGAAGCGGAATTGGCCAAACTTGATTTTGTGGCCTTCGGCGATGCTGCCGAGATTGCTGGCTATTTTCAACCTGCCGGTATTCCTATCACGGTACAAAATTTTCGCCTGGGCTCCCAAAACGGGGTCGTCGCATGGGAGATGGTCCGCCAAGGCCTTGGGATCAGCGTAATGTCGGACGAGGTGGCTGAACTAACACCCGGAGTCGAACGGATTTTGCCAGAGCGCGAACCGTTTACATTCCCCATCTGGCTGGCCACGCATTCGGAACTGCGAACGGCCCGCCGTATCCGACTGGTTTTCGACATCCTCGCAGAATATTTCAGCAGAGGGCGATAATACAATTAGATATGGCGCACCCGACAGGATTCGAACCTGTGACCTCTGCCTTCGGAGGGCAATAATCTATTATAAAATAATTATATAACAATATCTTATGGATGCAATATAGAATTGTGTATTTTTTGTATAAGTTTAATTTGTGAATTAATTACGCAAAACTAGGCTATTTGGTCTCTACACTTCGTTTCTGGTTAGTCGCAATCGAGAAGTCCTTTGGTCGATCATAATGTCCGCCCGCAACCTCTAGATTACTCAATTGGGCCACATAGCTTGTAATTTACTGGCAAGCGACGGCTGTCCTACGGATTTCAACCCCGCGATGACGTTATTGAGTAGACTGGTCTTGGTCATGATATGATAGATGCTTTCCCAGCGTGATTTTGCTTTTTTATGCTTTGCCAACGTCTCAGCTAGCATGGCCTCGTAATGCTCTCCGAATTCACCTCCGCGACCGACGTAGAATAGGACTTCAATGTCAGATATTTCCTCGTCTGAAAGATTGGCGGCGATGTCTTTGATTAGATTCTGCGTTATCTGCTGATGTTCTTTAATCTTTTCCCAATCGCGGTCGAAATAATCGGTTCCAAGGCCTTTGGTATCATTATCTTGTGGCGGATTCTTGGTGATGTGGCCGAGCTTATCCCGACCACCACTGCTATGCTGCTTGGGTACCAGACCTATCCATGCCGAGAACGCCCGGCCTGACTTGAAGCTGCCGGGGTCGGCAACTTCGGCAATGACACGGGTGGCAATGACAGGGCCGATACCGGGAATGGTCTCCAGGCACCTGCTGGCTGGACTGGCTTTGTGCACCTTGGCTATCTTGCGATCCGCCTCAACTATCTGTCGTTTAACGATGCCCAGCTCATGGGCGAGTGGTATCAGACTCTCTCGAGCCAAATCAGGCAGACGTTCATCCTCATCATTAAGAAGGACTGCCAATATCGCTTCCACGCCCATTCGGCCCTTGGCAGCGACAATGCCAAACTCCGCCAAATGGCCTCGCAATGTGTTGATAAGGCGCGTTGACAAACGCACCCACTGATCGCGAACGCCATGCAGCACCAGCAAGGCCTGTTGTTCCAGTGTCTTGACTGGCACGAAGCGCATGTTCGGTCTGGTCACTGCCTCGCAGATCGCCTCGGCATCGGCCATATCGTTCTTCTGGCTCTTGACGTATGGCTTCACATATTGTGGCGGCATCAGCTTTACCTCGTGCCCCAATGCTCCGATCTCTCTGGCCCAATGATGCGCTGTTGCGCAGGCTTCCATACCAACCAGGCACGGCTTAAGTCTGCCAAAATACTCCAGCAACCGCGACCGGGACAACTTGCGGCGCGTGATCACCTCACCATCATCCCCAATCCCGTGAACTTGAAATACCGACTTGGCCAAATCCAGACCGATAACTGCTATCTGCTGCTTCATCTGCGTGCTCCTGTGCTGGCGGCATTGCCTCCCTCAACATACCAGCTCGACTCAGCTGGTGAGGCACGCCGTCCACAGCATCAAAAGCGGACATTATGAATGCGGAAGTTGTCGGTCGGATAAGCGCCCCAATCTAAGACGTTGGGATCGGGTATAGCGTAGCCCGAAAGCGGTCGTAGGTGGCGCGGCGATTGCGTCCGCTTTCCGCGGCGACCGAAAGGCTGCGCTAGGGCTGTTCATGGGCGGCAAGCAGAAGTGGATCATCGAGAGTCTGGAGATCGCCAAGAGTCTAGCGTGTCGCGTTTTGCCTCATCCTCTCTTGCATGCATGTCCGACCAGAGCTTTTCCGTTCCAGCTTCGACCGCCTGGTTTAAGTGTTGGGAGGCGACCAACCATCCCTTGATCGGACGTAATGGGAGTAGACAGCCAATTCCCATCAGCGGGATCGCGATTGCAAAAACAAGAGGCACCGGTAACTCGAGAGCAACCTGAAGCCAGACCACGAAGAACAATAGCGGGAATGCAACAAAGCACAGAGAGAAGAATGCCGGGCCGTCATCCGGAGCCGCAAAACGGTAATCCAAGTCGCAGAATTCGCACCTGTCCTGAATCTTCAGCCAGGAGCGGAACATGCGCCCTTGGCGACAACGCGGACAATGGCCTTTCCACCCCGCAATGAATATTTCCCTGGTTTTGCTGTTCTCGTGATCCGTCATCGGCGATCTCCATTGTTCAAAACTAACGATCGCTGAACCGGACGATCAGACAATCGACAATAAGGGGCTGGCCGTGCTATCATCTCTACGCCAGCCCGCGAAATTCCGAAACAAAACTGGTAAAGAAATCCAGCTCTTCGGCTGTCAAACCCAAGGCCAGCGCCCTTTCTCTGGCAGACTCTCGAGCGGTAACATCACCATTCTTGAGCGCGCAGCCGAAGGCCAGAACTGCCATGGTTCGGACATCGAAACTGCGTTCGCCCAATGCGGCGTCTATATCGGCACCGGAGAGTCCCGCATCGCGCGCCTCCTCCTCGGCCCTAGAAAGGGTATCCTCACAGCCGCAATCGTTAAGCAAAGCCAGTTTGAGCTGGCTTAATATCCGTTCGTACCCAGCATCAGCCATTGCAGGGGTGCACACAGCGTAGGCGCAGAAGATCAGGCAGGTAGCGCTTAACCACCGCAACCAATGCCACTGCAGTCAGGTTCAAAAGAGCCGCGGTCAGGGGACCGCTGCCGAAGGCTGCATTCACGATCGACTGCAGCTTGAACAACGAGAACCCCAGATCAGGCTCGACAAATTTCGAATAAGTCCATCTCATGATGAATTCCATGACCACATTGGTGCCGCAGCCTTTTCAGGACGGCGGCACCATCAAGCGGATCAAAAGTTGTAACTGATGCCGACCAGGGCCTGATGCTGGTCATACTGACCACCATTGTTGCCGAAGTCGGTGTAGCGATATTCGAGACGCGCACTGATTTTGTCGGTCAGCATGCGTTCGACGCCTCCGCCGACGAGCCAACCGTTCAGATTGTCGGATGCACGCGACGTCGCATCATCCGAAACCAGTGTCGTGCGAACCCGGGCATTGGCATAGCCGCCCCGCACATAGGCGAGCGTCTTGTCATCCACGAGGTAACCCGCACGAGCAGACAAATCGAAGCTGTAGCGCGGATCGATTGTGACCGAATCACCGGACGTCTGGCCGCGAACATCATCATCAAATGCGCCGCTGAAGCCAGCCTCGGCACCGATCACGAAGCGGTCACTTACCTTGTAATTATATCCGGCATAGCCACCGAGCACGACGGCATCGCGCGACACTTCGGCATCGACAGGCTGAGCATCGATGGTGCGATCGGCCACTTCAGCCCTGGTCCAGCCCGCCTGAACACCAATATAGGGGCCATCAAAATTATCGGCCTGCGCCGGCGCTGCGATTAAGCCTGCAATGCCTGCGAGGGCCGTTAAGATTATTTTCGATTTCATTTCTAACTCCATATCTTGCCCCTGAAGCGGGGTCGGATATGCAGATAGGATCGTCCGACTTTCGTGATAATCGATCTTCAGCGAAAGATATTATTCCAATAAATGAAACAATGAATCAATTGATGAAGCGGTTTGCCCGCAGTCGTTCAGCAGCAAAATCGACGAATGTCCTTACCTTAGCAGATGCATTCCTGCCTTCCGGATGGACGATATGAACCGGCAAAGGCTCTTCCTCATATTCCTCGAGAACCGTCTGCAGCTCTCCCGATACCAGATCCGGCCCGACCTGATAGGATAGAACCCTGGTGAGTCCCCAACCGGATCGCGCCGCCTCGATTGCCGCAGGATTGGAATTGCAGAACAGACCCGGCGAGACCCGGACAGTCTCCTTTTCTTCTCGACCAAATCTCCAGTCCAGTGAGGTCCAGGCGCTGGTTGCCGCAATTATCCGGTGCGTCGCGAGATTGGCAGGTCGTGCCGGGACACCCTCCCGATCGAAATATTCCGGAGCGCCGCAGACAACACGCCGGACGGATCCGACCTTGATCGCGCTATAGCTGGAGTCGGGAAGATGGCCGATCCGGATGGCGACATCCAGACCTTCGTCAATCAGGTTGGTCACTCGATCCAGAAACACCAGACGGCCTGTCACCTCGGGATAGATGTCGAGAAACTCGGTAACGATCGGCAGAATATATATTTGTCCGAACATCACCGAAGCCGTGATGGTTAAACTTCCGGTCGGCTTTGCAAAGGATCCCGATGCGGCGGCTTCAGCCTCTTCAACCGCGGCGAGGATCTGCCGGCAGTCTTCGACATAACGCGCGCCAATCTCGGTCAGTTTAACCGATCGCGTAGTGCGCGTGAGCAGACGGGCGCCGACTATGTCCTCCAGTCCCGCGACGGCGCGGCTTACCGCAGGCGGACTCATGTTGAGCTGGCGGGCCGTCTCCGCGAAACTTCCGCTATCGGCGATGCGCACCAGCACGCGCATGGCTTGGATCCGATCCATTTTCTTCCTCCGTCAGCAATGGAAGAGCGCAGATTAGCGGGACAGCAGAGAGAAACAACCCATATTGTTTCAATTTGCGAAATACTGAATTCAAAATAATCCCGGTTCTTACGGGAACTGGATTGCTCCACATAGAACCTGCCGAACATATCGGCCCCATATAATCAGGAGTGATCCCATGAAACTTTACCACTTCCCACTTTCCGGTCATGCCCATCGGGCGCGGCTATTCCTCTCACTAATCGATGCGGAGGTTGAAGTCATCGATGTCGATCTGGGCGCAGGCGAGCATAAGCAGCCCGACTATCTGAAAATGAACCGTTTTGGCCAGGTTCCGGTTCTGGTCGACGGTGATAAGGTCATCGCCGATTCCAACGCAATTCTGGTCTATGCCGCAAAGAAATTTGGCCGCACAGACTGGTTGCCGGAGACGCCGGCAGAAGCAGCAGCGGTTCAGCGCTGGCTGTCGGTTGCCGCAGGGCAGATTGCTTTCGGACCGGCCGCAGCGCGATTGATCACAGTGTTCGGCGCCGCCTTCAGCCCGGATGAAGTGATTGGCCGCGCGCACGATGTCCTGACTGTTATCGAAGCAGAACTGGCAGGCCGCGACTGGATCGCTGGCGGGCCAAAACCATCGGTCGCAGACGTTACGCTCTACAGTTATATCGCGCGGGCGCCGGAAGGGAATGTCGATCTCTCTGGCTATCTCGAAGTGAACGCCTGGCTTTCCCGCATCGAAGCGCTGCCCGGATTCGTCGCCTTCCCCCAGACCCCGATCGGGCTCGCCGCAGCGGCCTGACACCATTGGCGAGGCAGCGGTGCGCATTGTTCCACCTCCTGCAGCGCCGCTGCCCCGCCCCCCTTGCAACAGGAACCTTGGCCATGAACAGATTGACTGGCGAACCCGCAGACGGGCTCTTCCACGCAGGCGAAATCGCACTGCAGCGCTCGGTCGGCATGGCTGAACGGATGGAGCATATCGGCGCAAAAATAGTGCGGGATTTCATGCCCGAGCAGCACCGCGACTTCTATGCGCGATTGCCGTTCATCATTGTGGCGACGGTCGATCATTCTGGCGATATATGGTCCACAATGCTGACTGGCGCTCCGGGCTTCATCAGTTCCCCGTCACCCCGGTCTCTTACCATCCGCGGAACGCTTGATGCCGCCGATCCCGCCTCCGCCGGCGCACAGACCGGCGATGCCATCGGCATGCTCGGCATCGAACTGCACACCCGGCGTCGCAACCGGATGAACGGAGACATCAAGAGCGCCGCAGACGGTTCCCTGGAAGTTACGGTCGGCCAAGCCTTTGGCAACTGCCCGCAATATATCCAGCTGCGTGATTACAGCTTTTCGCGTGAAACGGACCTGACCAAGTCGGCGTCGGTCGCGGAATCCGGCGAACTGACCGAGGAGGCCCGTGCCATCATTGCGACCGCCGACACCTTTTTCGTCGCATCCTATGTCGACCGCGGTGACATCAGGCAGATCGATGCTTCGCACAGAGGCGGCAAAGCCGGATTTGTCAGGATAGGCGACGATGGTCAGCTGACGATCCCGGATTTTTCCGGCAATTTCCACTTCAACACGCTCGGCAATTTCCTGGTCAATCCGCGCGCCGGCTTGCTGTTCGTCGATTTTGAAACAGGCGACATCCTGCAAATCACCGGGACCGCGCGGGTTATCACTGATTCTCCGGAAATCGCATCTTTCAGGGGCGCAGAACGGATCTGGAGGTTCAGCCCGACCAAGATGGTCCTTCGCCGGGGGGGCTCGACCTTGCGGTGGACGATGCGTGAGAATGCCTTCTCGCCGAAATCGCTGAGAACCGGCTCTTGGGCAGAGGTTGCGACCGAGCTTGGCGCGGGCCGCGCTACTCACTCCGATAGCAGAGCCCCGCTTTCCGCCGCCGCACGGGCGGCCGGAAGCGCGCCCGGGGAGATCGAACCATGACTATCAGCCTGATAGCTATGCCTGCCGCTGAGGAGCTGGCTATGGATTATTTTCCACCGGATGGCGCCAGCCGCGAGCATGGCGATTTCGTTACCTTTCGCAATATCGCGGGTCTCTATCTGCTGATGTTGCTGCTCATATTCCAGTTTCCATCGGGTGCCCGCTCCGCCGATGCGCAATCAGGCGCGGCAGAGGCGGGGACGCTGGCAGAATTCCCCTGTGAGGATCGCATTCAGCCTCCTCTCTCTCCCCACCAGATAAAGGATTGAACCATGTCACGTCCCCCATTGCCCCCGTTTGACGAAACGTCCGCTCGCGAGAAAGTGAGACTGGCCGAAGATGGCTGGAACAGTCGCGATCCAGCCAAGGTTGCTCTGGCCTATACTGAAGATACCAGATGGCGCAATCGCGCCGAATTTCCCCGGGGCCGCGAAGAAGCCAGGAAATTTCTGGAGCGGAAGTGGGCGAAAGAGCTCGACTACCGGCTAATCAAGGAACTTTGGGCATATAGCGGCAATCGCATCGCGGTTCGCTATGCTTACGAATATCATGATGACAGCGGAAACTGGTTTCGCACCTATGGCAACGAGAATTGGGAATTTGCCGAAGACGGTCTGATGCAAAACCGCCATGCCAGCATCAATGAACGGCCGATCACAGAAGCTGAACGTCTTTTCCGCTGGCCCCTCGGGCGGCGTCCTGACGATCATCCGGGTCTGTCCCAGCTTGGGCTTTAGCGGACTGCCGATATCTGCAGGCACTCTTGCGCACGTGAGGCAGCAGGTGCCGTTCCCGACCAATGAAGAAAGACTTTGAACCTTTAATATTGGACAACCGCCACTCTCGGCCCTTCACCGCGATAGGTCCGCGGCGTTTTTCCCGACCATCGCTTGAACGCACGGGTGAAGGAGCTTTGTTCCGAAAAGCCGGTCAGGAAGGCAACCTCCACCAGCGAATGGCTGGTTTCGCCGACGAGCTTGAGAGCCACCTCCCGTCGTGCCTCATCGACCAGGGATTGATAGCTGTGCCCCAGATCCGACAAGCGGCGCTGCAAGGTACGGCTCCCCATGCCCAGATGGCATGCCACATCCTCGAGGCGCGGCACCCCATCGCTGAGGCTGTTGGCAATCTGGATAACCACCTCGCGGTCAATCCGATCCGGTTCGGTAGTGCGAAGGATTTCCTCCATATGCTCACGGAGAAATTTCCAGATATGCTGGTCTCCGACGCCGTTTGGTCGATCAACGTCCTGTTGATGCATGATAATCGCGTCGACTTCAGCGCCGTGGGTCACCGGACATTTGAAATGCTCTTCAAGCGGCAGCACATCGCCCACCGGCAGGTGAGTGAACTGGACACGCTTGGGGTTGAATTCGTCGCCATTCGCATCGCGCCAAAGCGAGACAAAGGTTCCCAGCGCTGCTTCGTTCGAAAGCTTGGCGCCGTCATTATCCGGGGCAGGCTTACGGTTCATCCACCAGCATTCCGAACCTTTGTCCGCCAAGGCGAAGACGGAATAGGGATTGTAGAGTCTGGCATAGCGGTCAAGCCGCTCGAACGATCGTCGCAGCGTTGGCGCGGATTTGATCGTCAGCCCGAGCGGGCCGAACTCCTCACAGCGCATCGAAGCCGACGTCCGCATGTGAAAGCTGATTTGCGGGCGTTCTTCCCGGGCCAATGTTTCAAACAGCAGGTGGTGCTGTTGCACAGGTATGTGGTTCGCGGGATCGGCGAGCACTTCTCGCGCTATGCCGACGCGCGCCAACGCACGATTGGCGACCGCCTGCTCCGCCTGAGCAATCGCCTTGCGGGCAAAAAGGCTCGAAACTTTTACCACCGTGCGTTCTCCCTACCCCGTCGTTGCCGATTCAATGCTTCGTATAACGCATTTCTCCGAATTTGGCATGCCAGATCAAATTTTTGGCAGCCACGGTCAAGAAATACCGCGCTCGGTCGGCGTAATCCAGTCATCGTCAACTCCAAGGCGAAATCCGGCGAATAGCAATATTTGACCTGTAGGTCCGGATATATGACCCAAGGCGAGTTGGCAGGTTGAAACACTTGCTGAGGAATAAATGATGAACCACCCCCCCAAGCCTTCGCGCAAGCTGGCCTTTGCCCTGCTCGCGTCTATCGCAACAATTGGCATGGCTACCGGCGGCGCAGCCGCACAGGAAGAATCCCGCGCCGCAACCGCAACCCAACCACCGGTCAACGACGGATTGCCGATGCCCGGATTCGAGATCGATCCTGCAACAACCGCGATCGTCATTACTGACCCGCAAAACGACTTTCTGTCGCCCAACGGTGTGACCTGGGGCGTCGTGGGTGAAAGCATCACCAAGAACCGCACCGTTGAAAATCTGGGAGCACTTTTCAAGGTTGCCGATCAAACCGGCATGCCGGTGTTCGTCTCTCCCCACTATTATTTCAAACACGACCATCGCTGGCAGTTCGAAGGCACGCTTGAAACGCTGATGCACTCCATCGGCATGTTTGACCGCCCGCATGCCCTAACCCTCGAAGCTTTTGAAGGTTCAGGTGCTGACTGGCTCGACCAATACAAGCCTTACATCAACAACGGTCGCACAGTCGTGACCAGCCCGCACAAGGTTTACGGGCCTGACAGCAACGACCTGGCCCTGCAGCTGCGCAAGGCAGGGATTTCCAAGGTAATCCTGGGCGGCATGTCCTCGAACCTTTGCACGGAATCGCACATGCGGTCGCTGATCGAGGCAGGCTTTGAAGTCATGGTTGTCACCGATGCCACCGCCGGTGCCATCACCGAACATTATAACGGCTACGATGCTTCGCTTGTGAACTTCCGCATGATTGCCAGTGCTGTCGACAACACCGACAACACCGTCAAGGCGATCAGGGCTGCCTATCGCAGCAAATAGCCCAACCCTCTTGATCTTTGGCTGGAGCCACTGACCCCTCTCCCTGCTCCAGCCGAACGGACGGTGACCGGGAATGCCCATTGCCCCCCGATCCCGGCTTCATCGGTCACCGTCCCCCTTTTTGAAAACTCAAAGGAGATAAATTATGCGTATTTTGCCAACCAGCCTTGCCCTCGCCATCGCGCTTTCCGCAGGCTTTTCGGCACCCGCTCATGCGGCTGACGAATATAATGTTACCAACGGCTATACTCTGGATGGCGCCGGATTGGGCGTCCATGGCGTCGACACGGTTGTACTCAGCACGATGAACGCTGTTGCGCCTGGCGAAGCAAGCCATGCGGTCGTTCACGATGGCGTGACCTATTATTTCGCGTCCGGACTGACGGCGGAACGGTTCCAATCCGATCCAGAGCGTTATCTGCCGCAATATGGTGGTTTCTGTGCCTATGCGGTTGCCCTTGGCAAGAAACTCGATGGCGATCCGCGGTATGCGGACATCGTGGAAGGCAAGCTCTATCTCTTCGTCAACGCCGCTGTTTTCCAGAGCTACCTCGCAGACAAGGAAAACACGCTGCGCACCGCCAAAGAGAAATGGCCGACCATCAAGCACAGCAAAGTCGAAGATCTCTGATCCCCGCAGGACGGCTGGCTATCCCGCAAGGCCAGCCGTCCATGCCGGGAAAACACCCTCTCCCGTTCGTGTCTCTCGTCAGGCACGACCCCATTCAAAGGACCGATTGAAATGACATCTTTCACCACCCACGACTTCGAAACCGCACCCGAAGACGCACAGCCACTGCTGAATGCCGCCACAAGCGCATACGGCTTTATTCCCAACCTGCTCGGAACGATGGCCGAGGCCCCGGCCCTGCTCGAAGGCTATATGACGCTGGCCGGAATTTTCGACAAAACCGATCTGTCAGAGGCCGAGCGCCAAATCATTCTGATGACGAATAACCGGTTGAACGCCTGTCATTATTGCATGGCTGCCCACACTTCGATCTCGCAAGGCGCCGGTGTCCCGCAGGATATAATCGAGGCCCTGCGCACCGATACGCCGATCAATGATCCGAAGCTCGAGGCGCTTCGTACTTTCGCCGCCGTGATCAACAAAACGCGCGGCTGGCCCGAAACTTCAGATATCGAGGCATTTCTTGAAGCGGGCTACACCCGGCAGAATATTCTGGAAGTTGTTCTCGGCACGGCCCTCAAGGTCATGTCGAACTATACCAACCATATCGCGGCCACCGAACTGGACGCTGCATTTGAACCGAACGCCTGGACGACCGACCTCGTCGACATGGGCTGATACAAGGCAAATCTGGTCCATTCTGTCACGCACACAGCCGATATCCCTCGGGAAGGCTAACCGCGTCCACTTCAACCGCGAGATTACCCGCTGACCAGAGCTTGCCGCCACGCAGGAGACCTGAAAAATGACTAGACTATTACGCATTGATGCCAGCGCGCGGATCACGCGTTCGCTTACCCGGGAACTGGCCGACAGCTTCACGCAAAGCTGGCGTGAGCGGCGTCCGCAGGATGAGATTGTCCTGCGCGACGTCGGCGCCAATCCGCCTCCGATCATCAGTGAAGACTGGATTGCAGCGGCTTTTGCAAAGGACCGGTCGACCGATCAGCAACAGCTTCTTGCGCTATCAGACGAACTGATTGCCGAAGTGGCCGGTGCCGACATCTTCGTCATGGCAACGCCGATGTACAACTACGGCATGCCCGCCGCGCTCAAAGCGTGGTTTGACCAGGTTGTGAGAATCGACAAGACTTTTACCTTCGACCTCACTCGCGGCGATGCCCCGCTTGAGCCGATATTTGCGGGCAAGCCCCTCATCCTGCTCACTTCATGGGGGGAATTCGGCTTCGCTGCTGGAGGGCCCAATGAAGGGCGCGACAGCCTGACTCCGCATGTCCGCACGGCATCGCGCTATCTTGGCGTGGAGACAATTCACCAGGTCGGGATCGAGTATCAGGAGTTTGGCGACGAACGCTTTGACGCCTCGCATAAAGCAGCCTTTGCAGCGCTCGATCCCTTGGTCGAAACACTGGTCACGACGCTCCCCCTGAACTCAGACCGCAGAAAGTCGGCAGCATGATCGCTCTACCTGAAGAACATGCACCTGCGACACGCGAGGCAGATAGGCGCGGCCACAGCATGCTCTTGGCGCAATGATCGGCAAAGCCCAGTGCGTGGGTTTTCACTTACCCCGTCTCGCTCTCTCTAAAATCATCAGGATCTTTTTCCATGACCAATCAAACGGTAATCACCAACAGCTACAGGCCGATATCTGGCGCCGGTGAATTCGATTTCGATGTCGCCATCATCGGCGCTGGCACAGCCGGAATGGCGGCCTATCGTGAAGCTTCGCAATATAGCGATCGCGTTGCACTGATCGATGGCGGGCCACTAGGCACAACATGCGCGCGCGTGGGCTGCATGCCTTCCAAACTCCTGATCGCAGCAGCCGAGGCAGCGCATGCGGGGTCCAGGACTCCCATGTTCGGGGTCCGATATGACGATCCGGCGATCGACGGCATAGCCGTGATGAAACGGGTACGTAGCGAGCGTGACCGCTTTGTCGGTTTTGTCACAGAGGCTGTCCATGGATTCGACAAGGGCGAGATAATAAGGGAATATGCCCGCTTCGAAGACGATCACACGCTTCGGTTGAGCAGCGGACGCAAGATTTCTGCCCGCACGATCGTCATCGCCACCGGTTCGCGGCCCGCCATTCCCCAAGCATTATTCGCCGCCGGCGAAAGGCTGATCGTCAATGATGATATATTTGACTGGGCCGATCTGCCCGGTTCGGTCGCGGTATTCGGGGCTGGTGTCATCGGGCTGGAATTGGGCCAGGCCCTGCACCGGCTGGGAGTGCGCGTGCGTCTTTTCGGAAGGGGCGGTCAGGCCGGGCCACTAACCGATCCAGTGGTGCGCCAATATGCGACCGACATTTTTTCTGGCGAGTTCCCGGCCATCTGGAACGCTGACACCCGGATTTCGCGCAAAGGGGAGACAGTCGCGGTGCGCTGGGGCGAAACGGCGGATCAGGAAGCCAGCTTCGACTATCTGGTCGCAGCCACCGGTCGCAGGCCCAATATTGATAAAATCGGTCTCGAGAATTCCGGCCTGCCGCTCGGAAAGACGGGCGTGCCTCAATATGACCCCTTGTCCGGCCGCGTTGGCGACACCCATATATTCATTGCCGGCGATGCTGCGCTTGACCTGCCGCTGCTGCACGAAGCGGCAGATGAAGGCCGCTTGGCCGGAGAGAATGCAGCGCGCTTTCCGCATTCATACAAACGATCTCGCCGCACCCCGATCGGCATCGTTTTCTCCGATCCGCAAATTGCGATGGTCGGGGCCAGCCATGCCTCGCTCTTGGCTAGACAGGGATGCCACTTCGCGACCGGAGAAGTTTCATTTGAGGACCAGGGCCGTGCCCGGGTGATGGGTCTCAACAAGGGTATCCTCAGGCTTTATGCCGAACACGGCAGCGCACGGTTTCTCGGAGCCGAAATGATCGGCCCTTCAGCTGAACATATCGCGCATCTTCTGGCGTGGTCCATTCAGGCCAACATGACCGTAGAGCAAATCCTGCAAATGCCGTTTTACCATCCCGTACTGGAAGAGGGCGTGCGCACAGCCTTCAGAAATTTGAACCATGCTCTTGGATTTGGCCCCAATCCTCCACTGCGATGTATTGATTGCGGGCCGGGAGCCTGATCCATGGTCTTTTGCGGAAAGATGATGAAGATGGCGCTGCAAGACAAATTATGGGCAGAACCGGCCGCCATCGACCTCAAAACCCCAGAAAGCCTTGCCAGAAAATGGCGAACGCAGCAGTTCCTGCAAGTGAATGGAGAACGTCATGAAGAAAATGATCGGCATCGCAGCCTTAACATTATCGGCTATCGTCATCTGGTCCGGCTCGATCTTTGTCATCGGCAGCGAGGGATGGCTGAAACGTCCCATCGCAGCCGATGCCTCGGCGCAATCGTTTGTGGCGGCGGCGGCCGAAATCGTAGAGCAGGACCACCGCGGCAATCTGAGCATGCTTTTGGTCGAAGGCGGCAAGGTTGCTGCAAGCCATCATTCTTCCACGGGTAAGCCGGTTGACGAAAATTCGGTATTTCAGGTCGCTTCGTTGAGCAAATGGCTCGCCGCATGGGGCGTCATGACTCTTGTCGAGGATGGTGTCATAGACCTGGATGAGCCGGTATCGCGCTATCTCACCCGCTGGCAACTGCCCACCGGCCCATTCGACAATGATGGTGTAACCACCCGGCGGCTGCTCAGCCATACAGCAGGGTTGGACGACGGTCTTGGCTATGCCGGTTTCGATTCCGACAGCGCGGTGCAATCTCTCGAAAGCTCCCTCGACCGAGCGCTGGACGCATCACCGGGGAAAAGCGGTGTCGTTAAGGTCGGCAGCGAACCCGGCGCCAGCTGGAATTATTCCGGCGGCGGCTACACGCTTCTACAGCTGCTGATCGAAGAAGTCTCGGGGCAGCCATTTACCGATTATATGGCTGAACGGGTATTCGAGCCGCTGAACATGTCGCAAAGCGGTTTTGACCACAAGAAAGCCGCCGGACTGGGTCTCGCAGAAAATTTCGATCTCGAGGGGAATGTCGAACCGCTGAAATATTATAGTTCATTGGCCTCCACTTCCCTTTTTACCAGCAGCCGGGACTTGGCTCTTTTCCTGGCAGCACAGGGGCCGGGATCAGGGCATAGCGTCCTGTCTGAAACCAGCATGCGGTTGATGCGCCAGCCGCACGCGTCCCAGATGGGCGCCGATATCTGGGGCTTGGGAACAATGCTCTATGCACCGAATAATGCGGGAGACTTCATCATCGGTCACGACGGGAATAACGAACCGGCGATCAACACGGCTGCGCGGCTCGACCCTGCCACCGGCGACGGGATTGTCATACTGGAAACCGGGAGGGATCTGCTCGCCACCCACCTCGCAAGCGAGTGGGTTTTCTGGAAGACCGGTAGGGTGGACAGTCTGGCTTTCGCAATGGGCCTTTCGACCTGGCTCCTATGGGCTGGAGCGGGATCATTTTCGATTCTTTTGATGGGGATTGCACTGGGCTGGAGGCGCCGCAAGCGCTGACGGAAGGAGCTGTTGACAGTTTAGTGCGCCGGCTATTGTGTTGTGTCGCTTCAGTGGATTTCATGCTAAAAGCGGGCGTGCAGGAGTTTGTTGCTCACTAAACTAAGCTGCGCTTACTGTGCGCTCAACGACTGATAGCAAGTTTGCGCTCGTGACAGGCAGGCCGGCCCGGGAAAAGTACGTGCAGCGAAGCCCGTTGGCCGCGATCATCTGAGAATACTTCGAAATGTCTGCTTCTGGGTCGCAAGCGGAAGTTCCTGAAATGCGAACCACAACGTCTGCTTTGTCGGTATCGCAGATTAAATGCAGACAGTCTGCAAACGGCCCAATTGCTGTCGTTAAAAACGACCTAAACTATTGTCCGCTTTCGGGATAGAGCGGACGTCTAGTTTCTGTCGTAAACCGGCTTATGCTTTCGGATCATTGCTGCCCCAGATACCTGATCCTGACCGTTGCGCATAACCGTTCCGCCTGTTGCACGGTCATGGATACCACATTGTCTTTTCGATCATGGTGATCCAGCTGGATATCAAACGGCCGTCCCAATTCCACATATCGCGTAAAAAGCATCTCACCGCCGATGACTGTTAACGGTTCTCCGTCGAGCAAAAGGCTGGCAAATTGCCTCCCGACATCGGCCAGATGCGTCGAATTCACATGATCGCCAGACCCGCTGAGATAGGGGTGCAAGGGAGGAAATCCATTTTCTTTTGTGATCAGCGCCCGCGCACAAGAGGTCTTGCCATCGATGAGGGGCGAGAGAAAACTCTGACTTTGCGTCGCAACGCCCACAGCATTTGCGGCGGCATATTGAAAGTTCGTTACGGCAGGGATCGTTGCCATTTTTGCTTTTGCTTTATGGCGCCAAGCTTCAAAGTCTCGGTTCTGAAACACGACGCCAGTCCCATCCATGCCGTAGACGAGCGCTTCGTCGTCATCGAAAAAGCTAAGCCCGAAACGAGCTGTGCCTTCCTCGTTCATAGGATTTGCAATGCCGTGCGTCGCATGCCCTACTCCGGGCTTTCCACAGGTCCATTCTGTCTGCGTCAAAGCCGACCATTTCGTCGGATCAAATGTTCCGCGCGCCGCACTCGTCTCTACCGACGCCCAGTAATTGACGGTCTGCACCACGATTGGATCAAACGGATGCAACGCCAGCCACGGCCATTGGTCCTTGTCGGACGAGCATTTAAAAGTAACGGTTCCATCATCCAAAACGTGATGGGAATGTGTGAACTGGCTTGCTGGTGCTTTCGGCATATAGGGATGATCGCAGAAGTTTGCCGTCCTGACAATTGTCGCGGGATTGGCGCTCTGCTAATGTCCGCTTTGGGCGCATCTGTGGACATAGGGGATGCCCTAAAATTGTAGAACGAAGCTTTATCTGCCAATAACGCCACATGACGCGTATTGATCGACTAGAACAGGCCATTTCCAATCTTGCGGCAAATGCCGATGAACAGCACGCTTATCTTGAAAGCATCTTGGCTCCAGTGAGTGGTTATAACGACGGCCGAGGGTACGGGAATGATGAGCTCGGCTTGGAGTTTGATGATATTTTTATTGCCGTTGATGATGTGGTTCACTGTTCAGAGCTATCGAAAGATCAATTGCAAGCAACCAGGTTATTGGACGAACATCTAGGTCAACTATGGGGCGAACAGAACGCCGATTTTTGGGCGCGCGACGCACTTTGGCACGATCCACGCTGGCAAGTGGTTCGAGATTTAGCAAAGAAAGCAAAAAAGGTTTTCCAAAAGAATCAGAAAACACG
Organism: Parasphingorhabdus sp.; assembly: GCF_965233695.1. Lineage (GTDB taxonomy): Bacteria > Pseudomonadota > Alphaproteobacteria > Sphingomonadales > Sphingomonadaceae > Parasphingorhabdus. The sequence continues at coordinate 411,919 of NZ_OZ247497.1, forward strand.
CTAGTGTCCGCTTTCGACATAAAGCAGACACCAAAAATCTGGATAATATCGACCTTACCGCTAGCCTCTATAGGCATCTGTACCTCGAATAAATACTAGAAATCACCTACATCGCATTGCAGGCAGACAATGCCATTCCGACGCCACATATCAACAACTTGCTGACGGTCATCGACAACAAACTCGATTGCTTTTCCCGCGGCCTTTAAACGATACAAAATCTCTTCCTTGATGATATGATCGGCTCTGAAATCATCGTCCGGCCGCATCAATATATGTTCGAATGGGATTTCATTCCAGGTCAGCCATTGCTCGGTCAGAGTTCTTGAACGTTCATTTCGTCCGGTTACCAGAATGAGTTCATAAGCGTCTGATGCCCAAAGGGACTTATACAACGCCACGATCGGTGCATTGGGCGTATCTGCGCCCATCTCCGCATTAAAGGATTTCCAGTCAGGTTTATCTTGGGCTACGTAATTTCGTCGATGCTCGATATTCGCGAGTGTTCCGTCAATATCGAATAATATTGTTTTCATACACTATGCCTCCGCATGAATGTCAGCCCAGCTTAATCCAAAGCGGGCAAGGTATTTTTTCAAGCGGTCTGCATCGTTGGCACTTTTCCGGCGCTGACGGGATGATGCGAATAGCGTGCGTCCAGCTTCTGACATTGATTTGCTATTACGGCTGACTTTTATAACTTCCGCCAACTGCACCTGGTCGAAAGGATCCAGTTCATTCAGTTGCTCATCGCCCAACATATTTTGGAGGATATTGTCCGTCTCAACCTTATTCCCGTGCCAAAGGCGGTCCAGTTTCTTGGTTTCCAGGTCAACGGTTTCGCGGCCTATTCTGCCCTCGGGAGAAAGGGTTGCCATTCGCGTAACACTCGCCGCAAGGTCGCGAAAATTGCCTGTCCAAAGCGCGCTCGGCGAATTGGCAAACTTCAGATATCGATCGCGCGCTTCTTTGTTGAAAGTCACGCGATTGCCCTCTCTCTCAGCAAAGCGGTCCAGTTCATAATCCAGATTGGGTTCGATATCCTCCTTGCGGTCCGCGAGACCCGGCAGCGCAAATGTCCAGAGGTTGAGACGGGCAAGAAGGTCATCGCGGAAAGTCCCCTTGGTCACGGCCAGCGAGAGATCCTTGTTTGTACCGGCGATCAACTGAAAGTCTGAATCCACTTCCTTGTCTGCACCAACCGGCAAAAAACGCTTCTCTTCAATCGCGCGCAAGATCATCGCTTGTTCGTCCGCGCCCAACTCGCCTATCTCATCAAGGAACAGCATCCCCTTGTCTGCTGTTCGCAATAGACCGGCGCGCTCTGTTGCCGCTCCGGTAAACGCACCCTTGGTGTGACCAAAAAGAGCAGACATGGCGCTGTCCCCGCGCAAGGTGGCACAGTTTACCTCGACAAAATTTCCCGAGACCTGATGTTTCAATTTTTTGAGTTCAAAGATGCGGCGGGCCAACTGGCTCTTGCCAGCACCTGTTGGCCCCGTGAGCAAAATTGGTGCTTTCGATCGGCCGGCTACTTGTTCGATTTCATCAATCAGGGCGTTGAAAGCCTTGTTCTTGGTTTCGATGCCCGACTTTAAAAAAGACGATCCTTCAGCCATTTGCACGGCAAAGCGAGAGGCGAGACTGTCGTAACGCGACAAGTCCAAATCGATCATGCTCAATCGGCCGGGAAAATTCCCCGCCGACATTTTCGCGGGCTGTGTCTGCAACAGGCGGCCAGGCAGAAAGCGCGCCTCTGTGAGAAGAAACAAGCAAATCTGTACGACATGCGTGCCGGTTGTGATGTGGATCAGATAATCCTCTTTGTCAGGATCAAAAGGATATTCGCGCGCAAAGTCGAGCAGCTTGCCGTAAACTTCTTCAAACTCCCAGGGATCGTCAAATCCCAAGAGCCGCTGGTCAACCTTGGTTTCCGGCGAAACAGAGGCAATGTCCGCTGCGACCTGATCGGCCAGCCGATGATGCTGTTTGCCATGAATGAGGACAAATCGATCGATGCGCAAATCTTCGTGCATGGCGATAGAGACGGACGGTCGCCACTTGTTCCATCGCGTCGGCCCAAATTTCCCTGCATCGAGCGTAGAGCCCAAAAATCCAATGACAACAAGTGGTTTCATATTTTATCTTATAAGATAATATGATATCTATTTATATAGTTTATTTTACAAAATTTTCGAATGCTCAAATGATGATTTGGGCGACAAAATTGATATTTTTGCATATTAATCAAAAGTTTGCGTGATTTTAGATCTTGCAACCGAAAAACTGGCACGGTCGCTGCTATGCTATGGGTATCCGGATGATTGCGCAAACATGGTCAGCCGGGTGAAGCGGAAACCGGAGCGGCTGGAATGGGCCAGCCGCTCCAGAGGTTTCCAAAAGCAGGATGTAGTTCAATCGGTAGAGCGTGTGCTTTGGAAGCATGATGTTGTTGGTTCAAGTCCAGCCATCCTGACCAGATTTTTATGATCCTATCTATGTGGCCTTTGGCTGCTAAAGAACATGATAAGGAGACCTGCGATGGTCGATACAAAATATGAATATGTGGACGTTGAAGGCGGACACCCGATCAAAATGTGGACACGTGGTGTCCCGGTAGATGATGGCGCCCGCGTTCAGCTTTCCAAAGCGGCACAGATGCCGTTTATTTTCAAGCATATGGCCGCGATGCCAGACGTTCATGTCGGTATTGGCGCGACCATTGGTTCGGTTATTCCGACCAAAGGCGCGATTATTCCGGCTGCTGTCGGTGTTGATATTGGCTGCGGCATGATGGCCGCTCAAACATCGCTGATGGCGAGTGACCTTCCGGATAACCTGGAAGGCATTCGGAGTGCCATCGAAGCCGCCGTGCCGCATGGCCGGTCGGTTGGTCGCGGTCGGCGGGACAAAGGTTCATGGGGTGATCCACAAAGTGAGATTACCGATGCATGGGCGCCGCTGTCGGCGCGGTTCGACCGGATCACGGATAAATATCCACGGTTCAAGAACACGAACAACATCGCGCATCTCGGTACGCTCGGTACAGGCAATCATTTTATTGAGCTATGCCTTGATACCGAAGACCGGGTGTGGGTGATGCTACATAGTGGTTCGCGGGGTGTCGGTAACGCTATTGGCTCGCAATTTATCGAACTGGCAAAGCAGGATATGCGCAAATGGCATATCAACCTGCCGGATCAGAATCTGGCCTATTTCCCGGAAGGGACCGACCATTTTGACGACTATGTCGAAGCGGTAGACTGGGCACAGGATTTTGCGGCGGCAAACCGTCAGATGATGATGAAAAATGTCATCAAGGCGCTGCGTAGCCAGATCGCTAAACCGTTTGATGCACAGATGGAGGCGATTAACTGCCACCATAACTATGTCAATCGGGAGCGGCATTTCGGCGAAGATGTGCTTGTCACCCGGAAGGGGGCCGTGCGTGCCTCAAAAGGCATGATGGGTATTATTCCAGGGTCAATGGGCGCAAAATCGTTCATTGTTCGGGGTCTCGGAAACCGAGAGTCCTTTGAAAGCTGCAGCCATGGTGCAGGCCGGGTTATGTCCCGGACCGAAGCCAAGAAAGCGGTTAGTATCGAAGAGCATATCGAAGATACAAAAGGCGTTGAATGCCGGAAGGATATCGGCGTGCTCGACGAAACGCCCAAGGCTTACAAGCCGATCGAAGCGGTAATGGCCGCACAGGACGATCTCGTCGAGATTGTCCATACGCTGAAACAGGTTGTGTGTGTGAAGGGTTAGCCTTTCACACACCAATCCTTAAGGACATAAGAGATGATTATTATTGATGGCTCAGAAGGGGAAGGTGGCGGGCAGGTTCTGAGAACCTCTGCATCGCTTTCGCTTGTCACTGGTGAGCCTTTTCAGATTAGCAACATTCGCGGAAAGCGCGAAAAAAAGGGACTGATGCGCCAGCATGTGACTTCGCTTGAGGCCGCCTGTGCAATCAGTGATTCCGAGTGCGAGGGCCTTGCTGTTGGCTCGGCGGACATTACGTTCCGGCCCGGGCCGATCAAAGCGGGCAACTATAATTTTGCGGTCGGGACTGCGGGTAGTACAAATCTGGTTCTGCAGACGATCCTACCTGCCCTGATCTTTGCGGATGGACCTTCCCATATTGTTCTCGAAGGCGGAACCCATAATCTCATGGCACCGCCCTTTGATTTTATTGAACGGACCTTCCTTCCGATCATCAACCGCATGGGACCAAATATCTCGGCCAAGCTGGTCCGGCATGGATTTTATCCGCAAGGCGGGGGCCGGATTGAAATTGACATCACTCCTGCGCCTCTTCAGCGCATTGACTGTGTTGAACGTGGCAAATTGTGGTCAACCAAAGGCACGGCCTATTTTGCCGGCCTTCCCTTTGATATTGCAGATCGCGAGGTCAAAGCTGCCAACAAGGTTCTTGATTGGGATGACGGTGCGATTGGCGTACGCGAGCTTCCTGAAGGTCAAGGACCTGGGAATATACTAATACTGGAAGCTGCGTTTGAGAATGTTAGCGAAGTGGTGGCTGGTTTTGGTAAGTTTGGTCTCAAAGCAGAACGCCTTGCCAAAACTGCTGCAAATCGGATGAAGGGTTACATGGAGAGCAATGCGTTTGCAGGACCCTATTTAGCGGATCAGCTTCTGCTTCCTTTTGCTCTGGCCGGTGGCGGATCGTTTACGACGGTGAAACCAAGTCAGCACAGTCTAACTGGCGCTAATGTGATCGAAAAATTCACCGGGAGGAAAACCAGTTTTGACCAGCAGGAAGGCGGCGAGTTTCTCGTGCGTATCAGTTAGTGGCAAAGCGTTCCAGATTTCTTCAGGAAAGCGATCCTGTGCCGGTCAAAATCGAACGGCATATGCTGGCGCTCAATTTCATCCAGTCGACAGACTATTTTGACTGGTGCTGGGCCAATGGCTTTGATGGCTCCTTGGAAAAGTCCGCTATGGACCTTCGGGAGGAAATCGAAGCATATCAAACTGAGCAGATCAAAAGAAAGTCGCACGCCAAACTTCATCGTAATCCGAAAGCCTTTCTGGCTGCTGTTTGCCAAGGTGAACTATCATCAGATGAGATCGACCGACCAGTATTCAAATTGGCTGCTGCAGAAATTGAAGCCAGCAAGGAAGATGCCGAGGCAAGATCATCACTGCTAAGTATGTTATCTCACCTTACCATTTTCGGAGATTTCATATTCCAGACCGTTCCAAATCGCGATGAAACGCCGTTCATCAGAGGATTGATCAAACTACATGATCGGAAAGCATTGTGGCTGCGTCCGCTTGAAGAATGGAAACCAAAGAGCAAAAACCGCGAACGAATGTTTGGCGAACTGACTCATCATTTATTTGACAAATTTGGAGATGTGCCCACTTTTATGGAAGCAGTATGGTTGAGGAACGATCGACCTAGTTGGCGTTACCGTGATTGGTTCGTCCATTTGGGACGCGGATACAACCTCAGAAAAGCTAAGTCCGTTATTCCTCTCACAAAGAAAATGGCTCATCACTATTTGCAAGCACCAGACAATTATACTGTCGAACAGGCTATACGCTGGGGGCAGATGAAGGCTCTGGGATGTTCGGATGCGGCGGTCGATGCTGTGGCAGGTTCCAGGCTTGGTCGTTCCTTGGTGAACGAGGAATTTTGGTTCACCGTATTGAGATTCTTCGCGAACAATCCGATGCTTGATCCTAGGCAAATCGGCCCGATCGTTGATTATCTGCAGAACCAACGCTTCGAATCTATCGAGGTTGAAATCGAGCCGGGCAATTGGAGGACTGATCCTCCTGCGCAGCCTAGTTTGTCGATGAATGGTCGAACGGTAGATACACTGCTCAAACAGGTCGATGCATGGCACCAAAGCCTTGGAAAGCTGCGCAACCTGCCTTCCGGTCTATATGAGAAAGCTCCGTTCGATGGCATTGTCATTGAAAAACGTCGCGGCGACAAAATCGAACGATGGGTGATTAGACAGCTCCTATCTGCGAAAGATCTGCAAGTTGAAAGTGATGATCTGCGCCACTGTGTAGCCAGCTATCACTGGTCGTGCGCTCGGGGCTATTGCACTATTTGGAGCTTAGCGGTGGGAGTAGATCATCAAAAGCTTGAACGCCGTCAGACCATAGAAGTTGATAGCAATGGAATGATCGTTCAATGCCGTGGCTTGGCAAACCGAGATCCCACTACCCACGAGTGGTCCATTGTGAACAGCTGGGCTCGAGAAGCCAATTTGCAGGTGTCCGGGTATCTTTGAAAACTTCCTGATTGACCGGTTTTCTTGGGAAAAAGAAGACACTTCACATACTGGATATTATCAACCTTTCAGTCAGAGTACGAAATGTCTGATAATGGGCCGTATACAGAATGTCCGGTTCTGACTGCTATGGGTACAGAATCGGACATCGGTTCTTCCTTGTTCTCTACGAACCCAATGTGAACTCCGGTCAAAAACGGGAGTTTTTGACTGAAGCTCATCCAGACCGCCCCCACGGCCTAAGATTTGAGCATTGCGGATTTTGGAAAACCTGAGCGAGATTTCTTCTCAAAGCCGGACAACAGCAGAAACATCTGCGGAACGAGGAAAAAAGAAACGATGGTGGAGAGCAATACGCCACCGGCTATCGCTGTCGCGAACGGCGGCCAAAACCCTCCTTCAGACAAGATGAGCGGCAGGAACCCTCCAAATGTTGTGATTGTAGTCGACCAGATATGTCGCGACGTGGCCATGACTTCGTCAGTGATGGCCTTGCGGTCACCTTGCTTGGCTCGCGTGTTTGACTTGAGGCCGGAAAGAATAATGATAGCGGCATTAATGGCCACTCCAATCAGTCCAATGAGTGCGACGATTGGCTGAAAACCGAATGGGAACTGGAAGATGGTTAGCGAGAGCATTCCAAGCCCGGTGGACAGGATGGCGACAATGAACACGATGGCCGCAAGCCGAAAAGAGTTGAATGTCAGCACTACGGTTGCCAGCATAATGATCGAAATTATGCCGAATATACTCAGAAGCACGCCAAAATTGTCCGCCCGTGCTTCCTCGTCACCGCCGAACTGGAAATTATAGCCCGGGGGCATTTCATGGCCGGCTTCCTCCCAGGCCAGTTTGAATTTCTCTATCGCCGTGGAAGGAATTTCTCCGGCCGCCACATATCCGGAGATGATGTTGACGCGATTGCCCTGAAAACGTCGCAAGGTTGCCGGAGCTGGCAGAAGCTCAAGCTCGCCCAGTGCAAGGACCGGCACGGAATTTCCCGGCTGATCCTCTCTCACAAATTCTATGGATGCGAGGTCAGACAACTGATTGCGGTCTTCTTCCGCGGTCCAGATTCGAATATCCAGTTCTTCTGTTCCCTCAACTATTGACCCGCTGACCACACCATCCAGTTCTGCCCTGATCAATTCCGACGCCTGTCCGATACCGAGGCCGAACTGGCGCGCACGATCAGGATCCAGATCGAGCCATAACTTGGGTTCGCCCCCGGCAAAGGAGGGATTGGTCGCGGTCACTTCGTCGATCTCTGCAAAGATCAGACGAGATTTTTCGCCCAGATCCTGCAGTATCTTCATGTCATTGCCAAAGATCCGAAGCTCAATCGGCGAGAACGTCGGCGGTCCTTGTGAAAGCTGCCGGCTGATCACCTGAACATCTGGCAATCTGGCCTGCAATGCTAGGCCCACTTCGTTTATTGTCGGCTTCACCTGACCGACAGACCGGGTGGTAATCATCGCCTGGGCATAACTGGCATTGCCGTCCTGATTATTCGCGATGTTATAGTAAAAACTTGGGGCTGAACGTCCGACAAACCAGGAGATCTGAACAATCTCCTCGTTTGTTTCCAGATATTGTTGCGCTTTTCTGACCGCTTTGGTTGTCTCGTCGATTGCACTTTGACTGGGCAATCGCAGTTCCACATAAAACTGATTGCGATCTGCCTCGGGAAAGAAAGAAGTTGGCAAGGTTGTTACACCGTAAAAACCGATCAGCGGAAGCAGGCACGCAATTGCGATGGACCTTTTCGGCATCGCTAGACTTTTCAGAAACAATGCTTCAAAATGCTGACCCAGTGCGGTGGCTTGAATGCCTGATTGCAAAAATCCCAATCGGCCTTGCCCGCCCTTTTCCTGAGACGGTGGCTTCAGAAAAATACCAGCCAGGGCTGCGATAGCGGTCATGGCCAGCGCAAAAGACGCAATCAAGGCAACGATCACACTGCTTCCGATTCCACCAACAAATTCCCCCGCTCCACCGGGCAGAATGACCAATGGTAGAAACGCCAATACCGTCGTCAGTGTGGAACTGAACAGCGGAAGCCACAGGCGCTGGACCGAGAGGCGGACGGATTCTCTTGGCGAGGTGCCGTCCAGCAGATGTCGACGAACGGAATCTGTCATGACAATTGCCGCGTCAACCAGCAGGCCCAGCGCAACAATCAGGCCGGTAATGGATATCTGGTTTATCGGTCTCCCGAGCAGGTTGAGGATGATAAGTGAAGCCAGCCCGGTGAGCGGTATGGCCGCAGAAACGATCAGGGCCGATCGCCACCCGAGAGTGACAAACAGGACTAGGACGACCAACCCGGCACCGATGAGCAAATTGCCGACAAGCGTTTGAAAGCGTTCGCTGGCATAGCCGCCCTGATCGAAAATGATTTCCACTTTCACACCGTCTGAAACCGCCAACTCAAACTCCTGAACCAGTTGCCTGACATCGCTTGTCCAGTCGGCCACCCGCAGTCCCGCCTGCATGCGGGTTGCGACGACTATGGCGGGTTTGCCATTGTGATAGGCAAGGTCAGTCGCGGGCGATGCAATGCCACGCGAAAGCGTCGCAACATCGCCGAGACGAATGGCAAGCCCCTGCGTTGACTGACCGATAATCGTCTCTCTCAGTCGGCTTAGCCCGTCAATCTCGCCCCGGACTTCCAGATTCAACTCAGTTTGCTCACCCTTGAACTGCCCCGCAGAAACCTTTGCGTCGGCTGATTCAATCGCTTGAGCGATCTGGGTCTTGGAAAGTCCCAGCGCTGCCGAAGCCGACCTGTCCAGGGCGACGCTGATTTCTTCTTTCGATGCCCCATGCAATGTAACCAGTTCTGTTCCCGGGAACGCTCGCATGCGATCCTTCAACTCAAGCGCCGACCGCCGCAGTACCACGAGGTTCAGGTCGCTTTCCGCCTCCCAGGTCAGCGCCACCAGCACCGTATAGGCTCCGGCGCGGGTATCATCAAAAATCGGAACGCCGGCACCGGCGGGAAGATCAGGGGTCACATCTGTCAACGCATCCCGAACCAGCCCAAAGGGCGTATCCGGTTCGGTTATGCTGTCCTTCAACACGACGATTATGGACGATAATCCGTTGGTCGAAACCGATCGCAACTCGTCCACTTCGTCCAGCTGCTTCAATCGCGCTTCAATTCTCTCGGTTACCAACTGTTCGACCCGCGCGGCGCTGGCTCCGGGAAATGATGTGAGAACGGTTGCCACCCGATTTGTGATGCGCGGGTCTTCTTCATTTGCCATCGACCCCAGGGCGCCCAGACCGCCAACCAGGATGAGCAGGAAAAGAAGCACAAGCAATCGCCGGACATCATAGAACAGCGTCGTCACTGGCTGGAAATCCCGCCACCCGCCAACGGGGGTTTCTGATGGCGATTGAATACTGCCGATTGCTTGACCGAAACCCGCTGTCCGGGGACCAAGCGAAACGGGCTGTTGCGAACAACTAGACTGCCGCTGGAGAGCGTGCCCCGAACAAAGCTATAATCAGCTTCACTATGCAAGACTTCGACATCCTGGCGTTTCACGATACCGGTCACATGCCCCGAATCACGATTTTCAGATTGTGATTGCGGGCTGACCACATAGACAGCCCACAGGCCTCGCAGGCTCTCGACCAGAGCTGAATTTCTTACCCACAATCCCTTGGTCCGCAAAGTTTCCTGCAAAGAGATCCGCACCGTTTCCGAGGCCACAAAACCATTGCTTTCAGGTAGGACAAATCGCACGGTAATCGTATTTGTAAGCGGGTTAACATCGTCAACCACGCGCTCTGCGACCGCCACAGATTCCTGCTCTCCGTTAGTTATTATATATTCGGAACCTAGGACAATCTGATCCCGAAACCTTGTCGGTATGCCGACATCTGCTTCCATTGACCCGCCTCCATTGAGTCGGAAAACCGTCTGGCCTGCACCGACTACCGCGCCTTTATCGGCGCTGCGACTGACTATCTCCCCCGAAAATGGTGCCACCAGCAGGGAGTTTCTCTGATTTGTCCCCAGCCTGCGCAAGGCACCGGACGCCTGATCTACCCGCGCTCTGGCAGTATCTCGTGCGGCACGTGCGTCGTCCAGTTGCTGTACAGAGGCAAAATCCGGAGCAAGTTTTTCCAGTCGATCATACCGTGTTGATGTTTGGACCAGTTGCGCTTCGGCTTCCTTCAGCACAGCGGACAGTTCGGACTCCTGACTGGCCAGCTCGTCAGTATCAATTCGCGCAAGCGGCATTCCACGTACAACTGTGTCCCCCGCATCCACAAATACTCGGCTGATCCTGCCCGGCAACTCAAATCCCAGATCCGTTACATTGGAAGCGCGAAGACGACCTGCAAAGGTCCGGGACACCAAGTATTCCGGTTGTTCTTGCACAATGTCGACTGCAACCGGTGTTGCCGGTTTCAGATCCTCTTCCGCAGCTTTCCCGATACCTAGATAGATCCAGAGCGCTACTGAGATGAAAGTGAGCGCGACCACGGCAAATAGCCACATTCGGTTTCGTATGGAAAATCTAACGATCATCGGATGCCTCATTTCCTAGCCGGAAGGAAATGCCGCGAGCGACCAGCTCTGCCCCTCTGGTCGCGACAGCACGCTGCTGCGCTTTTGTTTTGAAATTACGGGTCCGGGCATGCCCTTCCACAAAAAGGGATGTCATCCCATGTGCCATCGACCAGACTGAGAAAGCATGTGTTTCGGCTTCCTCTTTCTCGAATCCAAAATGTTCGGCATTGTCTCGCAAACAGTCGCAAAGGACACTATAGGCCTCATCCGCTGCTGATTTGGTCACTGGATTGGGAATGCCGGATGTCAGTTGACCAAACATGACACGATAGATTTTGGGATGGCTGATGCCGTGCATGATGTAAGCCACACCGATGGCAACCAATTGCTCATCGGCAAGAAGCTTGTTCTTCTTGCGTGCGCTCGAAGTAACGTGCGCAAGCTTGTTGAAACCCTGAATCGCCAAAGCCTGTAGAATGGCATCGCGGTTTGCAAAATGTTTGTAGGCCGCCATCGCACTGACACCAACCCCATTTGCGATGCGGCGCATCGTCATGGCCTCTTCGCCTTGAGATTCGAGAATAGAGTGCGCTTCATTTAGAATGGCGCTTCTTAAATGACCGTGATGATAGGATTTTGGGGACAATCGAAACCTCGTGTTAGTACGGAATGTAATGTTTATGATGTAAACTTTATCTTAATCCGACCCTCAATATGAATACGTCCCAAAGGTCCTATTGGATGTCGAGGAAATCTAATTGATTCAAAGTGCCGGTAACCAGCTGCCATGGAATGTGGCCGGCACTCTTTGGGGCAGCATGATCTCTGCCAAGGGACCATTCTTGACATCCTGCGCGTCAAAGATGGCCGCCTTTGCGGCACCGTTCCGATAATTGCAGGCGGTTGCGAGCAGGTATCCTTCGCCTTCGCCAGCCTTGTCATCATGCGGAACAAATATTGCCTCGCTCGTATCCACCCCTTGACCGAAGCCCCATTCCTGACTGGCTCCATTGCCATATTGGGCAATGATGCCGGACTGGCCGGTGCGGCTGAACAATTCGGTGGTGACACTGAACCGGTTTTCCCGGCCCCAATAACGCTCGTCAATGCGCGGAAAATCCTGCACACGAGGGTCGATAAGCTGTTCTGACATCTCACCCGTTACAAGGTTCATGGTCCAGCGATAAAGTTGCGGTACAGTCCCTTCGCCCGGACCGGAGCGGACCTCATCAAACATCTTCTCGAAACGACACACATCGCAGTGGATTCTGGTAACCGAGCCGCTTTCATCTCGTTCTTCCCACGCATTCATCGCGTGAAAGACGAAGGAGTTCGGTCCTTCAAACCACCGCACGCTGGCGTCTTCGGCGTCGAGTCGGCGAAGGCCGACTCTAGCTTCGTAACCGTGGGTCCATTTGTAAGCTGCTTGCGAGCCCTGTATTGCTGCTTCCTCATCATAAAGCAGGGGAAGATCAAAGATAATGATGAAATTTTCAGTGGCGGCAAAATCGTGGATAAGACCGGGACCATTGAGAGTGATCCTGGCCTTGCGCTTCGGACTTCCGTCTTCTCCCAAAACGTAATGCGTGACGCTCGCCTCGCTATTGATGTCATAACCAATTGCATGGAGATCGCCAGACAACGGATCGACATGCGGGTGCGCCGTGAAACCGGAATCTATAAATCCGGAGAAGTCTTCCCTCCCCAACGTTTCGAGTTCCTCGCTCACACGGTATGGAATACAAGTTTCCGTCATGGCATAGAGCGACCCGGCAAATGGGAAGATGTGCGTATTTGCGACATCAGTGCCATCGATAGCTTGAACAGGGGCTTCTTCGCCGAGTTTATGCGCTACCGGCTCGGTGCGAACCCAGCGGTTTCGATATGTTTGAGCGCGACCGTCCTTGAGAGTGAGCGCATGCATCATCCCGTCACCAAAGAAGAGATTGTGGTCAGGTGGCACCTCACCAATCGGATTGGGACCAATACGTGCAAGCATACCGTTCAACTCTGGAGGGATGCTACCTTCGACTTCAAGATCGAAAGCCTCGACCTCCTTTTCTACCGGTGTGTAGGGACCTTTAACCCAGGGACTTGTGGACATAGCTGCTCCTATAACAGTGTTATTAACTTGCCTATAACAGCGTTATTTGGCTATGGCAAGTGTCATGACTAAAGCTACAGACCAACGCTCACGAATAATGGCGGCAGCGCGGGATATATTGCGAGAGGAGGGGCACGAAGCGCTATCGGTGCGCCATATCGCCAAACGCGCGGGCCTTTCGACGATGGGCGTCTACAGCTACTTCGGGGGTAAAGACCAAGTTTGCGAGCAGCTCTATATAGAAGGCTTTCGTGATTTAGCCGCAGCCGTTTCGCGCTCAGGGTCCGGTGAAGACCCTGAAGCCGCTGTGATAAAATCGACAACAGCCTACTTGGACTTTTATCGTCGAAACACAAACCGTTATGCCCTAATGTTTGGCATGGGAGCCACTGACTATTCTCCAGGAGAAGCAGCGAAGCGCTCTGCGCGTGAAAGCTTTGCTGTGGCGATCAGTACCGTGCAACCCCTCATCAGCGACGAAAATGCGCAAGAGGAAGCTCGGCGTCTCGCGTTTCAAACCTGGGCTAGCACTCATGGTTTCATTGCGATCAAACCTCATGCTGCTGGCATGAGTGAAGCAGAATGGGAGGAGATGGTTCTCGGAAGTGTGAGACAGCTGGTTCGAGGGCGTGGAATGGATTGATTTGGCATCCGCTACGTTGGCCCCCACCTCCCGCTGAATCGGTCGTTTTGAAAGTATGGGCTAATATCCGCTTTGAAGATGATGCTGGCACCATCGGAACGTCAGAAACGGGGCGCAAAGCAGTCATAATTTGACTATTCGACTGGACTTCGGTGCTTAACTGAGCATTGCTGTTCGTGTCGCGACAATCGTGACGAAACGCCGCCCGCTAGCGACCTGCGGCTTGGGTCAGTGGAAGCGCTGGATCCTCCAGCGCCAAACTGGAGAACCCAAATGGGCAATGTCAAAACGAAACCACAATCAAAATCTGACAGCGTCAAACAGCTATTGGCGCGTGCTAAAGGCGCGTCAATTGAAGAAATCAGCGAGGCTACGCAATGGCAAGCGCACAGCGTTCGATCCTTCCTCACCGGCCTGCGCAAGAAGGGTTTTGTTTTGGCCCGTGAGCAACGCGGCGATGGAGGAACAGTTTATCGCATCACATCTGATCCATCCGCCAAGGAGGCATCCCGATGAGTGATTTGGAAACGCGGCTTTCAGAGCTGGTCACCATGCCTCCAGCCCAGCTCCGCTCGATGTGGCGAGATGTGTTCCGTAAACCCGCACCTGAAATCCCACCCAATCTCTTGCGGTGTTCCATAGCCTTGCGATTGCAGGAGCGCGTGCACGGTGGATTGACGCCGGCTGTCAAAAAGCAAATTGCCCGAATGCAAAAACAACTCGCAAAATCAAATGGCGCGGGAACGCTCTCGGACATCGCACTCAAGCCGGGCACAAGGCTGGTTCGCTCATGGAAGGGCCAAAGCTATCATGTGCTCGTTAGCGACGATGGCTTTGAATACGATGGCAGGCAGTTTCGGAGCCTCAGCCAGAACGCCGATGAGATTACCGGCGCCCATTGGTCCGGACCACGTTTCTTTGGGCTGAAGAAGCGCAGCGGATTCAAACCAAAGGCGTTGATCAATGTCTGAAGTAAAGAAGAAAACCCGCTGCGCGATCTATACCCGCAAATCGACAGAGGATGGGCTGGAGCAGGATTTCAACAGTCTGGATGCGCAGCGTGAGGCCTGCGCTGCATATATTTTGAGTCAGACCCATGAGGGTTGGGAAGGTTCTTCAGAACTGTACGATGATGGCGGCTTTAGTGGTGGAACCATGGAACGGCCCGGGCTCAAACAGCTGCTGCAAGATGTGAAGGCTGGCAGAGTTGATGTAATCGTTGTTTACAAAGTGGATCGGCTCACCCGAAGCCTCGCTGACTTTGCGAAGATTGTCGAAATCCTTGATGCGCACAATGCAAGCTTTGTCAGTGTTACCCAGTCATTCAATACCACCACCAGCATGGGCCGACTGACCCTAAATGTATTACTGTCATTTGCTCAGTTTGAACGCGAGGTTACCGGCGAACGGATCCGCGACAAGATTGCGGCCTCAAAGAAGAAGGGCATATGGATGGGAGGTCCAGTTCCCCTTGGCTTTGACCTTGAAGACCGTAAGTTGATTGTGAATGCCCAAGAAGCTGAAACGGTTCGCCACCTGTTTCAGCGCTATACCGAGCTTCGGTCTTTGAGGCTGCTGGTCGATGAACTTGCGGAGCAGGGCTATCGCACCAAAAAGCGCACCTACAAGGATGGCAGGACTATCGGAGGCATTGCGTTCCGCACAGGGTCGCTGGCCCAACTGCTCCAGAACCCCATCTACACCGGCAAGGTCCGCCACAACGAAAACACCTATGATGGCGCGCATGACGCTCTCATAGACCAGCCATTGTTCGATGAGGTACAAAACATCTTTGCAAGCAATCGAAGAGACAAGGCCATGGGAAAGAAAGCAAAGAACCCCAGTCTGCTCACTGGCAGGATCACCGATCCAGACGGTCGGCCCATGACGCCAACGCATGCTTGCAAGGGAGCGAAGCGGTTTCGCTACTATGTTTCGCGTCTCGCACCTGGTGATGACAAGAATGGCGTCTGGAGATTACCGGCTGGAGAAGTGGAACGGCTTGTCACAGATACGCTGGCCAAAGTGATCGACAAAGCTGGGTCGACTTCCAACGAGGCAAAGGTCATTCAAAACCATATTGCCATTAATCGCAAAGTTGCTGATCAACTAAAAAATGGACCCGTTCAGGAAAAGCGCAAAATATTGATAGATCACAAAGTCAAAGCGCAGATCCGAGAGGCTCAGGTCTTGATCAGTTTCCGGATGTCCGATGGTACTGAAAGAACGGAAGTTCAGGTCGATGCCAAACTGGCAAAGCAAGGCAAGGAACTGAAGCTGATCATTCCGGCCACCGGAACAAACATCAAACCTGCGCCTGATCCGACATTGCAAAAGCTGGTCGCGCAGGCGTTCGCTGCTCAGGACCAGCTGCTCCATGGCAAACATAATCCAGCGCTGGCCAGCTACAGTAGACGCTATCTGGGGCAGCTGGTTCGTATCTCTTGGCTGGCACCAGACATCATCGCATCCATCATGGATGGAACCCAACCTGTTGATCTGAACGGCCGCAAACTCACCCGCGCCAATGCGATTCCGCTGGATTGGCCTAGTCAGCGAAAAATGTTCGGGTTCGCCTGATTTTCCACCCAAAATCGCGATCTGCATCTGACAGCCACGAAATCGGCCTGTGAGACACTCGTGATATATTGGCCCATATCGCCGCCGCCAAATGGTCTCTAGCCACCGTTTCGTATCCCGCAGTTTACCTAACCTTCTGAAGTTTGGGGACTAAATCGAGCAACTCAGCGAATCCTAAGTGCTTGATATATAACAGAAATATGCGTGGTGCCGCTTAGAGGACTCGAACCTCTGACCCCATCATTACGAATGATGTGCTCTACCACCTGAGCTAAAGCGGCATTTAGGCGATAGGCATGCGAAATGCCGACCAAATGCTTGACGATCGCGCCTTTAACAGCCGGTCTGCGCGATGACAAGCCTGACGGTTGCGTTGGCGCCGAAATATCGTGCTATTTCCAATATTCAGGGCGGAGAAAAGTTGGGAATGTTTACCAGATATTTACCATGGCTGGCGCAAACCAGTGGGGAAATGAGCTTATAAAGTAGGATCAGGCATGGAAAATCTTCGCAACTCCGGTGAAAATATGGGTTTGAGCGCTGGCTCTGACGCCGATTATATCGCCTATGAAGATGAGGACGTAACCAGTGAAGCGCCACCTGCCATTGGTCAGGATGAGCGCCGCATGCATGTGCGGGCCTATAATTTTTGGGCAGGATTGCTTGGCGATCGCCAGTTTCCGAGTGTTGAAGATCTTGATCCTGAATCAGACAAGGACTTCGGGCCGAACAGTGTTTTGCTCGATTTCACCAATGGTGTTGAGAATCCTTCGATTCAGTTTCTCGGCAAATCCCTGCGTCAGGAATGTGAGCTGGACGAAAGCATCACGAGTATCGATCAGGTTCCGGCCCGCTCATTATTGTCGCGCATTACCGACCATTATCTTCAAATAATTGCTAATCAGGCTCCGATTGGCTTTGAAGCCGAATTTGTCAATCAACGCGGCGTGACGATCATGTATCGCGGCATTTTGCTGCCATTCTCAACCGACGACGACACCATTGATTTCATCTACGGGGTGATCAACTGGAAAGAAGTTGCCGGTGACGAATTTGCAAAAGAATTGGAAGAGCAAGTTGCGCAGGCCATGCGTTCTGCGCCTGCCAAAACCGAAACCGGTCCGATCTGGGCAGATAGCCCGACGTCCGGTCCGCTCGAACTGACTGCAGAAGATGTAATTCCAGCGCCAGACACTATTGTTGGCAGCGATCATATTGATTTGGAAGATATCAGCGATCAACCCGATGAAGATGCCTGCCTCGCCGATTGGCTGGTGGCCGCACGCAGCAGTGCAGACAATGCTGCACATAGCGAGCAACGCAGCCGCGCAGCCCTCTACAAGGCGATTGGTCAGGCTTATGATTTCTATCTGATGACCGAAACTTATCCTCAGGACTATGCAACGCTTCTCGAAGATTCCGGCCTCAAGGCGCAGGAACGGGCGCCGATGACGCCAATCGTCAAGCTTGTCTTTGGTGCACATTATGACAAAACCAGGCTGACAGAATATGCCGCAGCGTTGCGCTTTGCGAAACAGGCCGGCATCGAAAAGGGCGCCTTTGCCGACTATCTCGAAAATTATGACGGCGGCCTGAAAGCCGTTGTCTATGCCGAGAGAGACGCGCGTAACCCGAAGCAGAAAGCAACCGATCCTGTCCTGCAAAACGAAGATGTGCTCGAACGCCTTCGCAGCGCGCCAGGCCGGGAGCTGCATGATATTGATGCCGGCGATGCAGAGTTTATTGTTTTGGTCGCTAGACAGGATGAAGACGGACAATTGTCAATTGTCGGACCCGTGCTCGGTGATCAGAAACTGACAGAAAAGGCTTTGAAACAAACCAGTGTCTGAAAACCGTTAAACCAAAGCGGACTAACTCCGACTCTTTAGTTTCATATGTAACCTTAATATCACGCTCGAAAGACATTCGGCAATATGCTCTGCGCGATTTGTCGAACGCTCTTGAGCAAGCCTCATAATGGGCCCATAAGACTGCTCCAACAGCCGGAGTCTTAACCCGGACTGATCTATTGGGGGAACCATGACTGGTAGCCGCGACGCAAAAGCAGCGAAAACGACCAATTCGAAGGCCGGCAAAACACTCAAGAAAAATTTGACTATCGCGTTTCAGGATAGCGCTCTGCCGGGAGAGGACATCGGTTTTGATGCCAAGGCCTGCAATGAGGCTGTCGAGTTTGCGCTGGATACCGGCTTCCATCGAAACAGTTCCGAAGCCAACCTCTCCCTCGAAAGCGTCATAAGTGCTAATGGCAAACGACATTTGCGCTTGGCCATCGTCAATGATGATATGCCATTCTTGGTCGATTCCGTATGTGCCACCATCTCTGGTTTCGGGCTGAATATCGAACGGCTGATCCACCCCGTTGTCGGCGTAAAGCGCGATAAAACGGGTCAGCTAGAGACCATTCATAATGATCCCGATAGCGGCGAAAAGCGCGAATCCATCATTTATATTGAGCTGGAACGAACCGACGCAAAGCCGCGCCGGGCGCTTGAAAAGGCATTACGAAAAAACTTGCTGGATGTCGGCGCAGCCGTGACAGACTGGTTGAAATTGCAAATCGCATTGGGCGAAGATGCGGACAGCTTGCCCGCAGGAGAAGGCACCGCACTGATACGCTGGTTTCTGGATCGCAATTTCACCCTGCTTGCCCATGAGAAAGTCGACGAAAAAGGACAACGGACGGATCGCATCGGTGTCGCGCGCATGCGGGACGTACCCGCGCTGTCGCGCGAAAGCCAGAAGCGCGCCTTTAATTGGTTTAAGGCTGGCGGTCAGGCACCTTTGATCATCAAGTCCAATCAGGTTTCGACCGTCCACAGACAGGTTCTGATGGATGTCATCATCGTGCCACGGCGCGAAAAAGATGCTCTGGTCGGCCTGTCAATTACATCTGGCCTATGGACCAGTGCCGCCTTGGCCGCGCCGCCCGAGAAGGTACCCCTGCTTCGCACACAGATGACGCAACTGTTCGACAAGTTTGAATTTGCACCCACAGGGCATGCCGGCAAATCGCTAACCCACGCCCTGACTGCCTTGCCTCACGATATTTTGATCACCTTCAAGCAGGAGGATCTTGAGAAACTGGCGCTGATTTCAATGTCCCTCATCGATCGCCCGCGACCGAAACTGCACAGCGTCATGTCGCCGCTCAACCGGCACCTCTTCGCCTTCATCTGGCTCCCGCGCGAGCAGCTATCAACCGAACGCAGAGAAAACATCCAAACGATGCTTACACAAGCAACGGGCGCCCGGATATTGAGCTGGTCCAATACGCTCGACGAAGGCGGGATTTCTTCTTTGCGCTATATTCTCGATATGGGTGCCGACAGCAAAATTCCTGATCCAGATGCCCTCGACCGTCAGCTGGAAAACATGATCCGTGGCTGGCGGCCCGAAGTGGCTAGCCATTTGAGTAATTTTGTTCCGGACAATCGGGCCGAGATTCTCGCACAGCGCTATGCGGAGTGTTTTCCGGGAACCTATCGCTCCACTTATGGGGCGGAAGAAGCTTCACGCGATATCATGCGGTTGTTCCAGCTGGAGCGCGGTGGACAAAAATCAACACGGCTCTATCGCCTTGACGGTGATGCTGACCATCTCCTGCGGCTTAAAGTCTATCATCTTGGTGGCGTGCTGCCCCTTTCTGACGCTGTACCGACCTTGGAAAATTTCGGTTTTTCGGTTCTGGAGGAACTGCCCACGCCGCTTGATGAAGGCCGGTTGGGTTATATTCACGACTTCCAGCTTTCCTTGTCCAACCCAGATGCACGCGATGATTTGATCGCTCGTGCCTCTGAAATTCAGGACGCGATCACCGACGTTCTCGAAGGTGTCGCAGAGAATGACAGTTTTAACCAGCTGATTACCTCTACCGGGATCAGCGCCCGGTCGACTATCTGGATCAGGGCATGGTTCCGATATCTTCGCCAAACTGGATTGAGCTATGGGATGATTACGGTCGTCGAGGCGCTTGCCGAGGCAACGGATGTCACACGCGCCATGATCCGCTTGTTCACGTCCTTGCACGATCCGGCCTTCGAGGGTGACCGGGACAAGGCCGTCAAAGATGCAATCAAATCTATCGAGCGCGGATTGGTTAGCGTTCAAGGCATTGACGACGATCGCATTTTGCGTCTGTTCCGCGGGGTTATTGAATCTATTTTGCGTACCAACGCCTTTGCCGAAAGCAACCATGGTGCCCTGGCTTTCAAGATTGAAAGCGCAAAAGTTCCTGATCTGCCAAAGCCCGTGCCTTGGCGCGAAATATTTGTTTACAGCCCACGGGTTGAGGGCATTCATCTGCGTGCGGGACCGGTTGCGCGCGGCGGATTGCGCTGGTCGGACCGGCGGGATGATTTTCGCACCGAGATTTTGGGCCTGATGAAGGCACAGCGGGTCAAAAATGCCGTTATCGTTCCAACTGGCGCCAAAGGCGGCTTTTACGCAAAGCAACTGCCTGCAAGTGATGATCGGGACGCGTATTTAGCGGAAGGCGTCGGATCCTATAAGGTTTTCATCAGCGCGCTGTTGTCCATAACGGATGACATAAAAGAAGGTGTGGTCATTCCGCCGCAAAATGTGGTGCGACTGGATGAGGATGATCCTTATTTCGTGGTGGCCGCTGATAAAGGTACCGCGACCTTCTCTGATATTGCCAATGAAATCGCGACCGACAAGGGCTTTTGGTTAGGCGACGCGTTCGCGAGTGGCGGCAGCAATGGATATGACCACAAGGCTATGGGCATTACAGCACGTGGCGCGTGGGTTTCCGTGCAGCGGCATTTTGCCGAAATGGGCGTTGATGTTCAAAAAGAACCGGTTGACGTTGTTGGTGTGGGCGACATGTCCGGCGATGTGTTTGGCAACGGCATGTTGTTGTCGAAATCACTGCGCCTGGTTGCAGCCTTTGATCATCGTCATATCTTTATCGACCCCGACCCCGATCCCGAAACCAGCTGGAAGGAACGCAAACGTCTTTTTGAATTGCCGCGCTCCAGTTGGGAAGACTATGACAAAGCCTTGATCTCCAAAGGTGGCGGGGTATTTTCTCGAAGCTCTAAGACCCTGAAAATTAATAAAACAATTGCTGCATTGCTGGACCTCTCCGGCGAGACAGAGATAACGCCCTCTCGCCTCATTTCTGCTATTTTGACCAGCAAAACAGATCTCCTCTGGTTTGGTGGAATCGGGACCTACATAAAAGCATCGACCGAAAATAATATTGAAGTGGGCGATCCTTCCAACGACAATATCAGAGTTAATGCCAAACAATTGCGTGTCAAAGTCATTGGCGAAGGCGCAAATTTGGGCATCACACAGGCAGGGCGTATTGCTTTTGCCGGACTGGGCGGTCGTATCAACACCGATTTTATCGATAATAGCGCAGGCGTTGACTGCTCAGACAATGAAGTTAACATCAAGATTGCTCTCAATGCGGCGATGGCGGCAGGGAGGTTGAAGCCATCGGCACGCAATGCTTTGCTGGCAAAAATGACTGAAGAAGTTGGGGCGCTGGTCCTTGAAGATAATCGGCTTCAGGCTCTTGGCTTGTCTATTGCAGAGATTGGCGGCCAGAAAACCCTTCCTTCTTATATCCGATTGATCGAACTGTTCGAAGAACAAGGCAAACTTGATAGGGCTATCGAAGGTCTTGCTACCAACGAAGACCTATTCCGCCGTGGACAAGAGGATCGTGGACTATTCCGTCCGGAGCTGGCCGTTTTGATTTCCACAGCGAAACTTGCTCTCCAGGATGCAATTGAAGACAGCGAACTAAGCAATGATCCGGGCCTCGATAACGAGCTGCTCAGCGCGTTCCCCAGCGCCATGAAATCACGCCACAAAACCTCTATCCTCAACCACCAGCTCCGCAAAGAAATCATCGCTACAAAGCTGGCCAATCGCATGATCAATCGGCTCGGATTGATCGACCCCTTTGAACTGGCCGAAGAAGAAGGTTGTTCGTTGGGCGAAGTTGCTGCGGCTTTTGTTATGGCGGAACGCTTGTTCGATGCTGAAACCATCTGGAAGTCCCTCGAAGATGCAAAAATCGGAGAGAATGTTCGCTTGTTGCTGTTCGACCGCGTGGCCTACGTGCTGCGGTCCCATATGGCAGATCTTATGCGGATTGGCCTTACCAACGGCACGATTGATGACGCGGTGACGATGTTGGCGCCCAATATTGCCGCGTTGAATGAAAACGTGGACAGCCTGATTACAGCCGAGGGTCAATTGCAAGCCGCCAAACAGACGCGACTTCTTGTAGACGCCGGTGCAACTAATGATATCGCCCAGAAAATGGCGAATATCTATAAAAATGATGGGGCGGCCGGCATAGCCCATCTGGCAAAAACAAGGGAAATTGAGGCAATAGATGTTGCTGCA
The DNA here is from genome assembly GCF_965233695.1 of Parasphingorhabdus sp. GTDB lineage: Bacteria > Pseudomonadota > Alphaproteobacteria > Sphingomonadales > Sphingomonadaceae > Parasphingorhabdus. The sequence continues at coordinate 434,457 of NZ_OZ247497.1, forward strand.
GCCTTCACGCGTTTGGGTAGCTTGCTGAGGCTGGATTGGGCGCAGATGACCGCGACCCGCATCAACCCTTCCGATCCTTGGGACCGATTGCTGGTTGCTGGACTGGCACGCGATTTTCAGCAGATGCGACTGGATTTCCTGCGGCGGGCGCGCAGCAAAGATATGGACCAATTTCTGGAAAGCTGGGCAGAGAAGAACAGCGACCGCGTCAGCCAGTTCCGGTATATTATGGATCGGGCCCAGCGGTCACCAAAACCGTCCATCCCCATGCTCGCGCAGATCGCAGGACAGGCTCGGATACTACTATCCCGCTAGGGCGATATTGACCAACCCCACCGGCCTAACACTGGTTGGAAGGCTTAAATCCAATAGCCCAGGAGATGAAGCATCATGCCAACCAGGCCACCGACGAGCGTGCCGTTCACACGTATATATTGAAGATCGCGACCGACTGCATTTTCAACGCGATCGGTAATCGTCTGGGCGTCCCAGCCACGAATAGTCTCTGACACAAGCTTGACGATGTTATCGCCATAGCTTGCGACCACTCCTGCAACGGCACGGCGTGCGAAACGGTTCAACTGACGGTTAAGCAGAGGATCTTTTTGCAAGCTGCTGCCTAGCTGCATCAGCGCATCGCCAAAATGACCGGCCATGGCTGCTTCGGGATCGCGAGACGCTTTTAACAGGGATTGACGACCTGTTTCCCACATACCGTCAATCCAGTTTGCAATAGCCGGATTTTCAATCATCTCCAGCTTCCATTCGTTGACCCGTTGCCGCAGTTCCGGGTCGCTTTTCAATTCCTGAGCGAGCTGAACCAGACTTTCTTCTGTTTTCGCCCGAACCGGATGCTGTGGATCAGTTGCCATGTCTGCCAGCAATTTATAGAGCCCATCGACCACTTCATTGGCAAGGCGATCATCCAGTCCAGTCCAGCGCATCACCGTATTGGCGCGATCATGGACAATGGCGCGGATAACATATTCATTGGCATCAAGCGTGCGATAAGCCCACTTGATCGTCGAATCGATGAGCGGTCCATGGCGATTTTCGGCCATTACAGATTCAAGAATTTGGCCCATCGGCGTCGCCAGATCGAGTTCCTTCGCCTGTGTTTTCACAGCGCCCTTGAACATGCTGCCTAACCGGTCCTGATCGAGCGAGCCGATAATATCGCCGATCAATCGAGAAGCGCCCATACGCAATCGCCCCTGCCCACCGCTGGGTGATTTTAGAAACCGCCCGACTCCACCGGCCAGATCAATACCATGCATCCGCTGGGCAACGATCCTGGAAACGAGAAAGTTGTTTTTGAGGAAATTTGCTAGAGTATTGCCAATCCGATCCTTGTTGCGCGGTATGATCGCGGTATGCGGTATCGGTAATCCCATCGGATGGCGAAACAGAGCGGTGACAGCAAACCAGTCGGCTATACCGCCAATCATTGCCGCTTCAGAAAACGCGCGGACAAAACCTAGCGCGGGGTGGATCTCTTCATAAGTTTTGGAGGTAAAATAGATCACCGCCATCAACACCAGCAAACCGGTCGCGATAATCTTCATATCGCGGCCAGCATTGTTCATATCCGGAGTCATTGCCGATGAACCAGAAATCGGACTGCTATTCGACGTGGGCGCCAATTTAGAAGAAAGCGGCTTCACTCGGCTGGCTGAACCCTTGCTTTATCATCCGCGTCATCGCCAGGATTATAGGTAAGCATCGTCTTGCGCAGCCATGGTCCGACCCGGCGTTCAAAGCCATCGGCAAGGCTGAAACCAGCGGGTACAATAACCAATGTCAACAGAGTGGAAACGATCAATCCCCCGATCACCACCGTGCCCATTGGCGCACGCCAGGCGCCGTCACCGGATAGGGACAGGGCCGTTGGCACCATGCCCGCAGTCATTGCGACAGTCGTCATCACAATAGGCTGTGCGCGCTTGTGCCCGGCATCCATAATTGCTTCGAATTTCGGAATACCTTTCTGCATTTCCTCAATCGCAAAGTCGATCAGCAAAATTGAGTTCTTACTGACAATACCGAGCAACATTAAAACGCCGATTAAAACCGGCATCGACAATGGTTGCCCAACCGCCCAGACCAGAAAGATTCCGCCAAGCGGGGCCAATGCCAGCGAACCCATATTCACCAGTGGTGACATCAAGCGTTTGTAGAGCAGCACCAACGTAGCGAAAACCAGAAGCACGCCGGCAATCAGAGCGATAATGAAGTTAACGAACAATTCCTGCTGCCATTCTTCCTCGCCAAAGGGAGCGTTTGACACACCAGTCGGCAGGTTTTTCATGATGGGCAGATTGTTGATGGCCGTCATCGCCTCGCCCTTGATCACATCAGGGGCCAGGTCAGCACCGACAAAAGTCCGTCGGTTCTGGTTATAACGCTGGATAGACGTTGGTCCGGATCCAAAACTAACCTTGGCGACACGGCTTAAGGGGACGGTGCCTCCGGACGCCGTCGGAATAGGCAAGCTTTCGATGGTTGTCAGATCTGTCCGCGATTCCTCCGGCAGCATGACACGGATCGGAATCTGACGATCGGATAGTGAGAATTTCGCCGCATTCTGATCAATTTCGCCCAGGGTTGCAATCCGGATCGTCTGGCTCAGCGCAGCGGTTGTCACACCCAATTTGGATGCCAGATCTGTATAGGGCGTGATGAGTATTTCTGGCCGGCTGAGGTCCGCCGCAATCCGCGGAGAGGTAACCAGATTGATACCCTTCATCTGCTCGACCAGTTGAAACGCGGTTTCATCCAATAGAGCAGGATCAGAGCCAGTCAGCATGATCGAAATATCTCGTCCGGTCCCACCGCCGCCACTTTGCGATTGGAAGGAAATACGGGCATCGGGTATTTCTTGCAGCAAGGGCGCCATACTGCGCTCAAACTCCACTGACGTCTTGTCGCGCTCTTCCTTGAAGTTCACAAACACCGTCGCATTGGTTTCGCGAACCCGGGTCAACGCGCGGTCGACTTCCGGTTGCTCATACATAAGCTCGGACACGCGGTCGGCAATTTTTTCCGTTTGTTGCAAAGTGGTGCCCGGGACGACTTCAATCTGAACACGACTGGAGTCTTCATTGATCGTTGGCTGGAATTGGGCTGGCACTGACATGAATAGAATGACAGTCAAACCAAAAGCCAACAGTCCCATACCCATCATCCACACACGGTGATCATGAGCCCGCGCGCGAAAGCGGGTGGCACGATAGTCATACCATTGGGAAAATCTGTCGCTGATAATTTTCACCACAAAACGAATGACAAATGCCACGACCCAAGCAACAGCGAAACCGACGCCAACGCCGGCCGCCAAACCGATCAGGGCACTGACAAATTTGCTTGGCAATATTTCCGTCAGGAAGCCATTGACGGCCCCGAAAGTGGCAAAGGTTCCCGCTAAGAATGCCAGTGTGATGATTGTAAACAACATAAAGCCAATCAGATATTGCCACCAGGCGATTTTTACCGGTGTTAGACTTTTTCTGATCTCGTTCGCGGCTGTCTGGTCCAGACACCAATTCAGCAAATTCATGTAGCGATCCATCCAAACGCCTTCACCGTGATCGGCATGGCCCTTGGATTTCAGGAAATAGGCGGCGACCATCGGAGTAATCATCCGCGCAACCGCCAAACTCATCAGCACCGAGATAACGACCGTAATGCCGAAATTTTTGAAAAACTGGCCAGATATTCCTGGCATCAAGCCAACGGGCAGGAAGACCGCAACGATACAAAAAGATGTCGCAACAACGGCCAAGCCAATTTCATCAGCAGCATCGATCGATGCCTGATAAGCGGATTTCCCCATCCGCATGTGCCGCACGATATTCTCAATCTCCACAATCGCATCATCAACCAACACACCGGCTACAAGGCCGAGTGCGAGAAGCGAAAGAAAATTCAGGTTAAAGCCAAGCAGGTCCATGAACCAGAAAGTCGGGATGGCAGATAAAGGAATAGCAATGGCTGAAATAACCGTAGCGCGCCAATCTCGCAGGAACAGGAACACCACAACAACAGCTAACAGCGCCCCCTCCACCATCGCTGCCATTGAGCTTTTATATTGCGTTTTGGTGTAATCAACACTGCTGCCCAGCCGGATAAACTCTACGCCTGGATTCTCTTCGGTAATCCGGTCCATAATCTCGACTGCATTATCATAGACGGTCACATCCGATGCACCGCGTGAGCGCGACATTGCGAAATTGACAACTTCGACGCCTTTGACTTTACTAATCGAACTGCGTTCACCGAAGGAGTCGGTTACGTCGGCCACGTCAGCCAGTTTTATGGTTTGGCCATTGCCCAGCGAGATTTGCGTCTGGGACAGCGCAAAGGCATCATCGGCATTACCCAATACGCGCACCGATTGCCGTGTACCACCTACCTCCGCGCGCCCGCCAGCGGCGTTAACATTCACCTGACGCAATACCGTGTTGATTTGACTGGCAGTGACACCAAGCGCTTGCATCCGGGCGGGTTTCAAAATTACCCGAATTTCGCGGTCCACACCGCCGAAGCGATCAACCTCTGCCATGCCTTCCACAGTCAGCAGGTTTTTTGCCACCGTATCATCAACGAACCAGCTCAACTGTTCCACCGTCATATCGTCGGCTTTCACCGCAAAATAAGCAATTGGCCCACCGGCGACGTCTACTTTGGAAATTTGTGGCTCCAAAATACCGTCAGGCAGAGAACCACGCGCCTGGTCCACGGCATTTTTCACTTCGTTCACGGCATCATTGACATCAGCACCGATTTCAAATTCTACAAAAGTAGAACTGGTGCCTTCACTAGCCGTGGAACTGATATTTTTAACACCGCTAATGGCGCGTACGGCGGCCTCAACTCGCTGGGTAATCTGATTCTCAATTTCCGTTGGCGCCGCACCAGGTTGGGAAATCCGGACCTGTACGCCCGGGAATTCGACATCAGGATTGTTGACCACATCCATACGGTTGAAGCTGAGCAAGCCTGCCAGCAACAAGGCCGTAAACAGAACCAGCGGCACAACCGGGTTGCGGGTGGACCATGCAGAGATATTGCGGAGATTCATAAGTTAGTCTTTCAAGCCGCCTTATCCGTTTGGTCAGCATCATTCTTATCGTTACCCTTGACAGCTGGAGCTTTCTCGACCGCTGGTTTGACCGTTTGACCAGGATTTAGAAAACCGCCTGCGCGCAGCACCACTCGTTCAGTCCCATTCAGGCCTGTTGTAATCGACAGGCCAGCAGCAGAAACAGACCCGATGGTAACATCGCGGCGTACGACTTTATTGTCTTTGTCGACGACGTAGACGAAGCTGCCTTGGCTGTCATTCTGCACCGCAGATTCCGGCAATACAGCTGCTTCGGAGGAACCACTGCGAATTCTGGCACTGGCAAAGCCACCTGGCCGCAACGCAGTGTCATAGCTCAACGCGATTTTGGCAATACCTTGGCGGGAATCCGCATCAATCATTGGCGAAATCTGCCATATTTGTCCGTTGAGCACTTTATCTGTGCCGACAGGAATGACCTCGGTATTCACACCAACAGATATATTGGCCAAATCATTTTCGCTCAATTGTGCCTGTAATTCCATTTCACCATTTTGTGCCAAACGGAACAAGATACCGCTGCCTGCGCTGACCGTCTGACCAACTTCAACATTTCGTTCCAAAACAAAGCCACCTTTCGGCGCGACAATATTCAGGAAATTGTTGCGCGCACGGGTTTCGCCAAGCTGTGCTTGCGCGACCCTAAGCTGTGCGGCATTTGAGTCGCGCGTTGCTGTCAGTCGATCAATATCAGCTTTTGAGATAAATCCGCGTTCAACCAGTTTGGCCGCACGATCAAGATTGGCCTGCGCGAGATTTAAGTCGGCCCGGGCCGATGCAACCGATGCTTCCAAACGAGCCACTTGCTGGTTCTGAACGGAGCGATCAATGCTGGCCATGACTTGCCCTGGCTTTACCCAGTCACCAGCATCCACATAGACCTGTGTCACCCGACCGCCTTCTCCGACAACACCAACCGGAATTTCCCGTCGGGCAGCCAATGTGCCTGTAGCATTAATCGTACGCACAACGTCCGACCGGCCAGGCACCATAACTGTTACAACAGGCGCGTTGGCATCTTCGGCAGCTTCCGGAGCAGCGCCACTGCCCGCCAAAAGCTGATAAGCAACATAGCCTGCAATCAATGCTATCGCGACAGCCACCACGATCATAAACCGTCGTTTGTTCTGCGCCTGATCTTCGCTGTCGCTCAGAATTGAGCCATCCAGGTCTTCAGCAGGAATTTTCGATTCATAGTTCATATTCAATACTCGTCAGCCAGCCTTTATCTTGTTTTGCGCTGCAATATACAAAAGAATCACTGGAACGCGGGGAAAACATTAATTCTTATGATCGGTGTATTATATCAATAAACCAGTTATCACAAGCCCGAACAATTACCCAATGAAACACTGGACCCTAGACGTTGCTAATTTACCATAGCCGCATATTTCGCTATTTAAAAAGGCTGGCCATCATAGGCCAGCCTTTTGTTTTCTTTAGAGATTTCTAGACTAATCAGTTTAACGGACGCGTCCGCGTTTGATTAAGTTCACGATGCCAAGCAAAACAACCGCTCCGCCAAATGCGACCAGTAGAGTGATTGGACTGAATGGTGCATCTCTGAGATTTTGTGTGCCACCGGTAAAGAAACTGAACAGCCATCCACCTAGCATGGAGCCTACACAACCAACGACTACGTTCCAAAAAATGCCCATGGATGCATCACGCCCCATAACCATGCTGGCCAACCAACCGATGATACCACCCATAACAAGCGCAATGATAAAATTGATCATACTTCCCTCCTGATCTGTTTTGGCCGTATTTCAAGCCAGGTTAGATGATCTTATACAATTCGCTGCCTGAGACCAGAAAATACTCCATAATCGGACAGCAAAAAGGCCTCGGAAACAATTTTCCGAGGCCTCTAATACATTAATATTAATGCTTAATCTGATCAATGGTTGCTACGAACGGCCGACACTATCATTAACAATTATGCTTAGTATTTCTGCTGACGCTCATAAAGATCACGGTAATGCTGGATCCGCGTTACACGCAGTCCTGGCATACCGGAACGGTCAACGGCACGCTGCCATGACGCAAATTCTTCCAACGACAAACTATAGCGATCGCATACCTCATCGACCGTCAATAGCCCGCCATTTACCGCCGCTACGACTTCCGCTTTACGCCGAACAACCCAACGAGTCGTTCCAGGCGCAGGCAAATCAGCAACCGTTAGTGGTTCACCCAACGGACCCACGACTTGTGCTGGCTTGATGGTTTGGTTCTCGATCATACTACCCTCAATATTAGCCTTGCGGCATTTCTCTCTACGTCCAAATGTTGTTACATGTTTAGACATAGAGTTTTTCAAACTACTAAATCACCAAGGTAAAGAACGCGTTCATATTTACTCTCGCGTCGCCTCACCTGAATCATTCTCACGCAAAAGATCAGGTCGGAAATGACCTTTCTCAAAATAGCGCGCGCTATTTACAAAAGGGCTTCCTTGTGGACGCTCCCCAGCAAAAAACTTGATCCGATCTTCCATCAATCCCCCGCTGCTGTGTGTTGGCTGTCCAGCCAATGCACTACGCCGTGCAATATATGCACGCGCCGAAGGGGAAAGAGTCTGACGCGCGATCGCATGCGCAATCAGCGCGTCATGCGCGCTGCCTGCTGGTGCATCCGTATCGGCACTGGTCTGTGTCAGACTCTTGTGAGGGAAGTTCATTTCCATGAAGAGGCTTCTAGCAACGAAGATATAAACATCCGTAAAGGCGATGTTCACACGGTCTTAGGACTGGTTAAGCAAACCTTCCTTCCAATTCGTCTTTTCGTCCCAATATGAACCATAGCAGGGTGAGACCCAGTGTTTTGGCTTCGTATTTCAACAAAACTGGCGCTTCACGCGGTTCATCGTTAAGGGACGTGACATTATGACTGACCGAATCAACAGTGAATTTCAGCTCGGGGACGATCTGACCGGCAAGCGCATCGTCGTTGCGATGTCCGGCGGCGTCGACTCCAGCGTCGTCGCGGCATTGGCTGCGCGAACCGGTGCAGAGACGATTGGCATTACCTTGCAGCTCTATGATCATGGCGAAGCTGTTGGCCGCGCCGGCAGCTGCTGTGCCGGTCAGGATATCCGAGATGCGCGGGCCGTGGCCGAGAAGCTGGGCATCGCCCACTATGTTTTTGATCATGCCAGCCGCTTTCAGGAATCGGTCATGGATGTGTTCGCCGATGAGTATATGGCCGGGCGAACACCGATCCCCTGTGTCCAGTGCAATATGGGGGTGAAGTTCACAGACCTCTTAAACCTCTCCCGCGAACTGGGTGCGGACTGTCTGGCAACGGGCCACTATGTTCGCCGTGTCATGGGCGACAATGGCTCTGAATTGCATCGCGCCATGGATCCTGCCCGGGACCAGAGTTACTTCCTGTTTGCAACGACACAGGACCAGCTCGACTATCTACGCTTTCCGCTGGGCGACATGCCGAAGGATGACGTTCGCGAGATCGCCAAGGACATGGGCCTCGCCGTCGCCTTCAAACCGGATAGTCAGGATATCTGCTTCGTGCCCGATGGAGACTATGCCAAAGTTGTCCGCAAGCTTCGTCCCGATGCCGATGATGATGGCGAGATTGTTCATATCGACGGCACCGTCATGGGCCGACACAAGGGCCTGATCCATTATACTGTGGGCCAGCGTAAAGGCCTTGAAATTGGCGGGCAGGCCGAACCACTCTATGTGATCCGCCTGGAACCGGAGACCAAACGCGTCTTTGTCGGACCTAGACAGGCACTCGCCGTTGCATCGGCAACGCTGCGCGACATCAACTGGATTGGCGGCGATTTTGAAGGCCCAATGCAGGTGAAGGTCCGCTCCATGGCCAAACCGACTCATGCACGGCTTGAAGGCGACAAGCTGCAATTCCACAATCCGGAATATGGCGTGTCCCCCGGTCAGGCAGCGGTCTTCTATCATAAGGATCGGGTGCTAGGCGGCGGATGGATCGAAAAAACCGGAGCCGTTTCCCAGCAATGGCTGGCAGCAGCGACGGCCTGATCGCTTAGTCGGCTTCGGCCTCCGTCAGCATCACGCAGCCCCAGCCTTCGCGAAACTCGGCCGTAGCGGACGCGAGCAGCGGTACCGAAGCGGTTACCCGGCGCTTTTCGTCATCCATCGACAAACCGATGACTTCCATGCCCGGCTCAAAATCCTTCTCGCAGTCGGCCAGATCGCGGCCACCAACATAGTGGCAGGAACAGGCAACACGCGCTCCATAGGCGGTACCGATGCCGAGCTGCCCTTTGATGAAGCTGTAATTATACGCAAAGACAGCCGCCAATATCAGCACGAACAAGGCCAATATATATAGCGCGATGCGGCCTTTACGGCTTTGTGTCTTGGAAGCGGTTTCGGGATTATCATTTACGGTTGCCATAGCTGGTCTTATTGGTGCAACGGATGTCCATGCACAAGATCAAAATCACTGCCCTGTCCTTTCTCGCTTTCGCCCTTGCTGGCTGCGCTGCGAGTGACGAACCGGCAGCACCGCCGCCCAAGACCGCCGAAGAGCTGGCCTATATATCCGACGCCAGCCCGATTCCGAAAGCCCGGCTGGATGCCGCCATCTCGCCCCTGTTCGACGACCCCGCCATGGCCGAGACCCGCGCCCTGCTGATCATGCATCGCGGAGAGATCATCGCCGAACGCTATGGCGAGGGCTATGACGAGGACACCCGCTTCATCAGCTGGTCGATGGCGAAATCCTTTACCGGCGCGCTGATCGGCTTTCTTGTCGCGGATGGCCGGCTGGTGCTCGACGACCCTGCCCCCGTCCCCGACTGGCAGCGGCCCGGCGACCCGCGCGGCGATATCACCCTGCGGCAACTGCTGCACATGTCCTCTGGCCTCGACCATACCGAGGTCGGCGAGGAAGGCGGCAAAACCCTCTACGAAGCCGATACCCAGCAGATGCTGTTCCTTTCGGGCGCCGGTGATATGGCCGGCTATGCCGAAGCCCGGCCGATGGAAGCAGAGCCCGGCGCAAAGTTCGAATATAGCACCGCCACCAGCATGATACTGGCCGACATCATCACCCGCACCCTGACCAACAGCACCGACCCGAAGGTGCGCCGCGACACCGCCATGCGTTTCATTCGCGGCCGTCTGCTCGAACCGCTGGGCATGGAGAGCACCTATTTCGAGTTCGATGCCAATGGCACCTTCCTCGGCGGCAGCATCATTCAGTCCACCGCCCGGGACTATGCGACATTCGGAGAGTTCCTCCGCAACAACGGCGCGCGCAGGGGGGCGCAGCATCTGCCGGTCAGCTGGGTCAAGTTCATGCGTAGCTCCTCTGCCAATGATCCCGCTTATGGCGGTCATATCTGGCTCAACAAGCGGCGACCCGAAGGCCGTAACCAAGTGCTCTTCCCCGACATGGCGCCCGACACGGTGTTCGCGGCGCTGGGCCATCTGGGGCAGCAGATCATCGTCTCGCCGGAACAGAAGCTGACGGTCGTGCGGCTCGGCAAGACACAGGATGATGTGCTGGGCCCGATGAGCGATCAGATGGGCCGGATCGTGGCGATGTTCCCGGTTCAATAGCCCCCTTCTCCGCTCACCCTGAGCTTGTCGAAGGGTCTTTGCCACGATGCTTCGACAGGCTCAGCATGAGCGGGGTGGCCAACCCGCTGGTCAAAACTACAACCGGAACAGCCCCTCCACCACGGTCACACATTTGCCGCCCAGCCAGGCCTTTTCGCCATCCAGCCGGCAGTCGACATAGCCGCCGCGACCACTGGCCTGATAAGCGGTAAAGCTGTCGCGGCCCAGTTGCTTCGCCCAATAAGGCGTCAGCACGGCATGGGCCGATCCCGTCACGCTGTCCTCGTCGACCCCGCCACCGGGCACAAAGACCCGGCTCAGCGCATCGGTATCGGTGCCCGGTGCTGTGCAGATAAACTGTTCATTGCCCAAAGCCCCCAAAGCCTTCAAATCCGGCTTGAGCGCCAGCACCTCGTCCGCGGTTGCATAGCGGATCACATTATAGCGCCCTTCATGAAATTGCGTCTCGACCGGCGACCCGCCAAGCAGGGCGACAATATCGGGTCGCTCTTTGGGAGACGGCGGATAGGCGGGCAGCTCCAGCGCATAGCCGTCGCCATCACGCACCATGGTCAACACGCCGGCCTTGCGGGTGCGAAAAGTCACTTTCTCCCGCTCCGGCTGTTGCGAAAGGATGATATGCCCGCTCGCCAGAGTTGCGTGGCCGCATAGCGCAATCTCTATCGTCGGCGTGAACCAGCGCAGCTCATAATCCGCCTCGCCTGTGGCGTCGGGCAGATAAAAGGCGGTTTCGGCAAAATTATTCTCTTCGCCAATCGCCTGCAGCACCGCATCATCAAGCCAGCTTTCGAGCGGCATCACCGCGGCCTGATTGCCGGTAAAGGGCCGCTCGGCAAAGGCATCGACATGATAATAGGGTAAGATTCCATTTTCCTGCGTCATGGGTAGAGCATTCCTTCCGTCCAATCATCACCGCCATCGGCCCGCACAAAGGTCCGCCGTTCGTGCAGCCGATGTTCGCGGTCCTGCCAAAATTCAAAGCGCTGCGGCATCAGTCGATAGCCCGACCAATGCGGCGGACGCGGCACGTCCTGACCTTCAAAGCGCGCTTTCATCTCGTCATAGCGTGCTTCAAATGTCGCGCGCGCATCCAGTGGCCGGGATTGATCCGACGCCCAGGCGCCCAGCTGCGAATCCCGGCTGCGCGTTGCAAAATAGGCATCGGCAGTGGCATTAGAAACGGTCGACAGCGGTCCTTCAATACGGATTTGCCGGCGCAGGCTTTTCCAGTGAAATAGGATCGCCGCTTTCGGATTGGCGGCAATGTCGGCGGCCTTGCGGCTTTCCTGATTGGTGTAAAAGACAAAACCGTTGCGGTCATGGCCCTTTAACAGCACCATCCGCGCGGCCGGTTGCCCGTTGGCATCCGCAGTCGCGATGGTCATCGCATTGCTATCATTTAATTCCGTCTCGCGGGCTTCCGCGAACCAGCTTTCGAACAGGGGGAATGGATCATGGGTCATGAGGCTCGCTCTAACAGGGTGATGACGCGCGCGAAAGACTTGTGTTTTGAAATTCGCAGCCCGGTGGCGAAGGGCCCATCATCGGATAACCCTGCGCTCGATCCATGCAGGGTCACACGGGGTCACACCCCCTATAGCGGAACCGCCTGTGGTCCCTCTGCGCCAGTGCGGTGTGCCGTGTTGCTGCCCGGAATATCATCGGCAAACTCATCATGACATATGCCCGCCGCTGCCTCACTGGCCCGGACCCGTGTCCAGAAATCGGGATCATCGCTCATGCCGCTGCGCATCGCGCGCTCCCATTGCATGTCGTCCCAGTCGGCAGCATTATCGGGATCGAGGTCTGTTATGTCGATATCTTCCGGCGCGGTGGCGGCAATCTGCTCGCGCGCCTGCTTTTCGCGCAGACGCTCCAGCAGATCATCATGACCGATGCCGGTAAAGGGTGGCTCGATATCGGGCTCCCCCGCCTTATCCTGTTCCTCCAGCATAGCGGCACAATCCCTGCCCTGGCTGATTGCCTCGACCATATCGTCAAACTGCGCTGCAGCAGCGCGCGCCGGATTGCCCGCCAGATCACACTCATCCGCCTTCGCATCCAGCCGCGCCAGCGCTGCCAGCAACAAGGGAACAGAAAATCGCTGCCGCTCCCCCACTTCCTCGCCATGATACCAGACAGGCTCGGCCCAGCCATTCAGCCCTTTCTCCAGCACTTCTTCTGCATAAAGATCCCGCGCATGAATAAGCGCCGCATCCCAGGCCCGCGAAAAGGCGCGCCCCTCATCGCGCCGCCGCAACCGATGCGCACTCTCCCGGCTCATCCCCACAAAAGCCGCCGCTGATTTAACCGACCCAGAGCGCGCGAGGGCCTCGAGAAACCGGCCCTGCTTCTCCGGCGTCCAGCGCGGGGCGGGTGCGTTGAGTGTTTCAGTATCGGGTTGTTCGGGGGATAGTTGGGTCATCATGCTTTCTCTCATCGGTTATGGAAAGCGCATGATATAACCTATATGGTACGTTGTAGGAAAGAGGGAAGAGATCGAAGGGCGCTGTTACCATGGAATGTCCGATTAGAGTATCGGACGCTGGCGCAGTTTCTAAGACGCGCAAGACTAGGGTGAGAGCGGACGTTCGCACGGTGCCAGTGACCTAGACGCAGCCCAAAGCAAGTCTGGGTGAAATGACATAATACGATAATATTTTATTGTATGACAATAATTATTCATCGCAAATTAATATATTCAGGGTATAGCGGTCCTTGCAATCACATTTGGAGTCTCAATGTAACAACACCCCGATATGCCTGAATAGAACACAGGCTGCTTGAATGGCTTGGCTTCGCTTCGCCCAAACCCGACGCTCGCCACACGAATGTGAGTTCGACGTGCATCGATTTGCACGACGGATTTTTGCGCTCAAATCAAATCTAAGGAACTAATAGTGAATTTATACAATCAATCTCTTTCAATTGTTGCCGCATCGCTTGTTGCGATAAGCGTGTCTCAGACTGCTTTCGCGCAGGATACAGACGACCTTTTCACCGGGGTGAGCATTGGCGTTGAAGCTGGCTACAACCGTATTAGCATCGATGAGCCAATTCTCGACGGCGGCAACACCGTGACGCTCGATGCGAAGAAGAGCGGCATCATCTATGGTGGTTACGCCGGATATGATCTGCAGATGGACAAATTTGTAGTTGGCGTCGAAGCAGGTTTCAGCCCTAATGGGAACACGATCACCAGTGATATTGCCAATGGCGGATCGGCGGAATTAAACCCCAAATGGTCCGCAAATGCTTCGGTTCGTGCCGGCGTTGTTCTTGCAGATCGCGCGCTCATCTACGGCCGAATTGGTTATAATCGCACACGCTACTCGGTAAGCAGGTTCGCAAACGGAAACGACGCCGCGATTGCCTCAGCCAATAAGAACGCTGACGGGCTGATGTTCGGAGGCGGCGCTGAATTCGCGTTCAATGAGAATGCGGCTTTTCGGGTAGAATATCGTCGCAACAAGCTGGATGGAACCTTGCGATCCAATCAGGTTTTAGCCGGTGCTACGCTGCGATTCTAGCTTCCCGATTGTTGCTGGACGGATCACCCCGACCCCTGAGGCCGATCCGTCCAGCGGCATACCCTTCTGCAACATGTGAGGCGCAGCATGAAACAATTCATAACATTCGGACTTATGGCTCTGGTTCTGCATTTCGCCGCCTTCATCACAACATTTCTTTTAACCGCTTCGGGCAGTCTTTCGGGCTGACCCAAAACATGGAGACGAACAATGAAAATTATCCTTAGCGCGCTGCCGATAGTGCTACTTATCCCAGGCTGTGTTAGTCTTAGTGACGGACAAATGGCCCGGTTTGACAGCATGTCATGCGCCCAATTGGACGTTGCGTTTGACTATGAAAAAGAGGGCGAACGGAAGGCGGGAACGAGAGCGTTTTTCAACTCAGTCACCAGCCTTACGACCAAAGGCAGTCAATCGACCAGCGCTGATCTGGATTCATTTGGCGATCAACTGGATGAGGACGAGCATCGTGTCGCCAAAGATTATATTCGCCAACGGCAAGACCATCTCGATTGCTAGGGCGTGCCCCGCGGCCGGTTGGAGTATTGCTGGCGTGTCATATCGCGATGCATGACAGCTGACCCCAGACCCAGCCAAACAAATGGTGGGAATTTCGCATCTTGGAAGTGGACTACACAAATGAGAAATGGATTGTATAGATGAAACTCAATTCTGTGAGATTAGATGATATGGAAAACGAACGGACCGTTCAAAGCCGGCTGTTATACCGAGTGCTGAGAGTACTGGCGGGCCTCATGACGTTGGTTGCCGGTCTGGCCATGTCATATGCGTGCATCGCGGCATTATTCGGTGATCAGAAGTTGCTGATCGATTTTATTGACGAAGATGCAGCGTCGCTTTCCATGAATGTGCCGACGATATTGGCTATTGTTACGACCAACGTCCTGGCAATTGTTTCGCTTGGCCTGTTATTCTTTTCATTGAACCGCTTCCTCAAATATGCCGAGCGCGGTGAGATGCTGGTTGATCCTGCGCGCAACGCATTGAAACGCTTGGGCGTGGCTATGGTTCTGCTCTATTTGACGACCCGATTTGTAGCGGTCGTCATACCAGTGCTGGGCATTTCTGGTTTTTGGATGGAGAACAGATATTCGCTTCCTCTCACTTTCGTTGACCTGGATTTCCTATATCTCTTGGTAGGCGTAGTTCTTCTGGCATTGGGTCAGGCTTTGCGCGAAGGTCAGGTCGCGAAGGAAGAGACAAAGCAATACGTTTGATGGCTATTGAAGTAACTCTCGACATCATGTTGGCCACCCGCAAGGTCAAATCGAAAGACCTGGCGGCGCATGTCGGAATAACCGACGCCAACCTGTCGCTCCTGAAGTCAGGTAAAGTAAAAGGCGTTAAGTTCGAGACGCTCTCCAAGATTTGTGACTATCTAGAGTGCGAGACCGGTGACATCTTGCGCCACGTACCAGACGATGCAGAGGGCTAGGTAGCGACGATCGCGACAGAGCAACTGCACTGTCTCTGGTAGTGAAAGCACCTACCGGTATTTCATAGAATCGCAGAGGCCTTTTCAGTCGCGTTTGCTGACGTCCGCAAGTGGGTCGTCAGCGGAAGGTCAGGTTACTTGGTCACAACGCCCTCTTCCACACCCAAAACAACCACCCCTAATGCGCCTCGTCCCAACTCTTGCCGGTCCCGATATCGACATCCAGCGGCACTGATAGTTTCACCGCTGGCTCTGCTGCGCCGGACATGACCGTGCGGATGACCTCGGATGCCGCATCGACGTCGCTTTCGGGCAGTTCGAAGACCAGTTCGTCGTGGACCTGCATCAGCATCTTTACCTGTGGCAAGCCCGCCTCGGCCAGTGCGGGGAGCATGCGGGCCATGGCGCGTTTGATGATGTCGGCGCTGGTGCCTTGGATCGGGGCGTTGATCGCGGCGCGCTCGCTGCCTTGGCGTTCGGCCTGGTTGGCAGATTTCAGACGCTCGAACCAGGTTTTGCGGCCGAACAGGGTTTCCGTGTAACCGCTTTCCCGCGCCGCCTGCAGGGTTTCGGAAATATAGCGGTTGATGCCGGGGAAGCGCTCGAAATAGGTGTCGATCATCGCCTGCGCTTCATCCGCGTCGACCTCCAGCCGCTTGGCGAGGCCCCAGCGCGAGATGCCATAGAGGATCGCGAAGTTGATCGTCTTGGCCCGCCCGCGGGTATCGCGGTCGACCGTGCCGAACAATTCCTGTGCCGTGCGGTTATGAATATCCTCACCCGCCGCGAACGCCTCTTTCAGCGTTTCAACGTCGGCAATATGCGCGGCGAGACGCAGTTCGATCTGGCTATAGTCGGCGGCCAGGATGACATTGCCCGGCGCGGCGACGAAAGCCTGCCGGATTTGCCGGCCGATTTCGGTACGGATCGGGATATTCTGCAGGTTCGGCTCGGTTGACGACAACCGCCCGGTCTGCGCGCCGCTGAGGCTATAGCTCGTATGCACGCGGCCGGTCTTGGCATTAATCTGCTCCTGCAGTGCATCGGTATAGGTGGATTTGAGCTTCGACAATTGCCGCCAGTCGACAACCTTTTGCGCAATCGGCTCGCCATCGCCGGCCAGCCGTTCGAGCACCGTGACATCGGTGGAATATTGGCCGCTCTTGCCTTTTTTGCCGCCTTTCAGGCCGAGCTTGCCGAACAGGATTTCGCCCAGTTGCTTGGGGCTGCCAATGGCAAAGGGTTCGCCCGCCAGCTCGTGAATCTCTTTCTCAAGGCTTTCCATATTCTCGGCGAAGCTTTGCGACAGCCGCGCCAGTTCTTCGCGGTCGACCAGCACGCCGGTTTCTTCCATCTTCGCGATCACCGGGACCAGCGGACGGTCGACCATCTGATAGACGCGCGTCGCCTGTTCCGGCGCCATGCGCAGGCGCAAAATCTCCCACAGGCGCAGCGTGACATCGGCATCCTCGGCGGCATATTCGGTCGCCTTGTCGAGCGGGACTTCGGCAAAGGTGATCGCTTTCTTGCCGGTACCGGTTAGCGATTTGAAGCTGATGCACTCATGGCCCAAATGCAGCTTGCTGAGTTCATCCATGCCGTGGCCGTGCAGACCCGCATCGAGGTCGAAGCTCATCACCAGCGTATCGTCAAACGGGGTGATTTTCAGATCATGCTGGGCGAGCACGGTCATGTCATATTTCAGGTTCTGCCCGACCTTCAGCACTGCGTCATCCTCAAGCAGCGGCTTGAGCCGCGCCAATGCTTCCTCGGTCGGAATCTGTTTGGGCGATTCCGCAAACATGTCGCCGCTGCCATGGCCGAGCGGAATATAGCAGGCCTCATTCGGCCCGGTCGCCATGCAGACACCGACAACCCGCGCAGTGACGCTTTCCAGACTGTCCGTCTCGACATCGACGGCCATCACGCCCCTGGTGCGCGCGCGATCAATCCATGTGTCGAGCGTCTCGAGATCCTGCACACATTCATATTGGCTGCGATCAATTGCCGGCGCTTCCACCGGTTTGGCCGCGGCGGGCGGCGCGCTGTTGCCAATGCCGCCATCGACATCGGGATTTTGTGGCTCGGCCTGACCACCGCCGAGTTTTTTGAGCAGCGAGTTAAACCCGTGATGGGTCAGAAATTCGCGCAATGGGTCTTCGGGAATATCCTGCAGCAGAAAACTGTCGAGCGTATCGGGTAGCGGGCAATCGTCTTTGAGCGTCACCAGCACCCGCGACAGGCGTGCCTGCTCGATATTCTCGAGAATATTTTCCTTCATCTTGGACTTCTTCATGTCCGGCGCGGCGGCCAGCACCGCTTCGATATCGCCATATTCGTTGATCAGCTTGGACGCGGTTTTCGGACCAATGCCGGGAACGCCGGGAATATTATCCGCACTGTCGCCCATCAGGCCGAGCACATCACCCAGCTTTTCCGGACCAACGCCGAATTTTTCCTCAACCGTCGCCTTGCCCATGCGGACATTCTTCATCGTGTCGAGCATATCGACGCGGCTGTCGTCCGATGGCTCGATCAGCTGCATCAGATCCTTGTCGGACGAGACAATTGTCACCTTCCATCCTTCGGCGACCGCTGCCTTGGTATAGCTGGCGATCATGTCATCGGCCTCGACATTTTCTTCCTCGATCAGCGGCAGGGAAAAGGCGCGGGTCGCATCGCGGATCATCGGGAATTGCGGGCGCAGGTCTTCCGGCGGTTCGGGCCGATGGGCCTTATATTCGCTATAAAGTTCGTTGCGGAAACTTTGCGAGGACTTGTCGAGCACCACCGCCATATGAGTCGGACCATCGGCCTTGTGCAGCTCGGCGGCCAGCTTCCACAACATGGTGGTATAACCGTAAACCGCGCCGACCGGTTCGCCATGAATATTGGTCAGCGGCGGCAGGCGATGATAGGCCCGGAAAATATAGGCCGAACCATCGACCAGATAGAGATGTTTTTGTTTGCTGGAATCACTGTCTGTCATGGGACCATGCACTAGCAGCGGCAACCGTGTCCGTCATGACTAAATTGCCTGCGACAACGGCAGATCAGATTTCAGATTCCATGCAAACCCGTATCAGGCGCGAACGGGGGCCAGGTTGTGAATATTGCCTGCTTCGTAAAAAGGCCGCGGCTTTTCACGCATGCCCGGCGAATAGAGCACACATTGATTGCGGCCGCGCCGCTTTGCCTCGAACAGGGCACTGTCGGCATTGCGCATCGGCAAAGCACGCTCTTCATGGGGTGATACACCGGTCAGTCCAATGCTCACCGTCATCCGGTGCGGCACGCCCTCCTGCGGCTCGAACAAAGTATTTTCAATCTCGTGACGGATCATTTCGCCGATAATCTCGCCTTCGGCGTGACAGGTATCCGGCAACAACACGCCAAATTCCTCGCCGCCAATGCGCCCGACCAGATCATTTTTGCGCAAGATACGTTTGAAGACCGAAGAAAGCAGGATCAACGCCTTGTCACCCACCGGATGACCATAGCCATCATTGATATTCTTGAAATGATCGGCATCGACGATCATCAGGATGTTGTTATGATAGTTCATCCGTCGCTCATCAAACAATTTGATGAAATGCTCCCGATTGGCAAGACCCGTCAAACCATCGATACTGGCCCGGTGTTGCAAATCCTGGTTGACCTTTTGCAGCTCTTCCTGCGTCACTTTCAACCTGTCGGCCAGTTCGATCAGTTGCTTGCGCTGGTTGATGAAATAGAAATTGGCCGGAATACAAATCACCCAAGGCACGATGAAGGCTAATGTCATCACGTTCCAGAAATTATTGTCTACGCCAAAAATCGCCAGATAGATGATGGCGGTGACCGCAAAGGCAGACAAAACCTCGACTGCTGTCATCATGCCAACCTGACGAGCGGGGGATAATTTCAAGATTGAATCGTTCATGCATGACAGGATAAGACATAGAGATTGCGAGCATGTGCAATTTCATGGTTAAGACGACTTTCAAAAAAAGCTGTTTTTAAGAGATATCTAGGGCAAACTGGTTAACAGGCTGGCGTCAATTCACGGGTACGGGCAACCGCCCGACAAGCGCATCTTTGTTATCGCGCAGCACCATTTCGGCAAAATCCATAAAAGCCCTGATCCGCGCGGTCCGGCGCAGATCATCATGGGTCAATATCCAGATATCGCGCGACGGCGTGGGGTCACGATCGGTCGCGCGAACGAGTTCCGGCGTGCTGTCTCCAGCGATACAGGGAATCATGACCAGTCCCATTGCGGCGCGCGCCATTTGGATCTGCATAGCGATACTGGCGAAATTGCCCCAGACCGGCACGCGGGCAAATTCGGTATCCTGTGTCCAGTCCGGAAACCGGCTTTCCCGGTCAGTCCAGCCCAGCCAACGTGCTTGCTCGGGCTGGTTAACAAAATCATGGCGCGCGAGGTAATCGGGGTGGGCATAGATCGATGTTGTATAGGCGAATAATCGTTTTCCAACCAACGCGTCCGGCGGATTATTATCCATGCGAATGGCGATATCGGCCTCTCGCCGGGCAACATCCAGCAAGTCATAGCTCGTCAAAATTTCCAGTTCCAGACCCGGATAGGCATCGCAAAATTCCGGCAGACGCGCCGCGAACATGGATGTTGCAAAAGGCTCCGCCATCGTCACTCTTATGGTTCCAGTCAGATCATTGTCGCGGCCGGCAATATGACGCTCTACCGCAATCAGGTCATCGGCAAACACGCCTGCTGCCCGGGCCAGTTCCTCGCCAGCCGAGGTCGGAAAATATCCTTCCGGTCGCCGTTCGAACAACATCACGCCAAGCGCCCTCTCCAGATGTTCGATCCGCCGGCTTACCGTGCTGTGGTGGACGCCCAGAGATTTCGCGGCTGCACGCACGGTTCCGCCGTGCATCACCTCCCGAAATGTCTTGATATCTTCCCAGTCCATATCCCGGCCATTCCCTCTTGCATCGCGGCTCTTCCCAATAGTGCCTGACGACATTACCGCACCTCATTGTAAATTACATGGCTCGTTTTTGCACCAACTATGTGCATTTACATGTTTGGACTTTGGGTTTTTTAGCCAGTAGCTAGGTCTTCTGCCACGCAAAAATGGCCGACATCTGCAGACACCCGCATTGAAAAACGCATTAGGAGAACCGAATATGACTGCACCGATTATTTCCGCCTATGCCGGCGCCTTGCTGATCATCATGCAGGGCATATTGATGGTCCTGACCGGTCTGCACCGGGCCAAGTCCGGTATCAATCTCGGACTGGGTGATGATCCGGTGATGGAGCGCAAAGTCCGGCGGCACGGCAACCTCGCCGAAAATGCCGGCATTTTCCTTGCCGTTCTCGCTGTCGCGGAAATGACCGTTGTTCCCCATCAGGTGATCCTGATCATCGCCACCGTTTTTGTTGTCGCACGGCTGTTCCATGCGATAGCCATGTCCACCGAAGCTGGCTCCCATGGCGCAGACAGCGGGAAAATATTTGTCGCCGGACGCGCACTGGGTGCCTTTGGTACATTGGGGTCGTTTCTTGCTCTCGGCGGGTTTCTTCTATTCAACTTAATGTGATACGCCCCCGACCAACCTCTTCACCATCAAGGATCCAAAATGACCGTAGCGCTTTCCCATATCTTCAAATCGTCCACCGCTCAGGCCTTTCGCGGACTGACCAATATCTTGGAAAAGGCCAAGGCCCATGCCGAGGCCACCGGAACCGCCGAAGAGGCCTTCATGGAAAATCGGCTGTTTCCCGACATGCACGAGATGAAATGGCAGGTACAGATGATCACCGAATTTGCCGTGCGCGGTGCCGCCAGAATGTCTGGCGTCGCAACCGACGATTTGCCAAACTTGCCGATGGAAGGCGACACGTTCGACGCCCTGATCGCGCGCATCGCCGATTGCGGAGATACCGTTGCCAAGGCCGATGATGCTGCGATCGATGGCAATGCAGATATGCAAATCTCCATGCCGATCGGCCCGGACCAGACCATGGACATAGACGGCCAAAGCTATGTTCTGAGCTTCTTCCTCCCCAACCTGTTTTTTCATGTGACGACGGCTTACAATCTGCTGCGGATGCAGGGCGTGGCCGTGGGCAAGAAGGACTATATGGGGATGTGACTATCCAGACTAAAACCCTGTTTCCATAAGATTTGACTCAAATATGTCCTGTTTTGGGACGCAGGAAGGTCATGCCAGTAATTTATTGTACATAAACGTGCAACCTGTTAACGGTTTGTTAGGGTTCGCAAAATTTATACGCAGTAATTTTATACGCAGTAAGTTGCGTTCTGCTGATTTTTTTGGCCGAAAAAAAGGGGTGTCATATGAAAAAATATCTTTTAACTGCAGCGGCGCTTGGATTTGCGACTGCTTCCACACCAGCATCAGCAGCGGACACGATTTTCGTTCCGCCAAGCGATCCTGTCGGTTCAGTCTTTACGACTAACTCTAATGATGCCTATCGTAATGGACGAGGCGTTGTCTTTGCATCGACAACGGATTACATGCTCGGTAGCGTCGCTATTTTTCAAGATTTGACCAATATTGATCTCAGCTATTCTTTGAGCGTTGCAACTGCGACGACTGGTTTTGTTGGCGGAGGCACAGTTATTGCTAGCGGTATGCAAAATGTTACCACTAACGGATTGGAATTCATCAGTTTCGATACCGGGCCGACTTTATTGACGGCAGGAACTTTTTATCTGCTCAGCTTTTCTTTCTCTGGAAATTCAAACCAGAATTTCTTTTTTGATCAACGTGGATCAGAACCATATGATCAGGCTGGGTTCACCGGAATTGACGGTACCAGCAATGGCAATACCGGTAATTTCGTTCTGGCTCAAATTCGCCTGAGTGACGGCATGGGCGCAGTTCCAGAACCAGCAACATGGGCATTCATGATCTTTGGCTTTGGCGCCATTGGCGGCGCGATGCGGCGTCAGCGTAAAGCCAACGTGAAAGTTAGCTACGCTTAAGCGTTTTTTGACCGAACAAGTTTAAAAGACCCCGCTGGTGCCGATCCAGTGGGGTTTTTTGTGTGTGCCCTCGCCGACTTTAGGGCCCGACCGGTGCCCCGAACAGATCATGCGCGTCGGCGTCTTCAATCTCGGCGTCGACAATGTCACCCACGGCTAGATCCGCGCTCACATTGCGCAGGAATACATTGCCGTCGATCTCCGGTGCATCGGCCTGTGACCGCGCGGTCGCGCCGATGTCGCCATCTTCATCCGGTTCACCGATTTCATCGATGATGACGGGCAGCGTGCGGCCGACTTTGGCTTGCAATCTCGCGGCGCTGATCGCGGCGGTTTTTTCCATCAGGCGCTGGTAGCGTTCTTCCTTGACCTCTTCCGGTACCGCGCCGTCGAGCGCGTTGGCCGCTGCTCCCTCAACCGGTTCAAAACGGAAACCGCCGACGCGGTCGAGCTGGGCTTCTTCGAGCCAGTCGAGCAAATACTGGAAATCCTCTTCCGTTTCGCCCGGGAAACCGACCACAAAGGTTGAACGGATGGTGAGGTCCGGGCAGATATCGCGCCAGCTTTTCACACGCTGCAGCACTTTGGCTTCATTGGCCGGCCGCTTCATGCGTTTGAGAACATTGGGCGCGGCATGCTGGAACGGGATGTCGAGATAGGGCGTGATCTTGCCCTCGGCCATCAGCGGGATGACCTTGTCGACATGCGGATAGGGATAAACATAATGCAGGCGTGTCCAAACGCCCAGTTCGCCCAGCGCCACCGCGAGATCGGTCATATGCGCGCGCACTTCGCGGCCCTGCCCGATCGGGCCATTCCAGATTTGCGGCTTGTGCCGGATATCGACGCCGTAGGCCGAGGTGTCCTGGCTGATGACCAGCAATTCCTTGGTGCCATTGGCGACCAGCTTTTCTGCCTCGCGCAGGATCGCATCGGGTCGCCGCGATACGAGATCGCCGCGCAGCGACGGAATGATGCAGAAGGAACAGCGATGGTTGCAGCCTTCGGAAATCTTCAAATAGCTATAATGGCGCGGTGTCAGTTTCAGGCCGGCATCAGGGACCAGATCAACAAACGCGCCGCGCGCCGCCGGGGCCGCCGCATGGACTGCGGTGACAACATCTTCATATTGATGCGCGCCGGTGACGGCCAAAACATCCGGAAAGCGCTTCATGATTGTGTCGGCTTCATTGCCCATGCAGCCGGTGACGATCACCCGGCCATTTTCGGCCATCGCCTCGCCAATGGCTTCGAGCGACTCTTCCTTCGCGCTGTCGAGAAATCCGCAGGTATTCACCAGCACGACGTCCGCGCCGGCATAATCGGGCGACATCTGATAGCCGTCCGAACGCAGCTGCGTCAAAATGCGTTCACTATCGACGAGCGCCTTGGGACAGCCAAGGGACACCATGCCGACTTTGGGCGGAGAAGGAATTGCGGTAGCCATATCCCGCGCCCATAGTCGTATTGAGCGCGCTTGTCATCGATAATGTCCGCCTGTAATTCAGCGCAATGATCATTTCTATCACCAAAGGATCGGATCGCGACTGGATAAAGATCGAGCGAACGGATGGCTCGGTGGCCGAAACCACCTTCCCGAAAAAGGGAATCATTCCGCACGATGCCGTCCACTTTCATGTCGAGCAGGCACTGGCGATGCGCCGGGGTTTCTGGGGTCATGTTGCCGATGGAACGCCTCCGGAGGAGATCCAGCATATCGCCAAACAGGCCGGCCATGCCAATTCCACCCGTGCCGCTGCGCCAGAGCCCCACATTATCGAGTTGCTGCAAGCCGAACGGCTGGTGGAGTGTTTTGAAGCCGATATGTGGAGCGAGCCCAGTGATAACCAGTCGCTGCGGGACGTGTTTAACGCGGCCTGCCAGTCATCTCACATAGATCCGCCAGCGCTGTCCGATGACCAAATAAACACCATCCGTTCATCGATCAGTGCTTTTGCAAAGCAGTGGATAGCCGCCGAAATCGGGGAAACTTTCCAACTCCACTGGAATTGATGTATATCGATTTAACTAGCAATTTTCTGGGAGGGAAATCATGAATTTATTGGAGGTAAACTGGCTCGCCATCATCTTGGCAGCGGCCTGCGGCTTTCTGGTCGGCGGCATCTGGTACGGGCCGATCATGGGCAAGAAATGGATGGGTGCGGTCGGCTTGACCGAAGAAGAGATACAAGGCGGCAATATGGGCTTGATCTATGGCGGTGCCTTTGCATTCAGCCTCGTCGCCTCGGCCATGCTTGCGCATATGTTTTTCCGTCTTGGCCAGCCGCCATTTGCGATCAAGATGATGATGTCGACGGGGATTGCACTCGGCTTTATCATTCCCGCCATCGGCACCAATTATCTGTTCTCGCAGAAAGGCAAAGCCCTGTTCTTTATCGATGCCGGATACTGGCTGTTATTCTATGCCGCCATGGGGGCGGTGCACGCCTGGCTAGCATAGGGCTGTTCCGGTTAACTACACCGTTTCGCTGGAGCGCCGACTGACGCTTTCATAAAGATCGTCACCGTCGCTCCAGTCTGTCACCTTGCCGGAGAAGAGAAACTCTGGCGGCACCACTTCGGGGCTTTCGCCCGGACCGGTTGGCGGCGTGTAATAGCCCAGCGCATAGCTGCCCATGCAATAGCCGAGCAAATCGCGCAGCGCCGGATCAAAATCCTTGGCAATATGCGGCGGGCAAGACAGATACTGGTTTTCTTCCTGCCGCAACCAGCCCAATGCATAGGTAATGTTCAATCCCATCCGGTCATGGTCGGCGTTATTGGCGCCGCCGCTATGAATCACCGAACCGGAATAGACGAGAACAGAACCCGCTTTCATCTCGGCATATTGAATCTCTTCCGGCTTGGCTTCACGCCCCGCTACCCAATGGTTCGAACCGGGCACAACCTGTGTCGCGCCATTTTCCTGTGTGAAATCGGTCACCGCCCAGATCGTGTTAAACTGCGGCTCGATGCTATCCTGCAGAAAGCCGCCCCAGGCCAGCCGGTCGCGATGGAGCGGCTGTTTGACCTGTCCCGGCTGGATACGGATCAATTGCGTCAGATGAAGCTGCACCCGCTCGCAAAAGGGTTTCAGAAAGACATTGGCCCCGCCCAATATCAGATCATGCATGACCAGATCGCGACAAGCTGCGGATCGCGCAACCAGCGCGCCGGTCCGCGTTGTCTTGCGTCCGGTAAAATCATCCCGCCCGGGTTCGGTTGCCTCGACATAGGGCATGATCTCGGATTTCAGCTTTTCCAGGGCGGCGGCGTCGAGGACATCCTCGACAATGGCGGCACCGTCATCCCGCAATAACTGCGCCAGCTTTTCCGGATCTTCGGCAGCGGACAGGCGTTGTAATTGCGGCATATTTTCTCTCCTGCGCAGGAGGATATGCCGAAATGCGTCCTGTTACAAGGTACCGGCGGTCACGCCCGTCCTGCCAGCGTATCGGCAATGATCCGCCACACTTTGGGGTTGAAGCCAAGGCCCAGATGCCCGCCATCCACCCGGATATTGCGGGCCTGCAAATTGTAGATATCCTTGGCGATATCCGGTCCGACAATGCCATCCCGGTTGGAATAAAGCACGGTTAACGGTTGGCTGAAACCGATGCTGTTGCGCGCATGCACTTCCTTTTCGAAGTGATCGAGATTGATCTGCGCCGATTTCGCATAGCGCTGTCCGGGTGTGGTATATTTGGGGCCTCCGATAATCGGCGTGCCCATGGTAATCACTTCACGGACCAGATCGGGCGAAAGACGCGCGACTTCACGCGCGATTATCCCGCCGAGTGACCAACCGATCAGCGTCAGCGGCTGACGGTCATTGCTGTCATATTGTTCCTGCGCAATCGCGGTAAACCGGCCGATATCGCGATTGACCGAGCCCTGGTTCCGACCCAGTCCCCAATCATAAACATCATAATCCAGCCCGGTCAGAAAGACTTTCAGCGGTCCCATGGACAATTCGCTGCCGCCATAGCCGGGGATCAGGAAGATCGGACGTCCGTCGCCTTTGGGCGCGGTTACGACGCGCGGCCATTGCAAGCCGAAGCGAACGAAATCGAGCGGTAGCGCCAGTTCGCCAAGCTGAGCCAGGCGATTGGGCGGGCGAAGGCCGCTGGGCATCGGTATCGCATTGGCCTCGGTCATTTCACTTCTCCTGCGGAAAAACGGCTATTTTGCAAGTGTCATAGCAGGTTTGTTCGCAGGTGCAACATAGTCGGTTAATCGGCTTCTGCGCCGACTCTGGTCTGATGGTTACCTGAGCCGTTGCCTGGCTTGATCTCGACGATGATATCACCCGCCTCAAGCTTATTGGCTTCGTCTTCCCAGAATCCGTACATGTTATTGTCGCGATAGATGCGGACACCAAGCCCATCTTTCACGATATCCTTCATCGCCTTACCGACTTCATCCTCTTCGATGGCACGCTGGACCAGTTTGACCCGTCCGGTCGCCGACGCCAGATCGCTGAGATAGTCGGATATTTTCGCGCCTTCGCAGCTACCTGCCAGCAACAGTCCGGCAAAACTCACCGGATTGATCACCGTGGTAGCACCTGCTTGCCGTGCCAGCATTTCGTTGTCTGCGGCCCGTACCGACACGCTGATCGGCAGATGATAGGCGAGATGGCGTGCCGTCAGCACGATCAGGATGCTGGTATCATCACGCCCGGCCGAGACAATCATCGAACGCGCCCGCGATATCTTGACGTTCATCAATGTCACGTCACGGGTTGCATCGCCATTGATCACTGCACAGCCGAGTTTTTCAGCCTGCGCCAAAGCCTCGTCAAACGGATCGACAACGACTATTTCCTCCGGATTGGTGCCGCGTGCAATCAGTTCCTGTACCGCTTCCTTGCCGCTGGTCCCGAAACCGGCGATCACGATATGATCGTGCAAATTATTCTGGATGATTTTCATGCGCCAATTGTCCCAGGTTCTTTTGAATACAAAATTATAGGCCGTGCCCAGAAATATAAGCACAACGAAGACGCGAATGGGAGTCACAACCAAGGCGTCGAACATCCGCGCGCGTTCTGTCACAGGGGCGATATCCCCATAGCCGGTCGTCGTAATCGATATCATCGTGAAATAGACGACATCAAGAAAACTGACATCCCCGTCATAACTGTCCTGCAAACCATTACGATCAAACCAGTGGACGGCGACAGCCGTCCCGATCAGGCCCAGCACGAACAAAACCCGCCAGGTAATATCCAGCCATATCGGCATGCTCGAACGGCGGCGCAGCGTCAAATAATCGGAAATGTTTCGGGAATATCGCCTGGACATGGAGAGATCAGGTCCGCTTCGGCAGATGGGAGACGGGGTTTACCGGTTTTCGATCTTTACGAATTTCAAAGTGCAATTGCGGTTCCTGTACATAGCCGCTGTCTCCAGCCAAACCGATAATATCACCCGCTTTGATCTTTTGTCCACGCGTAACATTGAGTTTGTCCGCATGACCATAAGCGGTGACCCAGCCATTGCCGTGATTGAGCAGGATCAAACCGCCAAAAACATCGATTTCATCGCCGCTATAGGCCACCACGCCATCGGCAGCGGCGCGAATGGGGGTGCCTTTGGCTACGGCTATGTTTACCCCGTCATTGACCTTTCCTCCCCCCTTGCTGCCAAAGCCGGAGAGCAATTTACCGTCGACGGGCCAGTTGAACCGGCTGTCAAATGCCGTCGGCACAGCAATAGCGGCGACTTTTGTTGCAGCCGGTGTTTTTGGCGCAATAGCCTTGCGCCATTCAGATGGCTCCTCCGCAACCGCGTTGTCAGCCAGCGCGGGCTGGCTGCCGGTCACAATATCGTCAATATCGAGTTCAAAAGAGGCCGCGCGCTGTTCGATGCTGATCGTCTGCGGATCAGCAGACGCCTCTGCCGGCAGCAACAGTTTCTGGCCGACCCGCAGGATAAACGGCTCTTCCAATCCATTCAGGGCCACAATTTCGCGCCAAGGCACGCCATATGCCCGCGCGATAGCGATGCCCGTCTCTCCACCATTGACCCAGTGATAGCGGCCACCGGTAATTTTCAGTCGTTGTCCCGGTTGGATAATATAAGGTTCAACAAGGCCGTTTTCGTCTGCAATAATCAGTGAACTGGCCCCGGTTTTGTTGGCAATACCGCGCAGAGTGTCGCCGGCCTGCACGACATATATGCCATCTTCGATCGCCATCGCATTGGGCGTCACCCTTTGCGCTGTCCAGGTAGGCGGCGGTGCATCAGCCGGGCTCTGCCCAAAGACGGATATATCGGTTTCCAGCGTTGGTGGAGCATCCTGCGCTGCTTCACCTTGCGGCCAGCCATAATCGCGGCCCGGCGGAATACAGGCAGACAAAGAAACGACCAGAAAAAGGAAAATTATCTTACGCACAGAACGCCCCCGTTCACTAGCTCTCACCCCGGTGAGAGATTGTTACCTAGCAATAAATCGGCCCATTGCCAGCCCCGCTTGACCATTTTGGATGTAAAAGCCTGTTTATTGATTTCCGGTCGCCAACGAGCGGACAACAGATTGTGGTCACATGCGAAAGGCAGCATTAATGGAGAGCCGCAACCCTGGGCGCCAATTGGTGCGCCCAAAACAATCAGCCTTGAAATTGGGGTTTTCACGCAAGGGCTTATCCGCTAGCCCACCATGACTAACTTTTACCGGAGCTATGCATGCAGTTTGATGAAGTTGTCCTTGGCCGGCGTAGTATCCGTGGATATAAACCAGAGCCTGTTCCGCGGGAGCTCATCGAAGAAATTATCGGACTGGCCATGCGTGCGCCATCATCGATGAATACGCAGCCTTGGAATTTTTACATCATCACTGGTGAGCCACTGGAAAAAATTCGCAGCGGCAATACCGAACGGATGCTGGCGGGCGTTCCCCAATCTCGCGAATTCAGAACCGGCGAGGCTTTCGCAGGGCAACATCGCGACCGCCAGATCGGCGTTGCCAAGCAACTCTTTTCCGCAATGAAAATCGAACGCGATGACAAAGAGGCGCGGCAGGACTGGGTCATGCGGGGCTTCCGGCAATTTGATGCACCGGTATGCGTTATTATCACCTATGATCGTGTTCTCGACGGCAGCGACGACACACCGTTTGATTGCGGCGCCGTAGCAACCGCGCTGGTCAACGCAGCATGGTCGCGCGGGCTCGGCACCGTCATCAACAGCCAGGGCATCATGCAGTCGCCGGTGGTGAGAGAGCATGCCGGGATCGCGGATGATCAGGTCATCATGAAGAGCATTGCGCTCGGCTGGCCAGACGAAAGCTTTCCGGCGAACAGCGTGGTTTCAACACGAAAATCTGTCGAAGAAGCATCCGTATTTGTCGGGTTTGACAGTTAGCACCGTTCCGAGCGCCGTCTTAACTGTCGTAAAGCTTGCCGAGACTGTCTATTGACACATAGTGAGTCAGATCCAAATGCAAGGGTGTGATCGACACATAGCCGTCTTCAATTGCCTCCAGATCGGTGCTGTGGGCCGGGGTCTCGACCATCGGACCAAGGCCGAACCAGTGATATTCGAAGCCGCGCGGATCGCGGTTGCTGACAATCTGCAAGCGGCCATAGTCGCGAATGCCCTGCGACACGACGCGGATGCCTTTGACCTGACTGGCGGGCAGCGCCGGAAAGTTGATATTGACTAGCGTCCGGTGGTCCATGCTCTGCTTGATCAGGGGCCGCAGCACCCGTTCGCCCCATTGCAGCGCCGCTTCGAACGGAACGTCATCACCCATTTCGCCGCGGGCATAAGCCTGGCTCAGCGCAATGGACGGAATACCCGCCAGCGCCCCTTCCATCGCGGCGGAGACGGTGCCGGAATAGGTCACGTCTTCACCCAGATTTGCCCCGCGATTAACACCGGAGAGGATCAGGTCAGGCGGGCCGTCTTTCATGATCTTCGCGACCGCCATCATCACGCTGTCTGTCGGCGTACCATCGACCGAATATTGCTGGTCGCCGCGCTTGCGGATGCGCAAGGGGCGAGTGAGCGTCAGCGAATGGCCCGCGCCTGAATTCTCGTCCGAAGGGGCGACAATCCAGATATCGTTGGAAAAATACTGGGCAATGTCGAGCAGGACTTTCATGCCCGGGGCGTCAAATCCGTCGTCATTGGTCAGCAATATGCGCATCAGCTTGCAGGCTCCAGTTTCTCGATACCGCCCATATAGGGCTTTAACGCGTCAGGAATAATGACACTACCGTCTTCCTGCTGATAATTTTCAACAACCGCGACCAAAGTCCGGCCAACCGCAAGGCCAGAGCCGTTGAGCGTGTGGACAAATTGCGTGCCTTTGGTCTCGCCTTCTGCGCGGAAACGGGCATTCATACGCCGCGCCTGATAGTCGCCACAGGTAGAAATGCTGGAAATCTCGCGATAGGCATCCTGTCCCGGCAGCCAGACTTCCAGATCATAGGTCTTGCGGGCGGTTGCCCCCATATCGCCGGTGCACAGCAGCATTTTGCGATAGGGCAGCTCCAGCGCTTTCAAAATCGACTCCGCCGCTTCGGTCATCCGCAGATGTTCCGCATCGCTATGATCGGGATGGACAATCGCCACCATCTCGACTTTCTCAAACTGGTGCTGGCGGATCAGGCCTTTGGTATCCTTGCCAGCCGAGCCTGCCTCGCTGCGGAAACAGGGAGTCAGTGCGGTTAACCGGATCGGCAGCTGTGTCTCGTTCAAAATCTGTCCGCGCACGCTGTTGGTCAGGCTGACTTCGGCCGTCGGGATCAGCCACAGTCTATCAAGCGATTCTTCGAGATTCTCAACAAAGTCCCTGTGAACCTCGGCCATCTCGTTTTCGAGGGCCGAGAAATTATCGCCGATGGTGCCGCCACCAATTTTAGGAGCATTTTGAAGAAAAGTTTTGAAGGCAGATGGGCCAAACTTTTCATAAGCTTGCCTTATGATTTCTTCGGGAGGTAATTTTCGCAAAACTTGAAACGAATCTTCGGAAAATTTGGGCAACTGGCCGGTACCGAACATCGCCTCGTCACGCACCAGCACCGGTGGCGCGCATTCCTGAAAGCCGTTTTCCATCGTCTGCTGGTCGAGCATATATTGCCCGATCGCACGCTGCAGCCGGGCCATTTGCCCGCGCAGAAACGCAAAGCGCGCGCCCGACATTTCCGCGGCTGTTTCAAAATCCAGTCCCAGCGGCACGCCAATATCGCTATGCTCTCGCGGTTTGAAATCAAAAACACGCGGTGTGCCCCAGCGGTCTATCTCGACATTATCCTCTTCGTCGGCACCTTCGGGCACATCGGCGGCCGGTATATTGGGAAGCCCAGCCAAAACATCCCGCAACTTGCCAGAAATTTCGCGGGCCTGCTCTTCCAGTGCGGGCAGGCTTGCCTTGAGTTCCGACACTTCGGCCATAAGCGCCTGGGCCGTTTCCTCGTCGCCCTGCCCCTTGGCCTTGCCAATCGCCTTGGAAGCCTCATTGCGCCGCGCCTGACCCTCCTGAAGCCGGGTCGCAAGACTACGATTCTCCTCGTCCAGCGCCAAAATGGTCGCAGCCACGGGTTCAACACCGCGTCGTGCCAGGGCGGCATCAAAATCGGCCGCGTTTTCTCTGATGGTTTTTAGATCATGCATGGCCAAAGCCTATGCCGAGACACGGGCCTTGGTTCAAGTGCAGAGCATCGCCTGTGCCACAAAAAAAGCGGCCGGATTGCTCCAGCCGCTTGTTGGATATATCTGGTCAGCCGTCTGTTCAGGCAGCAACCGCTTTCTTGGCTTTGCGGCTGCGCGCGAAAAGAGCTGCCGCCGCTGCGCCGAATAGCAAGACAACGGGCGGGGCCGGAACCGGTGTTCCGCCGGTGGAGCCACCGGTTGAGCCGCCGCTGCTGGAAC
Source organism: Parasphingorhabdus sp. (assembly GCF_965233695.1). Taxonomy (GTDB): domain Bacteria; phylum Pseudomonadota; class Alphaproteobacteria; order Sphingomonadales; family Sphingomonadaceae; genus Parasphingorhabdus. The sequence continues at coordinate 467,017 of NZ_OZ247497.1, forward strand.
TGGAGCTCGAGCTGCTTGAAGAGCTGGAACTGGACGTGCTGTTGCCGCCAAAGCTCGACGAAGTACTGCTCGCCCCGGAAGAAGTAGATGTCGAGCTTGACGATCCACTGCTGCCCGAAGAGCCGCTGCTGCCGTTGGAGCCGCCGCTGCTTGAAGACGAACTGGAGCTGGATGAACTGGAGCTAGAGCTGCTCGACGAACCGCCGGAAGATCCGCTGCTACCTGATGATCCGGAACTCCCGGATGAGCCAGAACCACCCGAAGAACCGGTGCTGCCGTTCGAACCGCCGCTGCTCGATGAGCTAGACGAACCGCTCGACGAAGAGCTGGAACTGCTTGACGAACCGCCGGAAGATCCGCTGCTACCGGACGAACCGGAGCTGCCTGATGATCCGGAGCTGCCGGACGAACCGCCGCTACCCGTGCTGGTCGAAGTTCCGGGATGGCCGCTTGAGGTCATGCCGCTGCTGGTCATACCACTCGAAGTCATACCGCTCGATGTGTTACCGCTGGAGCTCGACGAACTGGAGGAACTGCTTGATGACGAGCTGGAGCTGCTTGACGAACTCGAAGAGCTGCTGCCACCCGTTGAAGTACTGACACCGCCCGTGGATGTACTTACACCGCCGGTCGAGGTGCTGACACCGCCTGTGGATGTACTGATGCTGCCGGACGAGGTGCTGGTTGAGCCACCTGTCGAAGTGCTTGAAAACCCGCCGGTGGATGTGCTGGTGGAACCACCGCTGGTCGAGCTGCCACCTGAGGATGTACTGGTGGAGCCGCCGCTGCTGGTCGAAGAGATCACCACAGAACCACCGCCGGAACCGCCACCGCCAAAGAAACCGCCGAAGAAACCGCCGCCGAAGCCGCCGCCATAGCCACCGCTGCCGCCGATCACGACAGGAACTGAGCCGCCGCCGCTTTCAAGCACAGGAACTTCCGGCAAGGGTGCAGGAATATAAGCCGGTGGTGGAAGCGGAATAGGCTGTGGCTGTGCGATGGTCACAACGGTTGGTGCACAGGCAGTCACGGTTTTGGTGACTGTCCGCCGCGTACGTTTAACCTTGCGTGCCGATTGGCCCCGCTTAAGGACGCGCGCACGCACTTTCTTTTTCTTATCGACCTTTTTGATATAAGGGGCCGCGGGCGCTTCCGAAACATGCACTGCACCGCCACCAATTAATGCCCCGCCGCAAGTGCAGGCGCATAATTTTGCTAAAGCCATCCGTACCGACATAGTATCTACTCTCTTCCGCTTTGGATCCGAATTCTGCAGATTTGCAATAATATGCAAACGAAGCATAATCGGTCCGACAACCCATAAAAGCGCAGATGGGGGGAGCGACCACAATTGCGTTAACCTTGTTTCGATCGCAAAAAATGCAAAAACTCTTATCAAGCTCTCTCCAAGCAGAGTTAATGTCCCGAATTGATACTATTTACGGCTGACATCTTTCCTTCACCCAAGAAAAACCGAGCTAAAATGAGGCTTTACCAAAGATGTGAGATTGCGGGCACTTTGTTGATTAGACCGCGATAGAGGCGATTCTATTCCCAATCAGAGGCTGAATGGCACAAATTTCTGTGCCACAGCATATTGCATCTTGTCTCAAACGAAAGCCGAGTTTATAGGCCCGCTTGATAGCCGTCCCTTCGCCAACCCATATCGGGTTGGGGGCAGATGTTGGAGAGTATATTTGGCTTCCTCAGCGAAAAATTCATCCGGTTCCGATAGCGGTTCCAAAGGCGAAATAGTGCTGGAAGAGGGTTATCGCCCTAGCGCCGACGAAGAATTCATGAATGAGCGGCAGCTTGCCTATTTCAAACGCGCTTTGGAAAAGTGGAAGCAGGATATCATAGAAGAATCCAAGGAAACCCTTGCACATTTGCAGGATGGTCCGATTCAGGAAGCCGATCTTAACGACCGCGCGTCCAGCGAGACCGATTGGGGTCTGGAACTGCGCACACGCGACCGGCAACGCAAGCTGACATCCAAAATAGATGCAGCCTTGCGGCGGATCGAAGAAGGCGAATATGGTTACTGTCAGGTTACCGGCGAGCCGATTTCGCTGGAACGGCTGGAAGCGCGTCCGATCGCAACCATGAGTGTCGAGGCGCAGGAAGCCCATGAACGCAACGAGAAAATCTCTCGCGATCAATAGGATATTGGCTAACCGACGCCAAAATCCGATCCTGCTACCGACTTTTTCTGATTGTTTTTAACGCAAGCGGCGGAACGCCGTGCATTGGCCGCCTGCCAGTGTCTTTATATGGAACAACGCGGCCCATAATCTCCGGCGGATATTAACCAATTTTCCATCATTTCAAGCTTATTACCCGGTCTAAGCAAGATTATTTTACAACTACCGCGGGAAGCACATGAGAGAACCTTTTGACGATAAGCTGGGCAAAAACGGTCAAAACAGCGGCCTTCCCAAGCGCGAGCTCGACCGGGACAGCATGTTTCTCAAAGCAATATTGCGTTTTGTCGATGGTGAAGATTGTGGCGAGGTGCGGATTCGCAACCTGTCCGCTGGCGGTTTGATGGCTGAAGCACCTGTCATTACCAAACGGGGTGATCGCGTAGAATTGGAATTACGCAATATTGGCCGGGTTACCGGCTATGTTGCATGGGTCGCGCAGGGCCGTCTGGGCATTGCCTTTGACCATCCGATTGACCCGAAACTAGCCCGCAAACCAGTCGGGCAGTCGAAAATAGAATTGCCTCACTATCTGAAGAAGCATGGCTCCAAAAGCCAGCCACTCCGGCATGGTCAGCGCCCCCGTTAAGAGCCTGTTATAAATCTGCTTGATTAGAATCCCGCCGCTGCATAGGACCGTTTAATCATTTGATTAAACAGGAGCAGGACATGGCTGGGCCATTGGCAGGAATTAACATCGTCGAGTTTGCAGGCATTGGACCCGGACCTTTTTGCGGCATGATGCTGGCGGACCAGGGCGCGACAGTAACGGTTTTACACCGCCCGGGTGGCGCACCGGACGGCCGTCTTGCACTCTCCCGCTCCCGTAAGCTTGTTGAAGTTGATCTGAAATCAGAAGCAGGCATCCAGCAAGCCCGCGAACTGGTCAAACAGGCTGACGGGCTGATCGAAGGCTTTCGTCCGGGTGTAATGGAGCGATTGGGACTGGGGCCGGATGTTCTTTTGGACGACAATCCCAAGCTGGTTTACGGGCGGATGACGGGCTGGGGCCAATATGGCTCTCTTGCCCACGCAGCCGGTCATGACATCAACTATATCTCCATTTCAGGCGCGCTCCACGCTTTTGGCCGAGCCGGTGAGAAGCCGACTCCTCCGATCAATATGGTCGGTGATTTTGGCGGCGGCGGTATGATGCTGGCGCTCGGCATGGTCTCAGCGCTCTTGCATGCCAAAACAGGCGGCGAAGGACAGGTTGTCGATTGTGCGATGACCGATGGTTCGGCGGCGCTAATGGCGATGATTTTCGACTTTCACAATGTCGGTCAATGGCGCGATGAACGCGGTGTCAACTTGCTTGATACCGGGGCGCATTTCTATGACAGCTACGAGACGGCAGATGGCAAATATGTCTCGATCGGCTCGATCGAACCCCAATTTTATGCGCAATTGCGCCAAGTCGCCGGATTGACAGACGATGCCGATTTTGACGCGCAGATGAACCCGAAATCATGGGGACCTCTGAAAGAGAAACTAACCAACCTGTTCAAGACCAAAACACGCGATGAGTGGTGCGCCCTGATGGAAGGCACCGATATATGCTTCGCCCCTGTTCTGTCGCTCGCCGAGGCAAAACAGCACCCTCATAATGTCGAACGGGAGACATTTGTCGATGTCGGCGGCTATCTTCAACCCGCGCCGGCACCGCGCTATTCGGTGACCAAATCCGACAAACCCAAACCGCCCGCATGAACCGATCAACGTCGATTGCCAGCGATCGGCTCGTCTAGTGAGCGAGCGCGCTCATTGCTGCTTTGACAAAGCTGGGGCCGATAGTCAGTTCCGTTCCGTCTTTCATGACAATGAATCTGCGACGCCCCTTGCGGCGAATATCACGGACAAAGCTGCGGTTCACTGCGGCTGAGCGATGAATGCGAATAAACAGCCCGCCTGGCAAGCGTTGCAACAGCGATTGCATCGCTTCGTGCACCAGATAATTGCGATCTGACATACATAACCGCATGTAATCACGATCGGCGGCAATCCATCCAATATCCGCGCTGCGGATTTGGACCGCGCCTTCGCCATCCTGAACCCAAAGCCAATGATCGCCAGTTTTTGACGGACCGCTGGCCGTCATCTTCCGCTTTTCCAGAACGCGCTCTACCGCCTCCCGGAGCAGCTCTTCCTTCACCGGTTTCAGCAGATAATCCGTTGCATTTAACCGAAAGGCATCGATGGCATATCGATCATGCGCGGTGGTGAATATTATCTCGGGCGCATCCGCAAACTCCTTACACAACTTTGCGACCTCCATCCCCGACAAGTCAGGCATATCGATATCCAGCAGCATGATCTGCGGACAATCTTGCGCAACCAGATCCAAGGCCTCGCGTCCACCGCTTGCCATTTTGACATGGTTTATCCCTGTCATTCGCTTGCATAGCGACTTGATACGACTCCGCGCCAACGGTTCATCATCAACAATCAATATATCAAGCTTTGGACCGGGCTTCATCTATGGTTACAAACAATAGTTTCGGAAAATCTGTTCTTCATCGGGAATGATGATCGTCGCCACCACTCGATCATCGTCTTCATTGCCAGCAATCAAGGCCGCCGCCGGACCATAAAGGGCAACCAACCGTTCTTTTATATTGGCCAGCCCGGTTCCGGTCCCGGTGGTTTTGTCCCGCGCTGCTTGCAGCCGCCCATCGTTGGCGACTGTCAGTTTCAGGCGGTCATTATCTTTTTCTGCGGAAATATTGATGGTGACCGGTTTGCAGGAACGGGCGACACCATGTTTGATCGCATTCTCGACCAGCGGCTGGATAATCAAGGCCGGAATTTTCCAGTGACGCACAGCATCATCAATATGCACTTCGAATGACAGGCGCTTGGGAAAACGAACCTGTTCAATTTCAAGATAGCGGACCTGCTGGGCAATCTCCTGTTCGACCGTAATCATATCGCCTTCATCGTCAATCAGAACCGAGCGCATATAGTCCGCCAGCCCGTCCACAAGATTTTCGGCCTGCCCGTTTTTCTTGTCGATGATCAAACTGCTGACCGAGTTCAGGGCATTGAAAACGAAATGGGGATTGAGTTGATAACGCAGAGCGCGCATTTCGCTCTCACGGGTTGCTTTTTCCAGATTACGGCTGTGGATCAATGCGACCTGCGTCTTCCGGCTATTGGCCATGGCCAGATAAAGCCCGCCCCAGCCGACAAGTATGAGATAATCCACAAAAGCCGTATCGAAAAAATGCGAAAGGGCCATATTTATCGGGACATTATGGACAGCGCTAATATGTTCCAGAACCGGCGTTGGAAAGGCCATTACAAAATCGGTCAAATAGGAGACTGCGAGAGCCAGAAAAACCGTCGGAATCGTTAAAATGAAGACCGCGCGGGCGGTGCGATCACCCATTAGTATCAGACAGCGATAGAGGGCCCAGGTCACGGTGACCGAGATGGCCGCCTTGATCAGATAGGTTACCAGAGAATGGCTGTGATCCGGCGCGCCCCAAAGCACTGCACGCAGCGCGTTGACTAGAAAATAGGCGGTCCACACGCCGAAAATGCTTTTCATAGCAAGGTCAATATTGGCCGGAAATATGCGGTGCCAAAAGGGCGACACTTTCGGAGACAGATTATCGATTATCGGAATTGGCTGCGTTGCCATCACCTTCTACTCCGCACCAGTTTCTGATGCTATGGCATCTTTTTGGTTTTCGTTGTCGCCCCCTGCTCGATCCCGACTCAGCCCCCTTTCGGTTCGCCAATAGGTGGCAAAGCTGGCCAGCCAGTGACTACCGGCATAATGCGGCGTGCGAACCGATTCCTCCCCGGCATCGCCGTGCAGTTTTGCCGCCGCGAACAGCGCAGCTTTTCGGGCATCTCCTTCCGGCAGGGCCGTTGCTATGCCTTCCAGCGCCCAGGCACGCGACAGGTTCACGCCATCAAGATGAACCAGCTTGCCATCGGTCGGATCATTGACAATCCCGACCGCCAACCAGTCGGCACTGCCATCGGTGGGAATGTCCGGCAGGAAACCGCTAAGCCAATCGGCAAATTCGGTCTCGGACAATATCCGCCGCATCAGATCAGCTTCCATTAGGCAGGGCGAGAGGAAATCCTCACCGGACGGTTCATAGGCGATTGGACAATCGCGATCCCCCTGATGGAAGGCGAGGCTTTTATCCGAGATCAGGCTTTCCATCTGATCATCACCGCTAATCCTGGCCCAATCGAGAAACAGACCAAAGGCAAAGGCGGACTGGTTATGCGTTCCCAATCGAATGGGATAGGCAAGCTTTGGCACCCATGTCCTGATCCGTTCGATAATGACCGATTCCAGAGGCTTCAACCGATCCAGCCAGATCTGCGCCTGCTGCGCTTTGGCACCCTCACCTCCGGCAATTTCGGTCAGTTCTGCAGTCAGTTGCAAAAACCAGGCGAGCCCATAAGGCCGTTCAAACGAAGCGCGGCCTTCGCCATTGAAATAGGCCACTTCCCCGGCAATTTTTTCGGCAGTAAAATTGGTGGATAAGGCAGCGGCAATTTCATCTTCCATTTCCGGAATTGCGCCATTGCCCCAAAGCCGGGTCAACAGCCAGTGCCCATGCACTGCGCTATGCCAGTCAAAACAGCCATAGAAAACCGGGGTCAGGCGAACCGGCTCCTGCACATCGCTGGCGCTGGACATGACATGGCTGATTTTATTGGGATATTGCTTGTTGACGCAATCGAGCGCGATCCGGGCATAAGCATGTTCCGGCTTGCGCGGAGATTGCGCGTTGTCGGCAGGATCAGGCGCGACATTTTTGCGTTCGAAATATCCTTGCTCGGACGTGTCCCGCTGTCCGTCATCTTCCTTGACCGAACAGGATGATAGTATAGCGGCCGACACAATCAACGCGCAAAAACGAACAAGCATATTTTGCTCCCCAAAAAGCTTTTCTAGCATAGAGGGGAATTGACGGGATAGCAAAACGCTATAGGGCAATTATACGATAGATTTTTGCCGATTCCGGCCAACATATTCATTTTTCAGGATCATATTATCGCCAGTCAGCCCGCAATATTTCTTACCGGCAATCCGATGCGGCATATTACGGTTATGACTTTGACGGCAAGCATCGGTTTGCTGACAATGTTCATCGTCGATTTTGTTGATTTACTATATATTGCGCAATTGGGTGACAGCGCGCTGACCGCCGCGATGGGCTTTGCCGCTACCATTTTGTTTTTCGGCACGGCGTTCAACATCGGCCTGATGATTGCCGCTAGCGCTCTGGCGGCGCGCAAAATCGGTCAGGGCGATGCGGAATATGCGCGCCGCTATCTGACCAATATCCTGGCGCTGAGCATGATGCTGATCATCCCGCTGGCGATCATATTCTTTATCTTCGCTCCCCAAATACTGGATCTTGCAGGCGCGAAAGGGACCGCAAAAGAAGCTGCGACAGGCTATATTCGCATCGTCGCCCCGTTCATGCCGTTCAGCGTCACCGCGATGGTCTGTTCTGGGTTCCTGCGCGCCCATGGCGCTGCGCGGCGGGCGATGAACGTGACGCTCAGCATGGGAATTGCCAACGCGATTCTGGACCCGATCTTCATCTTTGGCTTTGGTCTGGGAATAAACGGCGCAGCGATGGCGACCGCTTGCGCCGCGATTGTCTCTTCGATTTTGGCGGTAGCCCCGATCATCAAACATTATGGCGGTTTTCAGGCATTCGCGTCGGTACCGTTCAAAGAGGATTTGAAGCCGGTCACGGCAATCCTGTTGCCCGCGATCATGACCAATGTTGCCACGCCGGTTGGCGGTTTTATCTCCTATCGCTTTATCGCCAGCTATCCCGATGATGTCATCGCCGGATTTGCAGTGATGGGGCGTGTCGTACCGGTTGCCTTTTGCTTGCTCTTTTCGCTGTCGGGCGCCGTTGGGCCGATTATCGGACAGAATTTCGGTGCACTGAAATTTGACCGCATCCGCCTCACCATCAAGCAAGCCATGGGTTTTGCGCTAGGCTATACGCTGCTCATCTGGCCGCTGTTGTTCTTGCTCCAAGGTCCGATCAGCGACCTTTTCAATTTGCAGGGTGAAGGCCGCGATGTCTTTTGGCTGTTTGCTGCCTTTCTAACGCCATTATTCTTTTTCAACGGCATGTTGTTCATCGCCAATGCCGCATGCAATAATCTGGAGCGTCCAGCCTGGTCGATGATCATGAACTGGCTGCGAAACACATTGGGAATATTACCCTTTCTATGGATTGGCGGAGCGCTTTACGGGCTGCCGGGTATTGTCATAGGCCCCGCCATCGGCGGCGTACTATTTGGCATTATCGGCTATGCGATTGCCCGCCATCTGGTCAATATTCAGGAAGCGAATCACCAAAAGCACTGATCGGCCAAGCGCACTTCGCTTGTTCAACCGGTTCATTTTGTCACAGATTTCGCACGCATCCCGCTTTCTCCGCAGAATTGCAGCGTTAACCATTTAAGGACTGGGCGCGCCGCGTCCCATCTTGAAACAGCCTGTTTTTGGTTCACGAAAACCGACGCAAAAGGCTGTATTTCCGGTCCCGTCAGCCCAGTCGGGGCTCTTGCAGGTGTTTCGGAAAATCTCAGTGCGCGTTCCTCCTCCCTATGTGCCTAAGCTCGGCAGTCACGATTCGGCCCTCGCCGGGCCGGCAGGATATGTGTTTTCGCCATCTCCGCAAACGGGACCAACGCCGGCTGCGCCTGATCACAAAAGCGCGCCAGGTGTGGCGCGTGCGGAAACTTCCCTTCCTTCAACAGCCGAGGTTGAAGCGCCTGCTTCCAGGCTGAAGTCATCCTCGCACCTGCCTGGCTGGCTGATGCTGAATGTTCGCGAACGGATATTGCTGGGACTTCTGGTCTTAAGTCTGATCATGGTGCCAGCAACCATGCCGCGGGCCAGTCTCGATGCGCAGCAATATAATCCCAGCGATCCTGACCTGCAGCCGGTCGAGCGGGCAGAGGAAAATTTTGCCGGGTCGGCTTTCTATTTCATCGATCCCGGTTACGCGATTCCGCAAAATTACGGCGAACTGGCTATCGATCCGCTTGCCGAGACCGGCGGTGATGATTTGGGCGACCTGCTGACCAGCAGTGGTGGCGCCGGAATCGCCAGCCGCGATCAAACCGCATCGGTTCATCTGATTCGCCCTGTCGCGTTCCGTGCTTCACTGACCGACAATAGCCGCGCTCTGCAGTGCCTGACCTCGGCCATCTATTACGAAGCTGGACTGGAGCCTGACGCCGGGCAACGCGCCGTCGCACAGGTCGTTCTGAACCGCGTCCGCCATCCCAGCTATCCGCGCACCGTCTGCGGCGTGGTTTTCCAGGGTAGCGAGCGGAGCACCGGATGCCAGTTTTCCTATACCTGTGACGGGTCGTTGCGCCGGTCGCCGTCCAAATTTCACTGGAACCGGGCCAGAAAGGTTGCCGCCTTGGCTCTGTCCGGGAAGATTGCTTCGCCAGTCGGTACCGCGACGCACTATCACACCACCGAAATTTATCCTTACTGGGCGCCAAGCCTAAGATTCCTGGGCACCATAGGTGCGCACCGCTTTTACAGCTGGAAGGGCAGTGCTGGTCGGGCCGCAGCCTTTAGCCAGAAATATAGCGGCGGCGAACCCCTGCCCGCACCCAAACCGCGTAAATATGATTCGCCGCCTGCTTCTTCGCTCGACCCGATTGCTTTGGAAAAGGCCTATGAGGCGGGCCGCCGCAAAGCGCAGGAAGAAGCGGCAAGATCAGAAAAGGCGGCTGCTCTTGCCGCCGATAACGCCCGGCGACACAGCCTGTCAGCACCTGATTTCGCAAATGACAAGCCGAAAACCTATCAGACGCCACGTTACAGCAAGGAAGCCATTGAAAAAGGCGGTGAGGAAGCCTTTGCCGGCCAGAAATTGCCAAATGTCAGCCAAATCAAGTCAGAATATCGTAATGCGGGTACCTGGAAAACAAAACCGGGTAGCTAGGCTGTGGGGTGCAGTGGATGGATAGTTTCGGGCGCAACCAAACCGCGCTTTTGCTTGCCATTGCCCTTGAAACGAGCCTAAAGCCACTCGATTTTAAGTGAAAGATATTGGAGTGCGCTTATGGCGACGAATTGGACGCCAAACGGTTGGAGAAGTTTTGAAGGGCTGCAAATGCCTGACTATCCCGATGCTGCGAAGCTTGCGGATACAGAGCAGCTACTCGGCAGCTATCCGCCGCTGGTCTTTGCCGGTGAAGCACGCAGCCTGAAAAAAGATCTTGCCGAAGTTGCACAGGGCAAGGCCTTCTTGCTTCAAGGCGGTGATTGCGCGGAAAGTTTCGCAGAATTTCACCCCAATAATATTCGCGATACGTTTCGGGTCATTCTGCAAATGGCGGTGGTGCTTACCTATGCATCGAAAATGCCGGTCGTGAAGCTGGGCCGCATGGCCGGACAATTTGCCAAGCCGCGCTCTGCCCCGACCGAAACGCAAGATGGCGTGGAAATGCCCAGCTATCGCGGTGATATTATCAACGGCATTGAATTTGAAGCCGGTCGCCGTCAACCCGATCCGGACCGGATGGTTCGCGCCTATAATCAGGCGGCTGCCACTCTCAACTTGCTGCGCGCCTTTTCAACAGGCGGCTATGCCAATCTGCAACAGGTGCACGGCTGGACCCATGACTTTATGACACGCAGCCCTTGGGCAAAAAAATATGAAGAAATGGCAGACCGGATCGGCGAAGCGCTGTCCTTCATGGAAGCATGCGGCATCAATCCTGACACCGTGCCTCAGCTCAAGGCGACGTCTTTCTACACCAGCCATGAGGCGCTTTTGCTTCCCTATGAAGAAGCCCTGACACGGCAGGATAGTCTGACCGGTGACTGGTATGATACCAGCGCCCACTTCCTGTGGATCGGCGACCGCACCCGCTTTGAAGGCTCTGCCCATGTCGAATTTCTGCGCGGCATCGGTAATCCGATTGGCATGAAATGCGGTCCGTCATTGGAAGCCGACGATCTGCTGAAAATGCTCGATACGCTGAACCCGGCCCGCGAAGCCGGGCGGATCACGCTAATCTCGCGCTTTGGTCATGACAAGGTGGAAAGTGGCCTCGCACCCCTCGTTCGTGCAGTGAAGCAGGAAGGTCATCCGGTCATCTGGTCCTGTGACCCCATGCACGGCAATGTCATCAAGGCGGATAGCGGGTACAAAACCCGTCCGTTCGAACGCATTCTCGCCGAGGTTCGCGGCTTTTTTGCTGTCCACCGCGCAGAAGGCACTTTTGCTGGCGGCATCCATTGCGAGATGACGGGGCAGAATGTTACCGAGTGCACCGGCGGCGCTGTCGCGATAACCGATGCTGCTCTGGGTGATCGTTATCATACCCATTGCGATCCGCGGTTGAACGCGGCCCAGTCTCTGGAACTGGCGTTTCTGCTGGCGGAAATGCTCAATCAGGAATTATCAGACCGCGCGCGTGAGGCTGCATAACCGATGGCAGAGAAAATCAAGCCGGAACGGATGCGGCCAGAGGACTATGCACAAGGAGGATCACCGATGAGTCGCGGAGCCACTTATGTTCGCAAGGAAATTGTCAGCAAGGGCGTCGGCTTTGGCAGCGCGCTGGCCATTGCGATCAGTTTCACCACGCACAAGTCGATTATCTGGGCGATTATCCACGGCTTCTTCTCCTGGTTCTATGTCATCTATTTCGCGTTGACCCGCTCATAAGCCAGAACCCGGCTGGCTCGGGCGCGCCTATTATCGTGACAATTCAATCGGATCATATTATTGATAAGTCATCACGAACGAGCTGAAGGACTGCTATGCGCCGCCTTGCACTGTTGATGATATTGGCAATGACCGCCAGTTGCGGTGGACCGATCGAGACCCGCATCCAGACCGAGGCCGCGCTGCCTTTACCAGCGCAGAAACAATATAGCTTTACCGTCAAACCGGAACAGGAAGGCTCGGTCTATCAAACTGCGCGGCAATTGGTCGCTGCGGCACTGACCGAAAAGCAGTTTACGGCTGTCGATGAAGCACCCGTTCGCGTGCATATTGCCCTGGCCAATCGGCCTGCGTCCATTGCCCTCACCACCGGCGAAAAGGATGATGTGCGTGTCATTGCTTCGCCAAAGGAACGCAAACCGTTTCAATCCTGCGACGATGTCGAACATCGTTTCACGCTGACAATGGTCGATTCTGCAAATGGTGCAACGCTCTATTCCGGCACGGCGGCGGAATATCATTGCAAAGGATCGCTGGAACAATCGCTGCCTTATCTTATCGATGCCGCTTTGTTAGATTTGGGCAATGGATCAAACCCGGCGGTGAACCGGAAAACGCGCACCCGAACCGGCATCGAATAGGATGGCAGGCTAAATCGGTTCCTCGGGATCCGGTGCCAGCGGCAGCAATACGGTAAAGCGCGCGCCGCCATTTCTGATATTTTCCGCACGGATCGATCCGCCATGCCGCTCCATGACCGCGGCGACAAAATTCAAGCCCAGTCCGGCGCCCCTGATTGACCCTTTGGAATCATGATCGTCGCTGGCAAATCGTTCAAACAGCTGGTCCAGCATATCTTCCGCGATACCCTTGCCCTGATCCGTGATCGCCACAGACACATAGGGCTGCTTGTCGAGCGCTATCATGCGCAGTTCGATCGCTATCTGGCTGTTATCAGGACTATATTTAATAGCATTATCGATCAGGTTGGCAAAGGAACGATAAAGGCTCGACGGCTCCCCGATGATGAAGGCACCATCGGTTTGATCCTTGACCACGGACTTGATCCCGCGCTGTTTCGCCAGCGGCCAGAGGCTATCATTGGCTTCGATCACCAGATCGGAAAGCAATATTTCCTCACCGGAAAATTCACTCGATTTTATCCGCGCGAGACCGACGAAATTATCGGCTAATGCCAGCGTCCGCCGGGCATGGCTTTCGATGCGTTTATTGTCATCCGTGGCGTCCTGACCATCCAGCAAGGCCAAAATCGCAGCCTGCGGTGATCGCATATCATGGGACAGAAGCTGCAGGACTTCCTCCCGTTCCTGCGCTGCGTTGGCGACTTCGGTAATGTCCGCCAGATAGTGAATGTGACCACGAAGTTCGCCCTCATCAGACAACACTCTGGCTCTTCGCATGGCGAAAACCTCGTCATTGCGCGAAGTGAAGTCGACATAGTCATGCTCACGCAATTTCTGGTCGAGCGCGAGATAGTTTTTCACGTCCTCCAAATCTTCCGGCGCGACAAAACGATCCAACATGTCATCCAGCGCCAAATCCTGAGCGCCATCTTCAACACCGGTCTGCGCCAGCTTGTTGACGAATTTCACTTTGCCGTCGAGATCGGTAATGAACATCGGATCGGGCAGGTTCGTTAGCGCATCGGAAATAAACCGTCGCAAATCGCGCACATGTTTAATGGCATGGGCCAGTTCTTCCGCCTGTTCGGTGACCAGATCAACCGGCCCCAGTGGTGTCTCCAGGACTGGAATATCGGGTGCCTCGGACCGATAGCTTTTGAGTTCTTCATCCATGAAATCGCTCGTCGCCTGCAGACGTCGCCAGCCCCAGACCGGGTAAACGAGCGCCAGCCCGGCCAATGCCGCGCCTGGTGCGAACCATGTTTGGAGGGAGAGCAAAATCGCGCTGCCTCCCAATATTAGCACGACCAGGCCGAGCGAGACAAAAATTGTCGTGCGCGGGCGCCAGCGCCAAAATCCAATCAATAATATCCAAGCGGGAATGAGCGACAGCAATATCTGTAGGGGGAGTGACACCGGCACGACAAAGCGATCCGCCGATATATCACTCAGCAAATTTGCCATGATCTCAACACCTGCCATGGTACCGCCATCACCAAGCGGGACCGGATGCTGATCTCCTAGTCCTTGCGCGGTCGCCCCGACCAAAATGATTTTGTCCTGCAGAAATGCGGCCGGGATCTCTCCGTTCACAACCGCCGCATGGGAAATTTGTGAGAATGCGCCGCGCCTAGCATAGGGCATGAGCAACGGCTTCTGACAGTCGTCCCGGCGCGTGAAAGCAGCGGAACTCTTGCCATGCACGCTCCGATAGATTTGCTCCATCAGATGCGGCCAAACCGTCTCGTCAGTCGCTCCGGGATCCGCCTTGCCCCGAAAGCAAAGCGACGTCCGGCGGACCACTCCGTCCCGATCGAACAATAAGCTGACATGACCCATGCCGCTCGCGGCGCGCTTCAGCTGTGCGACCGGCTCTTTGACATCAAAGGCGGCGCCATTGGTACCGGGAACGACAAAATGCAGCGGCAGAAAAAGATTTTTATTCGTTGCCGCCGCGGCGGCAAGAGCGGAGTCTGCCTCGGCATCGCCTGGCTCGCTTAACAAGATATCGAAAGCAATCGCTTTGGGTTCGGCATCGGCCAGTATCGCCAATAGATCGGCATGGCGGGTCCGTGACCAGGGCCATTTTCCAAAGGCGGCCAGACTGTCTTCATCCACGGCGATGATGAGAATATCGTCCATTGCCTCTGGCCGGTCATAGTCCGAGAGCCTGTCATAAAGCAGGTTATCAAAGCCCGAGAGACTGTTCCAATAGATCAGTCCAGCAACGATCAAGGATGCTGCCAATGCGACGCCAGCCCATTCAATCCCCAGGCGCCGGCGTAGTTTCATTGGTCGTCAGCTCTCCCTATAGCGGCCATGGCACGCCTCTCGGTGCCAACGATTAAGCCCCTAATTCGCCACCGTCAATTTTTCGAAATCAGTCCATTTCTGGAAAACGTCCCTGTCTTCCGGGTCTGCGGAATATTGTGTGACACCAACACGCCAGAAATATTCACCATCCGGCAGATCAGAGAGGGTCAGGACATCACTGGTCAAGCCAGCTTCGTCGACAAGAGGAACAGCCTCTATATTGCCCGGTATCAGCTGAAACCGATAAACCCGCTTGCCGCTGCCAGCGCCCGTCCATTTGAATCGAAAACCGAAATCGCCCTGATCCGCACTGCCGCTGAGCGTGCTGAGCTGACGCTTGAATGAATAGCTCGCTGGCATACCTTCAAAACCATCAGCACCAAAGGCGGTTGCTTTGGCAAAATAGCGGCCATCGTCAATTCCGGCCAGGCTGATTTCATTGGTTTCGCTGAGTTGCTCCGCGACAATGTCAACAAAACCGGCATCCGATGATATTATCATCCGGTGTGCGGCGGCTTCCGCACGAGGCGAAACAGTAAATTGCAATGTTTCTTCCGATTGGACTTTCGCCGGGTCAATCAACTCTGGTGGCGAGAGAAGGTCAGCTGTTGCGAGGTCGCCTGTGACAGTTGCTGCGGCGCCGGTTCCCGCGACAACAGACACTGTTGTCGCGCCATCGATGCTCTGGCCCGCTGCCACGTCCACCACACCTTCGACGGTTTCCGAGTATGCTGTGCCTGTCTCTTCGTCGACGCGGGTCCGATAATCGGTACCGCGCACAGCCGAGACAGCAACAGGTGTCCGCACCCGATAGCGATCCGCTTTCTTGTCAAACGGAGTAACCTTGGATCGTATCCGGCCATTGTCGACGGCCAGCTCGTAATCCACGCTGTCGGTAAGTAATATGTGGCGCAGCCGTGTGATACGCATCTTGCTGTTAGAGGGCATGGAGATACGCGATCCGTCTTCCAGTTGCAGCGTCAGGAAACTGCCCGCCGATGTCGCCAGCCGACTGCCTTCACCAATCTCAAGGCCCTGGACAGGAGTGATCGTCTGCCCACCAGCCGCAATTACAACATTGCCCCGAAAAGCGGCCAAACTGGCTTCGCTCTCACGATATTTCAAAAGCCGAAACGGGATGGCAACTGTTTTGCCGACAGGGATGAACCGCGGGTTTGCGATACGGTTGAGCCGCTGAACCTGCAGATAGTCAGACCGCTTGCGCAAATATTTTGAAGCAAGGGCGATCAGCGTATCGCCCTTTTTAAATACATATTCGACCTGCGCGTTGTCAGCAGCTGTTTGCGCCAGCGCGGTCGTCGGTAAGATGGAAATAGGAGCCAGTGACAAGAAAATGGAAATCCGCAAATATTTGAAATATCTGCGTTTACTTGTCACACAGTCCATGGTCATACCCCGTTGTTCAGTGTCTCCAGCCTATAACCATAACCGAAAACGGTGAAAATTCGAAACCCGTTCTCAGGCGTGAGCGATAATTTTGACCGGATACGCGAAACATGCATGTCGAGCGTCCGTGTTGCCAGGTGCGCGTTAGTCCGCCAAACTGTTTCCATAATATAGCGACGCGACAAGGTTCTGTCGCGGTTACGGAACATCAGATCAGTGAGTTCAAATTCTTTCGCGGTCAGTGCCACTTCGGTTTCCCGGTGCCGGACCTTTTGCTCAATCCGGTCCAATATATATTCGCCATATTGGGCCTTGGTTTCCATCGCGGCCACGCCGCTGCTGCGCCGCAGGATCGCATTGATCCGGGCTGCAATCACATCGGGATCTTCCGGCTTGGTGATGTAATCATCAGCGCCGGCATTGAGCGCCTCGCTGATATCCTGTTTTGCCGTGCGGCTGGTAATCATAATGACTGGCGGCCGATCATCCACGGCATCTTCCATCCATTCCAGGATCTGAAGCCCGGTTTTGCCCGGCATATTCCAATCCAGAATCACCAGATCAAAAGTGTCGCGCAACAACGCATTGGTCAACGCGTTGCCGTCGGCAAAACCGACATAGACATATCCCTGACCTTCAGCGATGTTCCCTAGAAAATCGACAATCTCTTTGTCATCATCTGCTATTGCTATGCGCATACATGTTCCCCGGTAGCGAACAGCAAATCATCTCTGCTTTCGCTTTATGTAAATTCCCAACCCAGGGTTGTTTATCTCTATTTTATTGGACTTTACCAGAACTACGACACGTATTTTACATTCATTTACACAAATCAGGGTGAATTCTGGCAAATCGACGGTGAATTTGCGATTGGTTCTATCGCTTCCCAGACAAAACCCGCCTTCGCCTGGTGACAAGATAGCCGGCGGAGATGCGTGCTCCGAGTCGTTTTGAAAAGAGAATGGTTGGGGTGGCAGGATTCGAACCTGCGCATGGCGGCATCAAAAGCCGCTGCCTTACCACTTGGCGACACCCCAATAATGGACGCTTCATTCGTCAGCGAAGGGGCCTAATATCCAACTTACCCCCATGGGGCAAGGGGCAGTTGCAGCTTATTTTCGAACAAAATTTAGAACAGGCGTTTCACCCAGCCATGCGTATCTTCTGCAAGCCCGCGCTGAATGTCGACCAGCCGCATGCGCAGTTTTTCAGTCAATTGCCCCGGACCGCCACTACCAATCGCAAATTCGCCATCGGTGGAGCGCACGGTTCCGACGGCTGTCACAACCGCCGCCGTGCCGCAAGCAAAGGTTTCGAGCAATTTACCGCTGGCTGCATCTGCGCGCCATTGATCGATGGAATAAGGCTCTTCACTGACTTCCAACCCTTCTTCACGGGCCAGTATCATGATCGATTCCCGTGTGATCCCGGGTAAAATCGTGCCGGTCAGCGGCGGCGTGATCAACCTGCCATCCTCCATCACAAAGAACAGATTCATTCCGCCCAGCTCTTCAACCCAGCGCTGTTCGGCGGCATCAAGAAACACCACCTGATCGCAATCCTGAGCAATAGCCTCGGCCTGCGCGACCAGGCTGGCGGCATAATTGCCGCCGCATTTGGCAGCCCCCGTACCGCCCGGTGCAGCCCGGCTATAATCTTCTGACACCCAGATTGTGATCGCTGACGCGCCAGCCTTGAAATAGGCACCCACTGGGGAAGCAATTACCAGAAAGAGATATTCCTTAGCCGGGCGCACGCCCAGAAACACTTCGCTGGCAAACATGAATGGGCGCAGATACAGCGACCCGCCCTCTGTGGAAGGAAACCAGTCGCGATCGATATCAACCAGCGATTCCACTGATTTCAAAAATAATTCTTCCGGCAGTTCCGGCATCGCCATCCGCTTGGCAGAGGCTTGAAACCGCCGCGCATTTTGTTCTGGCCGAAACAAGGCTGTCGTACCATCGGCCAGCCGGTAGGCCTTCATGCCTTCAAATATTTCCTGCGCATAATGCAGAACGGAGGATGCAGGGTCCATCGGGATTGGACGGCGCGCCTCGACTTTGGCATCGTGCCAGCCTTTGCCTTCGGTGTAGCGGATCACCGCCATATGATCGGTAAACAGGTTGCCGAAGCCGGGGTTTTCGAGCAATTTGACACGCTCGGCGTCTGGCACCGGCGTACTATTAGGTTCCACAAGGATTTCAAGACTGTCGTCGTCGGCCATATCCCGTCACTTTCAGTATGCTGGTTGGAAGGTTCAATCCCTGATCAGTTTATCTTGCAATCCCCAAAGCAGCATGTCAAGATACGTCAACATGGCTGACATATCTCGCCCTTCTGCCTCCCCCGGAGCATCGCCGCTCTTCCTTCGCGAAGACGAAATCAGACGCGGCGTAGAATTGCTCTATTTTGGCTATACCCGCCTGACCAATGCGATTGATCAGGAACTGGCCAAACAGGGTCTGGGCCGGGCCCATCACAGGGCGCTTTACTTCATTGCGCGTCAACCGGATCTGACCGTCGGAGAATTGCTACGCTTGCTGGCGATCACCAAACAGTCCTTGGGGCGGGTGCTGAAAGAGTTGCATGATCGCGATCTGGTGGTGACCAAAACCGGATCTCTGGACCGGCGCCAGAAGCTGTTGAGCCTTACGGACAAGGGCGCCGCTTTGGAAGCCGAGCTATTCGCGCAGTTACGGGAAAAGCTGTCCGCCGCCTATGTGACCGCCGGGCAGGAATCAGTGACCGGTTTCTGGCATGTGCTGGAAGGGCTGGTCCCGGAAAGTGACCGCCAGATGGTGTTTGATCTGCGCAAGGACAAAGCCTGAACGGCGTGCGAAGTTTACAAAGTGGACACAGTCCTTTGGGGCGTTTTGTTTAGCGACAGAATTTCAAAGTTCACACATTTCACACTGGCTCAAATGCCCGTGGAAGCTGGGTTTTCTGCCTGTGACAGGATCGATATTCAAAGCTGAGAAAGAACGCAGCCAGACTATCATAGCGCCCGTGCTGTAGGAAAGTTCAGGCCTTTGCTTCTTCGGCCATTTCCCGGTTCCGTTCCATCGCCGCTTTCAGCACGTCATGGAGCAGCGCGTTAACCCGGCCATCCGCATCCAGCACATCAAGGCCCTTGCGTGTGACACCATTGGGACTGGCCACCTGATCAGCCAGTGCGCCGGGACTGACATCCGATCCGGCAGCCAGAGTCGCTGCGCCATCGACCATCGCCAGTGCAAGGCGCGCGGCCTGCGTTTCATCCATGCCCAACTGCACGGCAGAGACCGCGAGCGCATCGATGAAGCGAAAAACAAAGGCAGGGCCAGACCCGGACAAGGCCGTTGCTATATGCATCTGGTCTTCATTTTCCAGCCACTCGGGACGCCCGAGCGGAGAAAAGAGCTGGTCCATCTGCTCCTTCAGGCCATCATCATCGGTCTCGCTGATCAGGATCATCGGCGATTTCGCTACCGTCACCGCCATATTGGGCATCAACCGAATGATCTTGCCCGCGCCGGGAAAAGCTTGCCGTAACATGTCGATTTCGGTTCCCGCGAGCACCGACACAATATGGGTATTATCACCAACCCGAGGCGCAAGGCCCGCCGCGACATCGTCCAGCTGATAGGGCTTCATCGCCAGCATCACCAGATCGGGTGCTGGACCGTCGGGATAATCGGGCCGGGATTGCAGGCCGCCGGGAAGCGGCGACACATGGGGCTTGATAACGGTGACCTTGGCAACATCCAGCCCTTTGTCGAGCCAGGCCTGCAGGATGGCCCCGCCCATATTGCCGCAGCCGACAAACCAGATGCTGTCAAAGCTGTCTGCAATCATGGCTTGTTCCTTTATACTACACCCTTGCGATGCTTCGTACCGCTATGTTTGGCCCCGCTACGCTTCGCCTTGCGTGTCGATCATGGCATGTTCAATCGCATCCTGCGGGCTTTTGTCGCTCCACAAAACGAACTGGAAGACCGGATAAAAGCGTTCCCACTCATCAATCGCCATATCCACGATCGTCTGGGCCTGATCCAGGCCGAGCATGCCGCTGCCACCCAGCATGATCGCATGGCGGAACAACAAGATATTGTTGGTCGACCAAAGATCAAAATGACCAAGCCAAAGCTGTTCGTTGATCAGACCAAGCGATTCATAAATGGCGATTTTCTTGTCGTCCGGAACACGAATATCGGGAAGCAGCAATAGTTGCAGGACATGGTCTTCGTTACGCCAGATCGCGCGCAGCTGATAGCTGGTCCAGTTGCCTTTAATCTCGACCGAGATTTCTTCTTCGCTGACATGGTCAACCGACCAACCGCGTGCTTCGAAAAAAGCGACCAGCATGTCAACTGGTGGCGCCTCTTCCTGATCAAGCTCAGACCAAATATCGTCAAGCATTACGGTTCCACATCATTTGCAATTGCCCTGCATCACAAGCCTTAGTGGCCCAGCCCATCTGGCAGAGCAAGGCGGTGCTGTCGCTGCGATCATATTGTTTGTGGGAAGACTGTGGATAATCACGACCGGCGATCAATAGAAAAATCGCCGGCCTATTTTGGCACAATGGTCTCAGGAATCTAGCTGCCCGCTTTGGGAGGCGTGGTTTTTTTAGCCGCTGGTTTGCGAGCGACAGGCTTGCGAGCGGCTGGTTTGGCAGCTGCTGTCTTGCGCGCAGCGGGCTTTGCGGTGCCAGCCTTTTCCAGAGCGTCCAGCCGCTTTTTCAGCGCATCGGCCTCGGCTCTCGCCTTGGACGCCATTTCCTTCACGGCCTCAAATTCTTCGCGTGACACGAAGTCCATGCCGCCAACCCATTCCCTTGCCCGTTCGCGCGCGCTGGCTTCGGCTTCGCGGCCAACGCCTGCAACCGTGCCAGCGAGGCCGTTCAGCACTTTGGAAAGGTCATCGAAAAATCTGTTCTGGCTTTGCATATCAGTTACTCCGTCTGGGGGTCGCGTTCTATCTCTATATATATGGATACACTATATCTGGGTACTGGCCGCTGGCACAACAAGAGTTTCTGCACCCGGATTGAGATCAACAATCTGCTTGTTCAAAATTCCGGCGAAACACAGCCACGCCAGATAAGGAACCATAAGCCAGGCCGCGGCTTTGCGTATGCGCCCGAAAACCAGCGTCGTGACAAAAGCCATCGCAAAAATCGTGATCAGCAGCCAGAATGCCGCTGATATCTGATGCATGCCGAAAAAAAGCGGCGACCAGAAAAGGTTCAAGGCATATTGCACCAGAAACAGGACGATCGCCAGTCCGCGCAAAGGTGCGCCGCGCGCGTGCAAAATCATCGACAACGCAATCCCCATCATGATGTAGAGAATGGTCCAGGCAACACCGAACATCCAGCCAGGCGGCTGTGCTTCGGGTTTCACCAACGCCTGAAACCAGCGGTTTTCCTCGCCGGATCCCGCGACCTGGCCTGAAATAAAGCCCAGCACGACGATAATCGGCACTATGAATAAAGCCCAGCGCAATAGCGACATGCGTAACTGGCCTTTAGATGCTATTTGGTTCACGGCTTCTTCCCTTAACCCACAATATCCTGTCCGCTTTGACGGCCGTCCAGAACGAATCATACAGCGGAAAGCCGCCGTAATACTATGGTTTCTTAGGGAATGTTGCACAGCTTTGCCAGTGGCTTGGGCCAAGCCGGAGGGACCATCCCGATTTGGGTCGATGAACAGTGCCTATGCTTGGTATCGGCTGAACACTTCCTATCTAGGAATAACGGGTTCGATAAGCGGATGGATTTCCGGCCGCCTATGACTGCAACAGGATTGTGACACAAAGATCGGACTGCTAGGGGCTTTTTATGAGTGAAATTACCAATGACAATGCCCCGGACGAGGAGCAGTCGGATACTGAAAAGCCTTCGCCCAAGAAAATAGGCAATTTGCGGATGGTCTGGGATCGGGCCATTCAATATCCGAGACAGATTGTCTTTGCCGCCATTGCTCTTTTGGTCGCCGCGCTGGCAACATTGGCGATTCCCTGGGGTTTCAAATCGATCGTCGATGAAGGCTTTGCCTCGGGCGGTGAAGATATCGCACCCTATTTTCAGTTCTTACTCGTGATTGTGGCAATATTGGCCGTTGCAACCGCGCTGCGTTTCTACTTTGTCAGTTGGCTCGGTGAACGGGTTGTGGCCGATATCAGGCTTGCGGTGCAGCGCAATCTGCTGCGTCTGGCCCCTGGTTTTTTTGAAGAAAACCGGCCATCGGAAATCGCATCGCGAATGACCTCTGATACCGCGATTATCGAACAGACAGTCGGCACCACAGTGTCAGTCGCGCTACGCAATATTATCATTGGCATTGGCGGGATAATTTTTCTGTTCACGCTCGCGCCAACACTTACGGCGGGGCTGCTGATCGGTATTCCCATTGTTATTCTGCCTATCGTATTCATCGGCCGAAAGCTTAGCAGCGTCTCACGGTTCAGTCAGGACCGGGTTGCCGATGTCGGCGCCATGGTTTCCGAAACTTTGGGCGCAATGAAAATTGTCCAGGCCTTTGGTCAGGAACAACGTGAGCATGAACGATTTGGCGGCGCGGTTGAAACCACATTTGATACAGCCAAACGTCGGATCAGATTGCGCGCGGCATTAACTGCCGTCATCATTGCAATGGTATTTACCGGAATCACCATGCTGATGTGGCGGGGCGCTATCGGTGTGGCCGAAGGCACCATATCTGGCGGTACGATCGCGGCCTTTGTTCTGACCGGTGGGCTGGTTGCAGGTGCGTTTGGCGCGCTGACCGAAGTATATGGTGATCTGTTGCGCGCAGCAGGTGCTGCGGGCCGTCTCGCAGAACTGCTGTCCGAGGAGCCCGGCATCGCGGCACCGGCATCGCCAATCGCTCTGCCCGAACCACCGCGGGGTCAGATTTCTTTCGACAATGTAACTTTTGCTTACCCGACCCGTACGGAAACGGCAGCGCTGAGAAATTTCTCACTCAAGGTTACGCCTGGTGAAACGGTTGCGGTGGTTGGTCCCTCCGGTGCAGGCAAATCGACCCTGTTTCAGCTGGCTCAACGTTTCTACGACCCGCAAAGCGGCAGCGTACGTATCGACGGCGTTGCCCTGCCCTCCGCCGATCCGGCCGACATTCGTGAGCGCATGGCGCTGGTGCCTCAGGACACGGTGCTATTTGCAGCCTCGGCCCGCGACAATCTGCGATACGGCAAATGGGATGCGACGGATGAGGAAATCTGGGAAGCTGCGCGAGCCGCAAATGCCAAGAAATTCCTGATGGAACTCCCGGATGGACTCGACAGTTTCATGGGTGAGGCTGGTACGAGGCTTTCCGGCGGACAACGCCAACGCGTTGCCATCGCCCGCGCCCTGTTACGGCAGTCGCCGATCCTGCTCCTTGATGAGGCGACATCAGCTCTGGATGCGGAAAGCGAGAAGCTCGTTCAGGACGCACTGGAACGATTGATGCGGGATCGCACCACCATCGTGATTGCCCATCGGCTGGCGACCATCAGATCCGCAGACCGGATCATAGTGATGGATGAAGGACAGATCGTCGAGCAAGGTGATCATGACAGTCTGGTCAATAGGAACGGTCTCTACGCCAAACTGGCCGAATTGCAGTTTAATGGCGGCGAACAATCCAAAGCAGCAGTGGCTATTTGAGCCCATATGCCGAGTATATACGGCACCGGATAATGTTGCTGATCATCATGGCGCACAAGCGCTGGCAGCGAGGCTATTCTGGCGGCCTTTGGATATTTCCTACAAGACCGATGGGCGTTCAGAATCCCTGTAGGATGCATCCAGCCATAGCCGGGAAGTTGGCGCGACAATCAGGCTCAAAACTGCCCCTTTCAGCTTTTATCTAACCCTTTCGATCCTGAAGTCAGGACACCCACGGCCTTAATCAAACAGACCCACGCAAAAGGGGCGCTGGATCTCTCCAACGCCCCTTTTACAATTTATATGCTTCCGCTTTAGTTAGGCAGACGTGCCGCTTTACCAAAGCTGCTATATTGTTCGTTACCGACAAAACCGAATTTGCTTACGCCGCTATCCTTGATCTCAGCCAACACGCGGTCAACAGTGAGATAGGCGCTGACCGGATCAGGCTGGAACTGAAGCTCGGGCTCCGGAACCATTGATTTGGTCTGTGCAAGATATTGTTTGATCTGTTCCAGCGAGGCTGGTTGCTCATTCCACAATATCTGGTTGGTCGCGGTAATGCCAAGCCGGTTTTTCACCGGATCAATTTCCGGTGGCGGTGGTGCATTTGGATCGTCAACCGGTAGATCCAGCTTCACCGCATGGGTCTGGACCGGGATGGTAATGATGAACATGATGAGGAGAACGAGCAGGACGTCGATCAACGGCGTCGTGTTCATTTCCATCATCGGCGTGCCATCATCTTTGCCGCCGCTCATTGCCATTAGTGCGTCTCCTTCAAAATACTAAACTATCAAGCCGTTCGGGCTATTCGATCACCACTGGCGTGGACAGAAAACCGACCTTTGCAAAACCAGCGCGCTGCATCGCGTAGATAGCGCCGCCAATGCACCGATACGGCGTATTAATGTCTCCGCGAATATGCACTTCTGGCATATCTTCCGGAGTCATATTTTCTACACCGCCAAAAGCTTCGATCTGGTTTTCCAGCTGTCTAACAGCCCGTTCGACCAATTCGGTGGAATTGACCGGAGTGGTGTTCCAGTAAATCCGGCAGTTTCCGCCTGGATTTGCACCGGCATATTCAGGATCACCAGGATCCCGTCCAGCCGAGTCTGTCGTAGTAACAGCCAATAGAACATTTTCCGGCTTCGTTGTGGTCACTTCAAACTCCAGAACGGGAAGTTCCAATTCTACCGTTTGAATAACCACCGGAACCGCGATCAAGAAAATGATCAGCAAAACGAGCATGACGTCCACCAGCGGGGTCGTGTTAATGTCCGATAGAGGAGTTTCTTCTCCGCCGCCGCCCCCAACATTCATCGCCATAAGATACTATCCTCTCAAAAATAAACTTTATCGGACCGCCAGGCCAGGCCTGTCTTTCCGAAAGCCAGAAGCGGCCGATCCGCCTGCCAAACGCACATACGCTGACAGACGGACCGGCTAACGCCCTATTTCTTTACAGCTGGCTTTGCTGCTGCCGTTGCAGGCTTGGTTGCTGCGCCGGCTTTCATGGTCGATGGTTTCACCGCACCGTCAGATGAGATGTAGCCCAGAACATCATTGGCAAAGTCGCTGATATCTTCTGCGATCCGCTTGTTGCGGCCCTGCAGCCAGTTATAAGCAAGAACGGCAGGAACAGCCACACCAAGACCGAGCGCGGTCATGATCAGAGCTTCACCAACCGGACCGGCAACAGCATCAATAGATGCCTGACCGGCAATACCGATTTTGATCAGCGCGCGGTAAATACCGATAACCGTACCGAACAGACCAATAAATGGCGATGTAGCACCAACAGTTGCAAGCCATGGCAGGCCGGTGGCCAGCTTGGAGTTGATCAGGCCTTGCGAACGATCCAGCGAACCGTGCAACCAGTCATGCGCTTCTACAGGGTCAGTCAGACGGGCGTGATCTTCTTCCGCCTTGATGCCGTCGTCAACAATCTGACGGTAAGCACTGTTCTTGTCGAGCTTTGCAGCGCCTTCTTTTAGGCTGTTGGCTTTCCAGAAAGAAGCACGAGCCGCCTGGCCTTGCTTCATAACCTTATTCTGTTCGAATAATTTGGAAAACAGAATGTAGAATGACGAAACGGACATGATCGCCAAAACACCCAGTGTGAACCAGGCGATGACACCGCCTTGCTCCATTGCTTCCCAAAAACCAAACTGATTCTGCGGTGCACCTGCCGCTAATACTTCAATAAACATTATTTTTTCCCCTCAAGGATAGATTAGAATTCAAAATTTAACGACGGAGCGACATCAGCGCCGCCTCGCCGCGGTAAAACTATTTCGGTATTTGCCAACGGACCCGGCTAGACCATGTTCCAGTTGTCGGATTTCCCTGCGCATCAAGCGAAGGACGGAAACGCGCCCGGCGCTGAATGTTTTTGCAAGTTGCCGCATCGAGGTCACTATGACCACTTGATCCGGTAATCTGACAGCTATCCACCCTGCCTTTTGCATTGACCACAACACGGAAACTGGTCGTCCCTTCACGCTCTTCACGAAGCGCTCTTGACGGATAGTCATTCGCATTAGCCCAATTGCCTGGATTACCGCGCGGCTCAGGATTTGCCCGTTGCGGCGGCGGTGGTGGTGGTGGTGCCGGTGGTGGTGCCGGTGCAACAGGTGCAGGCGCCGGAGGCGGTGTTTGCACTTGCTGAATAACCGGACGCGGCGCTGCTGGCGGCGTCACGATTGGCGGCGGTGTCACCACGGGTGGTGGTTCAATCGGCTGATCCGGTGGCGGTGGAGGTGGTTCCTCAATCTCTTCCGGGGGTTCTTCTTGGATATCGATCATATCAAGCTCTGACGCCACTTTCTTGACAGCACTATAAGCCAGTCCAGTGACCAAAGCATATCCAAACAGCGCGTGAATCAGTACAACAAGGATAATAGAAATTATCTTGCTCGAACTCATTTGTTGTTGGTCAGCATAAGCCATTCAGAAATATAACTCCTTTTCTTCCCTCAGGAATCAAAACCTTGCAAAAGATTCGTTCGAGAACTGCCGGAGCCTAACCCACACCAATCCCTAGATTCCCCATGACAGCTTTTCGTTGCGATGAAAGCCATCTTAAAAATGTTTTAACGCGGTAGTTGGGGTCAGGCAATCGCTTTGTTAGTTCAGCGTTGATTAAGCTGTCAAAAACACAGAATACCACTTATTGTACGGCCAATTAAAATTATAAATTTACAGGATAACCATGCACCCGATACTTTCTATATCAGCCGCCCTTTTATTGGCGCTAACTGCGTGTTTCCCTGCCTTTTCTCAACCAAACCCCGATGCAGATCCGCTGCAATATGCAGACCTTGCTGACCTTAGTGTTAATGCCCCCATCATTGCTCATGTCACGATCAAAGAAGCTATTAAAGTTGATCCAAAACGGGTCACCAACCCTCCTCCGGGAACGCAAAGATATTATATTGTGGCGACAACCAACGCGTTGATTCGCGGTCAGGGAGGGATCCCGGAAACGATTCGCTATATCATCGATTTGCCTCTGAACGAACGCGGTCGTGCTCCAAAAATAAAACGCCAGCCGTTTATTATATTCGCTCGCAATCTCACTACCGCCAATGGCGATGTGCAACTCGCCGCGCGCGATGCACAGATCGACTGGACGCCAGCAAGGGACCAGCGCGTGCGGTCTCTTGTCCGCGAAATTGTGGCCCGCAATGCAGCACCTGCAATCACCGGCGTCGGCAGCGCTTTTCATGTGCCCGGCACAATTATCGGTGAAGGGGAAACCCAGATTTTCCTTGAAACCAAAAGCGGAAATCCTGTTTCGATCACGATACTCAGCCGGGAAGGCCAAAAGAAAGTCTGGGCCGTTTCGCTCAGCGAAATTGTTGACGAAGCTGCGCGCGCGCCGGTGCGCAACAGCCTGCTATGGTATCGGCTGGCTTGTTTCTTGCCAAAATCGCTGCCGGAAGAGGCGCTGGCAGGCGATTCCGCATCGAATGCCAATCAAGCCCGCCGCGACTATGACCTGGTGATTCAGGATTTGGGCAATTGCCCACGCACCCGTTCCCCCGAATATCGCATAGGTTAATATTCTAACGCATAATAATATGCCGGCAGTTTAAAAGACAAGCTGGCATTATAATATCGTGACGCTATTAATCGGGCGAATTATCCGATCCTCTCTCTCACAATAGCCCGTATACAAGGTCTCCATCATGACATCACCACTTCGCATCGCTTTGGCTGGCCTGGGAACCGTTGGTTCAGGGGTTATCCGTCTGGTCAACGAAAATGGTGCGATGATAGCCCAGCGCGCCGGGCGGCCGATCGAGATTGTAGCAGTTACCGCACGTGACCGGAATCGCGATCGCGGTGTCGATCTCAGCGCCTACAGATGGGTCGACGACATGAACGATCTCGCCACCGATCCGGAAGTGGATTGCGTGGTCGAAATGATCGGCGGCTCTGACGGCCCCGCTTACAACCTGACCCGCAACAGCCTGCTGCACGGCAAGTCTGTCGTCACGGCGAACAAGGCGATGATTGCCCATCATGGCATGGAACTCGCCGGACTGGCAGAAGATCAGAATATTGCCCTGAAATATGAAGCTGCTGTGGCCGGCGGGATCCCGGTCATCAAGGGTTTACGGGATGGTGCGTCGGCCAATCGCATCGAGCGGGTTTACGGTATCCTCAACGGCACCTGCAATTATATCCTCACAACCATGGAGCAGCATGGCACCGATTTCGAAGCTGTATTGAAGGACGCGCAGGAGCTCGGTTACGCCGAAGCGGACCCGAGTTTCGATATTGATGGAGTGGATGCGGCGCATAAACTGGCGATACTCGCAGCTCTGTCTTTTGGCACCGCGGTTAATTTTGATGCTGTAGATGTTGCCGGAATTCGCAATATCATGGCAGCAGATATTGGCCAGGCCAAGGCGCTGGGTTATCGCATCCGCTTGTTGGGCATGGCACGTTTGGACGGCGGCAAATTGTTTCAGCGCGTCAATCCCTATCTTGTTCCCGAAAACCATCCTCTGGCCCATATTGACGGATCGACCAACGCGGTCGTTGCCGAGGGCAATTTTTCGGGCCGTTTGATGTTCCAGGGCGCCGGCGCTGGCGATGGCCCCACCGCTTCGGCTGTGGTCGCCGACTTGATCGATATTGCGCGCGGCGACAGCGGCACGGTATTTTCCATGCCAGCCGGCGAAATGACCTGCAGCGAGCCAGCCGAAAGCGGGAACCGCACCGGCAAAAGCTACATCCGGTTCATCGTCGCGGATAAACCCGGCGTGCTGGCTGAAATTACCGCAGCGATGCGCGATGCAGATGTATCGATTGAAAGCCTGATCCAAACCCAGAAAACTGCCGAAGGTTCGGTGCTCATCTCAATGGTTACCCATCAAAGCCTGGAACGCGATGTTGTTGCGAGCCTCGACAAATTGTCCGATTCGAGCAGTTTGCAGGGCGCGCCGGTGGTTATGCACCTGTTGAGCGATCAGGACTAAGCCCGTTTCGCTTCACTCGCTTGGCGGATTGGGCTTGATCTGCACCTGTTTTATATAATCCTCATCGGGCACGGTCGGCTTGATGACGCGCCACAGATTGCCCGCCGGACCATCAACCCCGCCCCCGGCACCGCCAAAAGATACAGTCATAATCGGCAGTCCCTTGAAACATTTGCGTTCACTGGCATCGATATAGCAGCGACCGGTATTCACAAATTCGGCATTGCCCGTCGGAATCGGTTCTCTGATCCTTTGGTCGCGCTCGATAAGTTCGGGAAAGGGCAGCCGATATTTCCGGTTGGCATCAACCGACGCACAAACGACTATCTCATCAGGATCAGAATTTTTCAGACAACCATCCGCATCAACCGCAACCAGCCGGTGCGCATTATTCATCATCTGTTCCGTGCGGTCATCCGTCTCTATTTGGGCATGGGCCGTCTCGAAAACCGTGCCGGAAGCCAGGATTATGGACAAGGCCACAAGGCTTCTCGACATTGTCATATCCCTCCCCTATCGAGAGTTCGAAATTGGCCCCTATAGAAGGACTAAAGATTCAAATGCCTAAATCAAGTGATATTCTCGAACGCGTTCTGGTCCTCGAAATGGTACGAGTGACTGAGGCAGCAGCTGTTTCCGCAGCCAAACTGATTGGCCGTGGTGACGAAAAGGCGGCGGATGCAGCAGCGGTAGAGGCGATGCGCGCAGCTTTGAACGGGCTCGATGTTTGCGGCACTGTGGTTATTGGTGAGGGCGAGCGCGACGAAGCGCCCATGCTGTTTATCGGTGAGAAAGTCGGACGTGGCTGTGAAGGCGAATCACCGGAAATCGACATTGCTCTCGATCCGCTTGAAGGCACAACAATTACTGCCAAGGCCGGGGCCAATGCTCTGGCGGTGCTTGCCATTGCCGAAAAAGGCAACCTGCTGAATGCACCCGATGTTTACATGGACAAACTTGCAGTAGGGCCGGGCTATTCGGACGATATTATCGATCTCAACAAATCGGTCACTGAAAATGTAACAGCCGTTGCCAAAGAAAAAGGCGTTGATCCAGCCGAAATTATTGTCTGTGTTCTCGACCGGCCTCGCCACGAAAAGATCATTTCCGAATTGCGGGAAATTGGCTGTGGCATCATGCTCATCCCTGATGGCGATGTCGCGGGTGTCATTGCCACGACCGACGAAGAAACCACGGTCGACATGTATATGGGCAGCGGCGGTGCACCCGAAGGCGTACTGGCTGCGGCAGCGCTGCGCTGTGTCGGTGGACAATTTAAAGGCCGACTGACCTTCCGCAATGATGATGAGCGTAAACGCGCCCATAAATGGGGCATCAAAGACCTCGACAAAATTTATGACCTCAAGGAACTTGCCAAGGGCGATGTCATTTTTGCAGCCACAGGCGTCACAGATGGATCCTTGCTGGAAGGCGTCAAGAAACGGCGCAGCGGTGTCATGACCACTGAGAGCGTGGTAATGCGCGCCTCATCCGGAACCGTGCGCTGGGTAAAAAGCGAGCATCGCGCCTAATCTATGATGGGTGGCACTCTCAAACCGTTGGTGGCTCGCCTAAGACCACTGATATTGGGCCTGCCACTCTTTGCTGCCGCTTGTATCTCGCCAGTTGACTATGGCGACATACGGCACGCGGACTATGTCGCCAATAAACGCTGTGATCCTGCGTCAGAAGCTGGTGCTTATGACACCACTGACAGCGCTGAATTGCCCTTCTTTGTGGTGACAAGCCGATTGCCCGATTGTCGCGATGAAACGATCAAGCTGCTCAACCATCGCAGTGACAAAGTCCGCTTTGGCCGCTTCGGTGCACCACAGGATATCATGAATGAAAAGGGCAAGACCGACGGTCGCCGAATCCCCTTTACCATATCGAACGAAGCCCGATGGTGGAGTGACCTTTCCAAAACCATGGGCAACCGCGAAGGCCGCGTTCTGGTCTATGTACATGGTTACCGGGAAACGTTTTTCTCCAGTTCCCGCGATACAGCCCAGATTGCCCGGCTGACCAATTTTACCGGCCCCGTCATCCAATATGCCTGGCCCTCGCAAGGCGAATTTTTGAAATATGCAGTTGATGAAACCAACATGTATTGGGACGAACGCAATTTCCGCAAATTCCTGACCAAGCTGGCACAGCAAAGCTGGACCAAAGAAATTGTGTTGGTTTCCCATTCGCTTGGCGCGCGTTTGGTACTGCCTGCAGTCGAATTTGTTGACCGGACAACACCTAATGGCGATTCGAGCGTCATTTCCAACATCATCCTTGCCTCTCCGGATATCGACCGCCAGGATTTTGAGCGCGACATTGCCGAGGAAATACTGTCCGCCCGACGTGTCAACAATGACCGGCGGATTACCGTCTATGCCTCGGCAAAGGACAGCGCCTTGTCCCTTTCAGACGATGTGCATGGTTATCCGCGATTGGGAAATCCTCGCTGCTTCGACCCGTTCAAGGCTGCAGACTTGAAAGAAAAAGGCCTGCCCGAACGCTGCTATGCTGCGAAATCTCAATATGATGTGCCGCCCGAGAAAAGCGGTTTGACCATTGTTGATACCACTGCAGTCAGCAACGGCCGCATTGGTCACGGGGACTATCTGCGCAGTGCCGCTGCCTGCCGTGATTTTGCGGCCGTGGTCAATGGCGCGCGCGGGGCGATCAAGGGGCGCGAAGCCACCCATTTATCATATGTATTCATGTTGGCTGACGCCACCGAGGATGAAAAACCTGACCATCTGGCGATATGTCGCCGCGAAGCAGAATAAGTGACAAACGGGACGCAAGATCTCGATGCAATATTGAAAGATGTCCACGCTTGCACGATTTGTGATGGACTGCCGCTGGGCCCAAGCCCTCTGCTGCAAGCCGGATCGACATCAAAAATCCTGATCGCGGGACAGGCTCCAGGCAGCAAGACCCATGAAAAAGGCCGCCCGTTCGACGATCAAAGCGGCAAGCGTCTGCGTGCGTGGCTCGGTGTAACCGAAGACCAGTTTTATGATCCTGCGTTATTCGCGATCATTCCGATGGGTTTTTGCTTTCCGGGAACAGGCAAAGGCGGAGACCTGCCGCCGCGCGCCGAATGTGCACCGCAGTGGCGCCGGCCGTTGCTCGGTCACTTGCCAAATTTGGATCTGACTATCATCCTCGGCCAATATGCCCTCGACTGGCATCTCGGCGATACCAAATCCAAAACACTTACGGAGACAGTCGAACGGTGGGAAGAATTTTGGCCCGATGCCCTGCCCCTTCCCCATCCCAGCCCGCGCAACATCCGCTGGTTCAAGGCAAATCCGTGGTTTGAGGCAGATGTGATCCCAGTCTTGCAAAAGCGCGTCGCGCAATTGATCAAAAAATGCCCATAGCGAGACCAGCGGCCAGGGTCGCACCAATTTCTGCACATTGCGCTTTGTCCGTCTCGCTAATCGTCTTGGGTGCCAAAATGGCTTCTTCGGTCTGCGCATAAGTACAGACTATCGGCGTATCGACCACTTTCTTGAGCCGCCATCCGGTGGCAATCCGTTCCAGCTGTTTTCGGGCATTATCACCATCCGATCCTGCACAGATCATTGCGGCATAGGCTCGGCCTTCGATCTGCCCCAGTAACGGATAGTAACAGCGATCGAAAAATGCCTTCATCACCCCGGCAATCGCTGCCAGATTTTCCGGCGTCGCGAAAATATAGCCATCGGCCTCCAGCATATGGGCGGGTCCGCAATCTTCGGCCCGCATCAGCGCGATATGCATATTCTCTTCGCAACGTGCCGCCGCCGCGGCGGCCTCCGCCATCTGCCGGGTGCCACCGGTATAGCTGTGATAGACAATAAGCAGATTTTTCATGTCCCCCGCCCTAACAGCGATCAAAGCAATTGTCAGCGGATCATGGTTCGCGCATAGCTGCAGACATGAATGCAGTTCTCAATGTCACCAAATCACTCTCTGGCCAGACATGGCAATGGCGCAGCACCAGTGCAGATGCTCGCGACCCCGGTTTTCAGCCGGATGACCTGGTCACACAGTTATTATTGGCCCGAGGCGCCACGCGCGAAACGCTGGAAATCAACAGGGACCCGACCATAAGAGGCTTCATGCCCGACCCGTCGGTTTTTCAGGATATGGATGTGGCGGCAGAACGATTGGCAAAGGCCGTTCTAAATCAAGACAATGTCACGGTTTTCGGCGACTATGACGTCGACGGTGCCACCAGCGCCGCATTGCTCATTCGCCTGTTCCGCGATCTAGGCCTGGAGGCGGGCTATTATATTCCCGATCGCCTGATGGAAGGCTATGGTCCCTCTGGCGAAGCGCTGGTCATGCTGGGACAGCAAGGTTCCGATCTGGTCGTTACTGTTGATTGCGGCGCGATGGCCTTTGATGCCCTTGATATGGCTCATGCCGCGGGTGTCGAAGTGATTGTCGTTGATCATCATAAATGTGCTGCGGAGCTGCCTAAGGCCAGCGCGCTGGTGAATCCCAACCGCCTCGATGAAAGCGATGCCGGGGCAGAACACGGACATCTCGCCGCGGTCGGCATGGCTTTCCTATTGGGTGCAGCGCTGGTTCGCAATCTGCGCGGCAAAGGTTTTTTCAAAGACCGCACTGAACCGAAACTGCTGGAACTGCTGGATATTGTTGCGCTCGGTACCGTCGCCGATGTTGCACAGTTGCGCGGACTGAACCGTGCTTTTGTGGCACAGGGCCTCAAAATATTGGCGGGCCGTAAAAATGTCGGCCTCGCCGCCCTGATCGATGCCAGCCGTCTGAAGCGGGCGCCAATATGCTCTGATCTCGGCTTTGCGCTCGGACCGCGGATCAATGCAGGCGGACGGGTTGGCAAATCCGATCTGGGCGTCCGTTTGCTAACGACCCAAGATCCGGAAGAGGCCCAGAAAATTTCAGCCGAGCTAGATCATTTCAACCAGGAACGCAGGGCGATTGAGGCCCATGTGCTGGAACAGGCCGAGGCCATGTGTTCCTCCCAACAGAATCAAGCGGTTGCGGTCCTGTCAGCAAAAGGCTGGCATCCCGGTGTCATTGGGATTGTCGCTGGACGCATCAAGGAAAAACTCGGCCGACCAGCGATCATCATTGCCGAGGATGATGACGGCATTGGCAAGGGATCCGGCCGCTCCATTTCCGGTGTTGATCTCGGTGCCGCCATAATAGCCGCGAAAGACCAGGGTTTGCTTATCGCAGGTGGCGGTCACGCCATGGCGGCAGGTGTCACTATTGAGGCATCCAAAATTGATGCGTTCAGCGAATTTCTGAACGATCGGCTGGCCGACACTGTCGGCACAGCGCAGGCCGGAAAGGCTTTATTGCTCGATGCTGTGTTGTCACCCAAGGGAGTCAATCCGCTGTTCGTGGAAGCGATGGACGGTGCCGGGCCTTATGGAATGGGCTGGCCAGCGCCGCGGATTGCAGCGGGGCCCGTACGGATCATCAAATGCGATATTGTCGGTAAAGATCATGTCCGCATGATTGTCGCAGGCGACGATGGTGGTTCGATTAAAACCATCGCCTTCCGCGCCGCCGAAAGTGATCTGGGTCAAGCCCTGCTCAGCGCACCAAAGAATCGCAAGCTTTGGATCGCAGGCCGCGCCAAAATCGATGATTGGGGCAGCCGTCCGGCCGCCGAAATCCATCTCGAAGATGCCGCTTGGGCCGATTAATCCCCCGCGTTTCAAGGGGTATAGAGAATATCGGGAAATATGCCCGCAAACCGCCAATAAAGGGTTGACCAAAGCGCCCGATACCCCTAATCGCCCAATTCTGCTGACCAGAGATGCTTTTGAGCATCGGTATGGCCCCTTCGTCTAGCGGTTAGGACGCGGCCCTTTCACGGCTGAAACACGGGTTCGATTCCCGTAGGGGTCACCACGCAGCTCTCTCTTTTATATCAAGAGCTTAATTGCCGTTTGGGTGTGGTTTTATCGTGTCTTTCCGGGGACCCGTACGCCTGGGAACCGGTGTTTCAAAAATAGGGACTGAACTGCGAGAGACTTTGGGTGGAATTAGCCGCTACAGGCTAAAACCGGCAGAAAAATATATTCAAAGCAAATGTATGTTTGAGCGCGAAAGAAGACGCCAGAATCCGAAATCAGAGACAATCGATAAAATGACTGACAGTTGGTTCAGAGGCGGCATGGTCTCGACGTTGATTTGGGTATTTGGATACTGATCGGCAAATTTGCCAATGGCCGGATGGATCATGGTGTCCAGAATTGCCGGTCCGCTGACGATTTGCTAAATATGCTCGCCGCTCTGGGTTTGGGTTTTGACCGTCTGCGCGAGACTCAACAGGTCGACCGCCATCGGATAGAGCTTTTTGCCCATCTCCGTGGGCACTACCGTTCGCGTGGTGCGATGGAATAGCTTTACAGCCCAGCTATCCTCCGGGGCCTTGATGCTTTTGGTGAGTGCCGATCAGATAGAAGTGTAAAGCGGCTCAAATTATTTGATTTTTTGCTATCATCTAGCGACTGGTGTTATAAAGAGAGAATTCAAAAGAAAGGTTAGACATGAACACCCCCTCAAAATTTATTCTCGCCGCCGCCGCATTGGCAGCCGTCACTGCTTGCTCCTCTGAAATGAGTGAGGACGAACAAGCCATTTATGATGCGCGCATGGCGGAAGAAGCGAAAAAACCAACAAATCTTACCGCCGTAGTGCAGGCTAACCCAGATCTTTCAACGGCCAGCACCATGGTTGGTTTGTCAGGCATTGCTGCCGATCTTAAAGATGATGGTCCCTTTACGGTGTTCGTAGCTACTAACGACGCATTCAACAAAATGGATTCAGAAAGACTGTCCGGTCTGATGTCGAATGAGGACAAGACCGAGCTTGCCAGCATCGCGAAATTCGGTCTGGTAGAGGGTGATATGAAGGCTGCCGACATTGCCAAGGCGATCACCGACGGCGGTGGCACAGCCAGCCTCACCACTCTACAGGGCGGCGTCATCAAGGCGACCATGGAAGGTGAGAAAGTAATACTTGAGGACGGCGCTGGCAACAAGGTCAATGTGATCGAAGCCGACGTGGAATCAAGCAATGGTACGGTCCACATTATTGATGGTGTTTTGATGCCGAAATAATCGCCATATGGTTGAACGAAAATTGGGCTCCGCTGAAAAGCGGGGCCTTTTTTGTTTGAACAGCGCCAATGGATCGATTGATCGTCGGTAAAAATAGGTCACGCTGGCTTTTCTCAGTTTTGTGGGACAACATATTTGTCCTGGAAAAACCTGCCGTAACCATTGCCAAACCAAATAAGATCTCCCCTGCAATATCGGCCATCAATTGCCTTGCCCGGATAACGATCGGATTTGCGAACGGCTGTGCTTTTACAGGTTACAATTAACGGAAACTCGCCAAGGGTTGCAGTTTTAGATGCTCATTTTCAGCGTTTCTTCGGTTCAAATTCTATATGCAACTCTTTCAGGGATCGTAGTAAGAAATGGGGATGGATAGCAAAATCATTCTTTTCTTCGGCGAACCACATATCCTCAAATCTTTCCACCACCGCGGTGAAACCCCAAATCAACTCTCGTCGTGCCAAAGGCGCACCCAAACAGTGATGCACGCCGGATCCAAAGGCGACATGGGAGCCCGGCTTTGGACGATTCAAATCCAAAGTTTCCGGACATTCAAATTGGCTGCCATCGCGATTGGCTGAAGCGAAGCGAATATTGATCAGCGAACCAGCCGGGATCGACACCCCCTGAATCTCGGTATCAGTCGCGACAAACCGCATAAGACTTTGCACGGGTGATTCCAGCCGCAATATTTCCTCGATGAAGATTTTCATATATTTGTCGGGATCATTTTTCAGTTGATGCCAGACATCCTTGTTCTCAATCAGCATTTTCATACCGGCGGACAAAGCATTGGTTGTTGTTTCGCTGCCGCCGACAAAGGTATCGGCCATCATTTCTGCATGCAGCTCATTATCGGTTAGCGGTCTTCCCCAATCTTCAATCACGGTATTGACCAAAGCGCTCAACAGACTGTCATTTGGATTGTTCCGTAGCTCTTCGAAAATCGGTTGAAAATAATGCTGCCCTTCAATTTCGCGGTCCACCATCTCCATTTCAGTTTGTTCATCGAGCATCATCGAGATGCGCCGAAAGAAAGCATCGGTCCAACCCTTGATCTTCCACATATCTTCACGCTTGGCGCCCATTTGCTCGCCGATGATATAGAGCGGCAACGGAACGGCGAATTGCTTTACCCAGTTGCAGTGGCCGTCTTTGATAAAATCATCAATCAGATCAAAAGCGAGTGTTTCAACCAACGGGTCCATCTCTTTGATCCTGGCGGGCCGGAAGGCTTCATTGAACATCGCGCGCATTTGTTTGTGGCCGGGATCATCCCGATTGCCCAGCGTTGGCCCGGGAACCCAGCCTTTGTCGGCAAACCGTGCCGCAATTTTCTTCTGCCGTTCGATATTGCCGGTTTTCATTCGATAGGCTGTCCCTTCCGCGCCGCTGCGAAAAGTCTGCGGATCCATCAATATGGCACGAACATCTTCATATCGCGAGACAACATAAATATCCGTACCGGGCTGTTTGTAGACCGGTGCTTCCTCGCGAAGTGTTTTATAAGCCTCATAAGGACATTGTTGGGTATCAACATCGAACAGATTAATTTGCGGGCTGGATTTAGTAGCCATTTTCCTGTCTCCCCATGCTAGCGAACTTGAACCGATTCCTCGCCCCATGGCCCAATCTCTTTTTCGGTTTCCTGGAAGGCGTCGGGTAATTCCTCAACCATTTTCCAGGTCGCTGCGAGCCGGCCGAAACCAACAAAAAATGCGACTGTCATCCCCAACTCGACGATTTGTGCCTCAGAGAAATATTCCCGCAGCTCGTCATATATGGAGTCATCGATCGCCAAATGGTCCGTGGCGAACAATTCTCCGTAACGGATCGCTGCCTTTTCGGCATTTGATAGATTTTCCGCCTCGTCAGGCTTTTCCAGCGAACAGACCAGATCTTCATTCAGTCCATCTGCCAATGCATCACTGTACCGAATGGCCATGCAGGACCGGCATTGATTGAAGAAGGCGATGCGCAACCTGACCAGCTCAATCAACCTGTCAGGGAGAGAGCGGTTCATTTTGAGTGCGCCACCAAAACCCATCAAACCCAATGCTTGCTCGGGACAGTGAGCAAAGAAACGCGTCAATCCCTGCTCTAGCTCGCTTGCTTCTTCCGGTTTAACCGCCGCAACAATGCGAGGGTCCCATTGTTCAAGCGGTAGTTTCGCTATTCGGCTCATACGCCTCTCCTTATCGTCTCCTGGTCATTCCGGAGCGTTGAAAGAGAATGCTGTATTATCGCCGAGAAACAACTGACGAAATGAACAAACAGATGAGCAAGATCGCACCGCCGCGGTCCTGATTTTTGCGGGCAACTTACATCCTTTTTGCGTATCGAACGACAAAGCTTGTATTCAAAGCCACAACTGAGATAGTCCAGCATAATCAGGCGAACCGATAGCGGTAAGATGGTTCATCTTCATCCGAACATCGGAACAAGCCCTCCACATTTTTAAGGACACGTATATTCCATGCATGCGTTGATTGACTATCGGGAGAAAGTGCGTGCCTATCATCGGGCCGATGAAGCCGAAGTGATAGACTATCTGATATCCCATTATGGCCCTGATAAGATCATGCGCGGACGTATTCAGGAGCGAGCGATACAGGTGGTACGAGAGGTGAGGCAGGCATCGGGGCCGACATTGACCGAGAGCTTTCTTGGTCAATATGGCCTTTCGACGGACGAGGGATTGGCCCTGATGACGCTTGCAGAAGCCCTTTTGCGTGTCCCCGATAACGAGACGATTGACGACCTGATAGAAGACAAGATCGGCCCTTCAAACTGGCGTGATCATATCGGTCAGTCGGACAGCTCGCTGGTCAATGCATCAACCTATGCGCTCGCCATGACGCGCAGCGTGATACAGGAGCCTGAAAGCCAGGGTCC
This sequence comes from Parasphingorhabdus sp., assembly GCF_965233695.1. Lineage (GTDB taxonomy): Bacteria > Pseudomonadota > Alphaproteobacteria > Sphingomonadales > Sphingomonadaceae > Parasphingorhabdus. The sequence goes on from NZ_OZ247497.1 coordinate 506,445, forward strand.
TCTGGAGGCTTTGCGCGGCGCGATAAAAAGACTGGGTGAACCTGTCATTCGTGTTGCTGTGCGGCAGGCGATGAAAGAACTCGGCAATCAATTTGTACTTGGCGAGGATATGAAGCTGGCATTAAAGCGAGCCGAGAAATGGCGGGCGAAAGGGGCAACATATTCGTACGACATGCTTGGGGAAGCAGCGATCACGCAAGACGACGCGGATCGTTATTTTGAGGCCTATGCCGATGCGATAAAAGAAATTGCGAAAGCTGCCAGTTCGGATGACTTTCGCGAAAACCCGGGTCTCTCGATCAAATTGTCGGCCCTTTATCCCCGTTATGAAATGAGCCAGCAGGCCAAAGCGGTGCCTGCTCTCGCTGAACGCGTCGGCGAACTCGCATTGGCCGCGCGCGATGCCAATATCGGGCTGAACATTGATGCCGAGGAAGCCTATCGCCTCGGTCTTTCGCTGGATATGATCGAAATGGTCTTAAGTGATCCGCGGCTTGCCGGATGGGATGGATTTGGCATCGTCGTACAAGCCTTTGGAAAGCGGGCAAGCTTTGTTCTGGACTGGCTCTATGCGCTTGTTACCCAACTCGACAGAAAGATCATGGTTCGCCTGGTCAAAGGCGCTTATTGGGACAGTGAGATTAAGCGGGCACAAATGGATGGTGTGCCCGACTTCCCGGTGTTTACGACCAAATCAGCAACCGATATCAGCTATATCTGCTGTGCAGCACAGCTTTTGAAGATGACTGACAGGATCTATCCTCAGTTCGCGACGCACAATGCGCATAGTGTCGCGGCCATTTTGGAATTAGCGGGCAATAGCAAAGACTTTGAATTCCAGCGACTGCACGGCATGGGAGAAGCATTGCACGGCGCGCTGCTGCGCAACGAAAAAGTACGTTCACGAATCTATGCCCCGGTCGGCAAGCATCGCGAATTGCTCGCCTATCTTGTCCGGCGTCTCCTTGAAAACGGCGCTAATTCGTCCTTTGTGAACCAATTGGCTAATCACGCTGTGCCAGCCGAAAAGATTGCTACAGATCCTTTTGAGACGCTGGAGGCTGATCAGGAATCAAATCAGTCGAAGATCATCAAGCCAGCCGATCTGTATCTGCCGGATCGCATCAATTCGCGCGGATGGGATCTCGCCAATCGCATGGACATGAACGAATATGTAGCCGAACGCGCGCCATTTGCTGAAAAACTATGGCGTTCATCGCCGATAACCGTGCGACCAGTGACAAACGGTGCGGTGCGCAAAATAGTCAATCCCGCGCTGCCGGAAAATCAGGTTGGCGAGGTAATTGAGGCTGATACGGAACAAGCCGTCGGCGCTATTGCCGAAGCTCGTGTCTGGGATGTTCCTATTGCCGAGCGCGCAGCAGTTTTAAGAAAAGCGGCCGATCTTTACGAGCAAAATCACGGCGAAATATTTGCTCTATTGGCGAGGGAGGCTGGCAAAACGCAATTCGATACAATTGCAGAATTGCGTGAAGCCGTTGATTTTCTGCGCTATTACGCAAAAGAGGCAGAAAAAATTCCTTCCAGCAAGCCACGCGGTACAATCAGTTGCATCTCGCCGTGGAACTTCCCATTGGCCATTTTTACCGGACAAATTGCCGCCGCTTTGGCTGCCGGCAATGCTGTATTGGCGAAACCGGCGGACCAGACCCCTTTGATTGCGGCGCTTGCCACTGGCTTGTTGCATGACGCAGGCGTGCCATTAACCGCTCTGCAATTGCTACCCGGCGCAGGGGCTACTGTGGGTGCTGCCATCAGTGGCGATGTCGGCGTTCAAGGAGTCTGTTTTACCGGTTCCACTGCAACTGCGCAGATTATAAACCGAAATCTCGCCGAAAACGGGCAAGTGAATTCAATGCTTATTGCAGAAACCGGCGGCCTGAACTGCATGATCGTAGACTCCACTGCTTTGCCGGAACAATCCGTTCGCGACATTATCACTTCTGCATTTCAGTCTGCAGGACAGCGTTGTTCAGCCTTGCGCATGCTCTATCTGCATAAGGATATCGCGACTCCGTTTCTCAAAATGCTTGGCGGTGCGATGGACGCGTTGGAAATCGGCAACCCGTGGTGGCTGTCCACGGATATTGGGCCGGTGATCGACGAAGCTGCTCAAGACAAGATCACAGCGCATATCGCGACTGCCAGAGCGCAAGACCGATTGATCAAGCAGCTCAACGTTCCCGAAGATGGCTACTTCGTGGGGCCTGCGGTCATCCGCGTGGATGGCATTAATGATCTGGGCGAGGAGATATTCGGACCGGTTCTGCATGTCGCCACTTTTGAAAATGATGATCTCGACAGGATAATCAGCGACATTAACAATCGCGGCTATGGACTGACCTTTGGTCTGCAAACGCGTATCGAGCGACGCATCGACAAACTGAGTGCGGCGATGAAAGTTGGTAACATCTATGTGAATCGCAATCAGGTCGGAGCGGTGGTAGGTTCTCAACCCTTTGGCGGAGAGGGCCTTTCCGGCACAGGCCCCAAAGCCGGGGGGCCGCATTATTTGTCTAGCTTTTTTAAAGTTTCGACGCCGGTCAAACCTATGACATCCGGCAATATATTAACGCTCGACCAGGTTCAGGCAGCGCTGGAAAGCTTGCCTGAAGCAGATACACGGCCACGCGGCTGTGAAATCATGCCGGGACCCACGGGGGAATCCAATGAGCTATTCACCTATGCGCGCGGCAGAATATTGTGCCTTGGCCCATCTCTGGCAGACGCGATACAGCAAGCGGAAACCGCACGGCTGCAGGGCTGTGAACCGCTGATTGTTGTTCCTGACGCGAACGGAGAATATGCACTGAACGGGTTCCTCGATCGCAAACATCTGACCGAATTGGACGGCTTCGATGCTGTTATATGCTGGAGCGAGATTGAGGATACCAGAGCTATACGCATCGCCCTGGCGCAACGAGACGGGCCGCTTATCCCTTTGATTACGGAAGAGGAATTTTCCGGCCGCTGCATTGTCGAAAGGCATGTGTGTATCGATACAACGGCTGCAGGCGGCAATGTTTCGTTGCTGGCATAGTCGTATCGAAAACATCTGAAGTGATAGTGACGTATCATCGCCAATAAGGCTAAGCGTGAATTTTGAGGATCAGAATATGGGACGCGTGCAAGACAAGATCATCCTGTTAACCGGCGGTGCCATGGGGCTCGGCGAGGCAGCCGCCAAACGATTGATCGCAGAGGGTGCCCGGGTGATAATCACCGACCACAATATCGAAGCCGGGCAAAAAACCGCAGCGGCATTGGGCGAAAACGCGGAATTTCTGGAACAGGATGTTACCGACCCGAACCGCTGGACCGAGATTATAGCGGAAATCGAAGCCCGCTATGGCCGTCTCGATGTGTTGATCAATAACGCCGCTGTAACTGTTTTTGGCTCGATAGCTGATATTAGTTACGAGGATTTCAAACGATGCTTTACCGTTGACGTCGATTCCATTTTTCTCGGATGCAAATCTGCTTTGCCCTTGATGAGCAAAACGGGCGGATCGATTATCAATTTCTCATCAGCCGCTGCCATCAGCGCTAGTGCCGACCTCGCCGCCTATAATTCCGCCAAAGCAGCCATTCCGATGCTGACCAAATCAATTGCGCTCTATTGTGCTCGAGAGAAAAACGGGGTCCGCGTTAACGCGGTATTGCCGGGCACGATCCTGACACCCAATGTCCAGTCTGTGGCGGACGCTTCGCCCGATCCTGATGCATTGCTGGAACAATTTGCGTTGGCACAGCCGGTTGGACATATGGGCGAACCCGACGACATTGCGCATTTGATCGTCTATCTTGCTTCTGACGAAAGCAAATTTGCGACTGGTGCGGGCTTTGCCGTGGATGGTGGTTTGAGCATCTAGCTGTTTTTTCCATGGCCTCCCATTTGTCTGGTTTATCTAACCAGCCAAAACGGTCGCAGCTGTCTCTTCGATATTGCCGTCCACAACCAACGGACTTCCGCCAACAATACCAACTTTCGTTTGGCCGTTTGCATCCGCACGTAACCAAGCGATATTCTCGACAACAACCAAATAGTTGCCGCCGCGTGATTCGAGTAAAACGAATTTCATGATAATGTCTCCTGACATAATCTGATCTACTGGACGAAACTCTTTTATAGATTAACGTCCAGCCTGCTATGTTCTGAACCGAGTGGTTGTAAGCACTGGCACTCAAATCTCTTCGCGCCTTACAAAAGCCTTTATCAATCCCTATATCTAGAGAACGTCGTTGCGATCTATTTATCGTAATTCTGTCTGACGGTGTCTCTTCACAATCAAAAATTCCTTTGATTGGCTTTCCTGAGACAGGAAAACCGATCGCTGTGCCCGGATTCTCGACAGGCCGACATGAGCGATCCGAAGACCCGATCTAAATCACCGTTTTAAAGCTTTTTCTTTGATACCAAAGCAATTGAAACACTGTTCCAAGCACAAAGTCGGAAGGAAAACGTCATGGCCAAGTCACAAAGAAAATCAAAACGCGAAGTCCGTAAGCCCAAAGCAGAGAAGGTGAAGACAAATGCTTCAAAACCATCCGAGAAGGCTGGTATTGTTCGCGGTCTAGAACATATGAAAACCGGTCGCGGGAAATAACGGGAAATGCGCGTAAAGGCAGAAATTTGCCGTGCTCAGGAAGCGCGCCAGTTGGACCTTGCTGTCAATGACCCGCTGGAAAGCCGCCGGATAATCGCAGCTGCTGCTGCAAAAGCATGGGGGCTGGAAGCAATTCAGGCAGAAAAACGAGAGGCAGGCCATTTGGATCCACTCGACAAGCTCGATGCGGAAATAACTACCGAATTTGCCGAAGAAAACCTAATCAAAAGGAATAAATATGCCGGTTAGATTACAAATTGCTTATGGGATGATAGCTTTGATGATCACTGCGATCGGTTTCGGCATTTATCATTACAGGAAGAAACAGAAGGAAAAGCACGGCGGATGATGAGCGGCATTTCCGCGCTGCAAGAAACTGACGCGCTCAATGAAAATCCCGCGAGTCTGGTAAGATTCTGACATTGCGTGGATGCCTCCGGTTGGCGGGGAATGCGGCGCCCGTATTGCCAGCCGCTACACCCGGCTTGGCCGCAGCAATCCTGTCCAGACGATCGGTATAATCCGCCACATGACTGGCGATGATGTGGATCACGCCCTCTTTGCTTTTCTGCACTTCCCCGCGAACCTTCATCAGGCGCGCAGACATGATCGGGCGGCGATAGCGTTCGAACAGGCGCGCCCAGATGAGGATGTTGGCAACCCCCGTTTCATCTTCCAGCGTGACAAAGATCGCATTGCCTTTGCCTGGCCGCTGGCGGATCAGCACGATCCCCGCAACGTCCGCAAATGATCCGTTTTTGGCATGAGCGACATCCGCGCAGCGCAGTGTTTTCTGGCTATCAAAAGCGTTCCGCAAAAACTCCATCGGATGGCCTTTGAGCGATAACCGCGTTGTCTGATAATCGGTAATCACATGTTCGCGCTTGGTCATGCCGGGGAGCTGCGTATCTTCCTCCAGAGCCAGTTCCCTTGCATCGGCCGCAGCAAATAGCGGCAAAGTCCCGCTTGGCGTGCGGCGCACTTCCCATAGCGCCTGTCTGCGGTCCAATCCGATGGACCGGCAGGCATCCGCATCGGCAAGCATCTGCATCGCGCGTTGTGGCAATTGCGCGTCATGGGCCAGCTCTTCAATCGATGCAAAGGGCCGGCAAGCGATCATCCGCTCGGCCCAGGTCTCGCGGAAACCATCAATTTGCCGCAGGCCCAGACGCATAGCCAAGTCCCCTCTCCCCTTCGGGGGAGAGGCCGGAAGAGGGGAATTCAAAGACCGCGCCATCGTCGATGCCCCCCTCTCCCCTGAAGGGGAGAGGGAGTCTGATGCTTCCAAGATATTATCCCAATTGCTGTGATTAATATCGATGCCGCGCACCTCGACATCGTGTTCGCGTGCATCGCGGATGATTTGTGCTGGCGCATAAAATCCCATCGGCTGCGAATTGAGCAAGGCGGCGGCAAAAACAGCAGGATGGTGGCATTTGATCCACGAGGATATGTAAACCAATATGGCAAAGGACTGGGCATGACTCTCCGGAAAGCCATAGCTGCCAAAACCCTGTATCTGCCTATAGCATCGCTCGGCAAATTCGCGTTCATAGCCGCGTGCGACCATGCCATCGATCATCTTTGCCTGGAAATGGTGGATGGTACCGACATTGCGAAATGTCGCCATCGCACGGCGCAGCTTGTTCGCATCACTGGATGAAAAATCGGCCGCGACAATAGCCAGTTTCATCGCCTGTTCCTGAAACAGCGGCACACCAAAGGTCCGCCCCAATACGCCTCTCAGTTCGTCGGGATCATGCGGCGGGGCGGGTGACGGATATTCGGTTTTCTCGACACCGGACCGGCGGCGCAAATAGGGATGCACCATGTCCCCTTCAATCGGACCGGGGCGGACAATGGCAACCTGAATGACCAGATCATAAAATTCACGCGGACGCAGGCGCGGCAACATGTTCATCTGCGCGCGGCTTTCGACCTGAAACACGCCGACACTATCGCCTTTACATAGCATGTCATAAGTGACCGGGTCTTCGGCTGGAACGGTCGCGAGCTCATAATCACCCAGAGCGGATGTCCGCATCATATCGAAACTTTTACGGATGCAGGTGAGCATGCCAAGCGCCAGGACATCGACCTTCATCAGGCCGAGCGCATCAATATCATTCTTGTCCCATTCAATGAAGGTACGGTCGTCCATTGCCGCATTATGGATAGGCACGGTTTCATCGAGCCGGTCCTGCGTCAGCACAAAGCCGCCAACATGCTGGGACAGATGACGCGGGAATTCGAGTATCTGCTGCACCAGAGCGCCCAGGCGCGCTATTTCCGGATTGTCTGGATCAAGACCAGTCTCCCCGAAACGCTTGTCGGGATCCTTGGTCGACCAGCTGCCCCAAACGGTGCTCGAAAGGCGGCTGGTAATATCTTCCGACAGGCCCAGCGCCTTGCCCACTTCGCGAATGGCGCTGCGTGATCGATAATGAACGACTGTTGCCGCAATGGCAGCGCGACTGCGGCCATAGCGGTCATAGATATACTGGATGATTTCCTCTCGGCGCTCATGTTCGAAATCAACATCGATATCGGGCGGTTCCTTACGCTCCCTGGAAATGAAGCGGGAGAAAAGCAGGTCATGCTTCATCGGATCAACCGCGGTAATGCCAAGCAGGTAACAAACCACGCTATTGGCGGCGCTGCCGCGGCCTTGGCAGAGGATATCTTTGGACCGCGCATAGCGGACAATGTCATGGACCGTCAAAAAATAGGGCGCATATTCCAGCTTGTCGATAAGCTCCAATTCTTCGTTCAGCTTGTCAGACAATTTGCTTGGGACACCGCCCGGGTAAGACTTTGCCGCCGCTTCCCGGGCAAGATGTTCCAGCCATCCCTGCGGTGTCCATCCTTCCGGAACCGGTTCATCAGGATAATGATAGCTCAACTCGTCGAGCGAAAAATGGATGCCGGACAGAAAGCGCTGGGTTTCCTCGATCGCTTGCGGACAATCGGCAAATAACCGCGCCATTTCCTGCGGCGGCTTCAGATGGGCTTCGGCATTTTTGGCAAGCAAGCGTCCGGCTTCAGCGATGGTCGTTTTCTCGGATATGCACGTCAGGATATCGCTCAACGGACGTTGCTCGGCACTCGCGAACAAGGGCGCATTAGTGGCCAGCAAAGGCAAGCCCAGCCGAGCGGCTTCTTTTTGCAGTCTTGCAAGATAGCGGCGGTCTGCCCCATCCCGCGGCATCGTCACGCCCGCCCATAATCGGTCGTGCGCGACATCCATCAGAGGCTGCAAAAGCTTGAGCGCGCCTTCATCAGCCATGGCGATAAATTGCATATCCTCATGAAAGCCCAGGAGATCGCCAAGCATGAGATGGCAAGCGCCTTTCTCGGTGCGCAGGTTGCCGGTAGAAAGCAGCCGCGTCAGCCTTCCCCACCCTTTGCGATTGACCGGATAAGCAATGATGTCCGGCATCTCATCCACAAAACACAAGCGCGCACCAACGATCAGGTGAAAGGGGGGTAGTTCCAAGCCTTCTTCTGCCGCTGCCTCGCGGGTTTCGCGCAGGGCGACATGCGCGCGGACGACACCCGCCACGCTGTTTCTGTCGGCAATGCCAAGCCCGCTCATCCCCAAGTTCATGGCGTGCAAAACCATATCCGCCGGCGAAGAAGCTCCGCGCAAAAAGCTGTAATGTGTCGCAGCAACCAGTTCGGCAAAGTCAGTCATGCGAAGCTGCCGTGAATATACCAGTCAGGCTGGGCTTTTTCTGTTCCGTAGAGTCCGTAACGAAACAGCCAGTAACGCCGTCCTTCGCTATCCTCGACGCGGTAATAATCACGGGTCAGACCCGCCTTGCCCGGCAAATGCCCTTGCCGCTTGCGCCACCATGTCGATGCGATGCGCTCCGGACCTTCGGCGCGCGTGACATCATGGGTGACGCGTTTCCATATGAAGCGGCGCGGCGGGCCATCGGGCACTTCGGCCATCACCTTGATATGTTGCGGTGGGTCAAACAGAAACAGGGGCCGGGTGGGCGGCGCGCCTGATTCAGGCTGATCCCAGATAAAAGCGTCTTTGTAATCGAGCGCAGCGCGAGCGTGCAGGGCATGTTCGGGAATATAGCTATTGGCCGGCTCAAAACGCTGCACATCTTGCCGCCCCAGCCGAATACTGAGTTGACTGAGCAAAGCGGCTTCATCCGATGCCGCATCGCGCCCGCCATCCATGTCGGTTTGCACCGCGTCCAAGGATTCTGCAGCGGCAATGGACAAGCGTACCAGATCATAGCCAAAACCGGGATCAAGCGGATCGTTCAGCGTATCGATCCGTTCATTCAGCAGGCGCCGAAACAGCTTGTCGTCACGGGTCGGTGCGCCCGTTTCAATCGCCAGCTTGGCCACATGGCCATCACAGCGGAAGAGCTGCATCCGTATTTTGCGGGCGCCCTGCTTTCTGTCTTCCAGCATCTGCGCAGCCTCGATGAACAGCTCATGCAGGCATAGCAAGGCGCTATCAATATGCCCCATCGGTTCGGCAAAGCGTCGTTCCGTGATGATAGCAGCGCTTTTACGCTTCGGATTGACGGGGCGATCCTCCTGTCCCAGCAAACGCTCCAGCTTCAATACCAGTTCTGCCCCAAAACGGGCCGCCAATGGTGCGCGCGGACGGTCTGCCAAATCTCCGATATGATAGAGCCCGGCGCGCTCCAGCGACCTGTGCGTTTTGTCATTCATATCCAGCGCCGCCACCGGTAGCTGCGCCTGCGCGCCTTCCTTCAGGCCAAAGCGGGCGAGCGCCAGCGCCGCATCCACCGTCCCGGCCAAAGCCCATTGGAAAGACAGACCGGTGCCATCAAAGCGGTCTTCGATATCCTGCACCAACAGATGTTCATCACCGAACAAATGGACGCAGCCTGATATATCAAGGACCAATGACTGCGGCAGATGCAGCGCGATCATTGGCGTATAGCGTTCACAAGCTTCGGCAAGCCTGGCCAGCAATCGGGTATCGGCATCCCCGTCATGATCAAATATGAGTAGCTCTGGCACCCGCGCACGCGCATCCGCCAGAGGCATAGCGATATGCAACCCCTGCTCCTGTGCCTGTCGATCAAGCGCTGCCAGAACAAGCGCACCGCGGCTTTTTTCCACAAGCGCAAAAGGCCGCGGATCCCTGGTATCAAGCGCGCCTGCGCTGCTCCTGATAATCCGTTCCGAAGACAGAAACGGCAGGAACAGCGCCAATATCCGGCGCGTATTCCTCGAATATTCTACTGTCACGATTCCATTCCAATCGGCTTGAAAGCCCCTCTATCCCGCGCCTGTGGCGCAGCAATTTCACATCAAAAACAGGATGACCGGGGGCGTTCGCTTCCAAAGGCCGGGATGGCGCAGATGATATTTGCCAACGACTATAGGCAGCGGTTGAAAGCGAAGAGAGTTGATCACGCAACAGGAAAACGGTCACACCGCTCTCCCGCGCGAACAGAGACAAACGGCGGGTTGCCGTCAAATCCAGACCACGTGGGTTTTTCCCGGATAGCGCGAGTATGACTGACACCACGGCATTGGACCGAACAGCATCGGCTGCTGTCTTTAACGCGGCAATTACAGTTGTCGCTTGCGCATATATTATCCGGTTAGGATCAATACCCAGTTCAACAAGCCCCGGCGGATAGAGCAGGTTTCTGCACCGCTGGGTCTGTTTTTCATCCACCCATAATATCGGGTTGCTTCCCTTTTGACCGGATAGTCTGCAGCGTTCTGCAAGAAGCAGGCAAAAGGCGGAAGCGCAGGGCGTATCATCTTTCAAGGCGGCTTGTACTTCGTGCAAAGCCGCTTTGGGTAATCCCTGCCGCAACGCATGATCAAAGCGCTGGGCACCCAATAGGATAGCGCCGCCCTTTTTGATATTTTCATCCAGACAGGACGCGGAGGAAAGCGAAAGGGAAGCCGCCTTCCCTTTATTTTTCCGATGGATAGAATCACTAATGTTCATGTTATGTTCTATACCCTATGAACCCGCTCTTCTGTCAAGCGCAAGGTGATCCGCCATTGGAGGTCCAGCCTTTTTCATGCTAGCCTCTCTTTTGGAGAAGAGGGGAAACGCATCATGAACTGGGAACTCATATTCACGATCACCAATAACTGGGCATTGGTGATGTGGCTGATACTGGCCTTTGCGCCGCGAAAAGATGTTGTAATGAAGGGTGTTTTTTATGGCGGAGTAGCGTTGCTCGCCCTCGCCTACGCCGTGATCGTCATACCGCTCATGACCGGTATGATAGGTGGTGGAAGTGGCGGAAGTCCCGACTTTACCACACTCGCCGGTGTGCAGGCGCTGCTCTCCAGTGACGGCGGCGCAGTGGTGGGGTGGATCCATTATCTTGCCTTTGACCTGTTTGTCGGCATGTGGGTGGCGCGCAACGCGGATAAATACGGATTTGCACGCTGGATTCAGGTTCCCATATTGTTTTTCGTATTGATGTTGGGGCCATTGGGTCTAGTGCTCTATCTGCTGCTACGCTTCACGCGGCATAATAGAGTTGCAGATGCCGTAGTACCTCAATAAGACACTGAGTTGAATTAAAGAGTTATCGTTCCAATCTTGAAGAGAGATAAGGAATTGAAAAGGTAGAGTAATGGCAGATCCGTATCAGGCATTAGGCGTGGCCAAAGGGGCCAGCGAGAAGGAGATTAAAACCGCCTATCGCAAGCTTGCCAAAGAACTGCATCCGGATCGCAACAAGGATAATCCCAAGGCGACGGAGCGGTTTTCCGATGTCACCAAGGCCTATGACCTGCTGCTCGACAAGGACAAACGCGCCCAATTTGATCGCGGCGAAATTGATGCCGATGGCAATCCAGCCGGATTTGGCTTTGGCGGCGGGCCAGGCGGTGCATATTCGCGTGGTGCCGGTGGCCAGCAATTTGATTTTGGTAATGGCGGCGCGGATTTTGGCGATATTTTCGAAGGGTTGTTTGGCGGCGGTGGCCGCAGTTCCAGCCCCTTCGGTTCACGCCAGCGCAGCGCTCCACCACCAAAAGGCGCGAATGTAGCCTATCGGCTGAAAGTCGAATTCATTGCCGCGGCCACGCTGCAGAAACAGCGGATCACTCTGGAGGATGGCAAGACCATAGATCTCAGCCTGCCCAAGGGCGTCGAAGAAGGCACGCAAATGCGGCTAAGTGGCAAAGGGCGGCCAGGACCGGGCGGCAATGGTGATGCGATTGTCACTATCCACATCAACGGCCATCCCTTTTACGAACGCGACGGCGATAATGTGAAGCTGGAGTTGCCGATCAGCCTCAAAGAAGCGGTTCAAGGAGCCAAGATCAAAGTGCCGACCGTTGACGGTCCGGTGATGCTTTCGATTCCCGCTGGGTCTGATTCCGGTAAAACGCTACGCCTGAAAAATAAAGGCTTTCACAAGAAAACCAGCGGGCGCGGCGATCAGCTCGTGACGCTGATGATCACATTGCCGGAGGATAACGCAAAGCTGGCGGAATTTGTGAAAGACTGGGACAGCGGCGAAAACCCACGCGCTGATATGGGCGTGTAATTTTGGCTAAACGGATTCATGTCTGATTCATCGCCACTTTCCCCCGAGGCGCGGCGTGAAGAACCGTCGCGACCGGGGCGAAAAAGCGAACGAGCAGCCAAAGCATTAGCGGAAGGCCGTCTGCCGCGTCAGATTATTTCTGTTGTCGAGCGGACGGCCGTCGGCGTCTATAATGATGGCTTTACCTTCGCCGGAAATTTTGCCTATCTCGCGCTATTGGCGGTCTTCTCCTTTTTCATTGTCGCAGCCGCCATTGCCGGCAGTATCGGACAGACCGCCATCGGTGTCGATTTTGTCGAAGCGTTTCTAAGAACCGTTCCGCCTTCAGTTGCCCGCGCATTGCACGACCCGATCCAGGATGCGATGGTCGCGCGAACCGGCCCGCTATTGTGGTTCAGCGCTGCCGTTGGTTTATGGACCACGGCTAGCCTGATCGAAACCATCCGCGAAATATTGCACCGCGCTTACGGTGTCACGGCCCAGCGGACTTTCTGGGAATATCGGCTGACTTCGATCAGCCTTATCATTCTGTCTGTATTTTTCGCGATGCTGGCACTCAGTGCGCAATTTGTCGTAGCCGGGATCAGCGAATTTCTTGGTGGGTATTTCCCTGATCTGGCGGAAAACACAACGTGGTTTTCCCTGTCCAGTGCGTTGCCCTTCCTGATCCTTTTCATCACACTCTATCTACTGTTCCGCCTGCTCACCCCCCGGCAATATCGACCGCGTGCCTATCCGAAATGGCCTGGCGCCGTCTTCATCAGCGGCTGGTGGCTGCTCATTACCGGCTTGTTACCGCTCTTCCTGAAATATGCCGCTAACTATCAACTGACCTATGGCAGTCTTGCCGGTGTCATGATCACGCTGATCTTCTTCTATCTGATCGGTCTTGGCATGGTGATTGGTTCCGAACTCAACGCGGCCTTGGCCGACAGACCACAGCATGGTGAACCAGACTTATGTGCGACAGATGATGATTTTCTGGAATAACAACTGGATGGGCGCTATTGAGTGTCAGATTTTACATGTAAAAAGGACTGGCAATGAATGAACTGATGAAAGGCAAACGCGGCCTGATCATGGGTCTGGCGAATAACAAGTCGCTGGCCTGGGGCATTGCAAAAAAACTGGCCGAAGCCGGAGCGGAACTGGCGATAAGCTATCAGGGCGAAGTGATGGCCAAGCGTGTAAAACCACTGGCCGAAGAACTGGGCTGTGATTTCCTTCTGGATTGTGACGTGTCTGACATGGACCAGCTCGACAAAACCTTCGCTGAACTGGCTGATAAATGGCCCACAATTGACTTTGTCGTCCACGCTATCGGCTTCACCAACAAGGAAGCCCTGCGCGGCAAATATTTTGACGTTACACTCGATGATTTTCTGATGACGATGAATATCAGCGTCTATAGCTTTACCGCCGTTGCCAAGCGCGCTGTCGCGATGATGAATCCAGGCGGATCGATGCTGACGCTGTCTTACTATGGCGCGGAAAAGGTCATTCCGCATTACAACGTCATGGGCGTGGCCAAGGCAGCGCTTGAAACATCAGTCAAATATCTTGCCAATGACGTTGGTCCCGATGGTATCCGGGTGAACGCCATCTCTGCCGGACCGATCAAGACTTTAGCAGCCTCTGGCATCGGAGATTTCCGCTACATCCTGAAATGGAACGAGCTTAATGCTCCTATGCGTCGCAATGTCACCATTGATGACGTCGGGTCTTCCGCATTGTACTTCCTGTCTGATCTATCCTCCGGCGTCACCGGTGAAACGCATCATGTTGATGCGGGCTATCACACGATCGGTATGAAACAGGAAGATGCGCCTGATATTGCGCTGGATTGATGCTTTTTCGGGCCGAGCAATCAGTCGACGAAAAGCCGATCTTCGCGGTAAACAAGGCTGCTTTTGCAACCGATGCCGAAGCGCGGCTTGTCGATATGTTGCGGAGCGATAGTGATTTGGCCTTTTCCCAAGTGGCTGAAGAGAAGGGCTCGATAATCGGTCATATCGCGCTTAGTCCTATGGATGTCATAGCGGATGAAAAACCGGTCAGAGCACTGGGATTGGGGCCTGTCGCTGTCATGCCAAAGCGCCAGCTTGAAGGCTTAGGGTCGCAACTTGTTCAAGCCGCTATCCATTGGGCGCGGACAAATCAATGGCAGTTGATCATATTGCTTGGTAATCCGCGCTACTATTCACGCTTTGGCTTTTCTGTCGAAGACGCAAAGCCATTTGCGTCGCCCTTTGCCGGCCCTTATTTTCAAGCACTCTGGCTTGACGAGACGTTCCAAAAGCCGCAGTCAGGACGAGCAGAATATGCGCCCGCCTTTGGACGCCTGTAAAAACAAAAAAACTGGGCCAATAAATGAGGGTATATGAGTTTTAACAGTTTCGGCCGCGTTTTTCGCTTTTCGACTTGGGGAGAAAGCCATGGACCTGCGCTCGGCGCGGTTGTGGATGGCTGTCCTCCGGGGCTGGAACTGAGCGAAGCCGATATTCAGCCGTTTCTGGACGCCCGGCGCCCGGGCCAGTCGAAATATACCACGCAGCGGAAAGAGCCCGATCAGGTCAAAATTCTGTCCGGTGTGTTCGAGGGCAAAACAACCGGAACACCCATTTCGCTGATGATTGAAAATGTCGACCAGCGGTCCAAGGACTATAGCGAAGTCGCCAAAGCCTATCGCCCCGGCCATGCCGATTATGCTTATGATGCCAAATATGGTTTTCGTGATTATCGCGGTGGCGGTCGTTCCAGTGCGCGCGAAACGGCAGCACGCGTGGCGGCGGGTGCAATTGCTCGCCTCGCCATTCCTGAAGTTTCCGTTCGCGCGTGGGTTGCTGAAATTGGCGGCGATGCGATTAATATGGCGAATTTTGACGCCGATGAAATCGGCAATAACCCGTTTTTCTGTCCGGATGCCAATGCCGCAAAACGCTGGGAAGCCCTGGTCGATGGCGCACGCAAGGATGGCAGCAGCCTCGGCGCGATTATCGCCTGTGAAGCGACTGGTGTTCCTGCCGGATGGGGTGCACCTGTTTACGCTAAACTCGACAGCGAAATCGCTGCAGCGATGATGACCATCAATGCCACAAAGGGTGTCGAGATCGGTGACGGCTTTGCCGCTGCCCGTTTGCGCGGCGAAGAAAATGCCGACGCGATGAGACCAGGAAATGAGACGCCGCGATTTGAATCCAACCATGCTGGCGGAACCGCAGGGGGGATATCGACGGGACAGCCGGTATTCTGTCGCGTAGCGTTTAAGCCGACCAGCTCGATCCTGACACCTGTCGACACCGTAACCCGTGAAGGCGAAGCAACAGAGATCGTTACCAAGGGCCGCCACGACCCTTGCGTCGGCATACGCGGCGTTCCGGTTGTCGAGGCAATGATGGCACTGGTGCTCGCCGATCAAAAACTATTGCATCGCGCACAATGCGGATGAAACGCACCTTCGGCCTACTCTGGCCGACGCTGGCAGCAGCTTTGCTGACAGGAAACAATGTGTCTAATCCACGCCTGTCTTTTCAAGGTCTTGGACCAATCCGCATCGGGATGACTGTTGAGCAAGTCAAAACCTTAGGGTTCAAACTGACCACCGATGGGCCGTGGAGCAATGAAGAAGAGCGCTTTTCTTGTCACTATCTGGACAGCGCACCAGATTATCCCGATATTGCATTGATGATGAACGAAGACCGGCTGGTGCGCATTGATGTCTCCTATGGAAGCGACCCTGGCCTTTGGCAAAGCGTATCGGGCGCTAGAGTTGGCATGTCGGAGCAGGAAGTTCGCGCCGTCTATGGAGATTGGCTCGTAAGCTCAGCGCATCCCTATGCCAATGATTCCGGTTCCTACTTATCCCTCACATCCAGCGACGGTACTTATGCGATGATCTTCGAAACGGCCGTTGATGGAACCAGACGTGAAACTGAGGACCCGAAAAGCCAAACCAAATATGTAAGCAATTTCCGCGCCGGACTGAAAGCCGCGGTCGGTTATATTGAAGGCTGCGCTTGATCCCATGATCGACCTCGTCCTTCATGTCATTGATGATTATATTCAGGCGCATAAAGCGGTTATCGGTCTTGTCATATTAGGCTTTCTGTTCGCTGGCTTCATCATGGAGCGGTTTCCCGCGGCCGTGGTTGCCGTGCTCGGGGCTTGCACCTTCCTGTTCCTCGGGATTATCGATTCCGACGGCTTGTTTTCGGTTTTTTCCAATACCGCGCCAATTACCATTGCTGCGATGTTCATTTTGTCTGGGGCATTACTTCGAACCGGAACGATTGATGCGATTGCCGGGTTCATTATCGAACGCGCTAAAAAAAGACCTAAGCTGGCGGTGGTCGAGATGTTCCTCGGAGCCTTTGTCGCGTCAGCATTCATGAACAATACGCCGGTTGTCCTGGTTCTCATTCCGATCATCATTCGCTTGTCCCGTGCAACCGGTATATCCTCCAAAAAGCTGCTTATTCCCCTGAGCTTCATCTGCATATTGGGTGGTACCACGACATTAATCGGCACTTCGACGAACCTTATCGTCGATGCTGTAGCCCGTGATTCCGGACTTGATGGCTTTGGTATTTTCGACATTACGCCCTACGGGCTGATCGCCGCAGTAGCCGGGACTATCATGATGGTCTTGTTTAGCAGCTGGTTGTTGCCCGGCGGTCAGGTTAGTGGTGAATTCGCCAGCAGTGACGAGAGTGATTTTCTTACTGAACTCACAGTCCGCAGCCGATCAACCGCGATTGGCAAGAAAATATCCGAAATACCAATTGTGAGACGACCCAGCGTCAATGTTTCGGCGGTCAAGCGGCTAAGCAGCTATATTCGCCATGATCTGGAACATCACGAACTGCGTGCGGGAGACCGGATAGTCGTCCGCCTTGATCTTACCGAACTCATTTCGTTGCGCGCATCGGAAGATTTCAAAATTGGCATTGTCCGGTCCGGCGATGTCGGGCCGCTGGGGGAGGAGCTAGTTGAAGCGACGGTCGCACCTAGTCATCCCAGCATCGGCAACCGGTTATTCGACATACCGTTTCTTGGACAGCTGAACGTCCGCATATTAGGCATGACCCGTTATCGCAACTTGCCGCGATCTGACCTGACCAACGCCCGCATCCATGCAGCCGACCGGCTACTCGTGACTGGATCGACCAAAGATATCCAGCGGATGTATGAAAACCCCAATCTTTTTGGCGTCGGCCAGACAAAGATCAGGGCCTTTCGCAGAGACCGTGCCCCCATTGCCATTGGCGCACTGGTCGCCGTAGTCGCGTTGGCAGCACTGAATATAGTGCCACTCGCCGTTGCCGCGATCTTGGCGGTCGGTGCTATCCTGTTGGCCCGCTGTATTGATGCCGAAGAGGCTTGGGGATCTATGGACGGCAATGTGTTGGTGCTGATTTTCGGGATGCTTGCCGTCGGATTGGGTCTGCAACAGGCGGGCAGCGTGGACCTGATAGTGACGCAACTAACCCCGTTCCTGGTCGATTTGCCTCCTTGGGCGCTGGTCTTTGCGATTTACGTCCTGTCGGTATTCATGACCGAAATTGTGACCAATAACGCTGTCGCGATCATCATTACTCCAATTGTCATCGCGCTTGGTCAGGACCTTGGCGTCGATCCGCGCCCCTTAGTCATTGCCGTCATGTTTGCCGCCTCCGCCAGTTTTGCGACACCGATCGGATATCAAACCAATACATTGGTCTACGCCGCCGGTAATTACCGGTTCACTGATTTCTTCAAGGCCGGTATCCCGTTGACCTTTGGTGTGGGATTGGCAACCTGTCTGGCAATCAGTTTTTGGATGTAATACCGCTGCTACCTAACATGTGGCATTAATCGCGCTTGCTCCTGCCTGTTTGGCAGGATAGGCATGAACAAAATACGGGGATGTGAGGGAATATGCTGTCTTTCTGGTTCAAAATACCGCTGTGGCAGCGGGTTATCGCAGCGCTGATTTTGGGAGTCATTACCGGTCTGATCTGGGGTCCGGAATCCGAAACCATCAAATGGATCGGCGATTTCTTTATCAAAGCGATCAAGATGCTGGTCGTTCCACTGATTTTCTTCTCACTGGTTGCCGGTGTGGCTGCGCTTGGCGACCTTCGCAAACTCGGCAGTGTCGGCGGACGGGCGATGATATTATTCATCATAACCGGCCAGATTGCCGCCTGGCTTGGCTTGGCCTTGGGGACCTTTTTTGCACCTGGCAAGGGCGTTGACACCAGCGCGATCCAAAAAGGTGAAACACCTGCTCCCAATGAAACCACTGCCGTTGACATGATCCTTTCGATCGTACCCGACAGCCCGGTGCAAGTCATGGCAGACGTCCGGGTCCTGCCATTGATTGTATTTGCGTTGCTGATCGGTATCGGCATTTTGATGGCAAAAGAAGACGGTAAACCGCTCGCCAAGATTTTCGATAGTGGTGCCATCGTGATGCAAAAAGTCACGATGATCGTCATGGAACTGACGCCCTTTGGTGTTTTTGCACTGATGGCATGGGTAGCGGGTACATTGGGACCGGATGCGCTCATTTCGCTCGCCCAACTCGTCGGGCTCAACTATCTCGGCTGCCTGCTGATCATTGGTGTGATGTATTCAGCCATGATCAAATTTGTCGCCAAGCTGCCGGTGATTGATTTCTTCCGCGGGATTATCGATGCGATTGCGGTCAGCTATTCGACCGCCTCATCCAACGCGACCTTGCCGGTAACGTTGCGCTGCGTGGAGCGCAATCTGGGTGTCAGCAACTCGGTGGCGAGCTTCGTGGTTTCTCTGGGTGCGACAATCAACATGAACGGTACGGCCATGTATCTCGGGCTAGCGACCTTGTTCGGTGCGCAGATTTTCGGGGTCGATCTCAGCTTCGGCGATTATGTTCTGATCGCAATTACCTCGACCCTTGGTGCCATTGGCGCAGCGGGCATTCCGGGCGCCGGCCTCATCATGATGGCCCTGGTATTCGGCAGTGTCGGCGTGCCACTTGAAACCATCGCCTTCGTTGCGGGCGTCGACCGGATCATGGATATGATGCGTACCACAACCAATGTTACCGGTGATGCCGCGATTGCAACCACAGTGGCGGTAATGACCGGTGAGATTGATATCGAGGAAATGATATCGGCGGACGATGTTTAGGGGAGGATATATATTTCCGCTCCGTCGGACACAGTATCCCAGATCTGCTCAATCTCCGCATTGCTCAAGGCGATACAGCCGTCGGTCCAATCAGACTTTATAGCCGGTCCATTCCGGCCATTGGGTTGGCCATGAATGAAGATGTCGCCGCCGGGTGATTTTCCTCTAGCCTCGGCATAGGTGCGGTCAGCTGCGTTCGGTTAGGATATCCGCAAACTGAGATGAAATCGGCTTCCCGGGTTTCGTCCGTTTATCGTATAACGTCCCTCTGGCGTGCGTTCATCTCCTTCAAAGCGTTTGTGTCCCTCTGGTCTATCGCCAAAGCGGATATCGCCATAACGGGCAATTTCTTCAACGCCCTTGTAAAGGATCAACGTCCGGTCGCTCTTGTCGACTAAGATGCTGTCGGCTTTGGTCCCGGCTGGAATGACAGGTAGCACAATTGTACCTTCGGCGGCATCATCCGGCTGCAACGGCTTCGCTGAGCCGCACCCGCCGACAGTTGCCAGCGCCAAGAGCAGGAAAAATCTAATCCGCAAAGGGGTCGGTGACCAAAATGGTGTCCTCTCGCTCGGGAGATGTGGAAACGAGCGCCACCGGGCACTGAATCAACTCTTCGACACGTTTGATATATTTGATCGCTTGTGCCGGCAAATCCGCCCAGCTGCGCGCACCAGCAGTGGATTCGCTCCAGCCCTTCATGCTTTCATAAATCGGTTTCACCGCTTCCTGGTCTTGATGATGCGGCGGCAGATAATCATAAGTTACACCGTTCAGGTCATATCCTACGCAGATTTTCAGCTCTTCAAAGCCATCCAGCACATCAAGCTTGGTTAGCGCGATCCCGGCGACTCCGGACACCGCCAAAGCCTGACGCACCAACACCGCGTCAAACCAGCCGCAGCGCCTTTGCCTTCCGGTATTTGTGCCGAATTCATGGCCGCGCTCACCAAGGCGTTGTCCGACATCATCGTCTAGCTCGGTCGGAAACGGACCCGATCCCACCCGCGTGGTATAGGCCTTCACGATCCCCAAAACATAGCCGGTCGCAGAGGGACCAATGCCCGAACCGCCAGCGGCAGTGCCCGAAATCGTATTGGAACTGGTCACAAACGGATAAGTTCCGTGATCGACATCCAGCAACACGCCCTGTGCGCCTTCAAACAGGATCCGGTCACCACGTTTGCGCGCTTCGTTCAGGCGCTTCCAGACAGGTTGTGCATATTGCAACACCGAGTCAGCAATCTCCCGCAAGTCTGCAAGCAAACGTTCGCGATCGACTGGCTCTTCGCCAAAACCGGCGCGCAGAGCATCATGATGCGCGCAAAGCCTGTCCAGCTGCGGACCTAGATCATCGAGATAGGCAAGATCGCAAACCCGGATAGAACGGCGACCCACTTTATCTTCATAGGCCGGGCCAATACCGCGCCGTGTCGTGCCGATCTTACCCTTTCCACTCGCATCTTCACGCAACGCATCAAGATCGCGATGGATGGGCAGGATTAAGGGGCAGTTTTCAGCAATACCAAAATTATCCGCATTGATGACGACACCCTGATTGCGCAGCTTGTCAATTTCATCGCGCAAATGCCAGGGATCCAGCACAACACCATTGCCGATGATCGACAAGGCCCCGCGGACAATGCCGGATGGCAGCAGCGAGAGCTTATAGACTTCACCGTCCACAACCAAAGTGTGGCCAGCATTATGACCACCCTGAAACCGGACCACGACATCAGCGCGTTCCGATAGCCAGTCGACAATCTTACCTTTACCTTCATCACCCCATTGGGCGCCGATAACCGTTACATTGGCCATATTTGAACATTCTTCCTGTTAAATTGCTACCGGATTCTTGCCATCCAGATGATGCGTACAGCCCAAAGTCGCAGCATCATCACTGTCCGAAAGCGCCGCAACGGTGCGCCATCCCTCTGCCCGCAAAGATGCAGCAATGTCACTGTCATGCCCTAGCGGCAGAAATAGAATATCCTTGGCCTTGGCACTGAAACCGGCATCGATCAACGGGCTGGGATAAAGCGAGAAGCCGACGGCATTTTCCGTTCCGCCATCGGCAGTTGGAATTTCGTAGCTACCTCCACGCCCCATCGCTCCGACAAAGCCATCGGCAAAAAGGGTGAAACCAAACCAGTTTTGATATTCAAAGCCGTGGCGTTCAGTGGGATCAAGGGTAAGTTTCGCCTTGTCTTTGATGTTGGCGGCAATGGCGGATATACCGTCAAGCCGCGATCTCAGCAGATCGTCGCAGTCGAAATCTCGCATCTTGGCCATAGCATCATTAAATGGTCCGGTTGCCTCTATCAGCGGTAAATAGCCGGTGGCGCCCAACTCGGTCAGGCCGCCAGCATCCTTCATGTCCAACTCGCTACGGACTTCGTCCGCCTGCGCGGCGCTAAGCGGCAAAGGTCCGGCGGACAGGATATCGACCAAATCGGGCATGGTGAAATCCACCGTAATCCCAGTCAAACCCGCCCGGCCCAATGCCTCTATGGCCACGGTCACAATTTCGCTCGCCGCTGCGACGCTGTCGGTTCCAATCAACTCCGCGCCAATTTGCAATCGGCTGCGTTCCGGGCGCAGCTGGCCAGAACGCAGTTTCAGTACCTGACCCGAATAACTGAGACGCAACGGGCGCGCCGCACCGGCCAGACTGGTCGCGGCTATCCTGCCAATTTGCATTGTCACATCGGGGCGCATGGCCAAGGTTCGCTGTGAGATAGGATCGACAAAACGCATCAAGTCGCTTTTTGCTGATCCGG
This sequence comes from Parasphingorhabdus sp., assembly GCF_965233695.1. Classification (GTDB taxonomy): domain Bacteria; phylum Pseudomonadota; class Alphaproteobacteria; order Sphingomonadales; family Sphingomonadaceae; genus Parasphingorhabdus. Next base: position 528,537 of record NZ_OZ247497.1, read on the forward strand.
TCATCCGACCCGTCAGAACGTCTTCATATTCGACCAACGGTGGCGACACGCGTGCGTAGCCATGGCTGGCAAGCGTATCGTGTACTTCGCGTTCGAGTCGGGACCCGGCCTCAGCATATGGAGGGAGGGAATCGTGAAAGCCTTCAGGCAGCAAGTTAGACAGCTTTTGCATAGACTTTCGTCTCCATAGCCTAAGCAAGCGCTGAGGCCACCGGTTTTTTAGCCAATTTTCTAGAAGCGCAAGGCTTTGACTGTTTTCACCCCTTCGAGTTTGCAAACGGCCCATAGGACGGGCTCTTCTACCGGCGAATCGATGGAGAGAAGCAATACCGCTTCTCCGCCTGGTGCATCCGCGCGACGACCCAGATGGAATGTACCGATATTGACACCGGCCTCGCCCAATGTCGAGCCAACGCTGCCGATGAATCCGGGTTGATCCTGATTGACGATATAAAGCATATCGCCCTCAAGATCAGCCTCAACCTTGATGCCAAACATCTCAACGAGACGCGGGCCCGAAGAACCGAACAGCGTTCCAGCGACTGATTTTTCGCCTTCATCGGTGGTGACGGATACGCGGACCAATGTGTGATAGTCGCCTTCGCGGTCATGCCGCACTTCACGAACATCCAGACCGCGCTCTTTGGCCAAATAGGGCGCGTTCACCATATTCACGGAATCACTATAGGCTGCCATCAATCCAGCAAGAACTGCAGCAGTGATGGGTTTCGGGTCGAGCTCGGCTGCCGCGCCTTCAACTTCAACCGAAATGCCCTTAAGCGAACTGCTGGACAGTTGGCCAATTAAGGAACCTAGCTGATTTGCAAGCGTCATATAGGGTTTCAGCTTCGGCGCCTGCTCTGCAGAAAGGCTCGGCATGTTAAGCGCATTTTCTACGCCGCCATTCACCAGATAATCCGCCATTTGCTCAGCCACCTGAATGGCAACATTGACCTGTGCCTCACTGGTGGAAGCGCCCAGATGTGGCGTACAAATCAGATTTGGCGTGCCAAAGAGCGGATTTTCCTTGGCAGGTTCTTGCGCATAGACATCAAGCGCCGCACCAGCCACTTGTCCGGATTCCAGCGCATCTTTCAAGGCCGCTTCGTCAATCAAACCGCCGCGGGCACAGTTGATAATCCGAACACCCCGCTTGGTTTTGGCGAGCGCGTCAACAGACAAGATATTCCGCGTCTGGTCCGTCAATGGCGTGTGCATGGTAATGAAATCAGCGCGGGCGAGCAGCTCGTCCAGCGTCACTTTCTCAACCCCGATCTCAACCGCACGTTCTGCGGTCAGGAATGGATCATATGCAACCACCTTCATGCGCAGACCAATGGCCCGTTCAGCAACAATCGAACCGATATTACCAGCGCCGATCAAACCGAGCGTTTTGCTGGTCAGCTCGACACCCATAAATTTGGATTTCTCCCATTTGCCGGCCTGGGTAGAGGCATCAGCAGAAGGAAGCTGGCGCGCCAGCGCGAACATCATCGCAATGGCATGTTCTGCTGTCGTGATGCTGTTACCGAAGGGCGTGTTCATCACCACCACCCCTTTGGCCGATGCGGCAGGAATATCGACATTGTCGACACCGATGCCCGCGCGGCCAACGACCTTAAGATTGGTGGCAGCATCCAACAATTCGGATGTGACGGTGGTTGAGGACCGGATGGCAAGACCATCATAGTCGCCGATGATTTTCATCAGCTCTTCGGGCGTCTGACCGGTAATTTCGTCCACCTCAACACCGCGTTCACGGAAAATTTCCGCGGCTTTTGGGTCCATTTTGTCAGAAATAAGTACTTTTGGCATGTGTGTCTCCCTCTCCCCTTGAGGGGAGAGGGCCGGGGAGAGGGGGGTGACCATCTCCCGGCCCTTATATGTTAGAAATGATGAGGGGGTCTGCCCCTCTCCCAACCCCCTCCCCTCAAGGGGAGAGGGCTATCGTTTTAAATCTCGGCTTTAACCTGCGCAAAGGCCCATTCAATCCAGGGCAGCAGACGGCGGACGTCTTCTTCCTCAACGGTTGAACCACACCAGATACGTAAAGACGGCGGTGCATCGCGGTAACCGTTAAAGTCATACGCGATATCCATTTTTTCGAGCATGCCAGCGATTTTCTTGGGCACGGCGGCTTTGTCATCGTCGCTCAAGCCATCATACCAATCGCCTTGGAACATCATGCAGACACCGGTATTGGTCCATTTCGCAGGATCGCCGACCATATTGCGCAGCCACGGCGTTGCTTCAATCCAGTCATGGACAATCTTTGCATTGCGGTCTGCTCTGGCGTGCAGTTCTGGCAAACCGCCAATAGATTTGGCCCATTCCAGGGACGCGATATAATCTTCGGTCGCCAGCAGGGACGGCGTGTTAATCGTCGCACCTTCAAAGATCGCGCGGTTCAGTTTATCGCCCTTCTTGACGCGGAAGATTTTCGGGAGCGGCCAGTTCGGGCTATAGCTTTCGATACGTTCAACAGCGCGCGGGCTAAGGATCAACATGCCGTGGCCTGCTTCCGATCCCATGACTTTTTGCCAGCTATAAGTGGTGGCATCGAGCTTAGCCCAATCCATCGGCTGCGCAAATACAGCGCTGGTCGCATCATTGATCGTAACACCTTCGCGGTCGTCCGCGATCCAGTCGGTGTTCGGAATTTTCGCGCCTGATGTCGTACCGTTCCAGGTGAAGACAATATCATCACCCTTGTCGATCTGGGTCAGGTCTGGAATGTCACCATAGTCGGCTTCAAGGACCGTCAGGTCGGCAGGTTTCAGCTGTTTTACAGCATCCTGGATCCAGACATTGCCGAAGCTCTCCCAAGCCGCAACCGTCACCGGACGCGCGCCGAGCATATTCCACATTGCCAGTTCAACCGCACCCGTATCGGACGCAGGAACAATGCCGATGAGATAGTCGTTGGGAATGCCGAGTAGCTCGCGGCTGAGGTCGATAGCATATTTCAGCCGGCCCTTGCCTGTCGCAGAGCGATGAGAGCGACCCATGGCCACGGTATTTATTTTGTCGAGAGACCAGCCAGGAAATTTGGCGGTAGGGCCCGAAGAAAAATTCGGGCAATTTGGACGCAACTCGGGTTGCGGTAACACAGTATCAGTCATGTATGCTTCTCCTTACAGAGAGCTCGCGCGGCGTTGGGACCGCGTGGCCCGTCGCCGCAATGGTTGTTGCAGCGCAGCAAGTCAAGCGTCAATATCCAAGCTTCTATCAAATCGGCATTTTTGGGGTGGCACGAATCGGATAGTGGGAAAGAAAAATTCCATTTGTCGCAAAGACTATCCTCTTCAGCCGAAAAACCGGTATATACCACTATCTTCAGCCGTCAGTTAGGATCGCTTCGTCAAGCAGTTTTTATGAAAAAGCCATGTGTTCAAGCGCCTGTTGCGCGTAACTTTTTGTATTTGGGGTTTCTGTCGCTGACTCTTGGTGCCTGCGGTATACCAGATAGCAAGCGACCAACAGGCGGCTCTAGCCCGATCAACCCAAGCCCCAGCGCCCGGCAATGCTTCGGCGAGTTGCGCAATGCCGGTGTCCGTTTCTCTCCCTTGCCCAATCAGAATTTCTCCGGCGGGTGTAGCCAGATTGGCGCGATCACGATGCTCGATGTCGGTCGCGGTACCGAAGTTTCAAACCTCGGCCCGGTGAGATGTGAATTGGCGAACAAATTTGCCGCATGGACGGAATATGCCGTGAGGCGTGCTGCACGCCAGTATCTTGGCAGCGAACTGGTAAGAATCGAAACCATGGGCAGCTATAGCTGTCGCCCCGTAGCAGGCTCGAATCGTTTGTCCGAACATGGACGCGCCAATGCGATTGATGTGTCGGGCTTTGTTCTGGCCGATGGCCGGCGCATTACGCTGACCAAACACTGGAATAATGGGCGGCAGGAGAAGAAATTCCTGCGCGCCATCCACCAAAGCGCCTGTCGACGTTTCGGGACCGTACTCAGCCCGGATTTCAATGCTGACCATCATGATCATTTCCATTTTGATATGAGTGGCAACGGCTATTGCCGATAGCCTGAAATTTTTCGATAAACCATTAAGTTCATTGGCAAGTCACATTGCTATGCTCTAGGGCAGAACCATGACAAATAAAGATTTACACGACCGCCGCTTCTATCGTGCGAAACAGGAAGCAGATTTCGCCAAACAACAGGCTCTAAGCACTCCCCAGACCGAAGACCCAGCTTATACACTCGCTTTTCAGGACAATGACTTCCTGCTGCGGGAAGAGCTGCGTCCTGTTCGTTTTCAGCTCGAGCTGCTCAAGCCCGAGATGCTGCTGGATGAAGCCGGCATTGGCTCGACCCTCGTCATGTATGGTTCGGCCCGTATTCCTGAGCCTAGAAAGGCCGATGCGCTGATCGAGGCGGCGACCGACGAAGCCGCTTTGAAGACCGCCAAGCGGCTCAAAGAGAAGTCCAAATATTATAACGAAGCGCGCGAGCTGGGCCGGATTGCCAGCGATTGCGGCATCACGGAAAATGGCAAACGCGATTTCGTCGTCTGCTCCGGCGGCGGGCCTTCCATCATGGAAGCGGCCAATCGCGGCGCGGCCGATGCCGGCAAGGAATCCATCGGCCTCAACATCGTGTTGCCGCATGAGCAGGCGCCCAATGAATATGTGACCCCATCGCTCAGTTTCCAGTTCCACTATTTCGCCCTGCGCAAGATGCACTTCCTGCTGCGGGCCCGGGCCGTGGCCGTGTTCCCCGGCGGCTTCGGCACATTTGACGAGTTTTTTGAGCTACTCACCCTTGTGCAAACCGGAAAGATGGAACCACTTCCCATCATCCTGTTCGGCAGGGATTTCTGGAATCGGGTGATCGATTTTGACGCTCTGGCCGAAGAAGGCACGATTAGCGCCAAAGATCTCGACCTGTTCCAATTTGTCGAAACAGCCGACGAAGCCTGGAACATCATCCAGCATTTCTACGGGCTCGACTGCGGCTAGCCGCCAGCGGCCCGTCTCGATCCGCCAAGCCTTTACTCCTCAGCAGCCGCTTCGTCTGCTGCCACGCTTTCTTCTGCCACCTGCTCGGCAGCCGCAGCCGCTTCTGCTTCGGCAGGTGCACCCGCGTCGACAGCTTCTTCCTCAGCCGGCGGCTCAGGATATGGCAGGTTCGACCCTTTTGAGTTCATATAGGCGATCACATTGGCGCGATCTTCCGGCTTGCTCAGACCGGCAAAGGTCATTTTCGTGCCCGGCGCATATTTGCGCGGAGAGATCAGCCACGCATTCATATTGTCAAAATTCCAGTTGCCGTCGATCGACGTCAGGGCATCGCTATAGGCAAAGCCGGCAACATGACCGTGGGCATTGCCCAACGTGTTGTATAGATTGGGACCGATGCCATTGGCACCGCCCTGGTCAACCGTGTGACAGGCGACGCATTTCTTGAACACCGCTTCGCCGGCGGCAATATCAGCCTTGGCGAGCATCATGCTCATCGGCATTTCTTCCGCGCCACCGTCAGCTGATTCGACGCCTTCAATCACATAACCCATGGTTTCCGGCCGCTCATATTTGTCAGCATGGAAATATTTGCCACTCAAGATTGAAAAGCCAAGCGCTGCAATTCCGCCTGCCAATACCCAGCCAGCAATGGTGTTGTTATTGTCCATCTCGTGTCAAATCCCTGAATAAAGGGCAGGCATCACCTGCCAAAACTTTGGGCTTTCTCTAATAAGTGCGCCGGTCCAAAGCAAGACCTCAATTGCGCGGCCAGTTGCTAATATTGTTGCGTCCCTTGCATGACAAAGCGATCAGGTCTTGCGCCGACCCGTTTTGTGCGGCAATCGCGGGCGCTAATAACCCGGCCAAAAAGAAACAGGATCCAGCCGCATCATGAACAGCTTTCCGCAAAACGCCTTGGGCATGGTCAAGAAAATGGCGGAAGCCGCCGCAGAAACGCCCGCGCAGGCGATCGCCTTTCAGGGCGCACCGGGCGCAAATTCCCACCTCGCCGCGATGGAATATGCGCCGGATTGCCTGACCTTGCCCTGTTTTTCGTTCGAAGATGCGCTGGATGCGGTCAAAACCGGGACGGCTGGCAGCGCGATTATTCCGATCGAAAACAGCCTGCATGGCCGGGTCGCCGACATCCATTTCCTGCTGCCCGAATCGGGCCTGCATATTGTTGCCGAACATTTCATGCGGATTCGCCACTGTCTGATGGCCAAATCCGCCGATGCGAAGATCAAGACAGCGATGAGCCATCCGCAAGCGCTGGGCCAGTGCCGCCATTATCTGCGCGCCCATGACATTATTCCGGTCGCCTATGCCGATACGGCCGCCGCCGCGGCCTATGTCGCGCAGCATGATGACCCGCATGCCGCCGCCATCGCGCCGCCGCTGGCTGCCCAGATTTACGGCCTGCAACCGATTGCCAATGCGATCGAGGATGAAGATCATAATATGACGCGCTTTGTGTTGCTGGCGCCAGAGGCCACTGTCCCGGAAGCCAATGGCCCGACGATGACGACCTTTATCTTCGAGGTCAAAAACGTGCCCGCCGCGCTCTACAAGGCGATGGGCGGTTTTGCGACCAATGGCGTCAACATGACCAAGCTGGAAAGCTATCAGGAGGGCAGCAGCTTCTCCGCATCGAAATTCTATGCCGATATCGAGGGCGCACCCGGCGATCCGGCGGTGGACCGGGCGCTGGAGGAATTGAATTTCCATTGCAACAGCGTCCGCCTGCTCGGTTCCTATCGCCAGGCCCGGCCGCGGACGATGGCGGGCTAAGTTCATCGATCCATCCAGGGTCACACGGGGTCACACCCCCTGAAGCGGAAGTGCCTGTGCCGCCGATGCGGGCATGTCTTCGCCTGGCATAAAGCCTTCAAACATCTCGTCATCCTCATGGACAATACCCGCCGCAGCTTCACTCGCCCGGGTCCGTGTCCAGAAATCGGGATCATCGCTCATATTGCTGCGCATCGCGCGCTCCCATTGCAGATCGTCCCAGTCAGCCGCTTCGTCGGGATCAAGATCGGATATGTCGATATCTTCCGGAGCGGTGGCGGCAATTTTTTCCCGTTCCTGTTTTTCGCGCAGCCGTTGCAGCAGCTCTCCATTGTCGAATCCTGTAAAAGGGGACGACGCTGCCGGTTGCCCCGCCTGATCCTGCTTCTCCAGCATCTCGCTACAATCCCTGCCCTGGCTGATCGCCTCGACCATCTCCTCAAACTCCGCTGCAGCCGCGCGCGCCGGATTGCCCGCCAGATCACATTCATCCGCCTTGGCATCCAGCCGCGCGAGTGCCGCGAGCAACAAGGGCACAGAAAAACGTTGCCGCTCCCCCACTTCCTCGCCATGATACCAGACAGGCTCGGCCCAGCCATTCAGCCCTTTCTCCAGCACTTCTTCTGCATAAAGATCCCGCGCATGAATAAGCGCCGCATCCCACGCCCGCGAAAAGGCGCGCCCCTCATCGCGACGCCTCAACCGATGCGCACTCTCCCGGCTCATCCCCACAAAAGCCGCCGCTGATTTAACCGACCCAGAGCGCGCGAGGGCCTCGAGAAACCTGCCCTGTTTCTCCGGTGTCCAGCGCGGTGCAGGTGCGTTCAATGTTTCAATGTCTAATTGCTTGGGGGATAGCTCGGTCATCATGCTTTCTCTCATCGGTTATGGAAAGTCCATGATATAACCTATATGGTACAATGTAGGAAAGAGGGGATTTGGAAAGTCGCTGCTGTACAGGGAAAGTCAGCAATATCCCGAAAGCGGACACTACCGAAATCAATCTAAGGCCGCCTCATAGACTGAAAATTCAATCACTTTTGATCCGATTGGATCAATGTAGATAGTCTTTGTCCTATTTGGAATGAGGCCGTCAAATCGTGCCCCTTCTCCTTGAATGGAAAGTTGCAATTTCGAGCTACAATCATTTTGCAAAGTCAAAAATTTCGAGATTCCAACTGTCTCATCTTCAGGTATTTGTAGCTTTTCATCTACAAGCTTCCGGTCACCTAAATGCATTGAAACTTGTTCACCAGAAAAGTTGAGAAAGTAGACGTCAACAACCTGCGCGTCACATATATTTGGCTCTGAGCAACCCGATATGCCAGCGATGAGAAGCAAGGAAGTCGAGAGTTTTGTCTTCATTGATCAATCAGCCTCAAGTAGTGTCTCCTATCAAGCGAGACACAAAAAACACTATGGTCTTCTAGTTTTGTAAATCAAATCCTAATGTCCGCTTTTGCGCCCAAAGCGGACACTAGCGTTGTGGGTACTTCGTCTGAAAAGCCCGATTTTGTGTTTGATAGAGAATGTTTTAACAGTCTTGGGCTAATGTCTTTCGACAATTGGGAGAGATGTTATGGGGGCTTGGAACCCGGGAAATTTCAGCAACGATACCGCTCTGGACTTTGTTTCCGAAATTGCATCGATGGATGATCTGAAACGGCCGATAGATGCCATAGTGTCCGGTTTGCCAGATTATATAGATGCGGATTTGGCCTGCGAGGCACTGGCTGCGGCAGATCTTTGGGCGGGCATGCTTGGAAGACCCGCGACAGATTTACCAGAGGAAGCGCCGGATTTGCTCTCGAACTTTGGCGAGCCTTCCGCAGATATGCTCACCCTGGCGCGAACAGCCGCTGCCCGTTTAATAGCGGCTTCCGAGCTGGCAGACCTTTGGCACGAAGAAGAGGGTCAGGCCTGGAACGCAGTGGTCGACGATCTCATGCAACGTCTGGACCCTGCCACTCCTTATGAATCTCAAATATCCGAGATACCGGTTGAAGGTGGATTTATCTGCTCGATTTGCGAAGGCGTAATCCCGGAGTCCGATATGAAAACTGTCGAAATAGGTTTCCCGAATATGCCCGAATTCACTATGGGGACCTATTTTCACGGCAGCTGCCTCGAAGCCAAGTTTGAGCCGCCCTATTTTTCCAGCGCGGGATCCGCAGAGGAAAGATTGAAAAGGCAGATTGAGCGGTTCCTGTTCAGTGAGGACAATAACAGCAAGGACCCCTGAGCCAGATCAGGTTGCGCGCCTTGTTCATAGTTTCGATCTGGCGGTGGTTCTTTTAATCGCCGCCATCCGGACCCGGCCCGCCTCGCCCTACCTTCGGCTCAGGATGACGCGCGGGTGACGGCTTGCTCATATATCGGATCATCAGGGTAGCGCCCAGCGCGGCGCAGCGCCGACAGGGCCGGGTGGGCCGCATCATGGGTGGCCGGGCTGTTCTGGCTCCAGCTCATCACCGGTTCGCGATGTTTGATTTTCCAGACATTGCCGCGCTTTTCGAAATCATCGAGATAGCGCCCCAGATAGGTCATTTCGCTGTCATCGCCCTCGGCGCTTTCCCTGTAGTGGAAAGCGAGCAACATGGTTTCAACCTGTGCGCGGTCTCCATCAAAAACGAAAAGGCTGTTGGTCACCATATGATGGGTGCGCGCATAGGCCTTGATGGCTTCCGCAAGCTGGCTGCAAAAGGCATGCGCCGGGACCGCCGCTTCGCCATAGGCGGTGGTCGCGTCGGGCCAGTAGCAGGATCTCAGCGCCGCTTCATCCGCCCGGTCCACACCGCGGCAATGTAACGCGAGAATTTCGGAAATCGCCGCGCGATCCGCCAATTCCGCCATGTCAGGAACATGTCCTGCCTCTGCTGCCATTGCCTGCCTCCTGCTATCGATATGGTCAATTTACCTGAGCGCCGGGCCCTTTACTATCACCGAAAAGAACAGGAGCGCGCGGCTCTTTGTGCGACGGTCAAATGTCTAAGCCGCAGCAAAACGCCGCCTGTCAGGAGCCAGCAATGCCCCATGATCTGACCAAACCATCCGATCCCAATCTGGCCCCGGGCGAGGCGCGCTGCCCCGGTCCGTCGATGCAGGATATTATGGACGCCGATGGCGATCATCCGCCCGCCGCGATGCGGACCGAGCAATATGAATTTCTCGGCGACGAGGATATCGGCTTTGACCGCTATATCAGCGAAGATTTCGCCCGGCGCGAAATAGAGCATATGTGGAACCGGACCTGGCAATGGGCCTGCCGCGAGGAGCATATTCCCGAACCCGGCAACCGGCATGTCTATGATGTGGGGCCCTATTCGATTCTGGTCGTGCGCGGCGATGACAATGAAATTCGCGCCTTCGTCAACAGCTGCCCCCATCGCGGGATGCAATTTGCGACAGAGGGCAGCAGCAGCGCCAAACGCCCCCATATCCGTTGCCCGTTTCACGGAATGACCTTTCATCTCGATGGCAGCTTGAAGGAAATTCCCTGCCGCTGGGACTTCCCCCATCTCAACGAGGATAATTTCGGGCTGACCGCCGTGCGCTGCGACACATGGGGCGGCTTTGTCTTTATCAATATGGATGACAATGCGCCGCCGCTATCCGATTATCTCGAAATCATCCCGGATCATTTCCAGCAATGGCCGATGGATGACCGTTATGTCGCGCTTCATACGCAAAAAGTGCTGCCGGCCAACTGGAAAATGGCGATGGAGGCTTTTCTGGAGGCCTATCATGTGCTCGAAACCCATAGCCAGGCCATTTACAATGCCGCCGACGCCAATGCGCAATATGATATTTTCGGCAAGAATGTCAGCCGCTTCATGCATGCTGTCGGTGTGCCAAGCCCGCATCTGAAACAGCCGGTCAGCGAAGCCAAATTATTCGAAAAACTGGGCCGCGATCCCGCCGATCTGCCCGAGGGCGCTTCGGCCAGGGCCGTTCATGCGGAGATGCTGCGCGAGGAATATGGCAAAGAATTTAACGTGGATCTGTCCGAGGTTTCGACCAGCGAAATGCTGGACAGCCTCGAATATTTCCTGTTCCCCAACATGTTCTTCTTCCCCGGCATCAATATCCGTCTGTGCTATCGGTTCCGGCCGATTGATGTGGATAGGTGCCTGCACGAAATACTGGTGCTGCAGCCATTGCCTGAAAATGGCGATCGTCCTGCCCCCGCCAAGCCGATCAAACTGGACATAAAGGACAGCTATACGAGCGTACCGGGCTTTGCGCTCGCCGAGATACTCGATCAGGATACCGATAATCTGGCGATGCAAAGGGACGGCGCAAAGGCGTCCAGAAAAGGCGCGCAATCATTGGGCAATTATCAGGAAGCGCGAATCAGGCGCCTGCACATGACTCTGGACGAATATCTGGCTGGTTAGGGGCAAATGCCCGCAATACCGATATTATTCTTTGCTGTGCCTCACATGTTGGGATGATTGCCGATACTCGCGCGGATCGCATCCAGCGTCGGCTTGCGCAGCGCGGATTTTTGATAGGCATAGGCCTTGGTCGACAGGCCCGCCAATTGACCGGCTATCGCAAGCGCTTGATCGACCACTTTTTCCGGCGCTGTCAGCATATCAAGATAGCCCGCCTCGACCGCGCCTTTCGGGTGATAGATATAGGCCTGAATCATCGCCCGGGTAAGGTGGCTGGCGCTCAGCCGGTCGCGCGCCAGTTCCAGCGCAAAGACAGGCAATTTCATGCCCGTTGCCGATTCATTGGCACCCAGCTTGAAATCGCCCTCCGCCCCGATGCGCGTATCGCAGGCCAGCAACAGGAACGTGCCCATCGCAATGGCATGGCCCGTACAGGCCCCCACGACAGGCAGAGGTCCGCCATAGAAACGCAGCAGCAGCTCACTGGCGCGGTCGAGCAACCGCACCGCATCGTCCGGCTTGAAATTCGCCATCGCCTTGAGATCGAAGCCACCGGAAAACCGCCCCTCGCGCCCCGCCAGTACGATCGCCTTGGCATCCGATTCCGCTTGATCGAGCGCATCGTTCAGTGCTTCCATCAGATCAAAATTGACGGCGTTGGCCTTGCCATCATCCATGGTGATCAAGGCTATATCGCCCTGTTTATCGACGGTTATGCTCATGCGGCCTCTCCAGATAATTCGATTTAACTGCTTGATTAAATCGGACGGCACTCCGCCGTCAACCGCAAAAATACTAGCTTTCCGCTCATCTCCAGCGATCGACCGGACCAAGTCCGCGATGCCGTAACGGCAATGTTATTTGAGATTTTCATAAAAACTGGAGCGGGCGAAGAGATTCGAACTCTCGACCCCAACCTTGGCAAGGTTGTGCTCTACCCCTGAGCTACGCCCGCTCGGCGGCTGTGACATGGGTATCGTCATCAGCAGGTGAGGCGCGCGGTTAGCATGGGTTATTGGGTCCGGCAAGCCCCATTTTCATATCCATGGGGATGAAAAGTAAAAATATGCTTGGCTTTGCTGGGTCCGACCCCACATAAAGCGCACAGAAACAAGAAAACGTTGCCCGATTCCCGCCAGAAATGGCTTTATGCGTGGCAACAGACAAATAAGATACAGGAGCAACAATTGGCAACAGCAGGACTAACAGTGGACGAACAAAAGGCGGTTGAAGAATTTCAACAGGCCGTGGTCGCCCCCAGCATGAACAATCTGGTCATCCTGGATTTCTGGGCTGAATGGTGCGGGCCGTGCAAGGCGCTGACCCCTGTGCTCGAAAAAGTCGCCGCGACCTATGCTGACAAGGGCGTGAAACTTGCCAAGATTAATGTCGACGAGAACAAGTTCATCGCATCGCAATTTCAGGTGCAGTCGATCCCGACCGTCTATGCGATTTTTCAAGGCAAGCCGGTTGCCGATCTGACCTCGGCACGTACCGAGAGCCAGTTGGGGCAGATTCTGGACCAGCTGCTGGAAAAACTCCCCATCGGTGCGGGCAGCGAAGAACCCAAGCAGGATATTGCTCCACTGCTCGCCATGGGTGAAGACGTCCTCGCGCAGGGGGACGGAGAACGGGCGGCGGGCATATTTGCCCAGATAGCCGACATGGCTCCAGACAATGCCGAGGCTGTTGGCGGTCTGGTTCGCGCCCTGGTGCTGGCCGGCCATTTGCCCGAGGCTGAAGCAGCGCTCGCCGGCGTGCCAGAGGCCATGGCCAGCGACCCTGCCATTGAGCGCGCTGGATCTGCATTGGCATTGGCAAAGGACAAACCGGATGACGGTGAAACGGAAGCCTTGCGTGCTGCCGTTGCTGCCGATCCAAAGAATCATCAGGCACGGTTTGATCTGGCCAGCGCGATGATTGCTTCGGGCGATCATGATGGTGCCGCGGACCATCTGCTGACCATCATTGCCGCCGATAAAGAGTGGAACGACGGTGCAGCGCGAGCAAAACTGCTCTCGCTGTTCGAGGTCGTCGGTCTGGAAGACGAGTGGGTCTCTGCCACAAGGCGCAAGCTTTCCGCGATATTGTTCGGATAGATATGGCCGAAACGAAACGCATCTCGATCTTCCCTCTGTCCGGAGCATTGCTGTTTCCGGGCATGCATTTGCCGCTGCATATTTTTGAGGAACGTTACCGCGCGCTGATTAACGATGCGATGGCACGGGACCGGCGGATCGGCATGGTCCAGCCGAAAACGGCGGGTGACATTCCCGAATTGTTTGATGTCGGCTGTGTCGGCAAGATCATCGACATCGAAGCCATGGACGACGGACGGTTCAATATCGTGCTGGAAGGCGTATCACGGTTCCGGATTATCGAGGAGATTGATGCATCCACCGCATTTCGGCAGGTTCGCGCAGAGATCGAGGAAAATGCCGAGCAGGATGAAGTTCTGGCCAGCGCCGAACGGGCTGCACTGGAAATTGAGTCGCGCAAATTTGCGGAACTTCAGGGCTATCAGGTCGATTGGGACAGCATCGGCCGGCTGGATGACACATCGTTTGTCAACGGCATTGCCCAAATCGCCCCGTTTGATGCGGCATCCAAACAGGCCTTGCTGGAGATTGACGGCCTCTCGAACCGTGCGGAGCTGATTATCCAGCTGCTCGAATTTTTCGGGCGGCAGGATGGCGACGAGGGACGCGTGACCCTGCAGTGACCGAGGCAATGCGCGACCAGAACGCAGGCACGTTCGACACCGAATTGCTGGATATATTGGTTTGTCCGATGACGCGGACGCCGCTGGTCTATGATGCAGAGGCACAAGAACTGATCAGCGAGGCCGCTGGTGTGGCCTATCCGATTAAATCAGGTGTGCCGGTCATGCTGATTGAGGAAGCGCGGACGCTCTAGAAGCTGGCTCTCAGCCCATCGACGACAAATTGCACCGCCAGCGCGCCAAGCAGCACGCCAAGCACACGCGTAATCACTTGCTCCACCTTGTGGCCCAATATCCGCATCATCGGACCCGCGAGCAACAGGCCTAGCAACGTAAGCAGCAGCACGGCGCCAAGAGCGCCCAGGATCACCAAAGTGCTTTCCAGGCCTTCATGTCGCGCCATCAGCAACATGACCGCGGCTATTGATCCTGGACCGGCAATCATCGGCATCGCCATCGGGAATATCGAGACATCCTCGATTTCCGGCTGGTCAATAATATCCTGCGCGCGGTCTTCGCGACGCTGGGTGCGTTTTTCGAACACCATTTCCAGCGCGATGATGAACAGCATGATCCCGCCCGCAATGCGGAAACTGTCGAGGCTGATCCCCAAAGCGCCCAGCAATTGCTCACCAAAAGCGGCAAAAACCGCCAAAATAATGGCAGCAACAACCACCGCGCGGATCGCCATGATCCGGCGCTGTTTAGCCGACGCGTTACCGGTCAGGCTGGCATAGATCGGGGAACAGCCCGGCGGGTCAATCACCACGAAAAAGGTGATGAAGGCAGAAATGAACAGCTCGGTCATTCGGCTGGCGCAGCCACGTCATCAAATACGACATCTTCCCATTCGACGCCATTCCACATGCGGACAATTATCGAGCGGGATTTGTCAGCAGAGCTTTGCGCGCTCCAATACATCGTGCGATCGGCTGAAAAACCGGATTTGTTTTTCTCGCCGCTCGGACCGATAGGTATCACCGGCAGCGCATCCTTGGAGCAGGTCGCGACGCGTGTGGTGACGAAATCCGGTTCGGCCAACGGCTTGTCGAGCGGCACGCCATGATCGAATATCCATTTCCACTCGACATCCTTGCCGCGCTGACGCCGGCTCTCTGCATCCTGTTTTTCCCAGATGGTCGTGAAATAACCGGTGCCGCCTTTGGCTCCTTGCCAGGCGCCGGTCGCTACGCCCATGCTGCCATCGCAGGACATGTAAATCTTGTGCGCCTGCCACTCGGTCGCCTGCGGCGGGTCCGTTTTATCCTTCAACCAGACTTGTGCGCTGACCAATTCTGGCGTCAGCATGATAGCGTCGGCAGCAGCGGTTTCACGAAAGGCGGTCCATTGACCCTTTTCCCGGGCCAGCCGGGCAAAGGCCAGTTCTGCTTTCACAATATCGCTGGGGTTAGCGACCGGATTGCCTGCGGCCCGCAAAAACCGCTCGCGGTCATTGGGCCGACCGTTGCTGGCGCAGCTCGCCAATATCAAAGCCATTCCGAACGCTGCCAATAACCGCTTCATAGACTATAATCCTTCAGGCTTAGCGAGACCGGCGCGCATTGATGCGGCGACCAATGTGTTGCGCAATAGCACAGCAATGGTCATTGGCCCAACCCCGCCGGGCACCGGGGTAATGGCGCGAACATGGTCCATCGCTTCCGCCGTGGCGACATCGCCGACCAGACGGCCTTTTTCCTTTCCCGCTTCCGGTGCGAGCCGGTTGATCCCGACGTCGATCACCACCGCGCCGTCTTTCAGCCAGTCACCCTTGACCATCTCGGCCCGGCCGACAGCAGCGACCACGATATCCGCGCGGCGCACGACATCCGGCAAATCACGGGTACGGCTATGCGCCATGGTCACCGTGCAATTTTCCGAAAGCAGCAGCTGCGCCATCGGTTTGCCGACAAGAATCGAGCGCCCGACAACCACGGCGTTCAGGCCCGAAAGATCACCCAATTGATCCTTGAGCAGCATCAGGCTGCCCAGTGGTGTACATGGCGTCAGGGCTTCCTCGCCATTGGCAAGCCGTCCCGCATTGATAACATGCAGGCCATCAACATCCTTGTCCGGGTCAATCGCCATAACGACGGCTTTTTCATCAAGATGACCGGGGAGAGGTAATTGCACCAATATCCCGTCTACCGCCTCGTCCGCATTGAGCTGCTCGACCAGCGCGATCAGGTCTTCCTGTTTTGTGTCGGCTGGCAGGCGGTGTTCAAAGCTTTCCATGCCGGCGGCCAAGGTCGCTTTATGCTTGGATGCGACATAGACCTGACTCGCGGCATCATCGCCGACCAGCACCACGGCGAGCCCCGGCGCGCGGCCGGTTTGTTCCTGAAATTTCGGGACTGCGGCCTTGATGCGTTCCCTTAGACCAGCGGCAAAGGCTTTGCCGTCAATTATCGCCGCCCCGCTCTTGGTCATAAAACCGGTATGAGCGCCGCGCCGAGCGGTGGAAGAATGGCATCCTGCAGGATGATGATACCGATAATGACCACCATCGGCGTCAGATCAATCGATCCGAAATCGGGCATGATACGGCGGACAGGGCGGTAAATCGGGGCTGTCAGCGCGTCCAATGTCGTCCAGATCGCCCGTGCGATATCATTTTGCAGGTTGATCACGTTAAACGCGAGCAACCAGCTCATTATCGCTTGCACGATGATGACTGTAATCGCGACGTTCAACAAAATGCTGATAATCTGAAACAAGGCGTAAAACATGGACGGAACCTTTTTATCTCATGATGGCCATTAAACGATAGTGGCGCGCAATGCCAAGCAATCTATGCCAAAAATTAGTGTATCATCAATATAATACAGTTTGACAATTAATCAACCGTTTCAAAATCGTCCCGAATAAGCGTTCCCGCGCCCTTGCTGGTGAAGATTTCCAGCAGCATCGCATGCGGTACGCGGCCGTCCAGCACCACCGCCGCGTCCACGCCCTTCACCACCGCGTTCACGCAGGTTTCGAGCTTGGGAATCATCCCGCCCGATATTGTGCCATCCTCCTGAAGGCGCTTGATCTCGGCCGGAAACAGGTCGGTTAGCAGATCGCCTTTCTTGTCCAGCACGCCGGCAACATCCGTCAGCAAGAACAGCCGCGATGCTCTGAGTGCCGCAGCAACGGCGCCTGCCATAGTGTCCGCGTTGATATTATAGGTATGGCCATCATCGCCCACACCAATGGGCGCGATAACCGGGATCATGCCAGCAGTTGAAATCGTATCGACGATGCTGCGATCGACGCGTTTCGGTTCGCCGACAAAGCCCAGGTCAATAATCCGCTCGATATTGCTGTCGGGATCGCGCGCAGTACGGCGCAGCTTGGCCGCCTTGACGAAACCGCCATCCTTGCCGGAAATACCGATCGCGCTGCCGCCAGCCCGTTCGATCCAGCTCACCAATTCCTTGTTGATCGCGCCAGAGAGGACCATTTCCGCAATCTCAGCGGTTTCCTTGGTCGTGACGCGCAGACCATCGACAAATTTACTCTCGACGCCAACCCGTTCCAGCATCGCACCAATTTGCGGGCCGCCGCCATGGACAACGACAGGATTGATGCCCACCGCTTTCAACAACACCACATCTTCGGCAAAATTGCGCGCCAGCGCCGGATCACCCATCGCATGGCCACCATATTTGATGACAAATGTCTTGCCGGCATAGCGCTGCAAATAAGGCAGAGCCTCGGTTAGGGTTTCAGCCTTGGCCAGCATCGCAGGATCGGGCGCGTGATTGGTTGCTTCTTCAGTCATGCCGTCTTTCAATCCAGCTTTACGGCAATTGCAACATGTTTATCAATTTTCGGGGGGAGCGGCTATCCGCGCGCGGGCCATTTGTTTCACCTTCTCCAGCGTCATTTTGACATGGCCCCGGGGGTCCTGCGCACTGTGAACCAGAGCAATTTTACTATCCTGATCAATCACATAGCTAGTCCGGTTGGTCAGTGCCAATGTCGGTTCCATGCGCACCTGATAGCCATCCATCACCCTGTCATCGGCCCGCGCCACGGCAAATTTGTCGCGGCATTCCTCGACCGAAAATTTGGTCAGCTCTTCCATGCTATCCCCGGACATGCCGATAACTGTCGCCCCAGCCGCTTCAAAATCGGGGGTTGCTTCGGCGAACATATTGGCCTCGATCGTGCAGCCCTGTGTAAACGCCTTGGGAAAGAAATAGAGCACGACCGGCCCTTTTTTCAGCTTTTCCGACAGGCTGACCTTGAACGGCTTGCCTGCCAGCGCACCGGTGGTTTCAAAATCCGGCGCGACCGCGCCGACTTCCAACGGTTCGGCATTGGCACTGCGGGAGCTATAGACATAGGCACCGCCGGCCAAAAGCAGCGCAGACATGACGATGATGATCCAGCGGTTCATTATTCTTCCTGTTCCAGCACCGATTTCAGCGCATAAAGTTGATCGAGCGCATCGCGGGGGCTCAAGGCATCTATGTCCAGTTCCCGGAGTGCGTCCCTCAGCATATCGGTTTTCGCATCGTCTTCGGCAAGGCTTGCCGCAAATAAAGGCAGGTCGCCGAGACCGGCAGCGAGACCACCGGTTTCCGCCTTGCCCGCCTCCAGCTTGTCGAGCACAGACTTGGCGCGTTTCAATACCGGTTTGGGGATTCCGGCGAGCTTTGCCACCGCCAGACCATAGCTGCGATCCGCTGGGCCCTTGGCAAGTTCGTGGAGCAGGACCAGATCGCCCTTCCATTCGCGCGCCCGCACGTGGTGCAGCGACATCGCGTCAAGCCGGTCTGCCAACCGGGTCAATTCGTGATAATGGGTCGCGAACAGGCAGCGGCACTGGTTGGTTTCATGCACGGCCTCAACCACCGCCCATGCCAGCGCGAGACCGTCATAGGTCGATGTACCCCTGCCGACCTCGTCAAGAATGACAAAGCTCTTGTCCGTCGCCTGACTCAGGATTGTCGCGGTTTCGACCATCTCGACCATGAAGGTTGATCGGCCCTGCGCCAGATTGTCGGACGCTCCGACGCGGCTGAACAGCCGGTCGACCAGGCTGAGCTTAGCCGAAGCGGCAGGCACAAAGCCGCCCGCCTGCGCCAGGATCACGATCAGCGCATTTTGCCGCAGGAATGTCGATTTACCGCCCATATTCGGGCCAGATACCAGCCAGAGCCGCTCATCATTCGACAAGGCGCAGTCATTGGCGACAAAGGGATCGCCGGAAGCGCTGAGCGCTGCCTCGACCACCGGATGGCGGCCCGCTTGGATATCGAGCACATTGCCATGGGTAAATTCGGGACGGCACCATTGGCCCTCGACCGCGCGTTCTGCCAAGGCCGATGCCACATCAATCCGCGCCAGCGCGTCGGCGCTCATCGCAATCAGATCCTTACGCTCGAGTATCTTGTCGACCAGCTCTTCAAAATGGGCCGCTTCCGCGGCAAGCGCATGGGCACCGGCCTGCGTCACGCGGACCGCTTCTTCATGCAGCTCGGTCGAATTGAACCGCACCACGCCCGCCAATGTCTGGCGATGGGTAAAACCGGAATCCTCGGCCATCAAACTGTCGCCATGGCGCGCTGGCACTTCGACAAAATAACCGAGCACCGCATTATGCTTGATCTTCAGCGTATTGATCCCGGTCGCCTCGCGATAGCGCGCTTCCAGTGTCGCAATCGCCTTGCGGCCATCGGAACCGGCGCTGCGCAATTCGTCGAGCGCGGGATCATAGCCCGCGGCAATATAACCGCCGTTGCCCATCTCGGTCGGCGGCGTTTCGACGAGCGCGCGTTCCAGCAGATCGACCATCGCGGCATGACCATCAAGCGCTGGCAGCAGCGCGTTCATCATATCGGGCAGCGCCATGTCGAGCGCCAGCCGCTCGCGCAACAGGCGCGCGCCGCTGAGACCATCGCGTATCTGACCGACATCCCGCGGACTGCCCCGTCCCGCCGAAATCCGGCCCAAGGCGCGGCTGATATCCGGCATGGCCTTTAACGCATCGCGCACGGTATCACGAATGGCCGGGGCGTCGTAAAACCACTGGACCACGCCCAGGCGCAGGTTGATTTTCGCCTCATCAAATAGGGGAGCTGCCAGATCGCGGCCCAGCAGGCGCGCGCCTCCCGGCGTGACCGTGCGGTCAATATTGCCCAGCAAGCTGCCCTTGCGTTCGCCCGCCATGGTCCGCTCAATTTCAAGGCTCGCGCGGGTCGCGCCGTCGATCAGCAGATATTCGCCCGCATGGCGCTGCACCGGTGGTTTCAGAAACGGCGTGTCGCCTTGCGCTGCATGTTCGATATAGGCAATCAGCCCGCCAGCGGCCGCCAGTTCGCTGCGTGCAAAATCGCCAAAGCCGTCGAGTGTCGAAACCCCGAATAGCGCCTTGAGTTTGCGCTCGGCCTTCTGACTGTCAAAATCCTCTTTTGGCCACTCCGTCGCCGCCTCCAGCCGCGCCGCCAGTGACGGGCTGCAGATAATCTCCGACGGCGCAATCCGCGACAATTCGGCGGTCAGTGCATCTTCGGAAATTTGAAGCAGTTCAAAATCGCCGGTCGAAATGTCGCTCGCCGCAATACCAATTTGCCCCTGCACCTCGGCCACCGCGACCAGCATATTGTCCGACCGCGCATCGAGCAGCGTGTCTTCGGTCAGCGTGCCGGCGGTAACAAACCGGATGATATCCCGCGCGACCAATGCTTTATATCCGCCGCGCGCCTTCGCCTCGGCCGGCGTTTCGGTTTGCTCGGCAATCGCGACCTTGAACCCGGCGCGGATCAGTTTCGCCAGATAGCTTTCGGCCGCATGGACCGGTACGCCGCACATCGGGATTTGCTCGCCAGCATTTTTCCCGCGCGAGGTCAGCGCGATATCAAGCGCAGCAGAGGCCAGTTTGGCATCGTCAAAAAACAACTCGAAAAAGTCGCCCATCCGATAGAAAAGCAGGCAATCCTGCGCCTTTTCCTTCAGCGCAAAATATTGCTCCATCATCGGCGTGCGTTTGGCATCGGCACCGGCTTTCGCAGCCGTTGCTTTTTTCTTGTCCGGTTTATGCTGAGTCCGCGTTGCCATGAGGATGCGATAGCCCAGACCCGTCGTTCAGAAAAGGCCGCGTATCAGAAACCTGTGCACTGCAAATAGACGAACGCCTCATGAAGCAACACTTGCTCAAACCATAGCAATCGGAGTAGGCACGATTAGGGACGCGCAGCACGTTGGCAGGGGATGCCAAAATCTGAATCACGGAGAGATAATTTGGCCGACAAAAACAAGAGCAACGTAGAATTTTCTGAGCGCGAAGCATTATTATTCCATTCCCACGGACGTCCTGGCAAAATCGAGATTGTGGCATCAAAACCGATGGCCACGCAGCGGGATCTGAGCCTCGCTTATTCTCCCGGTGTCGCCGTTCCGGTCCGTGCGATCGCCGACGATCCTTCCAAAGCATATGACTATACCGCCAAGGGCAATCTGGTGGCGGTGATTTCCAACGGTACCGCCATTTTGGGGCTCGGCAATCTGGGCGCGCTCGCGTCCAAGCCGGTGATGGAAGGCAAGGCCGTATTGTTCAAACGCTTTGCCGATGTCGATTCTATCGATATCGAACTGGACACCGAAGACACCGATGCCTTCATCAACGCGGTGCGCATCATGGAACCGAGCTTCGGCGGCATTAATCTGGAAGATATAGGCGCGCCGGCCTGTTTCATCATCGAGCAAACCTTGCGCGACCAGATGAACATACCCGTGTTTCACGATGACCAGCATGGCACCGCGATTATCGCGGCAGCCGGCATCATCAATGCCTGCCTGCTGACCAACCGTGATGTCAAAGATATCAAGGTCGTCGTAAACGGCGCAGGGGCAGCAGCCATCGCCTGTGCCTCGCTGATCAAATCACTCGGCGTGCCGCATGATAATCTGACCATGTGTGACCGCAGCGGCGTCATCTATCGCGGTCGCGACAATGTTGACCAGTGGAAATCCGCCCATGCGATTGATACCGATGCGCGGGACCTGACCGATGCGCTGAAGGGCGCAGATGTGTTCCTTGGCCTCTCGGCTGCTGGCGCGCTGCAACCGGAAATGGTCAAGGATATGGCCGACAAGCCGATTATCTTTGCGATGGCCAATCCCGACCCCGAAATCACCCCGCCCGATGCCAAGGCGGCTCGGCCCGATGCGATTGTTGCCACCGGACGGTCGGACTATCCCAATCAGGTGAACAATGTTCTCGGCTTCCCGTTTATTTTCCGCGGTGCGCTGGATGTTCGGGCAACCCGTATCAATGAAGAAATGAAAGTCGCGGCTGCCTACGCCATTGCGGAACTCGCCCGCGAACAGGTGCCCGAAGAAGTCGCTGCCGCCTATGGCGGACAAGCGCCAAATTTTGGCGTTGATTATATCATTCCCGCGCCCTTTGATCCGCGTTTGATGGATGTGGTCTCGGCTGCTGTTGCCAAAGCGGCGATGGACAGCGGCGTCGCCCAAAAGCCGATTGAAGATCTCGATGCCTATCGCCAGAGCCTGAAAGCACGGCTCAACCCGACCACATCGGTGCTCACGCAGGCTTATGAAACGTCCCGCCTGTCACCGAAACGGGTCATTTTTGCCGAAGCGGAAGAAGATGTTGTGCTGCGCGCGGCGATCCAGTTTCAGGATGGCGGCTATGGCACGCCGGTGCTGGTTGGCCGAGACGACCGCGTACGCGAAAAGCTTCAGGAACTGGGTGTCAGTGATCCGGATCGCTTTGAAATCCATAACTCCCGCAACAGCCCGCTGGTCCCCGATATGGTCAGCATGCTCTATGAACGCCTGCACCGCAAAGGCCATATGGAGCGCGATATCAAACGCATGGTCAATCAGGACCGCAATATCTTTGGCTCGGCCTTGCTGGCGATGGATCAGGGCGATGCCATGATCACCGGCGTGACCCGGCCTTATTCACAGACATTCAAGGATGTCGCCAAAGTCATTGATGTCGAAAAAGGCCGCACCGCCTTTGGTATTCACGTGATGGTCGGACAAAGCCACACGGTGTTTATGGCCGATACAACGGTCAATGAACGGCCTTCCGCCGAAGAACTGGCCGACATTGCCGAACAAACCGCTGCTGTCGCTCGGAAAATGGGGCATGAGCCACGCGTTGCTTTCCTAAGCTATTCGACCTTTGGCAATCCTGCAGGCCGCTGGCTTGAAAATATCCGCGAAGCCGTTGCCACATTGGATTCGCGCCGGGTCAATTTCGAATATGAAGGCGAGATGGCACCCGATGTCGCGCTGAACCCGAAACTCATGGCCAATTATCCGTTTAGCCGCTTGTCCGGCACGGCCAATGTGCTGGTCATGCCGGGTCTGCAATCGGCGAATCTGTCGGCCAAGTTGCTCCGCGAACTGGGCGGCGATGCGGTGATCGGGCCGATGCTTGTCGGACTGGATAAGTCGGTGCAGATCGCCACCATGGCCTCGACCGCTTCCGAGCTGGTAACCTTGGCGGTCCTGGCGGCAAGCGGCATCGCGAAATAGCAAAGCTGCCGGCTGGCGGCAAACCGCTTGGATGACTGTTAGGGGCGCGTTGGATCGTTGCTGGCACCTTGCGCGCCCGGTGCACCAACAGCGCCGATATTACCGAACAGCTCTTGAAAGAATGACCGCTCGCGACCCAATGTCGGCGTGGTGTCACCATCGGGGTTGATGCTCGCCACCAGCTCAAGGCCGGTACGGTCCACAGCGGTTACATTGCCTGTCTCGTCAAAAGTCACGCGCATGACCATCTGGTTGCGCGGGGTCGGCGAATTAAATGCAAGCTGCTTGGTTTCACGAGACACATAGTACCAGGTATTTTCCTCAAACTGCCCGGTAAAGGTCGGGCGCCCCAAAGTGGCTTCGACCGACGCGCGGTTATCAACACCGGCCTGAATCGCGTTGGTCAGAACGGGATCCACGATATAGCCTTGATGACCACGAACCTGTGTACAGCCGGACAGTAACAGCCCGCCTGCGACCAGACCGCTTAGCACCATGTGCATTTTCAATTGGCTACGCATTAACTCACTTCTCCAATAGAACCGCCAAAATGGCGTCGGGCGCAATCAGGGCGATTTCAATTCTAGCGACAGATTGTCCCCCGCTTGTCGTAACGCCCATTGCATCTCGCGCTACAAATATCAATATCCCCTGTATGTAGTCTTAACATTAAGCGTCAGGCGGGCCATAGGGAAGCTGGCGCAACACGGGGTTCCAGAATAATGTCTTTTTTAAACGAGCTGTTAGGGCGCAAAAACCCGAATCTGGTGATGCAGCCACTTTACAATGCCGTAATTGCCGAAGGACGGCAGCCCGACTGGTACGAAAAAGGCGCCGTTCCCGATACGCTGGACGGCCGGTTTGACATGATTGCCGCGATCCTCTGCGCCGTGATGATCCGGATGGACCAGAGTGACGAGGCGCGACAGGAAATTGCCTGGCTTACCGAATTGTTCGTTACCGACATGGAAGGCCAGCTGCGCCAGATCGGCATTGGTGATTTGATTGTCGGCAAACGGGTTGGCGATATGATGAGCGCACTGGGAGGACGACTGGGGGCCTATGGGGAGGCGCTGACCGGCGATGCAGATCTCGCCGCGGCACTGACCCGCAACCTGTATCGCGGGGAAGCACCGGAACCGGCCGCGCTCGACTTCTCCACAAAAAGATTTTCGGGCTTTTACAGCTTTCTCGTCGAGACAGCGACAGACCAGATCATCGCCGGAAATATTGCAAAGGCCGCATAATGACCGAATCAAAACCCTTGCCGCCACCGGAAATGTCCCGGATCATCAAGCTGTCCGATATTGGCGGTACGCCGCTAACCGGCGAGATCGTGGCGGATGAGGGCCAGCGTCAAGCCCTGGCCAAGCGATTTGACTTGCCGTCGATTGAATCCATTCAGGCTGACTATCGCCTTGAGGCCAAAGAACATGAGATCAGGTTTTCCGGCCATATCCGCGCCAGCCTGCATCAGGCTTGCGCGATTAGCGGACAGCCTTTTCCGGTAAATCTGGCCGAAACATTCAACATCATCTTCGTCGAGAAAACCGATCTTCCGGCCGGTGAGGAAGAAATCGAGCTGGCTGCCGAAGATTGCGATGTCATCGAATATGAAGCGGCGCAAATCGATCTGGGCGAAGCCATAGCGCAAACACTCTATCTCGCGCTGGATCCTTACCCGCGCGGGCCGGAAGCCGACAGCGTGGCCGAGAAAAAAGGGCTGAAAAGCGAAGAAGAAGCCGGGCCGTTCGGGGCCCTCGCGGCGCTGAAAGACAAGCTTGGCTAGGCTGCGGTCTTGGCTGGTTCATTTTGACCGGCGGCGTTGATCAGTTTCTTTTTCAGATTGTTCAAGCGGGTCTTGCTTTCAATTTTTCCGCCAAACAGGTCGGTGATATAGAATGTATCCACCGCCCGCTCACCATAGGTGGTGATATGGGCGCTGTGCACGGTGACCTTCGATTCAAATAACGCATAGGCCAGTTCGTTTAGCAGTGCAGGACGATCCTGCGCCGTTACTTCGACAACTGTAAACCGATTAGACGCATCATTGTCGACCATCGCGTTCGGCACGATAGTAAAGGCGCCAGCCCGCGAATGGGCCAGCGGCCGGGCTTCCAGCTTGGTAGCCAGTTTTGAGCGATTGGCCAGCGCATCTTCCACCGCTGTTTTGAGCCTCTTCAGCTGGGCATCCTCGGCAAAGGGCTGGCCATGCTGGTCCTGCACGAGGAAGTTATCCAGAGCCATACCATCGCGCGTGGTGTGAATCCGCGCATCGATAATATTGCCGCCAGCAACATGAATACCGCCGGCAATGCGATAGAAAAGACCCGGATGGTCGGCGGCGTAAATCGTCACCAGAGTCGCGCCGCGTTCGGGATAGGCCTCCGCCGATATCGCTAGATTATCGTCACCTGCACGCATCATCAGCCGGGCATTCTGCGCGATAATATCATCCGGTTCGGCAATCCAGTAAGGATCGGTCAGGCGATTGGCCAGCTTGGTAAATTGGCTTTTCGGAATATCCAGAGCTTCTGCCAATACAGCCTTCTTCTGGGTAATGCGCTCTTTACGGCCGCGCTGTTTGTGGCCGAGCAACAACATCTCTTCGGCGGCCTGAAACAGGTCGGTCAGCAGCTGCCTTTTCCAGCTGTTCCAAACCCCCGGGCCAACCGCGCGGATATCAACCACGGTCAACACCGTCAGCAAACGCAGCCGCTCAATACTTTTCACCTGGCTGACAAAATCCTGAATGGTTTTGAAATCGGAAAGATCGCGCTTGAACGCCATGGCCGACATCAACAGATGTTGTCGCACCAGCCATGCCACCATTTCCGTTTCATAGGGTTCAAGTCCCAGCCGCGGGCATAGTTTCATCGCCACTTCGGCGCCTAAAACGCTGTGGTCTCCGCCCCGCCCCTTGGCAATATCGTGCAACAAGGTCGCGACAAACAGCACCCGACGGTTTTTCAGCTTCTTGATCGTTTCGGTCGAGTTGGGATGATCATCCACCAGATCACCGCTGCCGATCCGCGCGAGCAATCCAATCGCCCGGATACTATGCTCATCGACCGTATAATGATGATACATGTCGAATTGCATCTGTGCGACAACCCGTCCGAAATCGGGAATGAAGCGGCCAAAAATCGAAGCTTCATTCATCCAGCGCAGCACGAGTTCAGGGTCACGCGGCGAACAAAGCACATCCAGGAACAGCTTGTTCGCCCGCCGGTCCTTGCGCACCTTGTTGGTGATCAGCTTCGCGTCACGGCGTGCCGCCCGCATCGCCAGCGGATGGATCTCCAGCTCATGCTTGTCGGCCAGCTGAAAAATCTCGATTAACCTTACCGGGTCTTCTGCGAAGAAGTCTTCATCCGGCAAAGCCAGTCGCCCACGATCCAGCGTAAAGCCGTTCAGCTTTTTGGGGCGCCGGGTAATATTGGGTATGAACCGCCGCACGCCGGCATTGTGGGTCTCGTCGAGATGCGCAAGAAACACACCGGTCAGGTTCCCGACTACTTTGGCGTTCAGGAAATAATATTGCATGAACCGTTCAACCGCAGACTTGCCCGGCCGGTCAGCAAAACGCATCCGCTTTGCAATGCCTGATTGCAGATCAAAGGTCAGCCGGTCTTCGGCGCGGCCGGTCATATCATGCATGTGACAGCGCACTGCCCAGAGGAAGTTGGCCGCCTTGCGAAAACGCTTGAATTCATCCGCAGTCAGCAGGCCGACATCGACCAGTTCCTCTGCCGAGGTCACCCTGTGGATGTATTTGCCAATCCAGTAGAGCGTCTGAAGATCGCGCAGACCGCCTTTGCCTTCCTTGACATTGGGCTCCACCACATAACGGCTATCGCCCATGCGGACATGACGCGCATCGCGTTCCGCCAGTTTCTCGGACACAAATGTGCGATCCGTACCCGACACGACATCAGCAAAAAACCGCGCCTTTGATTCTTCGTAGACACCAGTATCGCCCCAGATATAGCGGCCTTCCAGCAAAGCGGTCCGGATGCTGAGATCTTCGTTCGCCATCCGCACCATCTCGTCGATGGAACGGCTGCTTTGCCCGACCTTCAAACCCAGATCCCAAAGCCAGTAGAGCATGGCTTCAATCGCCTGCTCGGTCCAGCTGGTCTGCTTGAACGGTGTCAGGAAAGCGATGTCCACATCGCTATAAGGGGCCATTTCACCGCGTCCGTAACCGCCGACCGCCATCACCGCAATGCGTTCGCCTGCTGACGGGTTGTTCACCGGATATTGATGACCCACCGCGATATCGTGGATGATCCGTACGAGCTGATCGATCAGAAAGGACTGCGCGGCTGCCGCTTCATGGCCCGCTGACGGTTTTTCAATCAATCGCCGGCTGATCTCTGCCCGGCCATCGGCCAGCGCCGTTTGCAATAATGGCAATATTTCAGGGCGGGCTTTCGTTATGCCATGTTTGGCGATCAGCGCCTCAATCGCATCGACCAGCTTGCGGCGATTGATAATATCCCGCTGCCGGACAATCCGCTTTCCCGGATCAGCTGCCGGCGTGGGTATATTGGCGCGCGCATTCATCCGGTAGCAGCCAGCATTTCCCGATGCTTTTTCGCCAGTACGATTTTTGCGATTTTCGCGGTGCCGAGTTTCGGCAGCGGCTCGTCATATTGCCAGATATGGACCGGCATCTTGAACGGTGCGAGCTTGTCTTTGAGAAACTCCAAGAGCTGATCCTGCGGCAATGTTGCGCCGTCCTTCACATGATAGACCAGAGCCGGAACTTCGCCGAACCGCTCATCATCAACGCCGAAAATACAGGCTTCCGCTACAGCAGGATGGCTATATATGGCCGCTTCCACTTCCTGACAGCTGATATTCTCGCCGCCGCGAATGATAATCTCTTTCTTGCGGTCGACAATGAACAGATAGCCGTCTTCGTCGAGATAACCGATATCGCCGCTGCGGAAATAACCATCATCGGTAAAGGCTTCTTTGGTCGCTTGTTCGTTATTCCAATAGCCGGTGAAATTGGCTGACGAACGGATGCAGACCTCACCGCGTTCGCCTTGCGCGACCTTGTTGCCATCGTCATCGAGAATCGCGACATCCACAATTGGCGGCGTCGCGCGACCGGTACTATCCGGCTTTTCGAGATAATTTTCATTGGTGTTCGAACAACCAACGCCGTTGGTTTCGGTCAGGCCATAGCCAATGAGCGGGAAACCCTTGCCCATGCCTTCCTTGATCCGCTTCACATGTTCCACCGGGCGCGGCGCTCCGCCAGCCGCCATGGAAACGCAGGTGCTGAGATCATAATCTTTAAGTTTGGGGTGCGAATAAATCTCCATGCTCATCAACGGCACTCCAACAAAATAGGTGACTTTTTCCTTTTCGATAAGACGCATCGCTTCTTCGGCATCCCATTTTTTCATCATCACCAGCTTGCGGCCAATGGCAAAGCTGACGAGGATCAACGGCACGGAAGCGGTGACATGAAATAACGGTACAGCGACCAAGGCGGTTGGCTGGATATCCGGTAACGTTCCGGCTTTTTCCATCAGATGGGCCATCACGGCAAAAGCGCCCACAAAACTCATCGCCCCCTGCACCACTGCGCGGTGTTCGGCATAGGCGCCTTTGGACCGCCCGGTGGAGCCGGAAGTGAACAATATGGTCGCATTATCCTCAGGCCCCATTTGCGGCAGCGGCGTTTCTGCGTCCCCGCCTTTTGCCAGACAGGCCTTCAAACCTTCGAGCGGCGGCACGTCATGTTCGAACAAAACAATTTCGGCCCCGTGATCGCGACCCGATTCGGTCAGGCGCGCCGCGCGCTGCTTGTCGGCAAAAACAATCGAACAGCTGACATCCTCAATCCCGTCTGCCAGCTCATCGCCCTGCCACCAGCCATTAAGTTTTGTCGACACGCCACCAGCCATGGTGATCGCCATGTCGAGGATGATCCAGTTTGCCGAATTGCGCGCCGCAATCCCAATCCGGTCGCCTTTCTTCACACCATGTCCGGCGACCAATCCGCCGGCCAGAACGCGGGCTGCGGCATAAGTTTCCTTAAAAGTCAGTCGGATATCACCATCGACCAGAAATTCCTTTTCGGCATGCTGCATGCAGAAAAAGGCAAAAAAGTCTGAAACATTGCTCGGCGCATTTTTGAACATCGGCATGTCAACGCCATATTTATTAACCGAGGAAAGCTCCAAAAGCTGTCCCGGCTGTGTCATCACGCCGAGGGTTTCGTCGATCATAGCGTCTAATGGCGATGGCATTTCATTTTTCTCCCGCAAAGTCAGTTTGGGTTTCTCTCTTGGTATCGGAGAATTTCCCGTTATATGCCCTAACTATATGACGATGAAAGCTGATGGGGAAAAGAGTTGATTGATATTATTCTTGCAAGTGCGGCGCAATTTACTCGATTTGAGGAATTGGGACTGTCCGCAACCGCGCTTGACCTCGGTTTCTTCCAGTTAAAATGGTATTCGCTGGCCTATCTGGCCGGTATATTGATCGGTTATTGGTATCTTACGAAACTAATCAAGGAACCGGGCGCTCCACTGGCCCGCCGCCATGCCGATGACATGATCTTTTACGCGACGCTGGGGATCATTCTTGGCGGACGATTGGGCTATGTATTTTTCTACAAGCCGGAGATTCTGCAAAACCCGATCGAGATATTGCAGGTGTGGAACGGCGGCATGTCGCTCCATGGCGGCGTTTTGGGAGTTGTGCTGGCCATCTGGTATATATCGCGCAAGGAGAAGCTGAGTTTCCTGCGCATCTGCGACTATATCGCCTGTGTTATCCCGTTCGGATTATTCTTTGGCCGCCTCGCCAATTTCGTCAATGGCGAGCTTTGGGGCCGTGCGACCGAAGTGCCTTGGGCGATCATCTTCCCCATGGGCGGCGAAGTCGCGCGCCATCCCAGCCAGCTTTATGAAGCGGGACTGGAAGGCATACTCTATCTCATCATCACATCCCTGCTCTTCTGGAAAACCGACGCGCGCTATCATCCCGGGAAACTGGTCGGTACCGGCCTGCTGGTTTATGGCCTGAGCCGGTTCATTGTTGAGTTTTTCCGACAACCTGATCAGGGCCTCGAGAATCTGAGTTGGGGGCTGACCATGGGACAGACGCTGACGGTGCCGATGCTGTTGCTGGGCGTCTACCTGGTGTTCACATCCAAGGGCCGGCGTGTCCGTGTCGAACCAACGGCTGGAGACAAGAGCATTGCTTGAGAGCCTGTCGGCCGCTCATATCCTCGCTGAAAAAATCGACCGCGAAGGGCCGATCAGTCTCAGCGAATATATGACGATCGCCAACACGGCCTATTATGCCGCTAAGGACCCGATCGGCGAAGATGGCGATTTCGTTACCGCGCCAGAGATCAGTCAGATGTTTGGAGAGCTGGTCGGCATATGGCTGGCGGACCTCTGGATGCGCAAAGACCGGCCCGATCATGTGCATTATGTCGAGCTTGGCCCCGGCCGCGGAACCCTGGCGGCAGACGCGCGGCGGGCAATGGCGAAATTCGGCTGTAATCCCCAAATCCATTTTGTCGAGAACAGCCCCGTTTTAAAGGCCCGGCAAGCCGCTCTGCATCAAAGCGCCGCCTGGCATGAGCGCATAGACAGCCTGCCAACAGACGCACCGCTTATGATCGTCGCCAATGAATTTTTCGATGCTCTGCCGGTGGAACAATATATTTCCACAAAGACCGGGTGGCGGCGTCAAATGGTGGCGAGGGAACGCAATAAATTTATCGCCATCCCGGGCGCGCAGACCATTGAAAATCAGGTCGGAAAGGCATCTGCCGGTTTGCCATCAGGGACGATATTGGAAAGCTCTCCGGTCAGCACCGAGATTTTTCAGGAACTGACTGGCCGGATCGCCAAGCAAGGCGGGGTCATATTGGTTATCGACTATGGCTATGACCGGCCCGGTACCGGCAGCACATTACAGGCCGTGAAGGACCATTTGCCGATCAGCCCGTTTGACAGCCCGGGAACGTCTGATCTCACCGCCCATGTCAATTTTCACAGCCTCGCCAATATCGCCAGAACCCGGCTCTTGTCTGTCCATGGCCCCGCCGAACAGGGGCAATGGCTCAAGGCCATCGGCATAGACCAGCGAGCCACCAAACTGGCGAATGCCGATCCCAAGCAAGCCGACAATATCCGGGCCGCCCATCACCGGTTGACACATGTCGATGAAATGGGCCGGCTGTTTCGTGCGATGGCCGCCACCTCAATGGATTGGCCGCAGCCGGAAGGCTTTGCTTATGGCGGGGAATGACGCGTTAACGGCTTAGATTGCGCGCTATTTTCAACCGATCCAATCCGCAACTTCCAGAACCACCTTGTTCGCGGCGCTATTCAGCGCCTCTCCGACAGGACCGGCTTCGGCGGCAAATACCGGTTCGCTGGCTTCAAAGCGGCGTTTCTCGACCGGCTGTCCCTCCAGCATTTTTACGGCATCATAGGTCACCGTGACGGTCAAACTCGGACCATCCAGACCAAAATTGACGAGTTCGCCAGACAAAAATGTTTCCGCTTTGCCTCCCGCTTGTGTCGGGGTCAGCACCAGCCGGTTGTTTTTGGCCGCGATGGTTTCGGTCAACAGTCCATGGAAAAGCCGGGCCGGCTTGTCGACCCAGGTTGCTTCTTTGAGATAGGCAATCCCGGTTGTGCTGGTCTGGACCGGTACGCGCAAATTGTTCAGTTTCTGAGGCGTCGAAGGCAGCCTGACCACCAGAGCGCCCGCTTGCGGCCCGGTACGCACCGCTCCGGCATCAACCTGCGTATCCGGCGTCAGCGACAATAAAAAAGGTGGTGGTTTTGCCCCGCCAAAGCTGACGCAGGCACTCACAAGGCCAAGGCAAGCCAGCAGCCCAACGGCTTTTGTCTTATGCAATATCGTCATAAATCCCTGCTCTCCCATCGATGCCTCCTATTGGCCTGGCTCATAGTCGGGCAGCGTTGGCGCCGACAGCAATGATCCGGCTCCACCCTGATCCAGCCGTTCGGTGACCGAAGTCAATGATTTCGTCAGCGCCTGCATGTCCTGAACCAGTTGATCGACTTCCGGCAATGTCTTGGTTCCCAGTTGCTGAACACCCGGACGGGCATCATCCAGCACAACGCTCAGCGCCGCCATGCTTTTCTCTGCCGCGGCCAGGGTTTTGGTCAGATTTTTCGCCAATGGCTCGCCATTTTCGCTCAATAGCTGATTGGTATTCTCGGCCACAGCGGACAGTTTCTGGGCCGTTTCTCCGGCATTTTTTATGGTGATACGGGATTCGTTCAGCAACGCTTCCAGATTGGGTGCCTGCTCCGCCAAGGTGCCCGTCATCCGTTCCGTATTGGCCAATATGCCTTCAATCGATTCCTGGTTCTTGTCAGACAATAACAGCGTCAGTCGGTCCGTCAGGGTTGCCAACCTCTCGACAACCAGTGGGGCGCTATTCAAAAGCTCGCCCAAAGCGCCCGGTTTGGTCGGGATCACCGGCACGCCTTCGGGGCCCAATTCGGTGATAGGCGGCGCGCCCTTAACCGCGCCATCCAGCTGAATATTGGGCGGAGCGGTAAAACTGATGCTCTGGATTGTGGCCGTCGTACCCTGCAAAATCGGGGTTGCCTCGCTGACCGCGATACGCACCCGCACGAAATCGGGATCTTTTTCCCAAAGTTCTACGTCGAGCACCTGGCCCGACGGAACGCCGGCAAAAGTCACACCGGTGCCCTTCGCAAGGCCGCCTACCGATTGAGCGAAGAAAATGTCATATTCTTTCTGCGCTCCATCGCCAAAACGGACGATCCACACCAGAAATGCGGCTACCAGAGCCAGCAAGGTCAAGGTGATAACACCGACAAGTATATGATTGGACCGTGTCTCCATTATTTCACCTTTATGGCCAGCCGCACCGGCGCCTGCAACAAATCTCTATAATTGGATCGCATTTTCAACCTCCAGCCGCTTTTTGAGTTGATGCCATCCGCCCGCGCGGGCCGTTGAAATATTCCTGTATCCAGGGATGATCCAGCGCCAGCAATTCCGGTATTGTCCCGACAGCAATCACCTGTTGATCCGCCAGCACGGCAACCCGATCACAAATCGCATGAAGTGTGTCGAGATCATGGGTGATCAGAAAGACCGTAAGCCCTAGTGTCTGCTGCAACTCGCGCGTCAAATTGTCAAAAGCGGCCGCGCCGATCGGATCCAGTCCGGCTGTCGGCTCATCCAGAAACAACAGTTCCGGGTCCAGTGCCAGCGCTCTGGCAATGCCCGCCCGCTTTTTCATGCCGCCTGAAAGCTCGGCGGGATATTTGGGTGCAGCTTCGGGCGGCAGTCCCGACAGGCAAACCTTGTATTTCGCAACCTCGCGGCGAAACTCGCGATCCATCTCGGGATAGAATTCGCGGATCGGAACCATGACATTTTCGGCCACCGTCAGCGTTGAAAAGAGCGCGCCGCCCTGGAACAGCACGCCCCAGCGTTTGCGCACATCAATCGTTTCGGCTTCTGACCGGCCCAAAAGCGATTCACCGAAAACTTCGATGGAGCCCTCATCGGGTTGCTGCAGGCCGATAATCGAGCGCATCAGGACGGATTTTCCGGTACCGGACCCGCCAACGACGCCGATTATCTCGCCTTTATGGACATCGAGATCGAGACCTTCGTGAACCACCTGTTCGCCAAAGCTGTTCCGTAGTCCCTTGACGCAGATGATCGGACCGGAAAATTCGCGATCGACAATGATAGGATCTTCCTCAGTCATCAATCCCACCCGATCCACGTAAAGAATACGGCAAAAAAGGCGTCGAGCACGATGACCAGGAATATTGCCTGCACCACCGCAGCCGTGGTGCGTTTACCGACTTCCTCGGCATTGCCCTTTACCTGCATGCCCTGATAACAGCCGCATATCGCAATGATTGCGCCAAAAACCGGCGCCTTGACCAGACCGACATAGACATCGGTCAGCGGCACCACTTCCCTGATTCTGGCAAAGAAAGTCGCTGGCGGAATATCCAGTTCCACCCAGCTGAGCAGCCCGCCGCCAATAATCGCGACAACCGATGCATAGAAACCCAGCAAGGGCAGCATGAAAACAGCGGCCAGAAAACGCGGCAGGACCAGAGCTTCCACCGGTGAAACGCCAATGGTACGCATGGCGTCAATTTCTTCGGTAAGCTTCATGGTACCGATCTGCGCGGCAAAGGCCGAACCGGAGCGACCGGCAACCATGATTGCCGTCATCAAGACACCCAATTCCCGCAAAGTCAGCCGCCCGACCAGATTGACCGTAAACACCTCCGCGCCAAATTGCCGAAGCTGCACCGCGCCTTGCTGCGCGATCACCAGACCGATGAGGAAGCTCATCAATCCGATAATACCAAGGGCCCGTACGCCCACCACATCAAAGCGCTGGATCACCGCATTCCATCTGATCCGGCCTGGATGCCGCATCAGCGAAGCGGCAGAAATCATCACCGAACCGAAAAAGCCGACCAAACCCGCCAGAGTCGTCAGCGCGATCATTGTCGACTCACCCACTTCGTCGAGCACGCGAATCACGGGATTGGGGGGCTCCGGACGTACCTCCGTTGGCTGATCAACGCCGCTCACAGCCACAATAAGGCGTTCCGCTTCGTTGTCAGCGCCCACAATCTCGGCGCCGCTGTCACGGGCCGTGCGGTGGATCAACCATGCGCCGACCGTATCAATATACCCGATATCCGATAAATCCAGTTGCCGGATGCCTCCATCATATTCGCGCAAACGCTCCGGCAAGTCGCCGATAGCGGCAATCGACAAATCACCGGAAAAACGAAGTATTGTCACTCCATCCTCGGTTATTTCTTCGACAAAATCGCTAGGCACTGTCATCGCCGTTATTGGTGACCGAAAATCAAGGAAAGCTCAAGCCATTATAACAAGTCATTTAAGGGGTGCATTTTACCGGCGCTGCTAATAAGGCGGCGCTATTGGGGAAAAAGGCGCGATGACGAAGCTGGCTATTTACGATATGGATCGGACGATTACGGTGCGCGGCACCTATACGCCGTTTCTGTTTCACATGGTTTTCGCGCGCGCGCCATGGCGGCTGGTCTTTCTCCCGCTGCTGCCCTTTGGATTTATCGGCTATGGCTTGAAGCTGGTCAGCCGCAAGGGTCTGAAAACCTATAATCAGCGACTATTGCTCGGCAGCAAACCCAATGTCGCCAAGCTGGAACCGCATATCGAACGCTATGCCGACAAGGTGATGCGGGCCAATAGCTACGCCAAAGCCATTGCCCAACTCGAGGCCGACCGGGCCGAAGGCAGAAAGCTGGTACTCGCCACCGCGTCTTACGAGCTTTACGTTAATGCTATCGCCAAACGACTGGGCATTGATGACGTGATCGCGACCCGGTTGAAAATCGATGAACGGGGCCAAGTGCTGCCGGAGATTATCGGCGAAAATTGTTATGATGAGGCCAAGCTGGACCGGATCAAAAGCTTTCTCGACGAACAGGGTCTGGCGCGGGAAAGCGTGCATATCCGGGCCTATTCCGATCATGTCAGCGATGCACCGATGCTCGATTTTGCCGATGAAGCAATCGCCACAACGCCGACGCCAAAGCTGCGGGCACTGGCCAAGCGGCGCGGCTGGAAAATCATCGACTGGGATTAATTCCTCTCCCCTTGAGGGAGAGGACAAGTGGAGATTGTGAACCTGTTCACTAGCGCAACTCGGTGACGGGTGCTGCCCCTTCACCAACATCGCCTAAGTAGCAAGTTACTAAGGCTTTGGTTTCCTCGCCCTCAAGGAGAGAGGATTAAAGCGCCTCTCTCGCGATAGAGGGCTTTCCTACAATCCGGCTGTTATGTTACCTAAAAGTCGGCTCTTTCTCACTTTTGAATATTACTCACCGATTGGCATAAACGGGTAAGAATTTATTGCAGCTTTAGGGGGTGTGACCCTGTGTGACCCTATTCTTTTTCGCGCTCACGAACCCGGCCTAAACCGTCTCCAATGCCTGCTCAAAATCGGCAATCAGGTCATCGGGATCTTCCACGCCAATGGAAATCCGCACCAGATTGTCGGTAATGCCCAATGCCGCCCGGCGTTCATCGGGTACGGACAAATGGGTCATGGCTGCTGGCAGGCTTGCCAGAGTTTCGGTTCCGCCCAAACTCACCGCCAGTTTCGCGATTTTCAGGGCATCAAGAAACGCGAAAGCCTCGGCCTCCCCGCCTTTGATGAACACCGAGAAGGTGGAGCCAGCGCCGCTACAATGGCGGTCATAAATATCCTGCTGCGAAGCATCAGAAATAAAGCCGAGATAACCGAGCCCGTCGACTTTCGGATGGTCGCGCAGAAACGCACAGACTTTCTCGGCATTCTCACCGGCGCGGGTCATGCGCAGTTCCAGGGTCTCGAGACTGCGCATCAGCATCCACGCGGTATTGGGATCGCAAATCGTTCCGATGGTGTTCCGGATCGCGCGGATCGGGTTCATATGGGCTTTGGAACCGAGCACGCCGCCGGCCACCAGATCGCTATGCCCGCCGACATATTTGGTCAGGCTGTAAATCACGATGTCTGCGCCATGTTTCAGCGGCTGCTGCCACAGGGGGCCGAGGAACGTGTTATCAATTGCGATTGGCGGTGTGTTTTCACTACCAAAAACCTTGGTCCGTGCATCGGCCACACCTTCAATATCGACCAACGCGTTAGTCGGATTAGCGGGGCTTTCGAGATAGATAATGGCCACCTTGCCGCCATTTTCCGCTGCCTGGGCTTTGGCCTGCTCCAGCATGGCAGACACTTCATCGGGACTCGCGCCAGCCGGAAAATCAAGGAAGGTCACGCCAAAGCGGCCCAATATCTTGTTAATCAGCGTTTCGGTCGCGGCATAAAGCGGTCCGCTATGCACCACGACATCGCCCTGATTGACATTGGCGAGCAGCACAGTCGCAATGGCCGACATGCCGCTGGAAAAGACCAGCGCGTCTTCCGCTTCGTCCCAGATGCTCAGCCGGTCTTCGAGAATTTCCTGATTGGGTCCGTTGAAACGCGAATAGACCAGACCATCGGCGCCGCCGGGACGTTTGCCGGTAATGCCTTCGAAATGCCGCTTGCCAGCCGCTGCATTTTCAAAAGCAAAGGTGGAGGTGAGAAAAATCGGTGGCTTGAGCGATCCTTCGGAAAGCACCGGATCATAGCCATGGCCCATCATTAAAGTCGCGGGTTTCAGCTTGCGCCCACCGATTTTTTCAATCGGAGCCTTTGGCATGCGGCGCGGCGTTACCGGAACAATTGGATCGTCGTTCTGATCGGACATTTATCTCTCTCCAGCGTGGATCATATTGAAAAGTCCATGCCGCAAAACTCAACTGATTACAAATGAAACCACCCAGATACAGCCGATGATGATCGGTATCCCGGCCAAGTCGAGCATCAGCCCCGATTTCAGCATTTTTGGCAATTCAATGTGATTGGTTGACCAGGCAATCGCATTCGGCCCCGTACCGGATGGCAGCATGAAGCCCCAGCTTGCCGCCATCGCCGCCGGCATGGCAAGCAGCACGGGGTCGACGCCGGTGGCGAGGATCAGGCTGGCAACCACTGGCATGATGCCGCTGGCGGTTGCGACATTGGATGCAAATTCGGTAACCAGAATGACCAGGGCGACCAACGCTATAGCAATCACGATCACCGGCACGTTCTTAAGCGGCGCCAGTGCCAGTCCCAGCCAGTCGGCGAGGCCCGATTCGATGATCCCGGCGGCCAGCGCAAGACCGCCACCAAACATCATGATCACGCCCCATGGCGCGCGGTCCGCTTCGTCCCAGTTCAGCAATTTCCGTCCTGTGCCGTCGGGAAGAATGAACAGCAGCAAGCCGCCCAATATTGCGATGCTGCCGTCATGCACAGCGCCCTCTGGAAGCACCGTCTTGATCTGGGGCAGGAACAGCCAGCCGAGCACGACCAGGGCCACCACCGGCACGACCCGCTTTTCCGGCAGGCTCCATGCGCCCGCTGACCCGATTGCGGCCCGCGCTCCTGCGCCGTCAAAGCTGTCCTTGCCCACTTTCTGAACCGTGATCAGGATGGCGGCGCAAACCGGCAGGCCAATGATCACGATAGGCAGGCCGAAAAATAGCCAGCTCAGGAAATCAATATCCATGCCCAATGTCTTGTTGATCAGCCCCGCGGCAATCGCATTGGTCGGGCTGCCCACCAAGGTGCCAAGGCCCCCAATAGAAGCCGCAAAGGCGACGCCCATGATCAAGGCACCGGCAAATCCCTCTGTCTCGCCATCCTTGACCCCGCCAGCGACCAGCACAGCAACAGCAATCGGAATCATGATCAGGGTCGACGAAGTATTGGAAATAAGCATGCTGAGCAGCGCGGTCGCGAGCATGAAGGCGCATAATATGCCCCATGCGGTCTTGCCCGACAGGCTGACAATCGCCAGCGCCAGCCGTCGGTGCAGACCGACCCGCTCAATCGCCAGCGCGAGAAACGCACCGCCGAGAATCAGGAACAATATGGGCGAATAATACTGGCTGGCTGTCGCTTTCACGTCCATCACATCCATCACCGGAAGCGCAAGAAACGGCAGCAAGGCAGTCGCGGTGAGCGGCACCGCCTGGGTCATCCACCATGTCGCCATCAGGATCGTAAGCGCCGCGACATGCCAGGCCGCTATGCTCATCGCTGCTGGTGCAGGAAGCAGCAACATCATGACAAATACCGCCAAGCCACCAAAAAGTCCGACGCGCTGGGCGTTCATGTCCTATTCCCTCCCCGAGATAAAGATACCAGTGCCCCTGCGCAGACAGGGGTCCATCTCCTGCACCTGACCCTATCCGCAACTGCCGAGGAATAGCAATCACAACAATCTTGCTGTTTCGTCCAGAAGACAATTTGCGCGAATAATATATGTCGGGAGATGGGTTCCTGCCTGCGCAGGAGCACGACTAAGCCTGCAAACCGATCAGCGATATCTGCCGACCATAGCCCGCTTCCCCGCGATGGCAAGAACGGCGATAGCTGAAGTAGCGATCCTCATGGGCATAGGTGTCCAGCCCGAGCTTATCGATTGTCCCAATGCCTGCCTTCGCTAAGCGATCGGCCACATAGGATTCTATATCGAACTGGAAGTGATCCGGCTTGCCAGCTTCGAAAAACTGTGCGTTGTCAGGGTCTTTGGCGACAAAATTCTGCTGGAACCCGGCATCGACTTCATAACTTGCCTGCGCAATACATGGTCCAATGGCACAGCGTATGCTTTCCCGCGACGCGCCGAGTTTTTCCATCGCCGATAAGGTGTTGTCTGTGACACCGCCAATCGCGCCTTTCCAGCCCGCATGGGCCGCGCCAACGACTTGCGCCGAGGGATCGAAGAATAGCACCGGCACACAATCTGCAGTCAATATACCGAGCAACAGGCCTGGCTTATCCGTGACCATCGCATCGGCATAGGGGCGCGCATCCAGTGCGATCGGACCGGTTACCGTCACGACATCAGCGCTATGCACCTGATGCAGCGTGACCAGTTTGCTATCGGGTAAGACAGCGGCTTTTGCCCGTTGCCGGTTTTCCAATATAGCTTCACGCTCATCATCACTGCCAAGCCCGACATTCAAGCCGGCGTAAATACCCGTCGAGAGTCCGCCCGCTCGCCCGAGAAAGCCGTGCGCTGTGCCCCCCAAAAGCGATAATGTCGTGACATCCACCGCCAATTGGCTCTGCTCAGGCAAGACTCTTGCTCACTTGCTCCGATACGTCTTTCGAAAGCCCCGGCGTCGCGGCAATTTTCTCCAGTGCCAGCCGCATCAGTTCCGACCGACCGCGCTCATAGCGGCGCCAGCGCCCGAGCGATGGAATGAAACGTGCGGCAGTCTGGGGGTTCTGAGCATCCAGCGCGATCACCATATCCGCGATCATCTGATAGCCTTTGCCGGACGGATCATGAAAGTGGACCTGATTACTGGTAAAACCCGCATAAAGCGCGCGCACCCGGTTGGGGTTGGACAATGTAAATTCCGGATGCTTCGCCAGCCGCTCGATCCGTTTCACCGTGTCGCTGCGTTGCGACATCGCCTGCAAGGTAAACCATTTGTCGAGCACGAGGGCATTGTCCTTGAATCGCTTGAAGAAATCTTCCAGCGCCCAGGTCCGCTCGTCAGCCTCCATATGCGACAGAACGCTGAGGGAACCCTGCATGGCTGTCATATTGTCGGCATCACGATATTGGTCAAAAGCCAATTGCGCTGCATCCTCAACCTGCGATGCAGCGATATAGCCAAGCGTAACGTTGCGCAGTTTTCGGTCGGCCCGGGCCTCGGCATCGAGCGAGAATTCACCCGGCACGCATTGCTTGTAGAGGCGCCGGAACTTGCGTTCAAACTGCACGCCGATTTTGCCGCGCAATTTTTCACGCGCGTCATGAATGGCCTGCGGATCCACCTCGATCATCTGGTCGCCGAGAAAAGCTTCACTGGGCAGCTGGATCAATTCGGCGAGAAACGCGCGGTCGATATTTTCATCCGCCAGCACCGCGCCAATGGCCTGCAAAATGATGTCGCGATCCGCTGGTGTGCCGGTGACCTGCGCCACCAGATAGCTGGTCATCAATTGCTGCATTGCCTCGAACCGCGCAAACGGGTCGTCGTCATGGGATGACAGAAACGCAAGCTCTTCGGCTGTGCGGCTGCTTTCAAGGATGATGGGTGCAGAAAAACCGCGGTTGATAGAAAGGATAGGATGGTCTTTCTGGCCTTCAAAGGCAAAACTCTGCTCCGCTTTATCGAACGTTATCAGCTGCTCCCCCTCATGCGAGCCGGTTGCCGGGTCAAGCAATGCTATCTTGAGCGGTATAACCATCTCCGATGGTTTTTGCTGCGCACCGCTGGCGGCCAAACTCTGTTTCAGGTCGAGCTTCGCGGTCCCGGTTTGCGGATCATGGCCGAGCTTTGCGGATACACGCGGTGTGCCCGGCGTGCGATACCAGGCACGAAACTGCTCAAGGTCGATTTCGGCGCCTTCTTCCATCGCAACGACAAAATCCTCGCAGGTTGCCGCTTCTCCGTCATGCCGGTCAAAGTAGAGATCCGTGCCCTTGCGAAAGCGCTCTGCGCCGAGCAAAGTCGCCATCATGCGAATGACTTCAGCGCCCTTGTTATAGACGGTCGCGGTATAGAAATTGGAAATTTCCTGATAGCTTTCCGGACGGATTGGATGCGCCAATGGTCCAGCATCTTCAGGGAATTGCGCTGCTCGCAATATCCGCACATCTTCAATCCGCTTGAGCGCGGTCGATCCCATATCGGCTGAAAAACTCTGATCTCGATAGACGGTAAAGCCCTCTTTCAGGCTGAGCTGGAACCAGTCGCGGCAGGTGACCCGGTTGCCCGACCAATTGTGAAAATATTCATGGGCGACAACGCCCTCTATGCCATCAAAATCGGCGTCGGTGGCGACTTCGGGATCGGCCAATATGTAGCGCGAGTTGAAGATGTTCAGCCCTTTATTCTCCATCGCACCCATGTTGAAATCGCTCACCGCGACGATGTTGAAGAGCCCCAGATCATATTCACGGCCATAGACTTCTTCGTCCCAGCGCATCGAATCTTTCAGCGCCTGCATCGCATGACCGGTGCGCGGCAAGTCACCATCACGCACCCAGATATTGAGCTCCACCGGTTTGCCCGACCGCGTCGTAAAGCTGTCCGTATTGGCGACCAGATCACCGGCGACCAAAGCGAATAAATAGCTCGGCTTGGGCCAGGGATCATTCCACTGCGCCCAATGGCGGCCATTGTCGCCTTCTCCTTCCGCGACCTTGTCGCCATTGCACAGCAGGATCGGGAAGGTCTGTTTGTCACCCTCCATCCGCACCGAATAGCGGCTCAATATGTCGGGCCGGTCGGGGAAAAAAGTGATGCGGCGAAAGCCCTCGGCCTCGCACTGGGTACAGAGCATGTCTTGCGAGGCGTAAAGCCCCATAAGCTGCGTGTTGGTCGATGGATCCAGCTCAACAGTAATTTCCACTTCATGCGCGCTGCCGGTCAGCGGTAATTGCAAATTG
Source organism: Parasphingorhabdus sp. (assembly GCF_965233695.1). GTDB lineage: Bacteria > Pseudomonadota > Alphaproteobacteria > Sphingomonadales > Sphingomonadaceae > Parasphingorhabdus. The sequence goes on from NZ_OZ247497.1 coordinate 571,016, forward strand.
CCGTCAATCAGCTGCCAATCGGTCCACGTCGCTCCGTCAACCTTGACCGCAGTCGGGATCAGACCATCGCCGTCAAGCAGCAATGGCTCCTGATATTTGGCTGATTTGGAACGTCGCACGTCGAGTAATGTGTGCACAACCGTGTGATCCAGACCCAGTTGAAAATCGAGCGCAATCGTCGGAATGAACCAGGCTGGCGGACGATAGTCTTCACGGCGGATGATGGCGGGCTGGCTCGCAGGCATGGCTGCATCGGTCTTTTGGATATCTAGCATAGACCAAGCCATAAGAGCCATTTGCACAGTGCGCAATTGCGTTTATGGCCTCTACCAGTAGCTACCGGTTTACTGCAGAGGAAACATCTACCCCATGTCGCATATGCTGATTTTTGGTCTGGGATATACCGCACAACGCCTTGCTGACCATTTGCGTTGCCAGGGTTGGCAAGTAACCGGCACCCGGCGCGAGGCGGTGGATGGCGCGCTGGCCTTTGACGATCGGGCCGCCGTGCTTGGTGCACTAGACCAAGCCACGCATATCCTGTCGTCGGTCCCGCCCGCACGCGACGGAAGCGAGCCGGTGCTGGATCACTATGGCGAAGCGATCAGAACTGCGAGCGTGCAATGGACCGGCTATCTGTCTTCAACCGGTGTTTACGGCGATGTCAACGGCGCGTGGGTCGATGAAAGCGCGCCGATAGGATCGGGACGGCGCAAGGCGCGCAGCGAAGCCGACGAGCGTTGGCAGACCCTGCGCAAGGATGTGCGGGTGTTGCGCCTGCCCGGCATCTATGGCCCGGGCCGCAATCCGATCACCCGTGTTCAACAAGGCAAGGCCAAGCGCGTTGATGTTCCGTGGCAGGTTTTCAGCCGTATCCATGTTGACGATATTGTTGCTGCGGTCATTGCCTCCTTTGACGGACCGGCCGGCGTCTATAATATCGCCGATGATTTGCCGGCACCGCAGCATGAAGTGATCGCCCATGCGGCAAGGTTGATTGGCGTCGCACCGCCTCCTCTCTTGTCACTCGAGGATGCTGATCTTTCTGCGTCAGCGCTCGGTTTCTATGAAGAAAACCGGCGGGTTGCCAATAGTAAAGCCAAGCGCCTGCTCGGCTGGAAACCGCACTATCCTGATTTTAAATCAGGCATGGCTGGGCTGGCCGATGCCAACGGGAAATAGTAATCGACTTCAGAATAGCCGGATAACCGTTGATCGCAGCTAATTGGCCCTGATCAGCTGACCGGGCCGGGCGCCGGTTGATTGGTCAAATCTGCGGATTACTTCTCCCGAAACAATCGTTGCATCATAGCCGGTCGCGCGCTGATGCAGGCGCTGTCCTCCAGCGGGCAGATCACGGACAATCTCGGGCAAGTGCAATTTCAGGCCCTCCAGATCGATGACATTGATATCGGCTTTGGCGCCAGTCTTCAACAAACCGCGATTCGGCAGCCCGACCGCCTTGGCCGCCTTGTGCGACAGCATATGTATCGCTTCGGCAAGATCAAAGCGCAAATCTCCGGGCTTTTGCACAAACTGGGTGAGCAAAAAGGTTGAATAGCTGGCATCGCATATCGCGCCATAATGCGCACCGCCATCGCCAAGCCCGGGGATGCAATGCGGATGGCTGAGCATTTCATGCGCGCTATCGAGCGTGGCATTCTCATAATTGCCGAGTGCCGCCAGAAACAGGCCTTTGCCTTCTGTTTCCAACAAACGGTCATAAGCGATTTCCTGAGGTGAGCAGCCTTTGGCCTTCGCCTGGCCGGACATGCTCATTTCCTTTGGCGGGGCATAATCCGGTGGGTCATCAAGCGGGAACAGCCAGTTCCAGTCTCGCGCAAGTTCGTTAAATGGATGGCCCTTTTCAAAATCCTCGGTGATCAGGGCTTCACGCAATTGGGGATCACGCATGGCCGCGACCTGCTCTGCAACCGAAAGGTCTGCAATTTTGGACCAGCTCGGGCAAAGCACAAAAGGATGCACGGTCAGTTCCAGCCCGGCGATCAACCCAATCGGGCGCGGCATGATCTGCGCCGTGGCTTTGCCGCCATTGGCATTGGTTTGCTCAATCATGTCGAGCACCTTGCGCCAGCGCGGTGGGCCGTCATTTCCTGACGCCAGCGTAAAGGTGGCGGGCCGGCCGCTCGCTTCGACCACGCGTTCGATCACCTTATATTCCTTGTCCCAGCCGACAAAGGCATCCAGTACGACCTGAAACGTGCCCTTCCCGGCATCGGCCATTCCGCTGCAAATCGCTTCAAGCTCCTGAACATCCGCCTCAAATGTCGGGATACTGCCGCCATCGGCGGTCTTGTGAATCGACAAACGCGATGTCGCAAATCCCAGCGCGCCGGCTTCAATCGCTTCCTTCGACAGCTTGCGCATCAGTGCCAGATCATCGGCATTGGCTGGCTCTCGCGAAGCCCCGCGGTCTCCCATGGCATAGACCCGCAGCGGCGAATGCGGGAGATAGGCCGCGACATCAATATCGCGTTTACCCTTGGCCACCGTGTCGAGATATTCGGGAAAGGTTTCCCAATTCCACGGCAAGCCATCTGCCATCACCACCCCGGGAATATCTTCAACCCCTTCCATGACGTTGATCAGCATATCATGATCTTCTTTTCGACAGGGCGCGAACCCGACCCCGCAATTGCCCATCACCGCTGTGGTCACACCATGTGAGGAAGAGGGACTCAATTCCTCGGCCCAGATGCACTGCCCGTCATAATGGGTGTGCACGTCTATAAAGCCCGGGGTGACAATCCGGTCGGTTGCGTCAATTTCCTCACGCCCGCGACCGGTCACGTCGCCAATGGCAGATATTTTTCCGTTGGAAACGGCAATATCACCTTTGATCAGCGCGCCGCCGCTACCGTCGGCAATCGTGCCGCCCCGGATCACCAGATCATGTTCCATGGTCATCTCTCTTATCCTCCGATTACCTGCACCACGCCGCCAATGAGCGAGCCCAGCACAAAAATATAGATGGGCGGCATGCTGATATAGAGCCACCGCAAACGCTTTTCCGGCGCCTTGTGATATCCCAAAGCATAGCCAACGCGCATGAACGGCCAGATTATTCCGATACCCGCCGCCCAAACCGGGCTGATAACATAAGCGAATAGCCACATGCCCGGGAGAAACAGGACCAGATGCTCCAGCGTGTTGTGATGGGCGCGAACATAGCGTTCATATTCCGGCGGTCCGCTATGGGACGGGACTTCAATTTTAAATCGGCCCCGCGCCAGGCCAGCCATCAGCAAAGTGAAATAATAAGCCAGAAGCGCCAGCGCGCTTACAATGACAACATAGTTATAAGGGTCCATGGCTGTTCGGTTTCCTTCGCTTCAACCATCCGACCATAGACGGCCCGATATGGAAAACCATACTGCATTTGGATAAGGTGCCTCACCGAAACAAACTATGGCCAGACAGGGCCCTGTGGTGCGGCCTTTGGCATTGAAATAACAAAACGGAGGAAATTGTCACCGCTTCATTTTCTCAAAGAGATCAACCAGCTCATCAAATTTTTCTTTCTGTTCGCCTGCATCACCCGAGGAGATCGCCTCGGCAACGCAGCAAGCGGCATGGTCTTTCAGGATCTGGCTTTCAACCTTGGACAAGGCAGATTTCACAGCCTGCATCTGGGTTAGAATATCCATGCAATAGCGATCTTCTTCAACCATTTTTGCAATGCCGCGCACCTGCCCCTCAATCCGATTGAGGCGGTTTACCTTGGCCGCGATCATGTCCTTGCTCATCATATATTCCTTCAAAAAATCCCGATGGCGGAATCAGGCTATTGGTTTAACAGCTTCACGCCCATCCACAAAGCCATGCCGATCATCATAAGATTTTCGGTTAGCGATACAAAACCGAGCGGCACATTGCTGTCACCTCCGACGCAGGCGCATTTCAGCTCGCGCTTGTCGATATAGACCGCTTTAAATACCGAAAAGGCGCCTATTGTTCCAATGAACAGCGCCACCGGCACCGCCAGCCACATCAGCACGCCCGCGATCATCAAGAGGCCCGCCAACCCCTCGGCAAAGGGATAGACATAGCCATAGCGCACCCATCGCCGCGCCAGCAGGTCATAGTTCAGGAACATCGTCGAGAAACTCTCGACATCGCGCAGTTTCAGATAGGCGAGACCGCACATGGAAAAGGCAACAAACCATTCGAATGTCCGGATCGAAAGCCACTGCCCTTCGGCCACAAAGGCGGCGCCCAGTGCCATCAGGAACATCATCGCGAACAAGGCGATGACCGGTTGGTAGGTCGTCGCATCAGGATCCGGGACATCCTTGCCGAAATATTCCATCATCTGGTCATAACCGCCGATGCGCTTGCCATCGATAAAGATTTGCGGCGTGGTCTCGACATCATGCTTTTCTTTGAACGCATCCGTTTCTTCACGCGTGGTGAGATGATGATCTTTAACCGCAAAGCCTTTGCGTTCGAGGAAATCTATAGCCTTCAGGCCATAGGGACAGATATGATCGGCCATCACCATCCGATAGACTATGGCGCGCTTGCTATCCATCTGAACATCCTTGTTGCATTATACCTATGGGGGGTATATAGGCCCTCCCATGATCAAAAGCAAACCTCCTGTCTCCCGCCGCCACGTCATAGGCAGTCTCGCCGCCCTTTCCAGTGCTTTGACGCTACCCATGCCTGCCTGGGCGCGGGGCGATATGGGCCACAAAATGGGAGGGCCCGTGCGCAAAGGCATGGATGAGCTCTCCGGATCAAGAATCGATCTTCATATCGCCAACGGCAGTTTTGCCACCGGCGGTCGGTCCGGTCATGCGATTGCCGTGAACGGAACCGTGCCGGGCCCCTTGATCCGGTTGCAAGAAGGTCAGGACGTTGTGCTTTCGGTTCACAACATGCTGCAGGAAGATAGTTCGGTCCACTGGCACGGCCTGTTGCTGCCGTTCCAGTTTGATGGCGTGCCGGGGATCAGCTTTCCCGGTATCAGACCCAGCGCCCGCTTTGATGTGCCGATTACTCTGCGCCAATCCGGCACCTATTGGTGGCACAGCCATTCGGGCCTGCAGGAACAGATGGGGCATTATGGTCCGATCATCGTTGATCCCGCCGGCCCCGACCCGGTGCAATATGATCGCGAACATATCATCTTGCTCAGCGAATTTACGCCCATGCATCCCCATGCGATCATGAAAAAGCTAAAAGTATCCGAAGGTTATTTCAGCCAGCAAAAGACCGCGGCTTTTGATGATTATGACTTTAGCGGCGAGGAACGACGCATGTGGGGGCAGATGCGGATGATGCCGACCGATATTGCCGATGTCTCTGCGCCAACCTACACTTATCTTATCAATGGTCATGGTCCCGATGATGGCCTGGAGCTGCCCTATAAACCCGGAGAGCGTGTCCGGCTGCGCATCATCAATGGCAGCGCGATGACCTTCTTCAACATTCGCTTACCCGGTCTGCCGATGACCGTTGTTCAGGCGGATGGCATGAATGTGCAACCGGTCGAGGTTGACGAGCTGCAGATTGGTGTCGCCGAAACCTATGACGTGATTGTGCAGCCGACCGAAGAGGGCAGCTTTGCACTCGCGGCGGAGTCGATGGACCGCAGCGGCATGGCGCAGGCTTCGCTGACATCTCGGCCAGGACGCAAGGCCGCGTTTCCGGAGCTGCGGGATCCACCTCTGCTCAGCATGACCGATATGGGCCATGGCGGTATGGTCGATGGGGGGCATGGCGGACATGGCGGTGGCATGAAACACGGCCAAACGCCTGCTGGCGATAGCGCTGCCAGCGGGCATGATATGAGAGCCATGGGCGGCATGTCCATGCGCGACACCAGCCTGCTGCCTGACACGGTGGAGACAGGTCCGGGCATCGACATGGTATCAATGAACCCGCAGGACCGCACCGGTTATCCGGGGCTTGGCCTCGATAACGTTCCGCACCGCGTGCTCAATTACCGGATGCTGAAATCGCTCGAAATGGATCACGAAAAGCGCAAACCGGACCGCGAGATGGAGCTGCATCTGACCGGTAATATGGAACGCTACATGTGGTCCTTTGACGGCAGGAAATTCAGCGCGGTCGGCGATGATCCAATCCGCTTTGGCCATGACGAGCGGGTACGGGTAAAGCTGGTCAACGACACGATGATGGCCCACCCCATTCATCTCCACGGGATGTTCTTTGAAGTCGTCAACGGCCAAGGCCATTATCAGCCCAAGAAGCACACCGTCATCGTCCAACCGGGCAGCAGCGCCATGTTTGATGTGACCACCGACGAGCCGGGTGACTGGGCCTTCCACTGCCACCTGCTCTACCATATGCATGCCGGCATGATGCAGACGGTCAGCGTCGCCTTTCCGAAAGACGCATGATGGTCAGGATATTCGCAGCAGCTTTGGCGGTATCAACCGCCACAACCCCGTTGATAGCCCAGAGTCATGCCCAGCATCGGGATCACAGCATGCATCAGATGCCTGCTTCTCCCGACGAGGAGCCAGCGGTCGATCACAGCAAAATGGACCATTCGCAGATGGATCATGGCAGCGCGCAAGCCGAACCCGTGGATCATAACGTCATGGATCACAGTCAAATGGACCATAGCAAGATGGACCACCAGAAGGATCACCCCGCCAGACCGACAACCACCACACCCAATCTGGAAGCAGGGCCGATCCGTGCCGCCGATGCGATATGGGGCGCAAATGCCATGCGGGCGTCGCGCAAGGCGCTCTACGAAGAACATGGCAATATGCAGCTTTTCTGGTTTCAGGGCGATCGCGCCGAATATCGGGTACGGGAAGGCGACGACGGTTATCTCTGGGATGTGCAGGGCTATTATGGCGGTGATATCAACAAATTCTGGTTCAAAAGCGAAGGCGAAGGGAGTTTCGGCGAACCGATCGAGGATGCCGAAATCCAGGCCCTTTACAGCCGCGCCATCGCCCCGTTTTTTGACCTGCAACTAGGCATCAGGCAAGACCTGACCGGCCCGACGCGCACCCATGCTGTCGTTGGCGTTCAAGGTCTGGCACCCTATATGTTTGAGGTGGACGCGGCCGCCTTCCTGTCGGACCAGGGCGATCTCACCGCACGGATCGAGGCGGAATATGACCAGCGCCTCACCCAGCGCCTGATCTTGCAACCGCGCGCCGAAGCAAATCTGTCAGCACAGGATATTCCCGAACTGGGCATTGGCGCCGGCATCGACAATCTCGAACTCGGTCTGCGCCTGCGTTACGAAATCGCCCCGGAATTCGCTCCTTATATTGGCATCGAACAGGAATGGAAGCTGGGCGATAGCCGCAATTTTGCGATTGCCGACGGCGAAGATCCGAGCATCACCAACTATGTGATTGGCATAAGATTCTGGTTTTGAGCAGGGCTCTGGTTTGCCAGGGGCAAAATGAACTCTAGCTGCAAAAGCTTGCGTTTCGCCCGACGTAATCCGACAGCCAGTTCAAACACGCCTGTTCCGCCACTGCCGCCAACCGATGACTAGTCCGACAAGCAGTATGATCGCGCAGCCGGTGATGATCCATAGGAACATGCGCTCCAGAGCCATCGCAAATGTGAGATTGTCGACATTGCCTGTCTTCCAGAATACCCATTCACCGGCAATTTCAGTTGCGAGCAGTGAACTGCCGGTTTCCAGGGCTATTACACCATCACCAGTAGCCGGATCAAAACGCACAGCTGTATTGATGGCGGGTTCATTATTCCCGTCATGACCAATGATGAAGCCGTCCTGATTATTAGGGGCGTAAAGCATTACGCCCAAGCCCCAGACATCGGCTCCCATCGATGTGGCATGAGATGATGCCATTGCGGTCAGAGTCTCTTGTGACAGCACCGATTGGACGCCACCTGGTGATTGAACTGCAACAAATCTCGCCATATCGGCCGGTGATGTAAACAGGGAAGTCGCACCAAGAGCGGTATACCAGCGGAATGGCTCGGTCTTACCGTTCGGGGTGAAATTCTCTGCGAGGCCCAATGCAATAGCCTCGTCATGGTCGAATGTTGTTCGCGTCATGCCCAGCGGTTCGAATATGCGCTGTTTCATGTAATCGGCGAATGAAAGGCCTGAGACCTCCTCGACTAGGAGTTGCAGGATGGTATAACCGCCACCGGAATAATCCCACTCTGCTCCTGGTTCACCGCCGACTTTGACGATGCCGCTCTTGCCCGGTGACGCATCTTCGGCGCGGGTCAGAGACGCTTCAAGGGTCTGCACTTCCGCGGCTGTATCGAACCCGTTATAGCCGAGCCTGTCATCAAGCCCCGCGGTATGACTGAGCAGTCGGCCAATCGTGACGCCCGCATGATCAAAATCGCTGTCGGGCAAATTCCAGCGTGTCAGATATTTCGAAACCGGTGCATCAAGCTCAACCAGACCATCCTCGACCAGCACCATAACGCCCCAGGCCGTCAGCCACTTCCCCAGGGATGCGACCTGGTAGATCGAATTTTCATCAACAGGTTCGCCAGATGAGACTGAGAATTGGTCGACCACCTTTCCTTTTTCGATCAAAGCGAACCCTAAATTGCCGCGATGTTCGGCAGAGACCTTAGCGCGAACGGATCCAACAAATTCTTCGGAGGCTGCCGAATCCGTGATCGGTGTCTTCCACCATCCTTCGCTGGTGCCGACAAAGACGGTACCTGTCCAAATGGCAATCGCCAGGACTGTGGCCAATATTGTGATCAGAATCTTGGACATTGCCGTTGTTCCTTTCGAATTCACGTTCATTATGGGATGCGTTTTTAGACTTGGTCACTGGCAATCAGGGTTACCGCTGCAATGATGTAGAGACCGGCGGTCAATATGCTGCCGAGCGAACGGAAATGGTTGAGCCTGGTCCAAACCCGTCCATATTCCTGCCAGTAGGCGCACGACCCAGCCGCCGTGTGATCCAGGCTATCGAGCTTGTTGTTCATTGGCACATTACCAAATATCGTCATCAGCAAGACTGACGGAACGAAGATTGCAGGCGCCAAAATCATCGCCAACAGCGCGGGGCCCGAGAAAACAAAAACCGCATAGAGGCCGAAAGCGATTGCAAAGACCGGAATGGACATTATCCCGGCAACAAACTGGGTTTTGATGACCGTACGATTAATCTGCTGCATTGCTTCCATTCCGCCAGCCGGGTCCGCGCGGAGCAGCCCTGCGATGATGAATTCCGAAAAGGCAGAAAACACACCGCCGACCACTGCGCTCCAAAGAGCCAGAAAAAGACAGAAATATAAAGGCCATTCGTAGGTCATGGATTTGGTACCTTTGGGTTGAATTACAGAGGAAACTTGCAACCATCCGGCTCAAGCTGCCGTTCTCCAGATCCCGGATGCGGCTATCTCTCTTGCATATTCGGCGAAATCCCTGGGAGGACGGCCAAGCGCACGTGTGACGCCGTCCGTTAGATTGGCATTTCGTCCGTCGAGGATGGTTGAGAAGAGATAATCCAATATCCAGACGACATCTTTCGGGGCGCCGGAATTGGTGATCTCCGAAACGAAAGCCTGATGCGGAATATCGATATAGTCGATCTGGCGTCCAGTCGCCTTGGACAAATCTGCTGCCACATCCGCCATGGTCATCAGCCTTGGTCCAGTGACCTCATAGATTTGCCCGCTATGACCCGCTTCGGTCAGCGCTGCAACAGCGACATCGGCGATATCATCAGCGTCGATATAGGGTTCAGGCGTGTTACCCCCAGGCAGGGTGATCGCACCGTCCAGCACCATGTCGATAAAGGCGCCCTCGGAGAAGTTCTGATTAAACCAGGCCGCCCTGATGACTGTCCATTCAAGGCCTGAATCCTCGACTATGCGCTCACAGGTTTGGGCTTCCGGTTCCCCGCGCCCCGACAAAAGCACAAGCCGTTCGACGCCCGCCTGTTTGGCCTGGCTGACAAAAGCTTCGATTGCATCGGTCGCACCGGGCATGGCCAGATCAGGCACATAGGTGATATAGGCGGCGGTCACATCCTTGAGGCAAGCCTCCCAGCTCGTTTCATTGTCCCAATCGAACGGTGGGCGGGCCGAACGGGATCCGATCCGGACAGCATGACCTTTTTGTTGCAAGCGTTCAGCGACGCGTCGGCCTGTTTTTCCCGTACCGCCCAGAACAAGGGTGATGTTTTTCTTTTGGGGTTGGACGTGCATTGACTTGCTCCTTGTTTGGTTTGTGCAAGTCGATGCATAAGGAGGGAGTGATTTTGACTCTTGCCCAATGATGCCAGTCTTTTGACAGTTCGCGCCAAAATGTCAGTTGGCGGTCACTCCTAATCGATAGGAGCGCGGCGTTTGCCCGGCCCAACGTTTGAACGCACGCGTGAATCCGCTTTGCTCAGAGAAGCCGGTCAAAAATGCAATCTCCGCAAGGCTGTACTCTGTATCACGAAGCAGCTGCTGGGCGAGTTCCTGCCTGGCCAGATCAACGAGTTTTTGAAAGGACTGTCCTCGATCTGACAGCCGCCTTTGCAGTGTTCGAGCGCTCATACCCAGCTTTGATGCGATGAGTGAAAGCGTCGGGACACCTTCACTGAGCAACTGCGCCACCGCGAGCCGAACGCGTTTCTCCAGGCTGTTCTCGTCCGCGAGCCTTGCAAGTTCTTGCTCTAGATGGTGGTCAAAGAACTTCGCGATAGTTTCGTCGCCCAGTTTGTTGGGAGCAGCCAGACTCTCGTCGCTAACCAGCAGAGCATCACGACCCGATTCAAAATGTACCGGACATCCAAAATGGGCGGCATGTACCGAAGGATCGCCTCTTGGGCTGTGTTTAAAGAAGACCGCTTGCGGGATGAAGGGAGCTGTGCTGACTTCCTGGCTTATGGCTACAACTGCTGAAAGGCTTGCCTCATTAGAGAGCAGCATACCAAGATCGCCATCGCCCGCTTTGTGAAGATTGTAAAACACACCTTCTGCGCTCTGTTCCAGCGCGTAGGTCTCGGCATTGCCCAATATTCGGCCATAGCGTTCTGATCTGACGTAAGAACCATGAAGGTTCGGCGCGGATTTCCATGCCAATCCAAAGGCCCCGAACTCGTCACTGCGCATGGCCGCGCCAATGCGCAAGGGCAACTGAAGGCCGTCCGGATCCCGTTCAGCTAATGCGGCGAAAAACGCATAATAGTCGGTTGAAGAAACCATCTGAGCGGGATCGATCGGACCATCGGGCGCCAGCCCCAATCCTTTTACCAGTTCCCGTGTCTCCACTCCGTCGCTTGTCTGCCCGACGACTTTGTAAACATATAGCGACGTAATCTGGCTCATAGGGCCGACTATATAATATCTTCCTATCTCGCGGGAAGGACAATCTCGAAGAGCACAAAACTAACACACGTGATCCGAATGAGCCCCTTTACGGCCTGTTGCAGACCATTTGATCACGCTCTGTCTTGAAAAATTTGTGAATGTGCAGACATCATCAATTCGCCTTCGGTTTGCGTGCGCGCAGAGCGACGAGCAGGCCGGCCATGGCGAGCACGGCGCCCGCGGCTGGCAGGATGGTCCATTTGTAATTCTCGAACAGCGTTGACAGGATCATCGCCACGACCGGCACCAGCACGCTGGAATAGGCGGCTTTTCCCGCGCCGATCTCTCTCAGCAGCGAAAAATAGAGCGGGAATGTGATAACCGAGCCGACGATGGCGAGATAGACGATACCACCGAGATAAGCCGCGCGCACTTCGACTACCGGCGGGCCGACTGTGATCCATGACAGCACAATGTTGATCGCCGCGCCCCAGAACATTGCCCATGCCAGCAACGTGAGGATCGGATAGCTTTTCAGCCGCGGCAGCGCCTGCATCACATTGGCGACAGAGGCGGATAATATGCCGCCAACGGTCAGCGCGACCCCCAGGAGAACATCGGCCAGTGTGGCTGGCGAGCTTTTATATTCGTGCCAGAATAGCATCGCGATACCGACCGCCGCGATCGCGGACCCAGATACGAATGCGCCGTTGATCCGCTGGTTCAGGAAGATCCGGCCCAAAATCGCATTGGGCACCATCAGCAGCGCAAACAGCACCGCGACCAGACCAGAAGTGATGTAAAGCTCTGCGTTGTAAACAAAATTAAAGTTGAACGAGAATTGGGCAATGCCGATCAGGATCGCCCAGAACTGCCCTTTTATGCCCAGCCGGAATGGCAAGCGTTTGAACCCGACCAGCACGAACATTGCCGCGGACGCGATCATGAACCGGTAGCTGACCGACCAGCTGGGCGGGACGTCGGAAATCTGGTCCTTGATTACCAGCCAGGTCGAGCCCCAGATCAGCGAGACCAGCAGAAAAGGGAGTAATATGCGCGGCGTGAATAGGCTGGGTTCGCCGCTGTCCTGCTGATTCATAGGGCTTGGATGGCCTGTGCCAGCGGGCGAATATCTTCGGCGCTCTGGTTCCAGCTGGTGACCAGCCGGGCCTGCCCTGCTCCCCAGTCGTAGAAATCGAAACCGGCGCTGCGCAGGCTTTCCGCTTCGCTGGCAGAAAGTGTGATGAAAATCTCGTTGGCTTCGACGGGATGGATCAACCGGTCACTGGCGGCCTCGGCAATGATCTGTGCTCCGGCATTGGCGGCGCGGGCATTGTCCAGCCACAGGTCGCCTTCGAGCATCGCCAATAGCTGCGCTGCGAGATAGCGGCCCTTGGATTGCAGATGCCCGGCGCGCTTGCGGCGATAATGGGTCTCGCGAGCCAGGCTTTTGTCAAAGAAAACCAGCGCTTCTGCGCCCATGCCGCCATTTTTAACAAAGCCGAAACTCAGCACATCGACGCCCGCTTTCCAGGTCACATCGGCCGGGTGGCATCCCAAAGTCGCGATGGCATTGGCGAAGCGTGCGCCATCCATGTGCAAGCCTAGGCCACGCTGTGTGCAAACTTCTGCCACCGCCGCGACCTCGTCTGGCGTATAGACCCGTCCATATTCCGACGCATTGGTCAGCGATACCGCTGCTGGCTGTACCTGATGGACATCATCACGGATCGCGGCGCAATGGTGATCGATGGTTTGCCCGGCAATTTTGGCCCCTTCACCATCCACCAGCATCAGCTTTGCCCCGCCAGTATAGAATCCCGGCGCCCCTGCTTCATCCTGTTCGATATGGGCTTCCGTATGACAAATTACCCCCTGATGCGGCTGACACATCGCCGCCAGAGCCAGCGAATTGGCCGCCGTTCCGGTTGCAACCCACATCGCCTCGACCTCAGTCCCGAACAGGTCGGAGAACGCGCCGCTCAGCTGCGCGCTCAAAGCATCCCCGTCATAAGCGGTGTCCTGTTTATTGGCTGCAGCCAGAGCCGCCATCACCTTAGGATGGACAGAGGCTGCATTATCGGAGAAAAATCGCATGAGATTGCCATGCTGCGATCCAGTCGCTGCGTCAAGATGAGGATGAGTGAATCGATATCCCCGCCGTAATGAAGCCGCAGAGCAGGTTTGTAAAAGACAGGATAGCTATTGGGCAGCCGTCAGCGAATCTTTGTCAGGCACCCCTTGCAATGCAGCAACATCGAAAAGGCCAGCCATTTTAGCAATCTGGACCTGAAGCTGCGAAAAGAGCATCGCCATCTGCTTGGCTCCCTTGTCCGTCAGCAAGATATATTTTTTGCTATGATCAGCTGGATCTTCTTCCTGATAGAGGAACCCGTCTGTCATTAGCAGATCAACATATCGCTGTGCGATACTGGGCGCGATACCCGCCTCATCTGCAACATCGGCCAATTGCAGTTGCCGCCTCGCACGACCAGCATGATCCAGAGCCAATAAAATATCCCACGAGCCGCCGGGAAAATAATCTTCGGGAAAAGCAGCACTTCTGGCTTTGCGGAGATCCAGCGCAAATTTGGCGATATCGAGCTTTTCAATCGCTCGCGCCCAGTTATTGCGCTCCATTTGATCAAGCTTATGCTTTATCTCGGTCAACAACGCTAGTTGATCAGTATTCTGATCCATCGTCTTGCTCACACTTTATTGGTTCAGGGAACAAGGCCTATATTTAAGAAAAAGATTTTCACTGTCACGCAAATGAATGACAAGTTGTAAAAACTTGTGAAATAACGCAATATAGGATGATAGTGACTTTCGGGGGTAGCATGGCATAGTGGCTACAACGGATCAAGATCTACATGTCGGAGAGATTCTCCGACAAATTTCCAGTTCATCGTCTATTGCCGAAATTCTGGAAATGGTTCGCTCCGTGGTCGTCAAGCTCGGCGCTAACCGAACGAGCTATCACCTCACTCCCAAACTAAGATCACAGACCGATCGCCGCATTCATCTCGCCACATCCGGATTCTCGGACAAATGGCTTAGACTCTACGAGGAAGCGGATTTTCGAAAACATGATCCCATACCGGATATCATCATGCGTCATGGTGAACCGATGTTGTGGCAGGACGCACTCGCATCGAAGCGACTGAACGAAGGAGAAGAGGAATTTGTCAGGCAATTGGAGGCTCATGGCCTGTATAACGGCATTGGTATTCCCTTATTTGGTCCCAAAGGCCGCGATGCGTATTCCGCATTTACGTTTGAGCCCGAAAAACTGATGTATGATGATAAGACGATCGCGATGGTCTCAGCTATTGCCGGTATGGCTCATGTCCGGATCTGCAATATCCTTGAGAAAGAACACGCTCACAATGTGCAATTATCTGATCGCGAAACACAGGTTATCCAATTAATCGCCAACGGCCGGTCCAACAAAGCCATAGCGTCAGACCTTAGCATAGGTGGTTCGACCGCAGATACTTACGTCCGCAGGATATTCGCAAAATTGGATGTCAGCGATAGAATCGGCGCCTCGATCCGCGCCCTGGAGCTGGGGATTTTACGGCTCTGAACCTACCTGGACTCCAGGGCTTTTTTCGTCTCTCACTATTTTCTAGCGCTTCTTGGCAATTTTTATTTTGTCCGCTTTGGCGCGCTTTTTTATGGATTCTTCGCTGCGCGTAAGCGCTTTGGAAATTGCCTTCAGCGTCATCCCTTTTTTGACCAATGCATGGAGTCTTTGGATTTCTTCACTGGTCCAGGGTTGTTTGTGACGTTGAAAATGCTCTTTCATTACAATGCCATCCCCAGACTACGCAGCGCATCTGGCGCCTTTTTCTTGACCGGGAAAAAACCTTTGGTCGCCAGCGGCCAGATCGCAGCATCATAGTCACGCATCACCCACCGGGCATTATTGCCATTTATTTCCTTGCCTATCGCGTCTTTGAGCGGCCCCACGGGCAACCATGGCGACAAAAGACGCTCAAGCTTCGCACTGGCTAAAATCGCACTCAATTTCTCACCCTTGTTCCACATCACTTTTTCACAACCAAAATGATCGGCACCGCGCGTTACAGCATCGGACACCGCCCCTTCGGCAAAGGTCCGGACCTTTTCTGATACGCCTTTCGGGCTCTTGCCATCTGGACCGCTCACACCAATGATGAGGGATGGCTTCTGCGGCAGTTCAAGACTTTCAGGATGACAATCCTCGTCATGCACCAACAGTGCAAAGGCGGCGGCAGCCGGCGGCGCAGGTGGTATCTTGAGCGGCCGCAACTTGTAGTTTCTATCTTCTTCTAGTGGCTTGGCTTCGGCGGCCAGTCCGATGGCTGCAAATCGGCTGCCTGTAAATTGCGCGATATTCTCTTTGGTGGCCAGATAGGTTTTGCCCTTGGTGTGCAATCCGCCCACCCATCGCCAGGAAAGACTATTGGATGCCGCGTCGCCATCGAGCAGATGCTGCAGAAAAAAATCTGCGCCCAATTCCCATGGCAGCTTGAGCGTGAATATCCAGATGCTGGCAAACCACATGCGGGCATGGTTGTGGAGATAACCGGTATCGACCAGTTCTTTTACCCAATGATCAAACGCGTCAATGCCTGTGCGGCCTTCTATTGCTTGCTCATAGCCTTTGCGCAGACCGCCTTGCGCTTTCAGTTGCTTGAACCGCGCATCCCGGTCGTTGACATAGTCCGCCCACACCTCCGGCCTTTGTTCCAACCAACCTTTAAAATAGCCACGCCACAAGACTTCCGAAACAAACTTGTCCGCCCCCTGCGCACCATGCGCTTTCACGGCAGCGGCCAACAACTCATGTTCTGTCAGCAGTTTGTGTCGGACATATGGCGACAGCTTTGACACATTGTCGCGCCAAGGATCCTTTTCGGTATCGGCCTCTGGGCCATAGTCGAAATTGCGTTTATGTGCATAGTTATGCCCCATATTCGCGGTGAATTCTGCGAGCCGCGATAAAGCGGCCGCTCTGGTGGCTTGAGGGTGTTTCATGGCAGCCCTATTGCACCTATGATCCAGCCTGCCAACTACGCAGTTCGAACAGGTCAACGAGCATCGGCAAAAACAACTACGCCTGCCAGCAATCCGCCATATGATCATCGACCATCCCGATGGCCTGCATATAAGCATAGATGATCGTGCTGCCGACGAAACTCATCCCGCGCTTTTTCAGGTCTTTGGAGATCGCATCGCTGATTGGTGAAGTGGCGAGCATTTCCGATCCGTCTTTTGGCCGGTTTACAATTGGCTGGCCGTCGACATGCGCCCAAAGCCAGGCATCAAAACTGCCAAATTCCTTCTGCATATCCAGAAAAACCAATGCGTTTTTACGGACGGAGTAAATCTTCAATCGGTTACGGATAATTCCTTCATCCTCGCGCAGCGCTTCCAGTTCAGCGTCGCTCATCGCCGCCGCACGTGCAATGTCAAAGCGGTGAAAAGCGCGGCGATAACCTTCCCGTTTTCGCAGCACGGTTTCCCAGCTCAGCCCCGCTTGCGCTCCTTCGAGGATCAGGTTTTCGAACAGTTTTTGATCATCATGTTCGGGAATGCCCCATTCCTCGTCATGATAGATGCCGTAAAATTCCTTGCCCGCCTGTCCGCCAAAACAGCGATGCTTCCCGTCTGTACCGATTACTGTCATGGGCGGCAGCTTATGGCGATTGCGGGCCTAATGAAAGGCCAAAACAGCTATTCTGCGGGCTGAATATCCCGCTCCGCCTTGCGCTTTGGACGCCACCAGCCGATTTTTACTTTCGCCCAGTTAAGCGCGCGCGGGATTGGCGCGTTACGGTCCATCCACTCTGCATATTCCTTGTAAGCCGGATCGCTAAGCAGATGCTTTTCTTCGGTCTTGGCGCGCCAAAAATAAACACCGCTGACAGCAGCAATGATCACCGTATTGCGAACCATGTCCGTAAAACTGTTTGACGTGACAAGAAATGGCATCGTCGCCAGCCACCAATAGAGGTTTTTGGCCACATAGGCCGGATGCTTGGTGTACCGGTAAGGTCCGTGGGTCAGGATACCGCGGTGGGTAAGATTAGAGAAACGCAGTCCGAACGCGACAGTCGCCCAGGCATATATTGCCGTCAGAATTACCAATATTGCGCCCCAGATAGACAAAATAGCATCATGCCCCTCCAACCAATAGGCCCAGTCCGCGGTGTTTACGTGATAGTTGAGCGGGCCATCCATAAGGATGAAAGGCGGATAACATATCAATGCAGCAACCCAGCCAGCCATGTAGGGATTGGCGGTGCGGATATGTGCGTCCAGCGGTTTCATCGTCAGCAAATAGCCGACCGTCGCAAATTGCACGTCGACAACAAACATCGCAATGATCAGCCAATGGGCCATCGCCACCGGATTACCGAGGACTTGCGAGATATCGAGACGGACAATGTCACCAAATCCGCCCGGTACAATCGAAATCATGAACGCAAGGAAAAAGCCCTTCACCGCCCAGGCGCGCAGATGATGGTAGATTTGCTCGCGGTCATATTCACCGCCATGATCCTTGCTTCCCCCACCCATCAGAAATTGTCCGAAATGCCAGGCACCGTCGCGTGGTTCGATGAAACGACGGTCCATCCACAGGACATATGGAATGGATAGTCCGAGGACGAAAGGCGCTGCGGCTTCCATCATATCCATCGAAAATTGATATTGCCCGGTCCAATACCATCGCCCGACACAGTAAATCAGCGCAATAATGGCCCATGTCGCCCACAGTCCGGCGAGCTTGGCAACGCTTATATCGAAAGTCTGTTTCAACGGTTTGGGATTCTGCCAATCGATACCGGTAGAGGCCCTCAAATGAACTTTGTCATAGAGCAGGGACCAGATCACCATCGGAACGCCGCAGGCGGCGCAGGCGACCAACGCCGAATAAGGCCCGTCCATGCCATATTGCCGCGCGATCATAATCCAGGAAAACAGCCCGACCAGGCCGGCGATGCCCACACCGCTGGACACCGCAGAAGGCGGCCGCGGATCAAGCGCATCTGATTTGCGTGCAAACATAGACTGGCGCTTTAACCAGAAATGGTAAGTAACCCGTGAACATCGGTCTTTTTGAACCCGAATATCCTAGGAATTACCCAATCATTCCGCTATATTTTTGTAAATTTGCAATATCGCCACTTCTTGAACCAAACTGCAACTTATTGGATCGCTTCAAAATATGATCATGGGAAAAAATATGAGAAATCTTACTCTTGCCACCGGATTATCCATCGTGCTGATCGCTTGCAGCAATGGCGACGACGCACAGGCTTCAAAAAGCAGTTCTGAAGAGGCGCAGACCTCCAAAGATATCTCCCCGGTGGACCGGATACCTTTTGACAAAGCCGAAGTGGCCAGTTTTGACGAACCATGGGCGATGACCTTCCTACCTGACGGCCGGATGCTGGTCACGGAAAAGAAAGGCAAGCTGCTGTTGGTAGACCAGAAGGGTACCAAGACAGAAATCGCCAATGTGCCCGAAGTGGATTATGGTGGTCAGGGCGGATTTGGTGACGTTATTCTGGCGCCAGATTTCGATACCAGCGGCCGGATTTACCTGAGCTGGGTCGAGAGCGGCGAAGACGATACCCGCGGCGCGGTTGTCGCCCATGCTAAGCTTGATTTACAGGGAACCCAGCCTGATCTGAAGGACATCAAGAAAATCTGGACACAGAATCCGAAAACCACCGGGCGCGGTCATTATTCCCACCGGATGGTCTTTTCGCCTGACGGCAAACATCTTTTTATCGGGTCAGGCGAGCGCCAGAAATTCGATCCATCACAGGACATGACGGGTAATCTAGGTAAAATTATTCGACTTTATCCGGATGGCAGCATTCCCGATGACAACCCGTTTGTGGATCAGGAAGGTGCGTTGCCTGAAATATGGTCATTGGGGCATCGCAACATTCTCGGCATGGCTTTTGATGGCGAAGGCCGGCTGTGGAACCAGGAAATGGGTCCGAGAGACGGAGATGAGCTTAATCTGGTTCAACCCAAAGCCAATTATGGGTATCCGATTGTATCCGAAGGCGATCATTATGATGGCAAGAAAATCCCCAACCATGATACCCGGCCCGAATTTGCGGCACCGAAAGTGGCCTGGGTTCCGACAATCGCGCCATCGGGGTTGATATTCTACACCGATGATCTCTTCCCTGCCTGGAAAGGCAGTGCTTTTATCGGCGGTCTCGCCAGCGAAGCCATTATCCGCATCTCGTTTGACGGTGAAAATGCCAAAGAGGCCGAACGCTTTGCGATGGGCCAGCGTATTCGCGAACTTGAACAGGGGCCCAAGGGTGCCCTGTGGGTGCTGGAAGATGGCGAAGGTGGCCGGCTGCTCAAGTTGACGCCAGCCAATTAGCGCTGACCAACCAACAACAGTTCAAGAAGCAGCCGTTGTCGTTCCGGACAAATCGCTGAGGAACTGGCGTACCCGTTTGGCGTTTGCGCCAAGGTCGTGAATACCAACCCGCGAAACCGAACGCATGTCGATAATGCTGGCTGCGCCGTTTTCGGCCGCGCGCGCGCGGATGACAACATCATCTTTAAACCGGAACAGCGAAATGGTCGCGGTCGCCTCCAAATGGCCTGATGCAGGATCGACACTAACGACTTCCCATCCCCGATCTTCCGCAAGTCGTCTCGCTTTTTCAATAACCTCAGCGACAGGTTGATCTATACGGACTGAACGGATGTCGGGATAAGCGTCCTGATGCAATGTTGCCCAGCGCTGGCGCGGATTCATGCCGCGCATCTCGCTATCGTCTGTCCCGGGAATATTGTCCCAATTGTCCGCGCGCAAGGTCAGAGCAGAAAATTGCGGCGGATCTGCGAGATCAGTGGTGATATCATGGATGGCCGGGAGCGACGCCAATGTCATCGCATAGCTGGCCAGATAACCGATAAATCCGAGCGAGACCAGGGTGCCAATGCCAAGCAATGGCCAACGCGTCTTGCGATCTTTCCGGCGATCAAGAACATATCCGACAATCGCAATAATCAGGGCAATCAATGCTGCCAAGCCGGTCCACGGCAATATGCCCAGACCCGCTTGCCACCCCCACAAACCGATGCCCGCGCCAAATGCCGAACCGAAAAACACGATGACCGATGCGATAGCTATCACAAAGACCGTCCAGCCTTTCGGATCATTACGCAGTGTCGCCAGTTTACCTGTCTTTAATGCGCTGGTTTCTGCCGGTTCCATATTCGATTGCTGATCCTGTTGACTGTTCACCAGATTGCCTCCCTTTAGGTTGCTGTCTTTTAGCCGCGACTAAGCCATAGTGCAATCAACTGTCGTTCGAGGCTCCATGTTGCTCGACAGCGCCGCGCAATCCGTTTAAACGCGCGCTTTCTGAAGTTTCTCCATCACACAGGACCTGGATTTGACTACAATAATTCCTCTTGCCGAAATTGATCCCGCGTTGGTTGAAGATCTGCTTGATGCGGCCTTTGGCAAGAAGCGCACCGAACGCACCGCTTATAAAGTTCGTGAAGGCATGGATATGTTAGAGGGGCTCAGTGTTGCGGCCGTTGACATGGCCGAGAATGAATTGCTTGGCTCCTTACAATGCTGGCCTGTCGCACTAACTGACCCCGAAGAGAAAAAGCATCCCATGATCATGGTCGGGCCAGTAGCGGTCTATCCTGATTGCCAGCAACAAGGTGTGGGCCAGGCGCTGATGAAAGGCCTGCTGAAGGAATTGCAGGCAGGCGAAAGCCTGCCATTGGTGATGATTGGTGACCCTGCCTATTATGACCGCTTCTTCGGATTTTCGCCAGAGCGTACCGGCGGCTGGACACTCCCCGGACCTTGGGAACCGGAACGTTTGCTCGTGCGGGCACCCGGCGATGCACCATTGCCCGAGAAGGGCAAGCTGGGACCGTGGACAAGTTGAATATTCCCGGCCACGCCTACTCTTGCCGCCTTTGATAATTAGCGATGCTTTACAGGTCCGCTTATTCCCAATAGGCAAAGCGCATGCCCTATGTACCGCCACCCGAACTCGCCTCTCTTTCCCTTGCTGATATCGCAGAGATGGTCGAGGCACAGAAATTGCCGCCAGTGGACCAGTGGGAACCGGAAGAAACCGGCGACAGCGAAATGCGCATTGCGGTGGACGGCACCTGGTATCATCAAGGATCGCCGATTAATCGGCCAGCCATGGTCCGCGCTTTTTCTACCCTTTTGCGGCAGGAGCAGGACAATAGCTATGTCCTGGTTACGCCCTATCAGAAGCTTTATATCCAGATTGAAGACGCGCCTTTCGTTGCGGTGGAAGTGGAAAGCGAAGGCGAAGGCGTGGACCGCAAACTCGCGTTCCGGTTAAACACCGATCATCTGGTCATGGCTGATGAAATGCACAAGCTGAGTTTTCCCAAAATTGCCGCAACAAATTCTGGTGCAGCAACCGAAGAACATGCCAGGCCCTATCTGCATGTTCGAGGCGGACTGGAGGCTGTATTGGCACGGCCGGTTTACTATGAACTGGCAGAATATGCACTAGCCGATAATCTTGATCCGTTCGGTCTCTGGAGCAACGGCGCCTTTTTCCCGATAGACAAACCAGAATGACCAGCACCTTCGACCTCAGGACAAAACTCTCGCAGGCTCTTCGCACCGGACATGCCACTGATCTGGATCATGCATTGTCGGACGAGCGCGATTTTATCAAAGACCTGGATAGCCTACGGAGCGCTGCTGTGCTGATTGCGATTACCGATCGTCCGGACGACCCCGGCGTCATTCTCGTCCAGCGGCCCGATCATATGCGCAATCATCCGGGGCAGGTCGCCTTTCCCGGCGGCAAGATTGATCCCGATGACAAGGATGCGATACATGCTGCTTTGCGCGAAGCGGAAGAGGAAGTGCAGCTTGATCCGGCGAAGGTTGACATTATCGGGCCCACTGACCGCTATCATTCGGGCAGCGGCTATAATATCCAGCCGATATTGGGTGTCATTCCTCCAGACCTGCCTCTCATCCCCTGCCCGGAAGAAGTGGATGACTGGTTCGAGGCCCCGCTGGAATTTGTCCTGAACCCGAAAAACCAGAACGCGCATATTGGTGAATGGCGCGGCGAACGGCGAGAATATTATCAGATTAACTGGCAAAATCGCCGTATCTGGGGAATTACCGCCGGCATATTGGTCAATCTTTCCAAGCGGCTGGATTGGTTGTCATGACGCCAAAAAACAAAAAATTGCCGGCCGCCGAATGGCATCAGCGAAAGTCGCTGAAAGACCTGATCGCCGTTCTCGATGGCACAGGGAACATGACCCGTTTTGTCGGCGGTGCCGTGCGCGATACATTGCTGGGCGTGCCGGTGAAGGATATTGATCTTGCGACGATCCTGAAACCCGATGCCGTCATGAAACGGCTCGAAGACGCCGGGATCAAGGTCATTCCCACCGGGATTGATCATGGCACGGTTACCGCTGTTACAACCGACGGTCCGGTTGAAATCACCACTTTGCGCCGCGATGTTTCGACAGATGGCCGCCGCGCCACGGTGGCTTATAGCGATGACTGGCAAGAAGATGCGGCGCGGAGGGATTTTACCATCAATGCGTTATTCGCTGATCCCGAGACACTTGAAATATACGATTATTTTGGTGGGCTGGTTGATCTGGAGAACCACCAGATCCGGTTCATTGGATCGGCAGCGCAGCGCATAGCCGAGGATCATTTGAGGATCATGCGTTATTTCCGTTTCCTCGCACGGCTGGGACAACATAATGTCGATCAGGACACGTTCGATGCCTGCCGGAAAGCAGCGCGGGAACTTGCCAAATTGTCGCGCGAACGCGTGGCGGACGAGTTGATCAAATTGCTGGGTGCATCCGATCCCGTCTATGCCGTGCAGGAGATGATCCAGGCAGATATTTTTGCCAATATTGTGGCGGAGATTGATCCTGATGCCGGCGAGATTCTGGCGACCCTGAATTTGCGCGAAGAGGCGCACGACATTTCCCCTGACCCGCTTCGGCGTTTGGTTGGGCTTCTTCCCAAGGATGTGGACAAGGCAATAAATATTGTCACTGGGTTGAAACTGTCCAAGAAAACGCGCCGCGCTGTGGCGAGCCGGCTGGTTGCTCCTGATCCGACCGCGTCTGATATTCTGCCTCTGGCCTATCATCACGGCGCAGATGCTGCTCGGGATATGGCCTTGCTGTTTGCAGCAGATGACACGCTGGCTGACTGTCTGGTTCAGCTTGACGGGTGGGACAAACCGGTCTTACCGATGACCGGCGGTGACCTGATCGCCATGGGGCTTAAGCCGGGTCCTGTTGTTGCAGAGACCTTGGAACGTATTGAGCGCCAATGGATCAGGGAGGGTTTTCCGGGGGAAGACCGCGCGCGCTCTATTGCGCGGGAATTGATTTTGCCCACTTGAAACACTGCGGACATTCTATAGGCCCGCAAACGGTCGTCTCATTTTTAGTATCGGCCATATCCCTCGCACCGAACCAGAAGGAAAAATTGATGAAAATTGGCAGTGACAATGTGGCGTTCGTTACCGGCGGAGCAGGCGGGATCGGGCTTGCTATCGCCGAAGTGCTGGCAGCACGGGGCGCAAAAGTCATGTTGGCAGATCTCGATCAGACGAAATTGGACGAGGCAGCAAAAATGCTCTCCGCCAAAGGTGCGGATGTGGGCACAGTCGTGTGCGATGTCGCAGACGAAGCGCAAATGCGGGCGGCAGCGGCGGCGACCATCGAGAAATTTGGCAAGGTGCATATCGTGGTCAACAATGCCGGTGTTGCGCTGGGCGGAATGCCTGGCGAAATTTCCATGAAAGACTGGCGCTGGATCGTTGATATCAATCTGATCGGCGTTGCTCACGGTGTCGAAATATTCACACCACTCATCCAAAGTCATGGCGAAGGCGGCTATTTCATCAACACCGCATCAATGGCGGGCCATGGCGCCGCGCCTGGAATGGCACCTTATAACGCAACCAAATTCGCGGTAGTTGGCTATTCCGAAGCCCTGAAGCAGGAACTGGCGCCGAGCAATATCGGCGTCAGCATTTTGTGCCCGGCATGGGTCAAAACCAACATTCACCGCAGCGCTTTTGATAAACCTACCGGTGGAAGCGACGAAAGCGATCCCCGATTCAAGGAAATGGCCGCTGTCATCGACGCCGGAATCGACCCGGCCGATGTCGCGGAATGGACCGCGCAATGTGTCGAAGCAGACCGGCTCTATATCTTCACCCATCCCGAATTTTCCGGGGCCATTGATTATCGCCATGCGATGATCAAGGCTGACTATGATGCCTGTTCTGATTTTCCAGCGTTTCAGAAAAAGGATGTGTAGTAAAACGAACCGCGTCTAGGCTACCGTATGACAATAGAAAAAGGCTCCCCGCGCAAACGGGGAGCCTTTTTAATATCGAACCTCAACCCAACAAAGCTGGGTCAGAGGATTTATGCCAAAGCTGGTTTGGCCGTCAAAGACTTGCGGTTGCGACGCATTGCACCGCCAACCAGACCAAAGCCAAAGATCATCATCGCCCACGTCGCGGGCTCAGGAACCGGCGCACCGATTTCCAGCACGACATTGTCAAGCAAAGGACCAACATTGTCGGCGCTGCTGGATCCGAATTTGAAATTCAGTGATCCAGCTTCTCCAGCGGTGAAGAAAATCGAACGGGTGAAGAACGGCGCGTCAAAGGCGATCCCTGAAGAAGTAGTGATGTTGGAGGTGTTTGTTGATGGGATAACAATCTGATCTGTGCCGCCAAAGTTGATGCCGTAGTCATCGACCATGATGGACGAACCAAAATCAAATCCAACGAAATAACCATCATTACCGGAACGGCGCTGATTGCCACCGAGATCGAAGGAGAGTCGCACAAAATCACCAGCGTTAAATGCGAAGCTATTGAGGCTGGTCAGTTCACCGGGTCCGGGCGAACCATCAAGATCCACACAGGATCCTGAACATGCTATTCCGAAGTCACCGTTTTTGACAACGTCCGTTGTGCCAGCACCAGTTGAAGCGAAATTGGCATAGCCCGTGTAGTTCAGGGCGGAATTTCCGCCATTTTCACCGTCAAAATTGTCTGAAAAGACCACACCCGCATGCGCCGGTGCGATGGTTGCAGCTGATAGTGCCAGCGCTACTAGTAACTTACGCATAAATACCCCTCGTGCCGACATGACGGCATTAAATCATCAAAATACACGAAATCGAATCGCTCGCGACCCCTCACGACCATTCGTATTGCTTTAATGTCCCGAAAAACTCTGAAAAGTCAAACTTTTGGAAAGGATTTGTTAACCTTTTTACATGTCTGTGCCAGAATGAGACTCAATGTTACCAATCAATCAAACTTTCCCGTCTTCGGGAAACCTGTCGGCGGCAAGCGCCCCGCCGCGCCGCGGGCTACCCGCCACATGGTCAGATCATGTTCGGTGCGGGTGCGACCGGTATCACCGCCCATTGCCCAGCTTAAGCCTTCTTCCAGCTTGAACACCGTGGCGTCAGACAGTCCGCCGTCTTTATAGCGTTGCAGCATAACGCCCTGCCCCTTGGACATTTCCGGCATTTCGGACAGCGCGAAAACCACCAGCTTGCGGTTTTCGCCTATGGCGGCAACATGGTCGGCATCAGCAGGCACCGGCCGCACGACCAGCAATCTGGCATCACCTTTCAGGTTCACGACCTGACGGCCCTTTTTGGTTTCCGCGACGACATCAGCAATATTGGTGACGAAGCCCCGGCCCCAGGTCGAGGCGATCAGTAATTTGGCTTTCATATCCGCAACCATCATCGCAATGGGTTCCGCGCCCGGGTCCATATCAACCATAGAGGCAACCGGTTCGCCAAAGCCGCGTGCGCCGGGCAATTTGTCCGCGCCCAGGGTATAGAACCGCCCATTGTCACAGCACATCAACAGCTTGTCTGTCGTCTGTGCGTGGAAGGCGAATTTGGGGCCGTCGCCTTCCTTGAACTTGAAGCTGTCCGGCGCGCTGAGATCGGCATGGCCCTTCATCGCCTTGATCCAGCCGCGCTGCGACATAATGACAGTGACTGGTTCTTTCTCGATAAAGGCTTCGAGCGAAATTTCCCGCGCTGGCGCTGCCTCGATCAGCATCGTCCGGCGGGCGCCCAGCGCCGTATCCTCGGCATAGAGTTTGCGCATGGCCGCCAGGTCTTTTTTGAGCCGTGTCTTTTGCCGTGCCGGGCTATCTATCAGTTTCGCCAGCCCCTCACGTTCTTCGAGCAACTTGTCCCGCTCGGTTCGCAGTTCCATTTCCTCAAGCTTGCGCAACGACCGCAGCCGCATGTTGAGGATCGCTTCGGCTTGACGGTCATTAAGCTTGAACTCCTCCATCAGAAGCGGCTTCGGCTCGTCATTATTGCGAATAATCTCGATCACGCGATCGAGGTTGAGATAAGCAATGATATAGCCTTCAAGCAGCTCCAGCCGGGCATCGATCTTGTTGATGCGGTGCTGTGAACGGCGCACCAGCACCTCGATCTGATGAACAATCCAGTGTTGCAGGACTTCGGTTATGCCCATGACTTTGGGCGTACGGTCCTTGTCGAGCACATTCATGTTGAGTGAGAAACGATTTTCCAGATCGCTCATCCGGAACAGGGCGTTCATCAGATCATCGGGATCAACCGCGCGGCTTTTCGGTTCCAGCACGATGCGAACCTGTTCGTCGGATTCGTCGCGAATGTCCGCCAATATGGGCAGCTTTTTGTCTGCGATAATCTGGGCAATCTGTTCGATCAGTTTGCCCTTTTGCACCTGATAGGGAATTTCGGTGACAACGATCTGCCAGGCACCCCGCCCTTCGGCGTCTTCTTTCTCCCATTTCGCGCGCACGCGCATCGCGCCGCGACCGCTTTCATAGGCCGCATCAATGACCGATTTCGGATCAACCAGCGTGCCTCCCGTGGGCAGATCAGGTCCTTTGATAATCGCCATGATCTCGGCATGCTCGGCCTTGGGACTGTCAATGAGCAAGGTTGCAGCATCGATAATCTCATGAACATTATGCGACGGAATGCTGGTCGCCATGCCCACAGCAATGCCGCTCGCGCCATTGGCGAGCAGATTGGGGAACAGACCCGGCATGATTTCCGGTTCTTCGTCTTCGCCATTATAGGTAGGCTTGAAATCGACCGTGCCTTCGTCGAGCCCATGCATCAGCTCGATCGCCGTGCGTGTCAGGCGCGCTTCGGTATAGCGGTAGGCCGCGGCATTATCGCCGTCGATATTGCCGAAATTGCCTTGGCCATCGACCAAAGGATAGCGCATCGCAAAACTCTGCGCGAGGCGGACCATCGCGTCATAAACCGACTGATCACCATGGGGATGATATTTACCGATAACATCACCCACAACGCGGGCGCATTTCTTGTAGCCTTGCGCAGGATCGAGCTTCAGCAACCGCATCGCCCATAAAAGCCGCCGGTGCACCGGTTTCAGGCCATCACGCAAATCGGGCAGCGACCGTGCGGTAATCGTCGACATCGCGTAAATCAGGTAACGCTCGGACAGGGCCGCATCAAAGGGCGCGTCGACTATAGCATCAAATTCATCTTCAGGTGCCGCTTCGGGCGGGTCGGTTACATCACTCATGGAAGATGCGATAGCAGGGTGGATTCATGCTGTGTAGTGGGAAAGTGGTGATGGCTTCTCCTCTCCCCTTGAGGGAGAGGAAACGAGAGCTTGGCAGCTTGCTGCCTAGCGGAGTTGGTGAGGGGTGGAGGCTCAGCGTATCTTCTCTACCCCTCACCAAGATTTTCTAGTCAGTAAACTGACAAGTAAATCTGTCCTCTCCCTCAAGGGGAGAGGATCAGGTGTCGAGCCACTCCTTCGGCAGGTCCACCCCCTCGCGCTCATTGTCCCAGATCATCGCCATGATCCACCAACGAGTTCCATCATTCCACAAATGCACCATATTCACCCCGCGAAACTGGATATCCGGATGGTCCGGAGTCTCCCGCGCTTCATAGCTCGAATAGACATGCGCAATCTGGCCAAACACATCTGTCTTGCGGCCAATTTCAATCTCGTAGAACGACTTTCCTTCGAGCAGCGGAATGGTCGCCGCGACAAATTCATCGTAAGTGAAGGGAAAGATAACCGGCTCACCGTCAACAATGCGCGTGCGATTAATCAGCGCTTTGGGATGATAAATCTCGCGGTCGCGCTCCCAATCCTGACCGCCTGGTGGTCCGGATATACAGTCATAAAGCGTTGCCATCACTTCATCGATCGTGCCATATTTTACCAAAATCCACTCCTTGCAACGCTTCGTCGCTCAAAATAAACGCTTTATCGTTGACTATGTGATAATGTTACATTACTCATTCTGACCCTCAACATGGAGAGAATATATGCGAATGCGCAAGACCTTATTCGCGACCATTGTAATTTTAGGGCTCGCCGGATGTAGCGGTGTCGACCAGACAGCCTCCGAATATGATCTCGCTGAAACCGAGGCTGCGGGGGCAGACGCTGACATCGCTCGCGAACCTGCGTTGGCATCAATGCCTTCGACAGAAGAGCCGGCAAGAAGCGAAATCCCTGTCAGCCAACCTCAAATTGCTTATAGTTATGATTATGGCTTCCGGCTCCCTTCGTCGGAAATTCCAAAAGCCCAGCAACAGCATATTGCCCTGTGCAACCGGCTCCCTGCCAATGGTTGCCGGGTCCTTAACATGTCCAATAGTGGCGGCGAAGGGGACTATGCGACCGGCCGCCTGCATCTTGAAGTGGCAGCCCCGAAAGCCCGCGCCTTTGGCGAACAACTTGCCGAGGCGGTAGACCAAAGCGGTGGCAGCCAGATTGCCGCGTCAATCAGTGGCGAAGACCTGTCGAAAATCATTGTCGATACTGAAGCACGTCTGCGCAGCCGTGTTCTGCTTTCTCAACGTCTGACTGAACTGCTGCGGACCCGCAAAGGAACGGTAGCCGAGCTTGTCGAGGCGGAACGCGCTGTCACCAGCGTGAATGAGGAAATTGACCAAGCACGCAGCTGGCTTAAAGAAATGCGCGGACGTGTCTCTTATAGCACCGTGATGATCAACTATCAGTCGAGCGCACCGGGCGCCGGCGGTTTCTCACAGCCCATCCGCGAGGCTTTGGGTGATATTTCAGCGACCCTTGGATATTCGATTGCAGCCGTGATTACGCTCATCGCGATTATGCTTCCATGGATATTGCTGCTGGCCCTCGCCATTTATCTGCGCCGCAGGTTCAAGGCCGCAGACCGCAGTTTTTGGGGCCGAAAACTGGAACCAACCGCGCCAGCAGAGGATTGATTGCGCCATCATCTGCTTTGGCTTATAGAGATAAATCGCTGCCCCGATCTGTCCGAGTTCGCTTGATTCGCACAATCGGGGCTTGGTTTTTGATGCTTCTTCCTGTGAGTAGGAATCCGATATGTCCCGTCGCCGCCAAATCTACGAAGGCAAGGCCAAGATCCTTTACGAAGGACCCGAGCCAGGCACGATCATCCAATATTTCAAGGATGATGCCACCGCTTTTAATGCCGAGAAAAAGGGCACGATCAACGGCAAGGGCGTGATCAACAACCGCGTGAGTGAGCACATTTTTACACAGCTTGGCCATATCGGTATTCCCAGCCACTTTATCCGCCGCCTCAACATGCGCGAGCAACTGGTGAAGCAGGTCGAGATTGTTCCAATCGAAGTTATCGTTCGCAATGTTGCTGCCGGCTCGTTGAGCAAACGCCTGGGTATCGAAGAAGGCACACCATTGCCGCACACATTGCTGGAATATTGTTATAAGGATGACGCGCTGGGCGATCCCCTGGTAGCCGAAGAGCATATCGCCTGTTTTGGCTGGGCGACGCAGGAGGAAATGCAGGACATTTCCGCCATGGCGATCCGCATAAACGACTTCATGGCCGGTATGTTTGCGGGAATCGGCATAAAATTGGTCGATTTCAAACTGGAATTTGGCAGGCTTTTTGACGGCGATTTTTCGCGCATTATTTTGGCCGACGAAATCAGCCCCGATGGCTGCCGTCTGTGGGATATCGAGACCAATGAAAAGCTCGATAAAGATCGCTTTCGCCGTGATCTTGGCGGAGAAGCCGAAGCATATCAAGAAGTTGCCCGGCGCATGGGGTTGTTTCCCGAAGGTGGTCTCAGCGAAGTACTCGATCTGGATAGTGAACGGAAAAAGCGCGGAAAGTAACCATAGTTTTTCGGGCTATTGTTAAACGATGATGCGCATTGTCCGCTCAAGGGGCGGGCAAAACAGCCATAAATTACGGCGATGGTTTACGCGAATTTAACCATTGAACTGATAGCACCGCCCTCATGTGGAACTCATGTGAGGAATTTTTCCGATGCGCCTTTTGATTTTGTTAGCCAGTACAACAATGCTTGCCGCTTGCGGTGGAGCGGGGCCCCAATCTGCAGGAAGCGTTGCACCAAGCGGCGGAGGCACTGGAGGCGGCGACGGAAGCGGAGACACGCACACATTTGTCAATCCGACAACGCAAAAGGTCTACAAAGCCATTGGCAGCACACACAGTTATCAATATCAGGTCGTCAATGCGGGCGACCCAGGTGCCCGCCAAGGTTCCCAACTCTATCAGGGTGACGCGAACACGGTGCGCAACAGCAACCTGACCGTCGACTATAATCCGCGTGATGCCATTTTTAACGTGAGCTTCAGCAACGGTTTAGCAGGAACAACGGCGACCAGCCGGTTTCAGGATCCGTTGCATCGTACCGATTTTGGTGGTGCACTAGAGCCCCAGTTTGGCACGCCAGATCTTGAATCAGCTACCTTCGGGATGCAGGGGATTAATTATCTCGAATCTGGCAGCGGAAACAATGTTGTACGCCGGCCTGGTGGCGAGTTTATTTTTGATCTCATCGATACTGGAGCCCCCGGAAGCCGTGATGTTACCACTTTCTTCTATCAGACGCCTGGCACAGAAACCCAGTATGTGACCTTTGCAGGCTATCTCCGGAACACAGCCGGTGTCGTTGAATCGGACATAGATAACCCGGATGGCTCGACCAGCACCCTGTTGACACAAACAAATACGTTTGAACGTGGCGCATTTGCTTATGGCGAGCTGGCAGCAGCGGACGACATTCCAACAACCGGCACAGGTTCGTTTGAAGGGGCGATGCTTGCAACCATGGTGTTCAACAACCTACCGGATACGCTTGGCAATACAGATACCTATTTCCAGTGGATCGCCGGCCGCGCAACAACCTCTGTCGATTTCGGTGCGAACACATTCGCCTTGTCGCTTGATGGCAATGTCGGCGCGCCTTTATTTGACGGCACCAGCCGGGCCCATAGTGTTTTGGAAAATGCACAGTTCCGTGCCAATGGTGCTGGGCAAATCGATTTGGTAGCGGCAGGCGGCTTTCTCGGTCAATTTAATGAAGCGTGGATTGTCAATCCAGGCGGCGGACGTCTCGACATAAACATTGCTGGATCGAGTATCGACGGCGCTTTCTATGGCCCTAATGGCGAGGAAGTTGGCGGCGGATACCGTATTGTTGGCGGCACGCCAGATGAACGAATCGACATATTGGGAACCTTTGTCGGCAGAGGCAACTAGGGGCCAGACATGTCCATTCAGGCTGCCACAAAACGAGCGCTTCTTTTGGGAGGCGGTCTCGCCGCCTCGCTTTGCGCTGTTCCGGTGGCCGCTGAAGAGGCCATAAGCGAGGAGGCTGCGGCAGAAACCGCGGCCGACAATATCGTTCCGGCAACTACGCCAAAATGCGATGCGACCGGCACCTGCCGATTTCAGGTCACTCCAGCCCAGCTGCTCGCCAAAGCACAAGCACTGGTTCAGGCAAAAGAATATGACCGTGCTTTGCCGTTGGTTGAGGTTCTTGGCCAGGTTCCAGATTTGCGGATGCAACAGCAGTTTCTGGCGGGTTACATCGCGGTTGAAACCGGCGATCTGAAAAAAGCGATCAAGACATTTCGCTCAATTCTAGACGAGAATCCGGGACAAACGCGAGTTCGATTGGAACTGGCTCGCACTTATTTGATGAGCGGCAAAGAAGCGAGCGCGGATTATCATTTCCGTCTTGCGCAAAATGACGAGAACCTGCCGGATGAAATTTCCCGGACAATCCGTAACACGCGCAGTATTTTGAGAGATCAGCGGGTCTGGCGGTTCAGCTTCGATTTTGGCTTTGCGCCTGATACCAACATCAACGGTGCAACTAATGCTGAAACCATCGACGTCAATTTTGGCGCAATTTTTCCTATACTCGGCGATGCGCAAGGCGAACTGGAACTGGACGAAAGTGCACGGCGAAGGTCAGGCATCGGACAGATTGCCGGATTCTCGGGCGGCGTAAGATTAAAGGCCAGCGATAAACTCGCTTTCCTTTTCGATGCCGACAGCAAAGTGATTAATTATCAAGGCAAGGCAGCTGATGATATTGTCGGGCAAATTGCAGTGGGCCCGGAAATGCGCATTGCGCGCTATGCCAGCGTATCGTTGCAAGCAGTCGGCCAGCAACGCTGGTTTGGTGGCAAACTCGCGACGCGGGAATATGGCGCGCGCGTAGGCTTTCAGGCCGCTCTCAGCCAGGGGCAACGCGTCGGCATCGAGCTGGATGGTCGCCGCACGGATTCGAAACTCAGCGACAGTTTTAGCGGTTGGCAATTGGGTGCTAATGTAACCTACGAGCATTTGGTTGGGAAATCCCTGATCGCATCAGCCAGCGTTTTTACCCGCCGCGATCTGCTGAATTCTGACGCCTTTTCCAGCACCAACTATGGCGTGAATCTGGGCATTGGCGGCGAATTGCCTTTCGGCCTAAATGCCGGCATTTCTGGCAGCTTAAGCCGCTCGACTTTTGACGAGGCGATCGCGTTATATTCTAACGAAAAACGTCAAGACTGGCGGAGTTTCGGGCGCGCCTATATTGGCAGCCGCCAGATCAAGTTTCTCGGTTTCTCGCCGTCGGTCGACTATAATTATTCGCGCGTTGACAGCAATTATGACTTGTATCAGATGAACCGGCACCGGGTGAATTTCAAACTTGCGAAATTTTTCTGACGACAGCAAACTGGTTGCGATGATTCACTGCATCGCCTGATAACCACCTCTTGCTCCCTGCGACGACCACGCTATAGGAAATAGCGCATCATGTCGGCCATCGGAAAAGCGAGATCCATGAAGATAAGAATATTTGTGACCCTGAAAAATGGTGTCCTCGACCCACAGGGAAAAGCCATTCACCATGCTTTGGAAAACCTAGACTTCAAAGGGGTGAACGATGTGCGCGCGGGCAAGCTCATCGAACTGGATGTGGATGATAGCACCAGCGACAGCGACATCGAGAAAATGTGCGAAAAACTGCTCGCCAACACGGTCATAGAAAATTTTGAGATCGAGAAACTGACCGACCAAGCAACAGAAGAAGCCTGACCATGAAATCCGCTGTTCTTGTTTTCCCCGGTTCCAATTGCGATCGCGATATGGCGGTTGCACTGGAAACGGTTACCGGGAAAAAACCGCATATGGTGTGGCATGGCGAAAATGTCCTGCCCGAAGGTCTGGATATAATCGCTCTGCCGGGCGGCTTTTCCTATGGAGACTATTTGCGGTCCGGTGCCATGGCTTCGCGGTCGAATATCATAGGTTCCCTAGTACAGGCCTCGGAAAGAGGCGTGAAAATCCTCGGAGTCTGCAACGGCTTCCAGATTCTGACCGAAATCGGGCTTCTGCCTGGCGCTTTGATGCGCAACCAGAATATTAATTTCATCTGCAAGGATGTGGATTTAACGGTGGCGCAGACCGATTCCGTTTTCACATCTGGCTATGAAAAGAACGGCGTGATCACCATCCCTGTGGCTCATCATGATGGTAATTATTTCGCCGACGAGCAGAGTCTGGACAGGCTGGAAGATAATAACCAGATTGCTTTTCGATACACCGAAAATGTCAATGGATCGGCGCGGAATATTGCTGGCGTCATGAATGAAAATGGCAATGTCCTTGGCATGATGCCGCATCCCGAACGGGCGGTAGACGAGAAGCATGGCGGCACTGACGGCTTGAAATTGTTTCAAAGCCTGTTGGGCTAGTCTTGCGGTTACCGTAACGGCGGCCATTGCGTGGCCTGATAGAGTCTGTCGACGCTCGCATCGAGATTGCTGAATGCTTCGGCAGACGGCCCCGGGTCTCTCTTGTTTAGGCGAAGGCGTCCTAATCCGCGTCCAATCAGAGCTTGCTTAAGGGTCTGTTGTAAAAGGCGGACCCTGAAACCGAAAAACTCCGCGCGCTGTCCCTTGCCTTTGATCTGCTCACTCAGTCGTGTAATAAGTATCAGTCGATCGATGACCAGTTCATTGTAGCGCGGATGTGGACCGCGGTGGAGCGGATGGCCCGTTTCCACTGCTGTTTTTTCATCTGAGGGCAACAAAACGCCATTTTTGCTGAAGTCATCAAAATCGAAACCACCGGGCAACGCTTCATTCAGCGGCAAAATGACATCGGCGATCGTAGCCACTTGCAAGGGTATCAGATGATGGCGCTGAAAATGGGAGCGGTAGTTTTCGGTATGTTTCCTGTTAATCTCTGAAAAACGGTTCATTGCCGTTCTAAATATGAACGGTGATTTGATCTTGTGGTCAAGCTCTAAAGAAGTCGCATGCCCACATTGTTCATCGTCCGCGCCATAGACCAGGATGACTCTTCAAAAACTTGCATTAGGGAGGTTTCACATGGCGACAGAACAAAAAAAGGGCCGGTCCGAAGACCAGCCCTTTTCATTAAATCGAGATTGAAAGTTATTAGTTGCCTGAACCAGGACCGTACATAACTTCAACACGCCGGTTTTGTGGCTCACGAACGCCGTCTGCGGTTTCAACGCGAGGACGCGATTCACCGAAGGCTTCGCTGGAGATCGCGCCGCCGCCGATGCCGCGTGATTCGAGATAGGCCCGAACCGACTCGTTCCGACGTTGGGACAGACCAACGTTATAGCTAGCTGAACCAGATTTATCAGCGTGACCCGCCAACATAACCTGAGCCGAACCACAATCACCATATGCTGTAACCGCATTGTCCAGAACTGTAGCAGCTTCTGGTGTGATGTCTGACTGATCCCAGTCAAAGAACACAATATACGGTCCAGGTGCACACACAGCAGCCGGTGGAGGCGGCGGTGGTGGTGGTGGAGGCGGTGGTGGTGGTGGTGGTGGAGGCGGTGGTGGTGCCTCTGGTTCGCCGCCGAAGTTGTAGATCAAGCTACCCAAAATCGAATGGGTACGCAGACGGGTGCTGACATCGTTACCAACTTGGTCAACAAGATCGATCTTGTCGGCGTTGAAGAAACGATATTTCAAACCAACGTCCCAGCTGTCGCTCAATGGCGCGCGGATACCCGCGATGGCCTGCCAAGCGAAACCGGTGTCCGAATCATCAAGATAAGGACCAGCAAAAATATTGGTGATCTCGGTACGAGCTACACCAACACCGCCGCCGACAAAGCCTTGAATGCCGTCATCGTCGCCGAAGTCGAGCATACCGTTGAGCATGAAGCTCAAGGCGTTGACTTCACCGTTAATGTCAGTGGTGCCTATAAAAGTTCCGGCTCCGTTAGCAAAGCTGGGGATGCCTGGAGCACCAACTTGCAGCCGATCAGCTGCAGCTGATTTGTAGGCAACTTCTGTTTCCAGACGGAAACCACCAAAGTCATAACCAACAATACCGTCGAAATCATAACCAGCATCGTGGTCGACTTCTGACGCGTTACTATTTGCACCGATATCCGATGTAATATCTTCAACCAGCATCGCGCCGCCTTCTACGCCCACATACCATTGGCCATCACGGGCCAGGGCAGGTGAAGCGAGCGCCGTGGAGGCAAGCGCCAATCCTATGGCAAGCTTCCGCATTTATATTCCCCTTCTCATTTAGGTTCTGAATTCACGGCGCTTTGTAACCTGTCCCCAAAGGCAGTGCAAGCCGACAAATCGCCCAACTGTTGCGAAAATGTCGCCATTTTCGTGATTTAACCGAAAAAATGCCCTCTAAGGTGCTGCAAACAGGGTGGTTTGTGGGCTGGAATTAGCTCAAACCAGAATCGTTTTGGCCGATTTCAGGTAAAATGCCCGTTACTTTGAGAGCAGCCAATATCGAATCAATAGCAGATCGTGCTTCGCTATCGATATTGTTTCCGCCGGTTGGCGTGGTGATATCTGCATTAAACCACCAGCCGTCTTCGCGATATAGGGCGAGCTGATTGGTCTCGCGTACCGTAATCTTCATTGATTTCTGTGGCTTAATGAAATGCCATCCGCCCGCTGACCAACCGGCAATCTGGTTTTCCCTGCCGCTCCATTCACCAATCGCGGCGAGGCCAACCAGCCAGCATTGGCCGGCTACCGGCGATAGCGACTGCGGATCATTGGCAATGGCCTCCACCACCGGATGCACCAAAAAATCAAGTAATATCAATGCATCGTTATGAAAAAGCTCTTTATGCGCCTGTCCGGCGGCCAGTAAGGGCAGTGAAAATCGAGCGGTCTCAAATATTGTCATGGGTTTTCCTTGGAGTAAAAATGAGGGCACCGCGTTCTGGCGGCTAAATTGCAATGGAAAATATCAAGGGATCAGAAATGCTGTGAAGGCCGATCTGCTGCACCTTCAGCATCAGTGATGTGGCGCCGGCATCGCGAAAGGACTGAAGCTGATCTGCCGGAATAACCACCTGTGGCCGCGTTGGCTCGAGTCTCAGATTGGAACCGATTTCAACCCGGTAAAGCTCCGTCTCTTCAGCCAGTGGTGTTTCGATATTGTCAGCCCATGCCAAGCCGGCGCGCGACCGGCGTGTCCAGCTGATCTCAAGATCGCCCTGCCCGCCAAAGCCATAGCGAGGGTGAACGGGGGACCAAGGCTTTAACGCTCTCCCCGGACAGGCGATTTCCCGCTTCACCGGAACGGGATCTCCCCTGCCCAATGCCGACAGCTTAAAGGGCCGAAAGGCTGTATAATGGCGGTTATCAATTTCTGTCAGCCCGATGCCGTCGAGCAGGACAAAATCTTCATCGCCGCCGTGCCGATCCATTTCCTGCTCTGTCCCGCCCAAACCTCTCAAAAAATAGGACAATAGATAGCGGTTGTCTCCAACGGGTTCGGCAAACCCAAATTGAATGATTTCAGCGCCAATGGCCGCAATATTTTTTCCAGCCAAAAGCTGTGCCTTGTCGGCATCGTTCAGCGCCATGTTACGGTTGTGCATCTGCACCAGCAACTTGTTCTTGCGATCAATCACATGCGCGCCGCTAGGGCCAAGTGTTTCGCGGCTCGTTCCGATAATCGCAGGCCGCGAGATCTGCCCGATAATGTCGTTACTTTCTCCATCCAACAGCTGCGCGTTGCGCCAGCCAAGGTCACCCGCAGCGGCAGCGTATAACAGCGCGCGACCGGACACCTGTGTGGGGGCATCGATTGCAAAAGGCAGGTCGACCAGAGCTAGGCGAGTGATCCCGGCCAGCGCATCGAGCTCCGTTATCGGACGACCGCTATCGGTTGCCCGGTCTGCGATTAACAGAGGGCTGGCCGCCTTCGTTAAACCCAGCCTCATGCTGCCATGATTTAACTCGCAACTGCGAACCAGCCAGACGTCTCCGCTGTTGTCGACTTCGACCAAAGTTCCGGGAAAAACAGTTCTTCCCGTCCTTAAAACATGCAATTGCGCGGAGACTCGCTCCTGGTAAAGCGACCATAAATTGGTCTGGGCGATCTTTTTCGCCTGAACGGCAGGCATCGCGGCGGGAAAATCCCGGTCCAGCACCACCCTGCCTTACCCGGGGCGAAACACATTTTGCATGCCTGATTGATAATCCCTTACCGGTTCGTAATAGCGCAGCGCAAATTCCCGCGGCAACTTTGATTCCGGCAAAGTCTGCCGTTCTATTGGTGTTACGGTTTGGCCATTGTGGATCGACACTATCGCGTCGCCGATTTGCACCGACTCCAAATCAGGATCGCGCGCGCGCGACTGTGCGGCTATCGAGCCGGATATCGTTGACCGGAAGGACAAGGGAAAATTGTCGGCAATAGCCTCCAGAACTGCACGGCGATCCCGTCCGCCCGCAGCAAATCCGTCCAGTAACTCTTCGACTGCGGACAGAACGACCTCTCCGGAAACATCATTGATGATGGAGCCGATGCTGGTCTTGCCATTATCGGCAATCACCTCAAAGGTAAGTGACGGGATACGATTACCATAATCGGTCAAATCCATATCCTCAAAAACGGCCAGCGCTAGGCCGCGATAGGCAGGTGTGCCTGCCGCCGCTTCGGCGCTGGCGATTAACCCGTCCGCAGCCTGATCTTCATACCCTTGATAGAAACGAAAGCCGGTGTCCGTTTTGAAGTCGCCTGCGCGCCCCCTGAAAATCTTGCCATCTGCCCAAATCCGTCCAATATTCTTTATTTTCCGGCTCGACAAGGCAACGGCAAAGGACACCGAATAGCTGTATGTCGTGTTGCGCGGACGGCCTTTGCCACCTCCACTCGACTCTCGCGTCTCCTTAAGATCGGTCGCCCAAATGACTGTCCCGGCAACGCGCATTTTGCCGTAGAGGCGCGGAATTTGCGATCCATAGCTGGAAGTCTGGACCGCCAGTTCCTGCAAGCGCGGACCCTCTGCGCCTTTAGGCTTGAACAGGAAATTCTGATCGACTTGCCGCCCCAGCAGCCCCCCTAGCGCACCGCCAATCGGACCGCCCAACACCGTGCCGACGGCTGTCAAAACCAAGGTTGCCATCTAGCACTCCAACATTCTGAAAATTGCTTCGATCGGCCATTGCGCATCGCCGGGCATATGGACCACTCGGCCTAGCCCCGCATGGGCGTGGACAAAGCCGCCATCGGTCTTGATCATCAAGTGCCATTGAACTGGGCTGGGTCGCACCAGTATCACATCCCCTTCATGCATCGGCTCAGCGGGAGCCAGAGCAGTAAATCCGGCGAGCGTCATCACCCCGGTAATCTGCTCAAGCGACCCCCCACGGATCGAATAGCCCGTCGGGACATCACAGGCCAGCTCCGCTGCACTCAAACATTGCGCCGTCAACCCGATGCAATCGAGCCCGTGCTCTGCACTGCGCCCGTGGAGCCGGAAATCTGTACCGCATAGCTGCAAAGCCATTTCGGCAATCATCGCAGAGGATTTGGCTGTCGATTTGTCTGATGTCATAGGTCATGCTCCTGGATATCGGGTGAGCAGGTCATTGCCCGGCAGATAGGGCTCCCCGCGAAAATTGATGCTGTTTCGAAAACGATCCCGGCAAGTCGCGAAATTCTTGTCGCAGCCTGCAATGAGCAGCGCCCGGTCTCCGACGGATACGGGCTGGCTTGGCTGATCGGCCAGCTGGATGCGGTCACCATCGCCGCTGATAATCGCAAAGCTGAGCCCGCAATTATTACCGCTCAGCCAGCGCAATTCACCATAGATATAATCTGCTGCCTTATTGTGCAGCTTCGCAAATTTAAGCTGCGATCCTTCTATCTGTGTCACCGTCATCTCCACCTGATGCGCGGCCAGACTGACCTTGCACTGCCGGTCACCCAATCGCGCGCGGCAGGTGGGGGAGGTCAGCGGTGCAATCGCCTCGTCCAGAAACGACGTGCCGCCGAGCATCTCGACACGAAACGCATCGCCGCTGCGCGTAATTTCGCCAAATTCACCGCTGATCAGATGGAGTGGTTCGTCCTCCGGCCTTTCCCAGTTCACCAGCGATATATGCAACTGCGCGCCGTTCCAGCGGCCCGCGACCAGATCGCTTTCGGCAATCGCCGCACTGGTCATCACGCCGGCAATATCAACGCTGTCCATTTCCAGACTGTCCGATAGCGCGATGGTCGAAGGGACCATTCCCGGCGCGGCGCGATAGCGCAAATTGTCGATCACCAGATCGCGATCATGCGATACAAAGCCGATGGTCACGCCGTCGCTGCGCTCCAGCCGCCACGCATAGCAGCTGGTGGTAAGCGGCAGGTCGAGCCAAGCCAGACTCATGGCGCTTCCCGCACTTCGATCAGACGGACTTGGGAATTTCGCCAGCCAAAAATGTGCTGGCGCTGACATCGAGCCGGTCCTCGGCAAAACGAACCGGCACATCGAATAGAAAGCCAGCGGTAATCTGGGCATCCTCGACCGGCGGGCTATCGAAGACAATTTGACCCAGCCTGTCTAGCGACCAGTTGCTCACGACCGCGCCATCGACCGCCACAAGAACGGATGATCGCACCGGCCGGGTGATTATGCGCTGCTGCGCCTCGCCGTCCCCATAGTTTTTGACCAGTGAAAAGCGCGTCTGCTCACCATCACCGGTGCCGATGACCTGATCTATCGCGCTCGGCGGGTCGATCATATTGTTGCTGCTATGGTCATAGGGATCGGCAAAGCGAAACGCCTTGGCCGCTCCGCGCCGGGCACGGAAAAAAGCGAGCAACGTCCGCAATTCCTCTTCCGACCGCACCCCCGGCCCGGCATCAAATTCCAGCCGCGCATCGGCCCAGTCGCTATTGCGTTTTTCATGGCCGGAAAGCGTCGTGACCACATCGGTGGAAAAGCGCGGCGAAACCGTCGCCCCGCGCCCGATGGCGAGCGGAAATTGTACGTCGTCAAACGCGTCCATATCATCCTCCTTTTCCTGAAAATAGGTGAAGCCGTCGCGCGCAACCTGTGGCAGCGCCCAGATGAAAATATCCGGCGTGCCCCGCGCCCGAGCGGCCGCCACCGCATCGACCATATTGGGCCAGATAAAACTGTCGTCAGCGGTCAGCACAAAACCGGAAAAATAATGTTGCCGCGCCATCGGATAGCCGAGCCGCTGCGTCGCGAGATAAATGCCGCGCTCGGTCTCTGACTGGTTGCCCGCGATGACCCAGTCATAATCTTCCAGCTGCAATATATCGAAGGCCGGGCTGGCCCAGCCGACGGGCAGATTGGCGCGCTTTGCCTCTGGCGCAGCGGCGTCCAATATCGTCGGCAGATAGGCGAGCAGCAGCGTCTCGACCGGCGCGCCAAGCGCCTCGTCCTTGACCGCTGCGACCAGATCGGCGGTCGATTGGGCCAGCATCTCCCCGGCCTGATCCAGCATTGCCTTTTGCGCGGCGCTCTTGGGGCCGCGTATGTCCGCAATGCTGACCAGCGCATCGCCAAAGGCCGCCTTGGCCGCCGCATCATAGAGACAGATCCGCCCATCATCCGGCATCACCCACCACCACGGTTCGCCGACCTGAAATTTGATCGCCGCCCCGGCATCGCGCGCAATCGCGGTAAAGGCGCGCGCCACCGCCTGCAGATAGCGCATCGCGGGCGGGCGCGCGGGAGACAAGAGAGCCGATGGCGGTACCCAGCCGGTCAGCGCCGGATCACCATTTTCCGCGCGCTGTTTCCAGTTATTCCAGCAATGGGCATCAAACAGCTCGTAGGACAGCGAGAAAATGACGGTAAAATCCATCGCCTCCGCGCGGGTGACAAAGTCGCAGTGCCAGACCGCGCAAGGCTGATTGATCGCGGCAAATTCCTCGCCCGGCTGCGGCGCGGACAGGCTGACATACAGCCCCGCGCCATTGGTCTCCAGCCGGAAATAATGGCTCATCCCGACATAATGATTGATCGCCCCGCGATAGCCGAGCGCGCGGATGGCGCGCAGCAGACGTGCGGGCGTCTGGTTAAAACTGTCATCATAGCCGGTCGCCATCGACAGGCCATTTTCCGGCACCATGATATCGCCGATTTCGAGCACGGCGCCGCCGCCATCGGCCGCAATCGCGCTCATCTCTACCCAGCCGGTTTTGGGTGTCGCATAGCGTGTGCCCGCGCCGTCATAGTCCGGCGGGATGATCGAGATGAACATCCGGTCAATATCATTCGGGTGCACCGGATCCGCTTCGCCCGGCAGCACAAAGCCGCCATCCAGCGCGGAAAACTCCAGGTCGATCAGCGCGTCGGTCGGCGTGCCGCTGGCATAGTTCCACAGCCGCACATACCAGGCCTTGGGCTGGCCGCTGGCATCGCGCCCCTCAATCGTTAGCGTCGGGCCATTGACCCGATTGAGCGGCATGATTCCCTGCGAGCGCCAGCGGAATTTCAGCCGCAGCCGCGCATAATCGCGGTTCGTTTCATAAGCGAGCAGCGGGTGATCGAGCGTATCTTCGCTATCCCAGATCAAACCCGCCAGATCATCGCTGTTGTAGAAAACCGCATCGACCCGCAGCGCGTCCGGTGCGGTCGTCACCACCGACGCCATCATCGGGCGCGGAAAATTGACGGTCCAGAAGCGCGGATCAAAGCGCTGGATAAAGCTGGTCTGTTGCGCGCTGCGTTCTTTCGCGAGCCAGAAACCCATGGCTCACCCCTCCCGATAGGCCAGCGCATTGCGCACCGCGCGCGCGACTTGCCGGCTGGAGCGGCGCATCTGATCGGGCGCGCTGCCCTGCCCGTTATCCGATATGTTGATGGTCAGGCGGACATTCGGCGCGGCGAGCGAGCCGTGCGGTTCGATCCGGCCCGCTGCTGTCGGTACAAACAGCTCCGGCCCCTGCTCCCCCACCATATAAGCGCGGCCACCGGTGACCGGTCCGCCGGTCGCGCGCGCCGGCAGACCCAGAGCCGCGCCCAAGAGCGACGTTCCAAGGCCCAGCAAGCCGCCACCCGATCCGCCGCCGCCTAGCAGGCTGCCAATACCGCTATTCACTGCGGCGCTGGCAATATCATCCATCACCGACAGCGCGACGCTTTTGAGATCCTGAAAATCCAGCGACCCGCGCCGGACCGCCCGGCGGAGGCCGGTTTCGAGTACAGAACCGGCGCGTTCCATTCCGCTGGCGAGCGGGCCATCCAGTTGGCCTTTCATATCCGCTACATCTTTTGCAAATCCGGCGGTATCCGCACGCACGGCGATGACCAGACGTTCGATTTCTTCATCCATGATGGAGGGTATCTTTCAGTTGTTCGAGTTGGGTTTTGGTGAGGGGTTGGGTGCATTGATGGACCGGACCGGCTGCAGACAAAGCCTTCAGGATGGCGGCCAATTCAGCAGGCGTGGCGTTCCAAAATTGATCGGGCGTCCAGCCAAGAGCGGCGGGTATCAGACCAGCGAGATGGGCTGCAGAGGTGCGGAAGCCACTGTGCTCCTGCGCAGGCAGGAGCCCATCTCGTGCCGTTGCATCTGACGGCGCCGGAGAGGGAGTGCTCTTACCAGAAGACTGGCGCTCACCAATGCCGCTGCTGATCACCGATGGATCAGGAGATGGATCCCTGCCTTCGCAGGGATACGGGATTGTCATCACCGTCCCTGCAATATCTGTTTGAGCAGGATTTTGAGAACAGGCGTCACACCCGCCAGCCCGAGCGCCATCATCGCTTCGCCAAAATCCTCTCGCGTCAGACGATCAGGCCGATCCCGGATCACATGCCAGAACAACCCGACAATTTCCGATAGCATCAACCGGCCACCCGCCGCCCGTTCGACCAGATCGAACAGCGACCCCAGTTCCTCTTCCGCCGCGACCAAGGCCGCAAAACTGGGGCGCAAGATCAGCCGCTGGTCACCCAGCACCAGCTCCGCCTCACCGCGCAGCGCGTTTGCCCGCTCAGACATTGATCACCGCGCCCGAGCTTTCGAGGCTCAACGTATAACTGCGCTCGCCATTATAATCGCCGCTATAGTCCAGCCGCGTGACCAGAAAATCACCGCGCATCCGGTCACCGCCTTCAAAGCTGAGTTCATAAGCGTCAATCACCCCGCCCAGCGCGTGGTTCTTGATACGCAGTTCCGCATTCGATCCGGTAAATACGCCGGCGCCCGATACCGATACCGACCGCACACCTGCGCCCGACAAAAGCTCGCGCCAGCCGCCGCTGTCTTTACTGGTGATCGCGACGGGTTCGCCATTGACCGACAATTGCGTCGTGCGCAGACCGGCGATGGTGGAATAGCTCACCGGGTCCTGCCCGTCGCCAATTTTAAGGAGAAAGGCACTGCCTTTT
This sequence comes from Parasphingorhabdus sp., assembly GCF_965233695.1. GTDB lineage: Bacteria > Pseudomonadota > Alphaproteobacteria > Sphingomonadales > Sphingomonadaceae > Parasphingorhabdus. Next base: position 615,351 of record NZ_OZ247497.1, read on the forward strand.
TCTGCTGCCATAGTTGGTTCCTTTTTTGTGTTGGTGGTTTTTTATTGGACCTCAAGCGCCGGGGAGTTTTTGTTTTGACCTCAGGCGCCGGGCGCGGGCATCCGCCCGCTTGGCTTTCCTCGCATAAGCTCGGGCGCGCGGTCGCGCCTGCCTCCGCTGCGCTCCGGGCTGGTGGCACGCTTGAGGTTGTATACGGCGGTGGCCCCTTTCATCCTCTCCCCTTGAGGGAGAGGACAGTGAAGCTTGCGGCCCTGGCCGCTAGCGAAACTTGGAGAGGGGTAGGCGTCCATCGCTAACGCCGGCGTTTGCCGCCTTCCCCTCTCTAAGACTTGCTAGGCAGCCAGCTGCCAAGCCAAGTCTTTTCTCTCCCTCAAGGGGAGAGAATTGGTATTTCGGTTGCCACTATTGTGCTCCGCACTTGATGCGGAGCACGAACCTCTAAATCGCGGGCTTCTTCAAAACCCGAGCGCGATATTCAACGAGACCGTTCCACGGGCTCACCGCATTTCGTAAAATCCGGCTCCGGCGAAAATCGAACGTGACGATCTGCCAACCGTCGGGGTCTGCAAGACCGCTCTCCAGCGCCACCTCGATCAGCGCCATCACCCGGTGCAATCGCGCCGCGCTATCGCCATCGTCATGCACGGTCAGCGCCAGGCTAAGCTCCCGGCCCGTGCCGCCTTTATAGCTCCAGTCGAGCGATGCGCCCGTCGCCAAGGCGATATAGGGAAAGCGGGTAAGCGGTGGCGGGCCGTCATAGATTCCGTTAATTGCATCCAGCAACGGCTGGTGCGCGTTCATCGCCGCAACCAGTTCCCGCTGCACCGCCTCAAGAGCGCTGGTCATCGAACACCTCGCATCAAAAAGGCGATATCGCGCAGGCTGTTATTCTCAACCATTTCCGCGCCAATGCCGCCACCGGAAACGACAACCCCATCCCTGGACTCCTCGATCGAAAACCGATCAGGCAGTTGCTCGTCCAGCGCCGCTTTGACGTCTGCTCTGGTCTTCTCGACCGTCGCTTCTGCCAGGCTTTCCGCCTTGTTTTTCAGCTTCTCCATTACCGTTTCTCCTCGGCTTCCAACATGGTTTTCGGAATGAAGCGATGGTCGGCGGACACGGTGCGGACGACCATGTTCCGATCACCCCATTTCAGGTGATCACCGGGACGGATCGCTTCCGTCTGACGCATCGTGAATCGCCATCGCGGCAAGGCCGAACGGCTCTCGGCCAGCGCTTCGCTGCCCGAGCCAAGCGGCTCGGCGGCCGCCCAGAAGTCGCCGACGATTTCGCTTTGGTCGGTCGCTGATCCGATGGCATCACGCTGCGCGGACCGGCGTGCAATATGGATGCGTTCGCGCAGCAGGCCGCTAAATTCCCCGCCTCCAAAATTTGAACCGCTCATGCGAGCCTCATCCGGCGATGCGGCCGCCATAAGGCTGTCACCGCGCTCGGCGGTGCGGCAACATCCGCGCCATCGCGATGGGAGTAGAGATAGCCTGCCAAGCGCACCACGCCTTGCCGCAAGGTTATTGGCACGGCGCCCCAGTCGGCGGCCAGCCCGGCTTCATAAGTGACAGCGATACGCTGGATATTATGGTAGCTATACAGCTTCACCCAGCCGATACCGTCGCCGTCAATATCCATCGCATAGGCGCTCGGGTCGAGCGGCGTCATATTGCCATCGGTGGCCACGGCCTCGACCCGCGTGATCGCTTGTACCGGCCGTCTTTTAAGTTTCTGCCATTCTGCGCGAACCGGCAAGCGATCGCATTCCGGTCGGGTAATCAGCATCTGGCCGGTGAAATTCTCGCAAAGGTGCGCGGCGCTGCGGACAAATTGCTCCAGCGCGTCATCATCTTCGCCATGGGCAAGGCGGAGAAATTCTTTGACCTCTTCGATCAGCTCTGCCGGGATCGCGGGCAGGCTTATAGGGGGGAAGCTCACGGTTCGGGCGTCCTTTCAGGTTGGGGTTTTTGGGGGGTGTGGGATTTGGGGGTTGAGGTTGTACACAATGGTGGCCGCTCCTTCATCCTCTCCCCTTGAGGGAGCGGAACTTGGAGCGGGGGGAGCGGTTATCGCTAACGATGGTGGTTGCCGCCTACCCCTCTCTAAGACTTGGCTTCGCAGCGAGCTGCCAAGCCAAGTCTTTTCTCTCCCTCAAGGGGAGAGAAGAACAGGCGAAACCTCAAGCATGCCACCAGTCCGATGCATCGCATCGGCAAGGGCGCCAAAATCAGATGGCGTCCGCCCGAGCTTATGCGAGGAAAGCCAAGGCGACGGATGTCGCCGCCCGGCGCTTGAGGGAATAAACAAAAACCCGCGCCCGGCGCTTGAGGTTCCAATAAAAACTCTCCCCCCTCCCCCACAACTATCAACTCGCGCTAAACTGCATCAGCTTGATCGCTTCGCTGTTCATCACCTGACCGCCGACGCGCTTGGTCGCATAGAAGTGCACAAACGGCTTGTTGGTGAACGGATCACGCAAGATGCTGGTCGCGCTGCGTTCGGCGATGAGATAACCGGCGCGGAAATTGCCGAAGGCGATGGACAGGCTGTCCGCCGCCACATCCGGCATATCCTCGGCCTCGACCACCGGATAGCCGAGCAGCATGTCCGGCTGACCTGATGCCAGCGACGCCTGCCACAAAAACGCGCCATCGGCGGTCTTGAACTTGCGGATCTGGGCCAGCGTTGCGCTGTTCATCACAAAGCTTGCGCCCTGCCGATAGGCGGGTTTGAGCGTGTGGACCAGATCGACCAGCGCATCTTCCCCATCCGCTCCCGCGAAACCGCCTGCTGCACCGGACGGCACATATTGCAGCGCCCCGAAAGCGCGCACATCATCCGGCTCGTCGGTCACAGGGGCGTTCAGAAAACCGCGCGGCTGGTTGATGCCCGAACCGCCGACAAAGGCCGCGCCCTCGGCCTGCGCAAATTCCCGCGCAATCTCATCGGCCAGCCAGGCTTCGACATCAAAGGCCGCATCATCGAGCATCGCCTGGGACGCCGCCGGATTGGCATAAAGCTCTCCGGTCGGCGGCGCGATTTCATTGAAATTGGGGGTGTCGGTTTCGGGCCGTCTCGCCGTTTCGCTAACCCAGCCCGATGGCGTGCCGCCATTGGTGACAAGCTTGCGATAGCCAGCGCTGCCGGTCTGCACCACGGTGGCAATCGACCGGATGGGCGAGATGTCCTTCAGCGTCCGGCCGATGAGCGCATCAATTTCCTGCGGCACCGCAAAGCCGCCTTCGGGGCCGGATGCTCCGGAAAAACTTTCCAGCTCGACACCTGCATGATCGCCCCGGCGGAGATATTTTGCGACGAAGTCTTTTGATGCAGAGGAAGCCAATAAGCCTTTCGCGCCATCTAAAGCAGGACGGGCGGATGCACGGGAGATATCCGCCATCTGGCTCTTCAAACCATCAACATCGGTGCGCAATGCGGCAATTGCCTTGCCGTGTTGTTCGGTTTCTTCGGTCTGCAAAACCGCGTCAAAGGAAGCCTCCAGCGGGTCGGCTTTCGTTTCGAGGGGGGTAGTTGAAATGTCCATGATGTTCCTTTCTTATGGATAATGAATAACCGCCCGGTCAGGGGCGGCCAAAAGCTGGTATTGGTGCTTCGCATCAAGTGCGGAGCACGGTCGCGTCAGATGATATGGTGCACCCGCGCCAAGGGCTGCATTGGGTGCGTAACCAACGATATTTCCGCCACATCCAGATCTATCAACGCGCGTGGCTTTTGGCCCGCCGCCTGCCGCACGCGATAGCCGAAACTGAGGCCCTTTACCGCACCGTCTTTCAGCATAGCCGACACCTCTCGCCCTGCTCTTGTCGCGGCTGAAAGACTACCGATCACCCGCAGGCCGCGCTGATCTTCGCGGGCATAGCTGATGCTGCCAATGCGATGCTCGGCGCTATGTTGCCAAAGCAAGGGCAGCGATTGCCCCTCGGCGAGCGTCCCAAAAGCACCGGGTCGAATAATGTCACCGCCCTTGTCGATGCGGTTAAAAATCGCGGCATAGCCAGCGAAGCGAATATCACTCACGTCACCAAATTCCCGAACCCGAACCGCATCGCAATCCCGATCAGCAGCAGTGCCAGCACCCCGCGCACAATCCAGGTGATCGCGGCTTTCCAGGCGCTCGCCTTGGCATCGCGCCAGGCGCGCAGCAGCTCGCGCAGTTCGTCGAGATCATCCTGCGCCTTATGATCGGCAAGACCCAGCCGATCGAGCACACGCTCCGCACCGCTGTCGGTTGCCTCCTCGACTATCGCGCGGAGCGTGACCAGATCAGCCCCATCGCCTTCCGCCTGCGCCACCAGGCGGGCGAGCATTTCTTCGTTTTTCATTTCATGGTTCCTTTTTTTGGACCTCAGGCGCCGGGCGCGGGCATCCGCCCGCTTGGCTTTCCTCGCAAAAGCTCGGGCGCGCAGTCGCGCTTGCCTCCGCTTCGCTTCGGATCAGCGCGACCTTCTACGCAACGTCAAAGAGCATCGTCCGAGCACAGCGAGGCAAGGCCGACCGGCCGCCGCGCCGTATGGCGCGATAGCCAAGGGCACGGATGTGCCCGCCCGGCGCCTGAGGTTGAACAAAAAATCCCGCACCCGGCGTTTGAGGTAAAATAAATACCCCCTCCTCTCCGCTTGAGGGAGAGGACAGTGCAGCTTGCGGCCCTGGGCTTGTCCAGGGGCGCTAGCGAAACTTGGTGAGGGGTGGGCGGCGCACATAAAGGGCTGCGACTGCCGCCCTCCCCTCACTAAGACTTGCTAGGCAGCAAGCTGCCAAGCCAAGTCTTTTCTCTCCCTCAAGGGGAGAGAATCATAAACCCAACATCGCCCGCTTCTCTTCCGGCGACAGAAAATCGGCTGCGCTCACTTGGCTCCACAGCCTCTCCCGGTCCTCCGACAGTGCCGGGATTTGATCACGGTCGATCGTCAGCTTCGCCTCCGGCCACCACGCTCCCAGCGCGCCCGACAGGCCGTCCAAAATCTTACCGGCCAGCGGCAAGATCGTCAGCCGCCAGAGCGCCCGATTAGCCTCGCGGTAATTGGCATAGCTATTGTCCCCGGGCAGCCCGAGCAGCATCGGCGGTACGCCAAAAGCCAGCGCAATTTCCCGCGCGGCGGCCGCTTTCAGCGCAACGAAATCCATGTCGGCCGGGGTCATGCTCATCGACTGCCATTTGAGGCCGCCTTCAAGCAGCATCGGACGACCGGCATTGCCGGAGCCTGCAAAACTCGCCTCCATCTCGGCCTTGAGCCGGTCAAACTGGTCCGCCGACAAGACCGATCCATCCGGCCCCGGATCAAACACCAAAGCGCCTGACGGCCGCGCGGCATTGTCGAGCAACGCCTTGTTCCACTGCGCCGCCGCATTATGCACGGCCACCGCCCTGGCCGCTGCGCCGAGGCAGCCGAGACCATAATGGTCGTCGGTCGGGTGAAAGGCCTTGATATGGATGATCGCCGGACGGCCCATCGCATCCTGCGCGGCAAAGCGGGTCTGATGCTCGCCAGCGCGATAGGCATAGGCGACGGGCCAGCCCTTTTCATCCGGCTCGATCGTAATCCGGTCGGGCCGCAGCGCGAACAGTTCGACAGGCTGGTCGTCGGCGCCGCACATCACCTGCACATAGGCATTGCCATGCAACAACAGATGCGCGGCGAGCGTTTCGAGCAAGGACTGGCCCGCACTGGTGGCGTTGACCAGGGTTGCAATGCCGTCGTTCATCGGCACGAGCGGCGCACCGCCGACACCCTCGGCCACAATGCGCACCGCTCGCTGGGCAATGGCGTTGTTGATGTAAGCGTCGCGCACCTGTCCTTCGTAAGAATAGGGCGCTTTGCCGGTGTACGAAACACCGCCGTAGGTGCCGATATAGCTGCGGCCCAAGGGCGTCCGTGATTGTCCACCCCCGCCCTTTAAGGCGAGGGAAATATTTTCCCAGAATTTCATTTTATTTCCTTTTTTTTGACCTCCGGCGCCGGGCGCGGGCATCCGCCCGCTCGGCTTTCCTCGCATAAGCTCGGGCGCGCGGTCGCGCTTGCCGACGCTATGCGCCGGATCAGCGCGACCTTGAGGAATAACACCAAACCGACGCGAAGCGGAGGCAAGGGCGCCAAAATCAAATGGCGTCCGCCGCGCCTTATGGCGCGTAGCCAAGGCGACGGATGTCGCCGCCCGGCGCCTGAGGGAATCAATAAAGAATCCTTCCTAAACCCGCACCCGCGGCACGCGCTTCCGCCGCAACATCAATTCCGTCAGCGCATAGACCAGCGCATCGGCGCGATCCGGGGACCGTCCCGGCCCTTCATAGCCGCCGCCGATGAGCAATCCGCAGAGTTCATCCTCCAGACGCGGAAAAGCGCCCGCATGACAAACCCGCCCCGCCTCATACAATGCCGCCACCGGTTCGGCCCGCGCAGCCTTGCCGCGCGAGGCGTGAACCAGCCGTACCGGCAAGGAAATATCCGCCGCCTGCAGGACCGATTTGACCATCGCTCCGCCCTGATTGGCCTCGGCAATCACCCGGTCGGCGCCCCACCTGCGTGCCGCATCGGCCACCGCTCTGGCCCATTTTTCGGGGCTGGCTTTCTCAACGCTGCGATCGGCGAGGATTACGGCTTTGCAGTCAGGGCGCAATCCGGCGACAATGATCCCGCACGCGTCTCCGCTGCTCGAGGCGGGCGGATCGACGCCGATGACGATGCGGGCGAGACTTTCAAGCCCCTCCCCTTCAGGGGAGGGGTTGGGGTGGGGGACTTTAGTGTAGGCTTCGCGGTATGCCCCACCCCCGGCCCCTCCCCTGAAGGGGAGGGGTGAATTGACCCGGCACCCCTCAATCATCGCCCGCGTCCATAGCGCGCCTTCCAGCTCCTCGATCAGTTCGCCGTCCAGTTCCTGCCGCCCCAATCGCGTACCGCCATAATCGGCCTTCATCACATTGATAAACGCAGACGGCAGGTTCATCACATTATCCTCCGTCCTGCCGCGGGTGGTCACCACGCCGCTATCCTTCACCAAGGTCCGCACCAGCGCCACCGGTCTTGGTGTCGTTGTCGCGGCAATTTTGGGCGCGCGGCCCAGTCGCAATCCCATTTTCAGATTGTCCCACGCCGCCAGCGCCTGACCACTATTATTCACCCATTTGGCAATCTCGTCGCACCAGCTATGGCTATGTTGCGGTCCACGCAGTCCTTCCGGTTCCGCGGCCGAATAGAGATAGGCCTCCGCCCCATTATTCCAGCGCAGGCGCTTTAGGGACGGTTCCCAGATTGGCCGGTTTTTCGGCGGCGCGATCGACAGCAAGCCGCTCTCGCCCTCGACCATCACCATCCGCGTCTCCGCAAAATTCGCGCCGACCAGAGCAAAGCGCGCGCTGCCGTCGGCTTCGGCAATTTCGCGGACCCATTCCGCACCGGCGCGGGTCTTGCCAAAACCGCGACCAGCCATGATCATCCAGACGGTCCAGTCGCCCGCCGGTGCCAATTGTTCATCGCGCGCCCAATGGTGCCAGCTGGCTTCATATTCGAGCCGGGTTTCCGGATCCATGCAGCCCAGAAAGAAATCACGCTCTTCATCTCGCAACTTGCCTATTTCGGCTGCCGTTTTGACATCACGCGTCATCAATCACGCTGGCCCTTTCCTCATCATGATCTGCCCCCAGCCGCTTTCGTCGCTTCTCCGCCTGAAAGGCGCGCAAGCGGACGTTTATCTTCTTGAGCTTCTCATCCAGCGTGTCGCGCACCGGCTCTTTTTCCACGGCCAGCTCCGCCTGCGCCGCGCGCACCAGCGCCACGGTTTCCTTGTGCATCCGCAGCAGGGTCAGCGCCGTTTTATGGTCATAGTCGCGCACCGTCTCGACATGCTTGCCGTGATAGAAAATCTTGCGCTCCACGCCATGACGCGCCCGCTCCAGCATTTCCATCTCGAGCAGCGCATAGCCTTCGGCCAGCGCTTTCAGCCAGGCGGCGGCGAAATCCGGATCGTTGTTTTTCCAGCTATGCAGCGTGCTGTTGGGAATACCGGCTACCTCCCGCGATTGCTTGATGCTCGACGTGATCGTCAGCTGTTCCAGAAAGACCCGTTTCTTGGCCGCCTTGTGCGCCGCACGCGGATCGCACTGGACCTCGCCCTGCTCTTCGGCTTGTTGTTCCCTATCATATACTGTTTCAGACATATCTATCCTCCCGCCCGGATTGCGGGCGCTAAAAAGGGCGAACGCGCGGAGACACCCGGCACCCCGAAAGCGAGGCCTAGCCGGTGTTCCAGAACCGCTCGGCCCGAATCACAATTTCTCGATGTTCCAGATATGTACCCAAACAGCGTGACAATGTCAAGTGTTTTTAACCGATATGGTTATTTATTCTCATTGCCGACCGAAGAACAGGTGGCTGCTAAATCCCGGAAGCGGCCGTTAGCAGACAAACAAAAAGCCCCGCCGGATTGCTCCAGCGGGGCTTTGGGGTAAACTTGTTTGGCAAGCTTATGCGTAGCTGACTTTCACTGTCGCTTTACGTTGACGCCGCATTGCACCGCCAATGGCACCGAAACCCAAAATCATGAAAGCCCATGTGGCAGGTTCTGGCACTGCACCTCCCATGCCGATATCGAAGGTAAAATCATCAAAACCAATACCCGCTGGATCTGTGTTCGAAATCTCGATCCGGGTTATGTTCGAAAAGGCAGTCAAATCTATGGTGCCTATTCCGTTGGTTCCGAAAATATCGACTGTGCCCAATAATGTCATCCCCGACAGGACACGGACGTCCCCGACGTCTCCGCCGGCGTTAATTCCAACGCCGATGAAACTCAGACCGCTTACAGCGCTAGTGAAATCTACAAATATATCATCGACGCAGTTAATTGAACCCATAACACCAGAGCAGATAAAATTGGGCGGCGATGATCCCAGATTTTGTGCCGTTACGAGTATTTCTGATCCAGGTGTGGAGGAGAAAATGGCCTCCGGAAACTGGTTTGTAACGACATCTCCATTGGACAAAGAATCAAAATCGATGACAACTGCGGAAGCTGGTGTTGCCAATGTGAACGACGCAGCCAAAGCTGCCCCGGCGGCAAGATGTTTAGCTCTCATAATCAATCCCCCAAATAACCGTTGAGTCGGTCAATTTGTTATGCGGCCCAGGGCAACGCTGCTCTATGGTTAATCTGGAGTCAAGGAGTAACAGCGATTCGTCCCAATATTGAACGGAGTCTGACAGACTGAAGAAATCGATCCGGCGCAAATAATGTCCACAGATGCGCCCATAGCAAACACGAATGCCGACTTAGATCCAGCGCAACATAGTGAAAGAAATGAGCCAGATCGTGGTGATTGGTTCTCCAACACATAATAGCAAAAACGCTTCGATATCGCGCCAGACACAGGGTTCAAAACCAGTTTTCGAGCCACCCCTCAAAACACACAAAACCGTTTAAAAACAAATATTCCTTTTCATTTTGTTCTTTATATGTTCTATTCTGGCCATGCGCCGAATCTCCAAAGATGACCTTCGAATATCGATTGCGATAGCGATCAAGACAGCTCCCAAATATGTGAAGCGGGGCTTGCTCGATCATATCAGCGACAATGCGGCGAATGCGATGGCGGATCATATATTGAAAACCGCCAGAATAACCGAAGCGATAGGGCCCGATCCGGCAAAGCATCATTCCGGTCCCTAGGCGATAGGGCGCGACAATATCCCTATCCAATCTCCGCCAATACCTCGCGGTAAATATCCGCCTTTTCGTCCAGCGCCAGCCGCTCGGCGGGTTCCAGCCTGATCGGCTTGGCGAGCGGCTTTCCGGTGGTGTCATCGAATAACGGCGATTTTCTGAGTTCCGGATGGATTCGCGCCTTGATCGTGCGGACGAGCAAATTCCACAGCATGCCCGCCATGCTGGCGGTTTTCACCTTTCCCGGATCACCGACCCCGGACGAGACTTCCACATGTTCCTCCGCGCTGCCGAGCACCGCATCGGTTTTGCCGCGATCAAATCCGGACAGGATCAGCGACAGAAAGGCAAAACGCGACGAGCTCAACGTATTGGCAATCGGCGTTTTGCACGTCGCGCAATACCAGCGCAGCAGCGGCCCGCCCGTAACCGTGACACAGGCGAGCTGGTCCTGCCCCTTGGTAATTTCAAATTTCGACGAATCCATTTGATAGACATGGGTTCCGGCATGGTCGTCAAGCATCAGCTTTTCCTTGCCGAGATAATGGGCAAAGGCCTGGCAATCGTTGCAGTGGCAGACCAGCCGCCGGCCGGTCGGCGGGGCGGACTCGCGGACGGCGCCCTCAATGGCGCCGCACTGGCATTGAAATTCAAGGGTTTGTGAGGGGCTGGTGGTGGCGGTCATAAGTCATCCTGATTTGGGGACTCGCTATGTAATACATATATCGGCCCAGATATAGAGACCCGGCTGAACGACAGATGATGCCGGCGCGCCGGGATGATGCGTCGGGATGGGATCCTCCGTGGTGCTTACGGCTGTGCCCCTGCGCAGGCAGGGGCACGGGCACTTACAGATGTTTCAGCCCGGCGCTGTCGATCACCTGACTGGCAATATATTCGGATGCCATTTCGGCCAGTTCGCGGCCCAAATGCCAGTCGAGTATCTGCATATCCGGGATGATCGGCGGATTGACCAGAATATCGTCCTCGCCGAGCATTTCCTTGGACGCCATCCGGCTGGCGACAACCATGGAGCGCGACATTATCTCGACAATCGAGGGGAATTCGGCCTCGCGTTTTTTGCGCAGCAGCACGTCTTTCATCAGGGTCCAGCGTCCCCGAATATCGTCATATTCGACATTGGTGCGCCAGATTTCATCAGGATCGCCAAGCGACACGACAATATTGGGCCCGGCTTTCAGATCATGCATGACCTTTACCGGTACATTGTCGAGCACCCCGCCATCGACGAGGATATTGCCATCGCTGTCGATAAAGGGCGGCAATATGGTCGGCAAAGAACCCGAGGCGCGGACGCATTCCCACAGCGGCCCGCGCCGGTGGACGTGCAGGCCGTTGGTCGACAAATTGGTCGAAACGCCGAAGAAATTAATCGGCTGGTCGGCAATGTCCTTGGTCCCGTAGCGGCTGCGCAATTCGGCATCGAACACGGTCGGGTCGAGCAGCGAGTAGAGCGGCAGGGTCAGCCGCCGCATCGCCTTCGCCTTGATGAACATCGCCTCCATCTGGTCGAGTGTTTCCTCGACCGTCATACCCCGCGCAATCGCGCCGCCCATTGCGGCCCCTGCGCTCGCGCCGCCGATGAAGTCGATCGGAACATTCGCCTCTCTCAGCGCCTGAATCACCCCGAGATGCGCGCAGCCCAAAGCGCCGCCGCCAGCGAGCACCAAGCCCACCGCGCGGCCGGTCAGGAAGCGTGCAACCTTGGCAAAGTCGGCATCGCTATCGAGCGCAACATGGTGGTGCAGCTTGGGTTCGCGCGGGTCGATCCACGCCGCGCTTTTGGTAATCGTCTTGTCGGCCTTTTCACGGACCAGCAGCAAGGTCCGCTGCGGCGCGGCAATCCACCGCATCGCGCTTTGTTCCATCGCATTGGCTTCGGGTTCGGCGCGGCCAGGGCGCCCCACCATGACCAGCGCATCGGCGTTGCGGCAGACCTGGTTGCTCCACTCTTCCGACCCGCTGCCGTCAATCAGGACATAGGCGCCCTTGGCTTCCTGTTCCGCCAGCCATGCCTGATAGGCGGCGCTGTCCGACGCTTCGTTTGTGCCCTGGTCCACCGCGATTACCGGCGTGTCTGCTTTCACCACCGCTTCAAACGCCTCTGCCAACCGCGCCAGAAAGCCGTCCGGCAACTGGCTGGTCCCGGCGGGCAGCAAGGCAATCACCCGCGGTGTGCTGCTCCCCACCGAACCGGCACGGCTGGTGGCGACCACCAACCGTTCGGACACCAGTTTGAGCATGGCCTGTGTCAGTTCCGGATGCGTCCGTGCGATATCGTCGAATGCGCTGCGCGAGACTTTGAGAACCACAGAATCGCGGGTTGCGATCACATCGGCTGTGCGTTTGCCACCGGCAAAAAAGGCGAGCTCGCCCACAGCTTCCCCCGCTTCGATATGGGCGACAATATGGACCTTGTTGACCACCACCCGGAACCGGCCGGATTCGACGAAATAGAGCGCATCCGCGTCATCGCCCTGAATCACAAGACTCTCGCCGCCGGCCACGGGTTTCAGTGTGGAAACCGCTTCCAACGCATCAAGCGCTGCCTCCGACACACCGTCAAAGAGCGCGTGGCGGGCCAAATCTGGGCCGGAAACCGGTGTTTCAGTCATGTCGTCCCCTAACAGGCGCGACCCTGTTCAGCCTATTATCTGCCCTTCTTCTTTGATAATCAACGCTTTTTCATCGTCAGCCCAGAGTACAGATCAACCCGGCGCGCAGATCAAACCGCGATTAGGCGCGACCTTGTTGGCGAGCATTTCCAGATAGGCGCTCTGCAAGGCGTCCTGACCGGAGAGATGCTCGACCGCCAGATGGCCCGCAACGTCGGCAACAAAGGCAGCAAACTGCTCGTCCACCATCGCGCGAAACGTGGCAGGACCGACTTCCTTCATCAGCGATTCTGCCACCGTAGGTGCGAAGAACATGATAGGCTCGGGGCCCTTTAGCTCACCCCTGCCTGTGCGTGCTTCAAAGTGGGTCGCGCCGACCATGGAACTGAATTTCAGATTGGTATCCCAATGGCTGTGAATCGCGGAAAGCAGCGCGCTGTTCCCGGCAAAGTCGACCGAGACAATGGCTTGCGATGCATCGGCGTTCGACAGGTCATCATAGGTCCGTACTTCGTCATAAAGTCCTGTTTCCTCGACAAAGGCCTTGTTGCCTGCCGAAGTCAGGCCGATACGCTTGATATCGGGGCTGAGATTTTTCGCGACCAATGCCAGACCCAGCGCGGTTTTTGATGAGGCACTGGTAAGCAGCACCGCTTCGGCGCCAAACCATTCGGCCTTGCGCATCATATCTTCGATCAGGAAGCTGGTGGTGAACAGGGGTTGATAGAGCGCGCGCTCGTCTTCCATCTGTCCGGCGTCCATGCCGAGACGGTGATATTGGTTATAGATGATCGCCAGGCCCTGGCGGTGTTCGGACTGATCCACAAAACCGGCATCGGTGACATTGCCGGGCGCGACGACGAGAAGGCTGGCCATCGGCAGATAGCCGTAAACCCGCTCACCTACTGCGATGCCATCCTGTTTCGATGCGACCACTTTGGCGAAACCCCAGACCGGGACAATGCCCCAGTCGGCATCACCCGTCGGGAAGAAATTCCAATAGCCAAAGCCGTCGCCCACGGCGGCATAGGTGATGTTATTGGCGGTCAATGCATATTTCTCGATCTCCAGCAAAATCTGTCCATCAGCCAGTTCCGGGGTCGGAGTTTCGTGCCATTCGGCTCGGGGGAGATCGGATTTCTTTACCCAAAGACTGCTGATCTGGTCACTCATATGCGCTGCTCCATCTGAAAAGAATCATGATATTGGTTTTGATTTTCTAACTTTATCATAGGCTTTGACGCGCAATTGGCAAAAGCATTTGCCAAAAACGACGCGACTGCTAATCCTGTTGCGATTGTAATTAAATTACAGCCAGAATTTCAGCGCCAAGATGCGCGAAGCGGGGAGAATTTGAGTGAGTACAGCGCCAGTTTCGGGGTTTGAAGCGGCTATTCAGCCAGTCACCAACGTATCGGACTTTATCTGGGGCGGGAGCTGGAACGGGGAACCGGTTCTTGCCATTGCTGGCCAGCCGATTCCGCCAATGGTCATCATCCTGCTGGGCGCTGGCATCTACTTCATGATCGGTCTGCGCGGCTATCCGCTGCGCCGGTTATTCCCTGCTCTGGCTGGACTTTTCAAGAAATCCGACAAAAAGGGCGCAGGCGAGATTTCTCCCTTCGCCGCTTTGTCCACGGCTCTTTCCGGGCAAGTCGGTACCGGCAATCTCGCCGGTGTGGCGACCGCCATTACGCTGGGCGGACCCGGTGCGATTTTCTGGATGTGGATCACCGCCCTTTTCGGCATGGCGCTTGCCTTTGCCGAGGGGTCTCTGGCCATCCGCTTTCGCGAACAGGCCGAAGACGGCACCTATCGCGGTGGACCCATGACCTATATTACCCTTGGCCTCGGCCCGAAATGGACCTGGCTGGCGGTGCTGTTCTGTATCGGCGCGCTGTTTTCAGCGCTGGTAACCGGCAACGGTATCCAAGCCAATAGTCTGGGCGACAGCGCCAATGAACTCTTCGGTGTCGAAGAATGGGTTGGCGGCGCGGTTGCAGCCATTGCTGTCTTCGCGGTCATTATCGGCGGCATTAAATCGATCGGTAAAGTCGCTGAGACCGTCGTCCCGTGGATGGCCGCCGCTTATCTGGTGATGGCTTTCGTCGCGTTGATGATCAACCTGCCTTATCTGCCCGAAACCTTTTCCCGCATTTTTGCCGGGGCCTTTGGATATGACGCAGCGGCTGGCGGTTTTCTGGGCGCAATGATCATGATTGCCATTCGCGCCGGTGTCGCGCGCGGGCTGTTCTCCAACGAGGCCGGTCAGGGTTCTACACCGATCGCCCACGCGGTAGCACAGACCAATGATCCGGCGGCGCAGGGCCGCTTTGCGATGATGGGCACGTTTATCGATACCATCGTCATCTGCACGATGACCGCCTTGGTCATGCTGACGGTCGCGGGGGACTTCACCCTTACCGATGCCAATGGCGTGAAAACGGTGGTGGAACATGCCTGGCAATCCGATCTCAATGGCTTTGCGATGACATCTGGTGCCTATGCAGCGGCGTTCCCGTTCGAAGTTTTCAGCATTCCGATCGGGACGCTGATTGTATCAGTCGCGCTGATCCTGTTTGTGTTCACGACCTTGCTGACGTGGAGCTATTATGGCGAGCGCGCGATCACCTATCTTTACGATCTGCTGCCCGGCTCTTCGCTTAGCGGTGAAAAGAAGCTTCATTTAACCTGGCGCGTGCTTTGGTGCCTGGTCATCTTCCTCGGTTCGTTCGCGCCGCTGGAACTGGTCTGGCGACTCGGCGATATTTCAAACGCGGTTATGACGCTGCCTAATATTATTGCTTTGCTGGCATTGTCCGGTGTGGTCTTTGCGCTGGCCAAGGGTAACCGTACGGCAGGCACCGACCATGGCCGGGAAACACCGAAAGAATTGCAAGAGGAAGTGTCGGGAGCAGCAGGGCATTGAGTATAGGTGCCCCTGCGCAGGCAGGGGTCCATCTCCATACCCAGAGAAACTGTGAACCATCAATATTGCAAAACGCTTATGGGCTACCGCATTCACCCAAACATCTGTAACGCGCAAACTTAAACACAGGAGATGGGCCCCTGCCTGCGCAGGGGTACAAGAGCAACGACAGGAACCCACAATGCTCAAACGCCTTTACGAATGGATGCTCGACAAGGCGGGTCATCCACAAGCGACGAAATGGCTTTCCGGTATCAGCTTTGCAGAGTCGAGTTTTTTCCCCATTCCGCCTGATGTCATGCTTGCGCCAATGTGTTTGGCCAAGCCGAAACGCGCCTATTGGTACGCTTTCATCTGTACCGTTTCGTCGGTGTTGGGAGCTTTGCTCGGCTATGCGATCGGCTTTTTCCTGTTCGAAACTGTCGGTATTGCGATCCTTGAATTTTACGGCGTGACCGACAAGTTCGACGTATTTGCGCAGAATTTCAACGAACAGGGCTGGATTGTCGTCCTGCTTGCCGGCTTCACGCCACTCCCCTTCAAGGTGATCACTATCGCGGCGGGCAGCACCGCCATGCCGCTCTATATCCTGATCATCGCCGCAATCATCGCTCGCTCGGCCCGCTTCTTCCTTGTTGCTGTGTTGCTCGCCCGGTTCGGTGCGCCGATGAAGGAATGGATCGACAAGAATTTCGCGCTGGCCACCACCTTGGGCGGGGTGCTGTTTGTCGGCGGCTTTGCTGCGGTGAAGTGGTTGGTTTAGGGTGTTTTTGTTTAACCTCAGGCGCCGGGCGGGCACATTCGTGCCCTTGGCTACGCGCCAGTAGGCGCGGCGGCCGGTCGGCCTTGCCTCGCTGCGCTCGGACGATACTCTGAAAGTGGCACCAATCCGACGCACCGCGTCGGCAAGCGCGACCGCGCGCCCGAGCTTATGCGAGGATAGCCAAGCGGGCGGATGCCCGCGCCCGGCGCTTGAGGTTAAATAAAGACTCCTCCCGCCCGAACAAAATATTTCTAGCGATATTTCGGACACTTGCCTAAACGCAGATCATGAGCACGAGACAAGTTTCAAATAGCAACGATCCTGTGATCGAGAATGTCAGCCAGCTTATCGAGCCAATGCAGGGCGGCGAGAAGCCAAAAGACGATTGGCGCATTGGCACCGAGCACGAGAAATTTGTCTATTGTACCAATGACCATCACGCCCCCAGCTATGACGAACCCGGCGGGATCAAGGACCTGCTGCTCGCGCTGCAGGAATTTGGCTGGAAGCCGGTCGAAGAAAACGGCAAAGTCATTGCCATGGCCGGTGATGACGGCACCGTCAGTCTCGAGCCGGCCGGACAGCTCGAACTATCTGGTGCCCCGCTTGAAAACCTGCACGAAACCTGTAACGAAACCGGCCGCCATTTAAGGCAAGTCAAAGCCATTGGCGAAAAAACCGGCAAAGGCTTTCTCGGCATGGGCATGTGGCCGGACAAAACCCGCGCCGAGCTGCCGATCATGCCCAAGGGCCGTTATGAGATCATGCTCAACCATATGCCGACGGTCGGCAATCTCGGCCTCGACATGATGCTGCGCACCTGCACGATTCAGGTCAATCTCGACTATGCGAGCGAAGCCGACATGGCGCAGAAATTCCGCGTCGGTCTGGCCCTGCAACCGCTCGCCACCGCGCTGTTTGCCAATTCGCCCTTCACAGAAAACAAGCCCAATGGCTTTGAAAGCTTCCGCAGCCATATCTGGTCCGACACCGATCCCCATCGCACCGGCATGCTGCCCTTCGTGTTTGAAGAGGGGTTTGGCTATGAACGCTATGCCGAATATATGCTCGACGTACCGATGTATTTCGTCTTTCGCGACGGCAAATATATCAATGCGGCGGGTCTTAGTTTCCGTGATTTCCTGAAAGGCGAATTGTCGGTTCTGCCCGGCGAGAAACCGACGATGGCCGACTGGAATGACCATCTGTCGACCGCCTTCCCGGAAGTGCGCCTGAAAAGCTTTCTCGAAATGCGCGGCGCCGACGGTGGGCCATGGAACCGCATCTGCGCCCTCCCCGCTTTCTGGGTAGGTCTGCTCTATGACCAGACCGCGCTAGATGCCGCCTGGGATCGGGTCAAGCATTGGACCATGGAAGAGCGTGAAGCGTTGCGCAATGCCGTGCCGAAACAGGGGCTGAGCGCGCCGCTTCCCAATGGCGGGAAGCTGCTCGACCTCGCCGGCGAGATACTCGATATCGCCTCGGCTGGCCTGACCGCCCGCGGACGCCTCAACACCAGCGGCGACAATGAAAGCGGTTTCCTCGATCCGCTGCGCGAAGTGGTCGCCAAGGGCAAATCGCCAGCTGCCCAGCTGCTCGAACGCTATCATGGCGAATGGAATGGCGATCTATCACATATCTATGACGAGATGAGTTTTTAGGCGAGCCTACCCATCGAAATCGTGGCTCAGGCTTGAAACGTAGCAATATGCTGTACTCCCGTGCAGGGTGGGCGTTTGAAGCCTCACACCCACTCGTCATCCCGGACTTGATCCGCGATCTCCGCGAGGCTGCCGCGCCACGGGGGACGCTGGAAAACCAAGGCCAGACATATGTGCTCCGCACTTGATGCGGAGCCCAGAACAGAGGCATGAGACAGTTAACCCTGGGCTCCGCATCAAGTGCGGAGCGCAATGTTCGCCAACCAAAGCAACCAAACCCCCTTTTTGTAACGCAATTGCAACACTGGCGCCGGATTCGGCACAATCCCGCCCCTTAACACCGCCGTAAACTTGACCGCTGGCCCGGGGATGTTCAGGGGTTTGCGCACGGGGAACAGGGAACCTCTCCGAATCCATTATCAAATTCATTGCCGGAGATAATCGTCATGCGCCGTATATCCGTATCTGCCATTTCTCGTTTCGCCCTTGCTGGAGCTTTACTCGCAGGCGGCCTTTCACAACCCGTTCTCGCCCAGGATGAAGCCGGTGCTGATGATGATCAGCTCGGCACGATTGTCGTGACCGCACAGCGGCGCGAAGAAAACCTGCAAGACGTGCCGCTCTCCATTTCCACGCTCAGCGATGAACGGCTAGCGGCTATCGGCTCTGGCGGCCAGGACGTCCGCGCGCTTTCCGCTCGCGTCCCCAGCCTGGTGGTTGAGTCCTCCTTCGGCCGGACTTTTCCGCGCTTCTATATTCGCGGCCTCGGCAATACCGACTTTGACTTTAACGCTTCGCAGCCGGTCAGTGTCGTCTATGATGATGTCGTCCTTGAAAACCCGATCCTCAAAGGCTTCCCGGTCTTTGACCTCGACCGCGTCGAAGTTTTGCGCGGCCCACAGGGCACGCTGTTCGGCCGTAACACGCCTGCTGGCATCGTCAAGTTCGATTCCGTCAAGCCGGGCAATGAGGTTACCGGCCATGCGCGCCTCAGCTATGGCCGCTTCAATGCGCTGACCGCTGAAGGCGCGGTCACTCTGCCGATCGTCGATGACATGCTGTCGGCCCGCCTCTCGGTTCTCTACCAGCGCCAGGACGACTGGATCGATAATGACAATCCTTCTGCGCCCGAAGAAGATGCACTCGAGGGCTATGAAGAAATCGCCTTGCGCGGCCAGCTCAAATTTACGCCGACAGATGAACAGGAACTTCTCATCACCGGCCAGTATCGCGACCTCGAAGGCACTGCCCGCGTCTTTCGCGCCAACGTCTTCACCCGCGGCGAGCGCGGTCTCAATGCCAATTTCGACCGGGATTCCGTCTCGGTCGATGGCCAGAACGACCAGCAGATCGAAACCTATAATATCGCCGCGCGCTATACCCACGATCTGGGCCCGGTCTCGTTGATCTCGGTAACCAGCCTGTGGGGCGGTGACGCGACTTCGGTCGGCGATGTGGATGGCGGCTTTGGCGCCAACTTCCTGCCGCCCGACCTGTTCGGTCCCGGCCAGATCCCATTCACGGCCGAAACCCAGGATGCGGTGCCTTTCCTGACCCAATTCACGCAGGAAGTGCGCCTCGAAAGCAATGGCGATGGCCCGTTCGACTATCAGGTCGGCTTCTTCTATTTTGATGAAGACCTGCGCATCGACAGCACCAACTTCTCGACACTGGGCGATCCGTTCAACGCGGTTGGCGGCCCGAACATCGTCGTGCGCCAGCGCCAGTCGAGCGAAGCGTTCGGTATCTTTGGTGCCGTGACCGTGGAGCTGACCGACCAGTTCAGCGTCTCCGGCGGCCTGCGTTACAATGATGACGAGCGCGACTATAGCGTGGTTCGCTCGCTTGACAGCCAGTTCCCTGCCTTCCTGCAAAACCCGCTGGGTACCGTCACCCGTTCGGTCAGCGATGACAATGTCACCTGGGATATCAGCGCTACCTATGCTGCGACGGATGATATCAATCTCTACGCGCGCATTGCCCGCGGCTATCGCGCGCCAAGCATTCAGGGCCGCATCCTCTTCCCGCCGGCCACCGCGACCCCGCTAGAAGACGGCGTGACAATCGGCGATTCCGAAACCATCCAGTCCTATGAAGCGGGGATCAAGGCCACCGTCTTGGACGGCCGCGGCCGGATCAACCTCAACGGTTTCTACTATGATCTCAATGATGCCCAGCTGACCGCTGTTGGCGGCGGTGTCAATGCTAACCGTTTGATAAACGCGGATAATGTGCGCGGCTATGGCTTTGAACTCGACACCGAGTTCAAGCCCATACCGGAGCTGCTGCTGACCGCCAGCCTCAGCTACAACAATACCGAGATCCAGGATGACGGCCTGACCACCGCCGCTTGCGGTGCAACGCGGGTGGACACGTTTCCGGACGTTTCGCTCTGTACCTTGCTTGATCCGATCGTGACTCCAGCCGCTCCATTCTCAGCCGCCATCGTCAATATCGATGGCAACAGCCTGCCCCAGGCACCGCGCTGGATTGCCAACTGGACAGCAGCTTACAGCATCCCCGTCGGCGCTGGCGAAGTCTATGCCTTTACCGACTGGTCCTACCGCTCGAAAATCAACTTCTTCCTCTATGAATCGGTTGAATTCCAGGATGGCGGACAGCTCGAAGGCGGCCTGCGTATCGGTTACAAAACCGACAGCTTTGACGTCGCCGGCTTTGTCCGCAACATCACCAATGATGAATCGGCAGTGGGCGGAATCGACTTCAACAACCTAACCGGCTTCGTCAATGAACCGCGGATATGGGGCATTGAAGCCGGTTTCAAATTTTAAGTTCCCCGCAATAATTACCGTTCGTCCTGAGCCTGTCGAAGGACAGCCCCAGGCCATGGCAGCACTTCGACAGGCTCAGTGCGAACGGAGGCGGTTAGGATGATTAAATCCCGCGGTTGAGGCAGCCCTAAAACTCAAATGCCGATTGCCCCGCCTCACCCGCCGACGCTTCTTCCGCCGCCTCAACCACACCCTCAAGGTTCGCCAGCGTCAGGCCCAATAGCCGCACGCCATTTTCGACCGGCATAATGCTGGCGAGCAATTCGCGGCCTATATCGGCAAACTCGGCCTTGCCCTCAACATTGCGTTCCAGCGATTTTGACCGGGTGATCTGGCGAAAGTCAGCATATTTGGCCTTGAGCGTCACCGTCCGGCCGCGCGCACCGGATTTCTCGATACTGTTCCAGACGATATCGATAATTTTCTCCATCGCTTCTTCCAGATCCGTATCACTGACCAGATCTTCGCCATAAGTGCGTTCACCGCCAACCGATTTGCGGATGCGATTGGGTTTCACTTCGCGGTGATCGACACCGCGGGAAGCGCGAAAGAGATAGCCGGCCGACTTGCCAAAATGCTGGCGGAGAAAATCCTCTGACTGCGCCTTGATATCCGCGCCGGTATGGATATTGAGCTTCGCCATCCGCTCGGCCGTCTTTGGGCCGACACCGAAAAACCGCCGCACGGGCAGTTGCGCGACGAAATCCGCGCCCTGATGTGGTTTGATGACGCAAATCCCGTCGGGCTTGTTCTGGTCAGACGCGATTTTGGCGATAAACTTGTTATAGCTCACCCCGGCACTGGCGGTCAGCTGGGTCTGTTTTTTGATCTCTGCGCGGATCATTTCTGCAATCCGCGTCGCGTTGCCAATGCCCATCTTGTCTTGCGTCACATCAATATAGGCCTCGTCGAGCGACAGCGGCTCGACCAGATTGCTATGGGTACGGAAAATCGCACGGATTTGCTGGGAAACCTCGCGGTAGACATCAAAGCGGTGTTTAACGAAAATCAGGTCAGGACAACGCCGTTTCGCCGTCACGGACGGCATGGCGGAACGCACACCAAATTGTCGCGCTTCATAGCTTGCCGCTGCGACCACGCCGCGTGCCGCCGAGCCACCGACCGCGACCGGTTTCCCGCGCAGCTCCGGATGATCGCGCTGTTCCACACTCGCGAAAAATGCATCCATGTCGATATGGATGATTTTGCGGATGCCGAGTTGTTCGCTCATCTGCCCTCTGAGACCGCCTGACGATAACGCGCCATCATCGCAGGTGGCACGTCCATTTTGATCATCGGCGGGAAG
The DNA here is from genome assembly GCF_965233695.1 of Parasphingorhabdus sp. Lineage (GTDB taxonomy): Bacteria > Pseudomonadota > Alphaproteobacteria > Sphingomonadales > Sphingomonadaceae > Parasphingorhabdus. The sequence continues at coordinate 637,122 of NZ_OZ247497.1, forward strand.
CTCGCCCGCGCACCACAGCTGGCAAAGCTCGTGCCTGGCAATTCCTCGTCGGCGCGCAACCTGCCGGCGCGATAGACTTCAATCCGCCCATCATGATAACGGAGCACCGGAAATTTTCGGGTCAAGCCCTCTTGTGTTCCGGACAGACTATACCAGCCGGTCGCCGCATCAAAGCGGAGGCCTTTTGCCTCCAGAGTGCAAAGATGCGCATTGGCGCCGACCGCATCGCCATAAGCTTCCAGACTGCCGTCCGTGCTACGTTTGACCAACAGGCTCGCGCGTGCCTCGCCTGCCAATATCGGGACCAATTGCGCGTAACTGGGCGACTGCGCAACATCCCCGGTCAACGGCAGCACCTCTTCAAAGAACAAAACTTCCTCGCCGGATTTCAACCAATCCGGCTCGCCCAAAAGTCCGATTAATTGACCGACACGCTCATCATAAGCCCTGCGCAGGCAATCGGCAGGATATTGCTCAGCACCGCAGGCATTGCGCTGTTTCAGCCACGCTTTCTGGCTGGCCTTTACGCTACGGTCCTGCTTGCGAGCCAGGTCATAAAGCGCCGCCACCTGCCGGTCAGATTGCCGCATATCGCCATTATATTCCCCGCAAATTTCTTTCTCGACAGCGGTTCCGGCTCTGGCGCAATCAAAGGATGGCGCATCATTGTCCGCCGCCGCCAGCGCCGATGCCATCAGCACCGCCCATGTTTCGGGTAGCACCATGACCTTTTGATCTCCGCCAGCGATAAACACGGCGCCCATATTGGATGCGTCTTTAAAATCGGTCAGTTGGCGCGGACTGATGACCGTCTGGTTCAACACCGCGCCGGTCATATCGGCATCGTAAAAACCAAAGCTGCTCAAATCGGCAAAGGCCAATTTGGCGCCCTGCGCGCTCATGCCGCTTCTTGCCAGCGGACAGCCATCGCTGACCGTGATCCCGCAATCAAATCTGAAGCCGGTCAGGTTGGCGCCGTCCAGATTGAGCCCCTCGACATCACCGTCCCAGCCACCGTCCAATTTACCGCTACTCCAGTCCGCAGCTTTGGCATCGACACGCGAAAAAACGCTGCTGCGGATCAGGATATCCTGCATCTTTGCACCCGGCATTGTAGCTGCTTCGACATTGGCTTTGATAAATCCAAGGCCCGGAGCCTCGGCGCCGGTCCAGTCCGAACGGCTGAGGTCGCTTTCCACAAAACAGATGTTGGCCAGTGCCACACCGGTGAAATCCCATCCGGAAAAATTACCTCCTTCGATCAGGATGCTCTTGTCGCCGGCGGCTGCAGAATAGCCCGCGATTTGCTCTGGCGACGCGATTTTACTGCCATCATAGGTCTGCATCGCTTCCCCGGCGCGCTCGCCTTCTACATTCCCGTAGATATTGCCGTAAGCATATTGGCAGCCCGGCACGGGCGGGGTTGGCAATTGGGCAGAGGCCGGCGCTGTGCCTGCAAGTAGCGCAAGAACAGAGCCTAAAAGCAACAATATGGTGCGCATGTCAAAAATACCGCAAACTCCCTGTTCATATGCTCACCTATAGCATTTTCACCTATAGCCACGATGAATATTAGTTGCCATAGCCCGCCGGTGAATAACAAGTCTCTCCCTTTCCCGATTGGTCGCGTCGAGCTGATCATCATGATGGCCAGCCTGATGTCGCTCAACGCGTTGGCGATCGATATCATGCTGCCGGCGCTCGGTCTGATTTCCGATGATTTTGGGCTAACGGGCGAGAATGACCGGCAATGGATCATCACATCCTATATCTATGGCATGGCCATCGGGTCGATCCTTTATGGATCGCTGGCGGATCGTTATGGCCGGAAACCGGTACTGTTGGTGACCACCGCCATTTATGTCGGCTTTGGCATCCTCTGCGCGTTTAACGAAAGCTATGACCTGCTGCTCACCGCGCGGTTCATTCAGGGATTGGCGGCTTCCGCCATGGGCGTGCTTGCCAACAGCATCATTCGGGATCGCTACGAAGGCGATGCGATGGCGCGGACGATGTCGACCATCATGATGGTGTTTATGGCCGTGCCGGTGCTCGCGCCGATGCTGGGCCAGCTGGTGCTGGTTTTCGCACCGTGGCAGATGATTTTTATCGTCCTGTCCGCCATCGGGGCCCTGGCGCTGCTGTGGTTGCTCATCCGCTTGCCCGAAACGCTGCACCCTGAAGACAAAACACTGATCAATCTGTCGTCAGTGACCAGCGCCTGGGCCAGCGTGATGTTGCACCGCAATGCGCTTGGCCATGTTCTCGCCAGCGGCCTGATGATGGCGCCGCTATTTGCCTTTATCGCGTCGGCGCAGCAGATATTTTTCACCACCTTTGATGCGGCTGATCTGTTTGTTTTCATCTTTGCGGCGAATGCCATTGCCATGGCTTTGGGCAATTTCATCAACAGCCGGATCGTCATGCGCTTTGGCGCGCGCCGGGTATCGCAGGCGGCGCTTTTATTCTTCATCTTCATCGCGATCATTCATTTGGCGATAACGATGGCGGGATGGCTGACCATGACGCTGTTTGTTATATTGCTTGCCACCTCCATGGGCATGGTCGGCTTTACCGGCGCGAATTTCAGCTCAATCGCCATGCAGCCCTTTGGCAAAACCGCTGGCGTGGCTTCCTCGTTTCAGAATTTTACCCGGACCCTGCTATCCGCCGCAATCGGCGGGGCAATTGGCCTGCAATTTGATGGTACGACCCTGCCGCTTGTCATCGGGTTTTTCTTTTGCGGCATTGCGGCTTTTCTGTTTATCCTGTGGGCCGAGAACGGCGTTCTTTTCCGCCGCGTTCAGACAGGGGCAAAGAAAGAACCTCTAAGGACGACCGAACAGACATTATAAGGTGACGACATGACAGGATTATCAATAGCGAAAACGGCCATATTGGTTGGCGGGTTATTGGCTGCATCCCCAGCATTGGCCGCGGATTCCATCAACGGCAATTGGATCACGCAAGACAAGGATGCCATCATCAAAATCGGCAAATGCGGTGATACGGTCTGCGGTCGCATTTTGAAATATCTCGTCACCCCGCCCAATGGCGTGGGCCAGAAAGACGTCAACAATCCCAACAAGAAACTGCGCGACCGTAAGATCCTTGGCATTGCGATTCTGACGGGATTCAAGCCCGATGGCCAAATCTGGCGCGGCAAGGTTTACGATCCCAAGAGCGGCAAAACCTATCGCTCGGAAGTAAGCCTTATGTCGCCAACAAAGCTGAAGATGAAGGGCTGTATCGGGCCGTTTTGTCAGGGTCAGAACTGGACTCGCGCGAAATAAGGCTCATTCTGTAGACCTCACCTTCGGCCCCGTCCGTCCTTCTAACCAACGCTCTCTTGCAGATACATCAATCCAGTGATGTCGTTCGCTTTCCCACACACTTCGATCGGGTGCAGGAAGGTCATCGCCATCAAAAACCCCGAATGCGATGCCCAGCCCATCGGAATGAAATGGCGTTAGCCAATAAACCGTTGTGCCACATTTTGGGCAAAAGCGGTTCTCAAAATCCGATCCGCTAGCGCCAGTGCGGATATAGCTATTCGTTTCACCTTGAATGTTGCAATCACTCGATTGAAAATAAGCGCCAACGCCGTAGGGAGAACCGGTACGTCGCTGACAAGCACGGCAGTGGCACATCACAACGGCATAAGGGTCGGCGGTGGTGGTTATGTGCACCTGACCACAATCACAATGTGCTGTTCTTTCCATAACCATATCTCAATCCATCGCCGCGATCCATTCGGTCAACAGCGCCGCGCCTTCTTCATGCACCAATGACCGGCCGACTTCCGGCATTGCCACACCTGGCTCCAGGCTTTTGAGCCGGTACATCATGATGCTCTGATCCGGCTCGCCCGGTGCAATTGCAAAGGCAAAGCCGCCACTGCCGCGTCCGGCGGCAACCGGGCGCTTGCCGACACCCAGATGGACCGGCGATTCTTCCTCATAGGTCAGAAACAGCCCGCTATTGCTCGCCGAGCCTTCCCGGTTGTGGCAATGGGCGCAGTTAATATCGAGATAGGCGCGCGCCCGGCTTTCCAGCGGCATCGCTGCATTGGCAAAGTCCGGTATCGGCGGATGATCGCGGCCCGGCTGTTCCAGCATCGCGTTGCTCAGCAACATATCGAGCGTATCATGCGTCAGGTTGCGCATTTTCGGGCCAATCGGCACCACGGCGTTGGAAAGCGAATGGCATTCCTTGCACTGGTTCTTGTTCGGCACGGCATAGCTGATGTCGCGCGCGTTGCCGGACGGATCGGTAAAGCGCACCGGAATCCGGGTTCCCGCCACCTTTAGCGTCGCCTCGGTCTGCTCGGCATTCCACACATAGGGCAAGGCAATCCAGCCGTCGGCGCGGTGCAGCAGCACCCGGGTCTCAAGCAGCCGGTCCTGCCCGTCAATCTTGTAACCGAAGCTCTTGATCAGCGCGGAGCCGACCGGAAATTGCAGCCGACCGTCACCATCGGCCACGGCCTGCTGCCCTGCGGGAATATAAATATAGCGATATTTCTCGGCATAGTCGGTGAACAAGGCGCTATTGAGCCGGTAGAGCTTAACGCCCTTATTGGGCGTCCAGCCAGCGGCATCGGTAAAGAAACCATATTCCGAGAGCTTTTTGGGCATGCCAGCCGCCATAATCACCGCATCGGACACCGGTGCTATTGGCTTTGTAGGCGCGGCGCTGACCGCAAAACCGGCAACGCAAAGGGTAATGACGGCAAGGAAGGTTCGCATTATTTCAGTGCCGCCTCCATCGAGGCAGGCAGGACGATGGGTGACAATGCGACGGCCTCGCCTGCGCCGCGTTCGGTATCGAGCGTTGGCTTCGCTTCCGTGGGGGACTGACCGACTTTCGTCAGCCCGAGATTGAGGATCGCAACCGCATCATTGACAATCAGGCCTGTCCCGAGACCATCATAAACAATCGCCGGAAGCGCGCCGCCAAAAGCCGCCGCCAATTGCTCGCCGCCATCGAAATCCGGCGCAAAACCAGCGCGGCCATAGACATTATCGGCAATATAAACGTCGCGCGGTGTCGGGTCATAATTGGCATCGTCAAAACTCTGCGTATAGGCGACCACCATCACATTGGTCGTGCCATTGTTGATCATGGCATTTTCGACCACCTGCACGTTGCGGTTGGCCATCACCATCACGCCGGTGCCGGCTGGAACGCTGGCGACGATATTGCCCTCTGGCGCAAAGTTATCGGTATTGTTGTTGATGATCGCATTGCGCGCGACGAGCACATTATGCCCGCCCATTTGCGGCAGGTTCGGCAGGTCGAAAACCAATATGCCGCCGGTATTTTCGGTAACGAGATTTTCGGTAACTTCGGCATCAAAGCTGTTTTCGATCTCGATCCCCGCGACATTTTCGATTGCCGTGTTCCGGCGGACAATGATGTTTTTCGACTGACCAACATAGATGCCAGCGTCAGACGCGCCGCGCACCACGCTGTCCTGCACCAATATGTCGCTCCCCTCGACCGGGTAGATGCCATAGGCGCCATTGGTCGCCTTTGGTCCGCCAGTCCATTCGACGCGGATCGCGTGATAAACAATCCGGTCCGCGCCCTTCGACTTGATCCCGTCGCCCTTACTATCCTCGACCGCAAAGTCCCGCAGCACGACATCATCAGAGGTCACCAGCAAGCCTTCACCCGCGCCCAATTGTCCGGCGAAGCTGAGAATGCTTTTGTCCATCCCGGCACCGCGCACCGTCACATTATCCACATCGAGGGAGAGCCCGTCCGTTAGCGCGAATGTCCCTGCCCCCAGCTCGACAATATCACCGGGCTCGGCAAGGATCAGTGCTTCCTGCAATCGCTCCTGCGCATCGGCACCGGCTTCGACAGTAATGGTTTTTGCCAGCGCTGGCATGGTGCAGCATAAAGCAGTGGCGGCTAGTAATGTGCGGATCATATCTCTCTCCCGTTTGGCGAGATAATGACGCAAATTTGATCGCTTGCCAAGAGCATTGACAGGGATGTCAGTAGGCTAGGGAAAAAGGGCCAATGGTGCTCGGTATGTGATGCGACCAAATGAGGATTATCGGCCGACTAAGCTAGAATGTGCTTTGAACACAAAAGGGGATGCTAGGATTGCACAAAAAAGGGGCGTTGGGAGAACGCCCCTTTTTCCTTCGCGCGGAAGCTCGTTCTACATTTCGAAGCCCAGTGTAATGCCCCAACGCCGCGGTGGGCTGATGTTGTGAAAGGCAAACAAGGTACCAACAGGTGTGTAGGAGACTTCGTACAATTCCTTGTTCAGGTTTTTAACAAAGACCGACACATAGAATTGGTCGCCAGGCACGTCCCATTTTATGCTGGCATCGATAACGTCATAAGAAGGAATACGGCCATCAAGGGCACCAGTGACAAGCAAGTTTTGCTTGCCAACATGCGTCCAGTCGCCGCGGAAGGTCAGCAGGCCGGCGTCACCCAGATTGGCTGCATAGCTAATCCCGCCACCCAATGTCCATTTTGGCGCTCTCGATATTTCTAAATCCGAATTGTCGGTGATGATCGTATCGCCGTTCAAATCTGCTTGATATTCATCATAGCTGGCGTTGTTATAGCCAACCGAGAAATCGAGATTCAAACCATTGACGGGAACAGCAGATACTTCCAGTTCAACACCTTTGACGGTCGCACTTGCGGCATTATCCGTCACGGTTTCCTGATTGTTGCCGCCGGTTTGGTTCTGAAGACTCCTGATAACCGTGCGCTGCAGATCTTTATATTTGTTATAATAGACAGCGACATTTGTCCGAAGACGATTGTCAAACCAGTCTGCTTTCATGCCGCCTTCAAAGGCATCAACGCTTTCCTCATCAAACGGTCCCAAAGCACCCGGTGTACCGCCACGGCCATTAAAGCCGCCGCTTTTGAAGCCTTTTGAATATTTCGCGTAGAACAAGATGTCGTCACTGGCCTGATAGTCAACGCCGACGGCCGGACCAAAGTTAGACCATTTTTCATCCAGTTCAAACACAGGGCCAAGATTTGGGAACGGCGTAAATAATGTGGCGAAAAAGTCTTTCCTCTCAGTGGTATAACGACCGCCCAATGATACCCGAAGCTCTGGCGTTATATTATATTCCGCCTGCCCAAAGATCGCGAAATTCTTGTGTGTTTGGCCGGTAATAGCATTGTTGCGCGCTGTGACCGGACCATTTGTTACGTTGAGAAAAGTATCCCTGCGCAAGAAATATTTCTGCCGGAAATAATATAGACCAGCGATGATATTCAGATCATCCGTGACGTCAGCATTATATCTAAGTTCACTGGAATATTGCTCATGCGGCTGATCACGCAAGGTTTCAAAAAAACCGGCAGTCGTTCCATCCGTATCGTTATTGTTTATATCCTTGGTAGTCTCGCGATAGTTGGAAACCGAGGTCAAAGTGCCCGGACCAACTTGCCAATTTGCTTCGGCCGTCACACCCCAGACATCAATATCGCTGCGTCCGGGAACATTAAAGGCGAAGGAGCGCACCTCTTCATCCCGTCCAAATGATGGCACATCATAGAATATTTGCAGAAGACTATTAGGCGGCGAAACATTGATCGACGGCAGGTTTTCACTGCGCTCCCGGCTATATTCACCAATAATGGTCAATTCAAAATTATCAGTGGGGGTAAAAAGCAGCGATGGCCGGAACGTAAAGGTGTTGCTTTCACCAGCCGACGTCGAACTGCGCCTTCCGGGAAGGCCCGAAAAAGTATTGGTGTAAAAGCCATCAAGATGCTGCGAAAATGCTGCAACTTTAAAGGCAAGAACATCGTCGATCAGCGGAGCCTCAGCTGCAAACCTGATATCTCTCTGACCAAAATCGCCAAGTGTCACAGCCCCGCGAAGACCAAATTCACCGGTTGGGCGTTTGGTACGGTAATTGACCGCGCCACCCGTTGTATTCCGGCCAAATAAAGTGCCTTGTGGGCCGCGCAAAATTTCAACTTGCTCGACATCAAAAAGGTCCAGCGAGCTATTGGCCGTACGTGGAATATAGACGCCATCGACATAGATTCCGACTGAAGGATCAACGGTAGAGTCAGGATCGCCGTTACCGATGCCGCGAATAAAAACCGATACCGAACTGCCAAAGTTGCCGATGGTGTTGATGGTCACATTGGGCGCTCGACCGCTCAGGTCGGAAAGGTCGGTAGCGTTAATCCGCTCCAGACGTTCACCGCCAAGAGCAGTGACCGCGACCGGCGCTTCTTGAAGCCGTTCCGTTTTCTTACGGGCCGTCACAACAATATCTTCGTTACCGGAGCTTACTCTTTGGGACGTGTCATCAGCTTGCGCCATCGCTGGTGCAGCAAAACTGCCCATCAAGCTCAAAGCCGTTCCATATGCCATATGCCGCTTAAACGTTGCACGTGATGCACCCATTATCTTCCTCCCCTATGTCGGCCTATTGATTTTGGCCGTGTTCTATTTATTAAATGAACATATATTTATTTAAATATGCAGCCCACAATCAAAACTGACAGGGCCGAGATGGGGCGCGAAAACTGTTATCGATGGAAAGCAGCGAGGGGGAAGGATGCGAGTTCGTAAAACAAATAGAAGCTCTATGCTCTGGAGCATAGCAGCGGTTGCGATGGCGGTCTCTGGCTGTTCCAAACAATCAGAAGAAGGAAGCCGAAATGCCGCCTCTGTTGAAGTGACCGAATATCCCGAACAGGTCTATTGGGGCGACCTTCATCTCCACACGCTCTATTCCTTCGACAGTTATAATTTTGGCAACAAAACGCTGGGCCCGGATGAAGCCTATCGCTTTGCCCAGGGCGAAGAGGTTGATGCCCATGGCGGCAAGCGAGCAAAGCTGGAGCAACCGCTCGATTTTCTGATGGTCGCCGATCATGCCGAGTTTACGGGCGTTTTTCTTGGTTTGGAAAACGGCAATCCGGATATTGTTGACACGCCATTGGGAAAAGCCTGGGCTGCCATGAACGAGGCTGGTGATACCATCGGTCCGATGAATGAAGTCGTCGCGTCGCTGCAAGAAGGAAAGGCCAAGAGGCAACCGCCGGAAAAATTCAGAAGAACAATTTGGTCCGAGCTTGTGGAGGCAGCAGAACGCCACAATAAGCCCGGTAAGTTCACGACATTTGCAGGCTATGAATGGACCTCCATGCCCGGTGGTGGCAATCAGCACCGCGTTGTTGTTTTTAAGGATGACAAAGACAAGACGTTGCAAACTCTCCCATTTTCGGCTGCGGACAGCAATAACCCCATGGATTTGTGGCGTTATCTGGCTGGCTATGAAGAGCAAACCGGTGGCGAAGTGATGGCCATTGCCCATAATGGCAATATTTCCAACGGCAACATGTTTGGCGACGTCCAAAGTGACGGCTCACCTTTTAATCAGGAGTATGTCAATCTGCGCGCGCGCTGGGAACCGCTTTATGAAACAACTCAGGTAAAAGGCGATGGAGAATCCCATCCCCTGCTATCGCCCACCGATGAATTTGCGGATTTCGAAAGCTGGGATGCAAACAACATCTCCATGGTGGCCAAACCAACCGACCCGGCAAAGTTACGGAAATGGCTTGGCGGTGAATATGCGCGCGAAGGCCTGAAACAAGGTCTCGACCTTCAAGAACGTTTTGGCGTCAATCCCTATCAATATGGCCTGATCGGAAGCACCGATTCCCATACCGGTCTTGCGACGTCGGATGACAATAATTTCTGGGGCAAATTTGTAGAATCCGAACCGAGTAAAGAACGTATCAATAGCAAGATGGGCGGACGTCTCTGGGAAAACTGGCGGCTGACAAGCTCTGGCTATATTGGCGCTTGGGCGAGAGCGAACACCCGCGAAGAGCTATTCGCGGCGTTTAAGCGCAAAGAAGTTTATGCGACGACAGGCCCCCGCATGGCCGTCCGCTTTTTCGGCGGCTGGGACTATCAGGCGTCTGATATGGAGCAATCCGATTATGCCCGCATCGGCTATGCCAAAGGCGTCCCGATGGGCGGCATGTTGACGGGCAGTGGCAGTGCGCCGCGTTTTATGGTGACGGCCCTAAAAGACCCCAATGGTGCGAATCTTGATCGCGTCCAAGTCATCAAGGGCTGGCGTAGCAGTGATGGCAAACTGCATGAGAATATCTACGAGGTAGTGTTCTCCGGTGACCGCAAAGTTGATCCAGTGACGGGAAAAATTCCTTCCGTTGGTAATACGGTGAACTATGAAGAGGCGACCTACAGCAATGATATTGGTGAGCCGTTTCTCTCGACCATGTGGATTGATCCGGATTTCGACCCCAAGCAGCCAGCATTCTACTATGTCCGCGTGCTGGAAATTCCCACACCGCGCTGGACGCTATATGATGCAGTGCAGTTCAAGGTGAAGCCGCCGAAAGGTGCTCCGCTGATAACACAGGAGCGGGCATATAGTTCTCCAATCTGGTACCAGCCAGCTTAAGTTGTTTGCCTGCTCTCTAATGTAGGACCCGCTGGGCATTGACTAATGATCGGAAGGTAGGAAAGGTCGTTCGTATGACTGGGTCTGGAGCTGAAAAATCAAATGAGGTAAAACTGGGCCGGCCGTTCGGAAGCACATCCGAAGAAACACGGGCACGCCTGCTCGACGCTGCCGCTGCCCTTTTTAATGCGCATAGCTTTGGCGAGGTCAGCCTTTCCCGAATTGCGAAATCAGCCGGGATGACCGGTGCGGCGATCTACAATCATTTCGAATCCAAGGAAGAATTATTCGCTGAAACAGTGAAAGACCGCATCCGAAAAAATCACAAGATAATTTCAAAGGCGGCTGGAATCGAAGGCTCTTGGAAGGATCGCTTGAACAATATCCTGACGATCATCGGCAAAATCCAGAAAGCTGAGCGTGGCTTTCCGCTGATTACCAGCGTGGCACAAACCCGAATGGTGCGGGAACCCGAAAAATATACCGACATCATAGAGCTTCGCAGAGAATATAGCCTGATATTTCAATCCATCGTTGCCGATGCCATCAATGCAGGTGATCTTCCTGATACTGTTGACGTTCCAATCGCTGGCGAGCTGTTGATGGCGTTCACAGCAAACAGCATCAGTACCGTCTCCTTCTATCATCCCAGCCATCGCGAAATTGACAAGATTGTCGACGCGGTGAGAGCTTTGCTCGGCATTGATCGCTGAGCCGAGTGCTTTGAGTCCGCTTTCGGGAAATAGCACCCGTCCCAAAAAGCGCTTTCCTACAAGGATCAGACTGTGATATTTTCGGATCGCTCTTGCTCAGCTGTCGATATTCATCCGATGTTCCGGCCTATTTTTATGCCCGAAACCCGAGAAATTTTTTAGACTATTCTGTGTAGAAGCTGTAGAAACTCGCCAAGGCGGCCCAACCGGAAAACGATTTAACTACCTAAAATATAAAGATTTCCCGTTGATCGAGGCCGGTAGTGCTAAGCGTCCGCCAAAATCCAGTCGACTGCCGCATCCGCATGGATTTCGGTGCTGTCATAAATCGGCAGGATATTCGCCTTGGTATCAATGATCAGGTCCAGCTCGGTACAGCCCAGAACAACGGCATCCACTTCCTGTTTGGCGATATTGGTGATGAAGGTTTTCATCGTCCGTTCCGAATCACGTTTCACTTTGCTGAACATAAGCTCCTCGTAAATAATCCGGTCAATCTCCTCGACACGATCTTCATCCGGCGGGGTTAGCGTGATGCCTTTGCCGACCAGTCGTTTGCGGTAAAAGCCTTCTGTCATCACATTGCGCGTGCCCAGCAGTGTCGCGTTCTTGATGCCATCCGCGACCATCTTGTCGCCAACGCAATCGGCAATATGCAGGATCGGCACGCCAACTTCAGGCTGCACTTGCTCGTAGATTTTGTGCATGGCGTTGGAGCAGATGAGGATTGCGGTCGCGCCCGAAGCCTCCAGCCGCTTGGCCGAACGCGTCATCAGGCCCGCCGCCGCATCCCAGTCATCATCCGACTGCAACCGGGCATAGTCGCTGAAATTGACGCTTTCGATGAGCATATGCGCACTGGTAAAGCCGCCCAGCTTGCGCTGCACTTCGCTATTGATCCGGCGATAATAGGATTCGGTGGAAACCCACGACATCCCGCCAATCAGGCCAATTTTACGCATGGAATACTTCCCCGACAGAGTTACCGACTGCTCCGGGAATCAGATCATCCTAAAGCGCCTTTACAATGTCCTCGCACATTTTCTTTGCATCGGACAGTAGCATCATGGTCTGATCCATATAAAATACTTCATTATCAACGCCAGCATAGCCAACACCGCCCATTGAGCGTTTGATGAAGAAGATGGTCTTGGCTTTGTCAACATCGAAGACCGGCATACCGTAAATGGGCGAGCCCTTGTCGGTCTTCGCCGCCGGGTTGACCACATCATTGGCACCGATGATAAATGCCACATCGGCCTGGGCAAACTCGCTGTTTATATCTTCCAGCTCAAACACCTCGTCATAAGGCACATTGGCTTCAGCGAGCAGCACATTCATATGACCCGGCATCCGGCCGGCGACCGGGTGAATGGCATATTTGACGTTCACGCCTTCTTCTTTGAGCATATCGCCCATTTCCCGCAGAGCATGCTGAGCCTGCGCCACCGCCATACCATAGCCGGGAATGATGATGATATTTTCCGCCTGCTTCATCATATAGGCCGCGTCTTCCGCACTGCCGCGTTTCCACGGACGGTCGATTTTTTCAGCGCCATCAGCAGAACCGCTGCTGTCCGCACCAAAGCCGCCGGCAATCACGCTGATGAAGCTGCGATTCATGGCCTTGCACATGATGTAAGACAGAATCGCACCGGACGAACCAACCAGCGCGCCGGTAATGATCATGGCTGTGTTGCCAAGCGTGAAGCCCATCGCCGCTGCGGCCCAGCCGGAATAGCTGTTCAGCATCGACACAACGACTGGCATATCCGCGCCGCCAATGGGAATGATCAGCAGGAAGCCGATGATAAAGGCCAGCGCGAGTATGATCCAGAAGACCATCGCCGTTTCCGCCGTTGGCAGGATCGCGAAATAGGCGGTCAAGCCGATGATTCCCGCAAGTACGCCGAGATTGATAACATGGCGACCCGGCAGCATGATCGGCGCACCGGACATATTGCCGTTCAGTTTCAGAAAGGCGATAACCGAACCGGAGAAGGTAATCGCACCAATGGCAACGCCCAGGCCGAGCTCTACCCGGCTAACAACCAGAATCTCGCCGGCATTGTCCAATATACCAAAGGCACCGGGATTGAGATAGGCGGCAATGCCTACAAGCACCGCAGCCATACCGACCAAGCTATGGAAACCCGCCACCAGTTGGGGCATGTCGGTCATCGCGATTTTACGCGCGACGATGAACCCGAAACCGCCACCAATGGCAATCGCAACGCCGATTTCCGGCAGGCTGGCAATATCATGGGTGATCAACGTGGTCACCACTGCAATCAGCATACCGATCATGCCATAGCGGTTACCCGCACGGCTCGTTTCCGGTGATGACAGCCCGCGCAGAGCGAGAATGAACAACACGCCTGAGATGAGATAGGCCACCGCAACCCATGGATTGACCGCTTCGCCCGATGCCGCCATGGCCGGCGTTGAAAATGCCAGTGCACCTGTAAAGGCAGATGCCCATCTCCACAGCTTGCGTCCAGACGCAACAGCAGGAGATGGACCCCGGATCAAGTCCGGGGCACGAGTAACGGCGTTTGCTAGATGATCACGGCGCATTATTTGCGCTCCTTTTTCTTGTACATTGCGAGCATCCGCTCGGTCACGGCAAAGCCGCCAAATATGTTTACGCTGGCAAGAACAACGCCGACCAGACCCAACCATTTCGCGGTCTGCCCCCCATCAGCTTGCGACCCCGCGGCCGCGGCAATCAGCGCCCCGACAATGATCACCGAGCTAATCGCATTGGTCACCGCCATCAGCGGCGTATGCAAAGCCGGCGTCACCGACCAGACGACATAATAGCCCACAAAACAGGCCATCACGAAGATTGAGAGAATTGATATAAAGTCCATTTTAAATGCCTCCTAGTTCGCCAGAAGGCGCTCATTCACAACTTTACCGTCTTTGGTCAGCCGTATGCCAATCGTCACTTCATCGTCATCGGGCAGCACAGGCCGCTTGGCCTCTTCATCCCAATAGGCGCCGAGGAAATTATAGAGGTTACGGGAGAATAAAGCCGAGCTATCGGCTGCCATGCTGGATGGCATATTATTCGCACCAACAATTTTGACACCATGCTTTTCGACCACTTGGCCGGCAACAGCGCCTTCGACATTACCGCCTTGCTCAGCGGCCAAATCGACAATCACGCTGCCCGTGCGCATCGTCGCGATCTGGGCATCACTGATCAGTCGCGGCGCCGGGCGTCCGGGGATCAGCGCGGTGGTGATCACGATATCCTGCTTGGCAATATGCTTGGATACCAGTTCGGCTTGCGCCTTCTGGTATTCTTCACTCATTTCGGTGGCATAGCCGCCGGTGCCTTCGCCTTCGATGCCAGCAACATCTTCAACGAAAATGGGCTTTGCGCCGAGCGACTGAATCTGTTCCTTGGTCGCAGCCCGCACATCGGTTGCCGACACCTGCGCGCCGAGACGCCGGGCGGTCGCAATCGCCTGCAAACCGGCGACACCAACGCCCATAACAAAGCATTTTGCCGCCGATACGGTTCCAGCAGCCGTCATCATCATCGGAAACGCGCGGCCATAATGGGAGCCTGCTTCAAGCACAGCCTTATAGCCGGACAGGTTCGATTGGGACGAAAGAATATCCATCGACTGCGCGCGCGTAATCCGCGGCATGAACTCCATCGCCAGCGCGTCAATGCCGAGCTTGGCATATTCATCAACCCGCGCCCTTTCCCCAAAGGGATTAAGACTGGCCACCAGCCAGGCGCCTTTTTTAATACCCTTGAGCGATTTGGGATCCGGTCCCTGCACGCCCAACACAATATCGGCATCTTTCAAAACCGTGGCCCGGGTGCCGATGCTGGCCCCTTCCGCTTCATAATCCGCATCTGCAATCGAAGCAGACAAGCCCGCGCCTTTTTCAACGGCCATGCTAGCGCCCAGTGCCGTGAACTTCTTTACCGTCTCCGGGGAAGCACTAACCCGCCGCTCGCCATCGGCAAGTTCTTTCAATACCGCAATTTTCAAAGGTTATTCCAATCAGGTAACAAGAAGAATGATGACCAGGATTGTCACCAGAGCCGTAATGATCGTTCCGATTTTGAGCCAGCCCAAAAAACGATGATAAGTCTCTTCCGCAGATTTCATATTGTTGTCAGAAGCCATGATTCCTCCAAATATTCGAATAAAGATTGCCGCTGCTCTAACCATATATATCGTATCGCTCAAGGCCCAGCGGCCTGTTTTATCCTAATAAGAGTGATAGAAAATATCAGCGGTTCTTAATCCGGTCTTTACCCCTCGTTGCTACTTTATTGGTTCATTATGGCACATATGGGATAAACATGGCTCAAAACGGCACAAAATTGCTGATGTTAATCGATGATGAGCCGGCGCAATGCCGGTTGATCTCCGCACTTGCATCACGGGCAGGCTATCGCACGATCTTTGCCCGCGATGCTGAAACCGCGATTGCAACATTAGGCACGCAGGATGGCATGATGCTGGATGCGATTATCCTCGACAATTGGGTGCCCGGATCAGAAGCAACCGACTTGATCGCCGAATTGAAATCCCGCCGCCCGGCCCTGCCGATCTTGATGCTGACTGCCGTTGGCTCAGTTGCCGAAGCCGTCGATGCGGTACGCGCCGGAGCAACAGACTATCTTATTAAACCGGTTGCGCCTGAACAGATGTTGCAAGCGCTAACCGCTGCGGTGGAGAGCTCCAAGGAAGCGGGCGAGTTGCAGCCGCTGACCGAGAAAATATCAGCACCCTTGGAATTTGAAGAAATCGTCGGTGCAGCTCCGGCTTTTCGCGCTGCACTTGCCATTGCCGCCAAAGCGGCCCGCGCCCGCGTGCCGGTCCTCATCGAAGGCGAAGGCGGCGTTGGCAAGGAAGTGATTGCTGATGCCATTCACGCAGCGAGTCCGCGTTCGAAACTGCCAATGCTGAAAATCAATTGCGGCGCTATTACCGGAAATCTGCTCGATTCCATCCTCTTCGGTCATGAAAAAGGCGCTTTTACCGGGGCGTTTGACCGCAAAATTGGACTGCTGCAACAAGCGGAAGGCGGCACGATATTTCTGGACGAAGTGGATCGTATTCCTGCCGAAACTCAGGTGCGCCTGCTCCGCTTTCTGAAATCATCGGAAATCCAGCCGCTCGGCAGCCCGAACAGCTTTCAGATTGATGTCCGTATCATCGCCGCGACCAATCGCAAGCTGGAACAGGAAGTCCGCAAAGAACGCTTCCGCGAAGATCTTTATTACCGGATGAATGTCGTGCAGCTTACCATCCCGCCGCTGCGCGACCGTACCGGAGATATCCCGGCACTTGCCCGGCATTTTCTGTCTCGCCTGGCGCTGCAACCGGGACTCCGCAGCCTCGGAATTACCGATGAAGCATTAAATCTGCTCCGCAGCTATCAATGGCCGGGCAACGTCCGCCAGTTGCAAAGCGTTCTGTTTCGCGCCGCCGTGATGTGCGACCGCGATGCACTGACCTGCGATGAATTTCCGCAGATTGCGTCTTTCGTGGCCGATTCGGGTGACGCCTCTATTCATGCAATCAGCAATCAGGAAGGGATAGGCGTCACGCTCTATTCTGAAGATGGTAATTTGCGGCCTCTCGAAGAGATTGAAGCCGATGTGATCCGTCTCGCGATTGGCCACTATCGCGGACGAATGACCGAGGTTGCACGCCGCCTCGGCATTGGCCGATCCACGCTTTATCGCAAGCTTGCTGATCTGGGTATCGACAACGCTGCCTGATCGGCCCGTGTGATTATCTATCGCTTCATCTTCTCAGTTGATGTTTAACGCGCGACTCCCTAAGTCTAGCGAATATGACATATATCCGATCCACATTATCGATTAGCGCCGCCTTGTCGGCGGCCTTACTTCTGTCTTCTTGCGGCAAACAGGAAGCCGTTGGTGACGTTCCCTCCAGCGAAGAGCTGGCAAAGCAGGCAGATGCCGCAACAAAAGCGATACAGGATCAAGAAGCCGCTGCGGCTGGTGCTGAAAATGCACCCCTCGTCGATAGTGCCGAAATGACCAGCTATGCCAACGCGCTGCGCGGTTTCTCGATCATGGTTCCCAGAGACTGGGTCGCCGATGATTCCGCCAGTGACGATGATGGCAGAGTCTTTAACGATGCTGCATCGAAAGCCACGCTGACCGCGGGCTGGATCGAAAATCGCGAAGATGCCGATTTAACGGCGGCTGTAAAAGCCCTGGAAGATGCCGGGGAAGGCATGACCGGCAACTATGTCAACGAAAATGAGTATCGTGCCTCTGGCATTATAGCGGAAGGCAGCAAGACCGCCCAGCGTATCCTGCGCAAACCTGACGGCACGATGATTAAAGCGGCGATTACTTATCCTGCCGATAGCGCCGAAACCGTCGACCCTCTGGCGCAACAAATATTGGATAGCCTGACACTACAATAGCGGGCTTCAAACCAGAGTAGCCTTCAAAACTGTCAGCGTCTGATTTTAGCGATCGAATTTTGCACCAAGAAAACCGGGAACTGGTCCATTCCAGCCATCATCGGTTTCATCCGCCGTCTCTGGCTTCGGGATTGATTTTGCCGGCTTGGCAGATTTTTCAGGCCGCTTCGGTTTGTCGGCTCGCCGGTCGTCAGAATGCGGTTTCTTGGGCTTTTCGCTTTTCGGTTTATCGGCAACAGTTTTCTTGCCTGACTGCTTTTTCTCCGGCTTGATCGATTTCAGGTCTCGCACGGGCAGTTTCATACCTGTCAGCTTCTCAATGCTATCGACATGCTCGTCATCGCGTTTCGTAACAAAGGTAATAGCCACCCCGGTCGCGCCCGCACGCCCCGTTCGACCGATACGATGAATATAGTCGTCCGGGTGCCAGGGGATATCATAATTGACCACATGGCTAACGCCTTTGATATCGAGCCCGCGGGCAGCCACATCAGAAGCACATAAAATATTGATTTCGCCTGACTTGAAGCGCTCCAGTTCGGCAAGGCGGGAACTTTGGTCCATATCTCCATGGATTTGACCGGCATCAAAGCCGTCTTTACGCATCTGCTCACACAAATCGCGCACTTCGGTTTTGCGATTGCAAAAGATGATCGCGGTATCGACACCGTCATTGTCCAAAATACCGTATAGCGTCTGGCGCTTTGCCTTCGGCGCAAGGTGGATTATCGATTGATCAATCGAAGTGTTAGCCGTTGCAGGTCGTGATACTTCCACCGATTTTGGATTATTCAAAAATTGATCCGACAATTTCTTGATCGGCGGCGGCATCGTTGCCGAGAATAGCATTGTCTGGCGGGTTGATGGCAGTTTCGAGCAAATTTGTTCGATATCGGGAATGAAACCCATATCGAGCATCCGATCCGCTTCATCAATGACCAGCAATTCACAACCGGACATCAGAATCCGCCCGCGCTCAAAAAGGTCCATCAAACGGCCCGGTGTGGCTATCAGAACATCCACACCTTTTTCCAAAGCCTTGATCTGATCGCCCATCGATACACCGCCGATAAGCAGCGCCATACTGAGATTGTGGTTCTTGCCATATTTCTCGAAATTTTCGGCGACCTGGGCGGCCAGTTCCCTGGTGGGCTCAAGGATCAGCGACCGCGGCATCCGCGCTCTTGACCGGCCATGCGCCAATATGTCGATCATCGGAAGTACGAAACTGGCTGTCTTGCCCGTGCCGGTCTGAGCGATACCGATAATGTCCTTCATCATCAGAACGGGAGGGATGGCTTGCGCCTGAATCGGCGTCGGCTCATCATAGCCTGCATCGGCTACTGCTTGTAACAATTCGTCAGAGAGGCCGAGGTCGGCAAATTTCATAATGTTTCCGGAAAATAATGGTGCACTGTCGCACAATAAACAGGCCTGTAAACGCCGCTCCGGGAGATGGTGCCAAATGCGGCTTTTGTCAAGCTATCTAGCATGACGATCCCGGGCGATCATCACGACGAAACAAACGGCTATTCAGGAACGAGCAGGCGAAACCGGTCAATCTCGCATTTGGAGCCCGTACGCGAGTGCAAAATATCCCGATCTGCGCAAATTTGGCCATCGCTGGATTTTTCCATATAGAATCCGGAATAGAAACTGCGCGCCTGGCATTTTTTTTCAAGCCTCGCGCGGATTTGCTTGCGGTCTCTCGTAACCAGATCAATATAGCGTTCACCAAATCGCTGGACGCCGAGAATGCTGTTCATCGGAAGGCATTTGCCAATTTTTTTTTGCGTATATGTTGCAGGTCGCGAGTTGCGCGCGATGTCGGACAATGCCGATGAGATAGCGGATCTTTGCCTAGGCACCCGGATAATAACCCTTTTTTCTATCCGTACCTGAGCAAATTGATGTTGGGTTGGTGGAATAAAAACGCCGCGGGCATCGGAAGTGTCTTCTGTTGTCGGTTCTTCTGCCACAACAGGTGCCGCCAACAGCAACGATGCATAGAGCAAAAGACTCACCGAAAACCCCTAGTTATCATCGCCATGCGTATAACAGTAGCGATTGAACATTTGATGAACTATCACTTTCACTGAAATATTGGTATTTTCGCCTAAAGCCTTTATATTTGCAAACCTTCTCTCAAAACACGGAGCAATTATGTCGCAAGCGCCCGCTTGGTTGGATCAAATGGCCGAAATTGTCGGGCCCAAAGGCTTCACGCAGTCCGCAGACGAGATGGAGCCATGGCTGACCGACTGGCGCGGTCGTTATACAGGCAAAGCACTGGCGCTCGTTTCTCCCGCATCCACTGCCGAAGTATCTGCAATTGTTAAAATTGCCTATGACCATTCAGTGGCACTTGTCCCGCAAGGCGGAAATAGCGGCATGGTGGGCGGCGCAACGCCGGATAGTGAGGGCCAATCCATATTATTGTCACTGCGCCGAATGAACCAGATCCGCAACATTGCGCCGGATGACGATATTGTTGTGTGCGATGCCGGTGTCATTTTGCAAACTCTTCACGAAGCCCTGGATGAGCATGGCCAGCGCTTCCCACTCACTTTAGGAGGCAAGGGATCAGCCACCGTCGGAGGACTGGTATCGACAAATGCCGGCGGTACACAAGTGTTGCGGCATGGCACAATGCGCACACTCGTCGCCGGACTGGAAGCCGTCTTGCCGGATGGGACGATTTACGATGGCCTTGCATCGCTCAAAAAAGACAATCGCGGTTATGACATGAAACAATTGCTTGTCGGCGGCGAGGGAACTTTGGGGATCGTTACAGCAGCGACCCTCAAAACGGTTCCCGCTTTGATTGATCGCTGCGTTGCCTGGGCAGGTGTTGTATCTCCGCAAGCCGGATATCGGCTGCTACAATTTATCAACGCACGCGAAGGTCGATCTTTGGAAGGCTTTGAGATTATTCCTAAATCCTGCCTCGATGCGGTTCTCAGACATATTCCGGACACGCGCGCGCCTCTTGCGCAAAGTGCAGCCTGGAACGTTCTTATCGAAGTTGTGCGCGACAAACCCCAAGCCACCGATCCGCGCGAAATAGTGGAAAGCCTCCTGGCAGAAGCGATGGATCAGGATTTGATTAGCGATGCAGCAATCGCATCGAATGAAAGCCAAGCCGAGGCTTTCTGGAAGCTTCGTGATTCCATTTCAGAAGCCGAACGCGCCGACGGCCCGGCACTACAGCATGATATCAGCGTACCTGTGCCGCAAATGGCTGATTTTATTACTGATGCCGGGGAAAAAATCGAAGCTGCTTTCACAGGTTCTGAAGTGGCGGCATTTGGACATATGGGCGACGGAAATGTCCATTTCCATGTCAAAGCCCCGCCTGAAATAAAGGGCCCAGAAAAGGCAGCAGCCTGGATGTCAGAATATTCACAATCAATATCACCTATGGTGCATGATCTGGTCATCGACGCCAATGGATCGATTTCGGCTGAACATGGGATCGGCCAGACCAAACGTGACGAACTGGCGCGACTGTCCGATGATGCGCGGATGCTCACGCTTCTAGCCATCAAGAAAGCGATTGATCCGAAAAACATTATGAATCCGGGTAAGCTAGTTCCTCTTGCTTCCGGCACGCCAGCCTCTTAAAGCCACATCAACAGATTTACAGCTTAACCTATTTTCGGAGAATTCATATGGCCAGCGCGCCTCAAGCCCAAGCTCTTCCTATGTTTTACAAGGACCTTGTTCCACTCAATTCGAAGGAACATGGCAATTGGAAAGTGAAGGGTCTCGACGATGCTTCTTTCATGCAGGAACAGCATGCAATTCCAATTACCGTTGACGAATTTTCCAATGCGGCCCGCAACTATCCGATTGTTTTTTCGGTTGGCGAAAATAGCGTTCCGTTGATCCTGATGGGGCTTAATGAAGGCGTAAATACGTTCATGGGCGAAGATGGCCGGTTTAACCAACCTGCTTATGTCCCCGCCTATGTGCGCCGCTACCCTTTCATGCTCGCAAAATTGCGCCCCGATGCTGACGAGTTGTCGCTTTGCTTTGACCCAACAACCGGCGCGATTGGCGATTACAAAGAAGGCGACGCCCTTTTCGATAAGGATCAGCCTTCTGAAAAAACCAAAAGCATTCTGGAATTCTGCGAACAGTTTGAACAAGCTGGTCAACGCACTGGTCAGTTTGTCGAAGAACTCAAAAAAATGGACCTGATGATGGAAGGCGAAGTCGCCATTCAGCAGACTGGTGTTGAAAAACCATTTGTCTATCGCGGTTTCCAGATGGTCAACGAAGAGAAGCTGCGCGATATGCGCGGCGATGAACTGCGCAAAATCAATCAGAACGGAATGTTGCCGTTAATCTATGCGCATCTCTTCTCCTTGCAAATCATGCGGGAAGTTTTTGCCAAGCAGGTTGCCGCGGGTAAAGTTCCCCAAGTCTCAGAAGCCCCTACCGTCTAAAAATCAACCAATAAGGGGCTGGTGGCATCATCATCGCCAGTGATGAGCGGGCAAATCAGTCACGCCAGCCCTTTTTCGGATTCTTGACAAATCAGCTAAATCGGCTGTTTTGGATTGGTAAGGCTATGAAATTAAACATTTTCGATTGATAGGCCCTCGATTCACACAGAATCGGACCAATAAATTCACGTTCGGGACTTGCAACTCGTTACACAAGCGACCACATTGAGAGTCGTACTGATGCACATCCCCCGATTGGATCAGTGCAGGCATTCTTGGAATGCCACCTCCCTGAACCTTGGCCACCTCGCCGTCTTGGCGAGGTGGTTTTTTTTAGCGCAACACAAAGGCTGACTATTCGGCAGCCAGCAGAAACTGGTTGTTGATCTGATCAACCAACCGCGCTGCCAAATTTACGATGTGATCCGCCATTATTGGCAGATGAGTGCTGGGCTCTCTAAAGTCGACATCAAGATAGGCACTGCGATCCACTTCCAATTGCAAAGCATGGATATCCTTATCTACATTGCTGTGACGCTCTAAAATATAGCCTCCTGCATAAGGGTGATTCAGGCGCGCCTTGACGCCGGACTTTTCAAAAAAAGCCAGCGCAAGCTCGGAATAGCGGGATCCGGCACTCCGGCCGAAACGGTCGCCAATAACTATATCAGCCTGGCCATGTTCTTCCTCCAATGGCGGCATGCTGTGAATGTCGAGCAATATCGCACAGCCGAATTTCAACCGCATTTGCTCGGTTATCTGGCGAATACTGCGGTGATAAGGTTCGTGGCAGCTGTCCAGACGGCGGCTGACGTCGTCCCATTGCCATTTTTTACGCCATAAGTTTCCCACACCATGCAATCGGCTGGGGATAACGCCTAATCCACCACGAACCTTGCGGCTCGGCGTCGGCAATTGGGAAGCCGTCAGGCCATCGACCATGTCTGCATCGATTTCAGCGCGATTCCGGTTTAGATCAATCCATGCTCTTGGCCGGTGGGCAATAATTGTGGGAAACCCGGAATCAATGGCGGCGCTGACAAGGCGATCTGCATAACGATCCTCCAACCGCAACAAATGTGCTGCCGGAACCGCCAGATTATCCATAAGCTCCTGAGGATATACCCGACCAGCATGCGGAACACTGATTAACAGCGGGAATTTCAATATATCAATATTATGGTGAGAAAACGGCCCGTCAGGCGACTCGTTGTGCATCAAATTGTCGGCCGTATCGTTTTTCATCACGTTCCATTCAATGGATTAACCACTAACTCATAAAAACACCGCACAGAACCAAAATATTAAGAGATTTGCACCTATAGTGTTTGTTAGGCATAAAAGATGCAGATTTTAAGACGATAAAGACAGGGATCGGTCCAAGAAATGATCAGAATTCTACTTGCGGAAGATGAACAGGCGATGCGTGAGCACCTGACGCGTGCGTTGCAGAAATCCAATTATGAAGTGGTTGCCGTCGATCGTGGTACGGCGGCGGTTCCCTATCTGGAATCAGAGAAATTCGACCTACTTTTGACAGATATTGTTATGCCAGAAATGGATGGCATCGAGCTGGCACAACATTGTGCGAAGGTTTCGCCAGATACCCAGGTCATGTTTATTACCGGTTTTTCCGGGGTAACCCTGCGCGCGGGTGAGTCCGTTCCAAAAGCCAAAATTCTATCAAAACCCTTCCACTTGAAGGATCTCGTTCTGGAAGTGCAGCGCCTATTTGAACCGGATAGTATCGGTGAATTGAATTAAGTCTTGCACCCTGTCTAGGGGCTGGCTAGACGGCCTGCAGCGTGGGCGTATAGCTCAGTGGTAGAGCACTTCGTTGACATCGAAGGGGTCGGGAGTTCAACTCTCTCTACGCCCACCATTTTCCCAGTAATTTGATTAGGCGGCCAGCGCGATATGCGCGGCCAGGTCCCTGCTGGGCGAACGGCCATGCCAGGCGGTATAGGCGCGGGTGAAGGCGCTAAGTTCGCTATAACCCAGTTTCGTCGCAATTTCGGAGAGAGAACGCGTGCCTTCCAGGAAATAGAGCTGGCAGGCATCACGGCGAACCTGCTCCAATATCTGGCGAAAAGAAGCGCCTTCAGCGACAAGCTTGCGGCGCAAAGTACGCTCGGCCATGCCAAAGGTTTCGGCAGCCGCGTCCAGGCTCAGCCCCGACTTGTCCAGCAAGTGGAACAGATAATCATAGCTGAGGTTGGTCAGTGGTGCCGCCTCTTTAGCAGCAATCTTTCGCTTTGCTGATTTTTCCTGCACGACCCTCGTCAACATGCGGTTACCCAAAGGGTTACGGCGATCAACGACTTGGGGGTGCAGTTCCAGATAGGTTTGGGATTGGTTGAAAAAGCATGGCAAATTCAATGGGTGATGCTCGGTCCGAGCAAGTTCATCACAAATTCTGGGTTCGCGGTTTCTGAAATAGGCCGCCTTTACGGGTGCCAAACCGCCATTTGTGACGACACCACCAATATGTGATAAAATGGAGAAAATGATAAAGATCAGTTCATTCGTTCCATTCGAAACCGGATCGCCTAACAAACGACAAATCGCGCCCGATCGCTCCCATCGCAGCATGGGGCGGCTGGTACCCCAGTCGAGCGCGGCCGCCGCCGCCTGCATCACATCTTCAACAGTGTCGCCAAACAAAGCGGAATAACCAATATCCGAAAAGCCGGTTGGTACCATTCCGGAACCGATATCAGGAAGTATATTGGAACGACCGAGTTCATGGGCCGTCGCCTGACATAACCGCGTTACAATTTCGCTATCATATCGCGCTTTGGGATCGCGCAATTCGGAATCGGTGATATCGAGCGCAGACAGCAGAACCGGCTTTCGTGCGCCAAGTTCCTGACACGTTCGAAAGGCCTGAAATAAGAATTGTGACGAAACACTTAGGTCGTCTGAGTTAATCTGCCCCATGGCAACAGCTAGAAGCAGAGCGTTTAAATCCTCAACGGACTTTCGACCAAAATGTAAAATCAACGACGAACAAGTCGTTTATGGAATTTGAAAGCAGGTTTCGAAGGATATTCCGAACCAGGCGATCAGTATCGAATCACGCTTGCACCCCAAGTAAAACCACCGCCCATTGCCTCAAGCACTAACAGGTCGCCGGTTTTAATCCGTCCATCTCTGACCGCAGTATCCAGCGCCAACGGCACCGACGCAGCTGACGTATTGGCATGTTGATCAACCGTCTTTATGACTTTTTCTGGCGCCAACTGGAGCTTCTTCGCCGTCGCGTCCAATATCCGCGCATTGGCCTGGTGCGGCACGACCCAGTCAATATTATCCATATCCTCGCCGGCGGCATCCAGTGCTTCTTTCAATACGGATGACAAATTCACAACCGCATGACGAAAAACTTCCCGGCCTTTCATACGCAACTTACCCACTGTCCCGGTGGTGCCTGCCCCGCCATCGACGTATAGTAGCTGGTTATGCTCTCCGTCTGCATGCAAGCGGGTAGAGAGCACCCCCTTGTCCGTATCCTCGCCAGAAAGGATGATCGCCCCCGCGCCATCGCCGAAAAGAACGCATGTTGCGCGATCTTCCCAGTCGAGAATCCGGCTGAATGTTTCCGAACCGATAACAATCGCATTTTGGGCGCTTCCGGCCCGAATCATGCTTTCTGCCACCGACAGGGCATAGAGAAAGCCGGAACAGACCGCGGCCACGTCAAAGGCCACGCATCCGTTGCATCCCAGCTCATTCTGAACGATCGTCGCCGTGGCCGGAAAGGTTTGATCAGGGGTCGCCGTCGCCAGAACTATTAAATCGATATCCTGTGCCAGCAGACCGGAAGCTTCCAGCGCCCGGCGCGCCGCTTGTGTTGCCAAACTGGACGTTGTTTCATCATCCTCGGCAATATGCCGGAATTTAATGCCTGTGCGCTCGACGATCCATTCGTCTGTTGTATCAACTTTTTTGGCAAGATCAGCATTTGAGACTTTTGTCCGCGGCAAAGCAGAACCCGTCCCTTTTATGACCGCACGCCGAGCGGTCGCAACACTCATTTCGCTGCTGCTTCCAGAGACGATAGGCTGCCGATCTTGTTCAAATCTTCGCTGATTCGTTCCAAAATGCTATCCTCTACCAGTCTTGCTGCTACTTCGACGGCATTGGCTACGCCTTTTTCATCCGCACTACCATGGCTTTTTACAACCACGCCGTTGAGGCCCAAAAATACTGCGCCATTATGGTTGTTGGGATCAAGATGCTCTTTCAACAATTCTGTCGCTGGTCGGGAAATCAGAAAGCCAATTTTGGACCGTAGAGAACTTAAAAAACTGCGCTTTAGAAGGTCTGTTACAAACCGGGCGGTTCCTTCCAGTGCTTTCAACGCAATATTTCCCGAAAAGCCGTCTGTAACAATCACATCCACGTCGCCCGTAGATATTTTGTCGGCTTCGGTAAATCCCTGAAAATTCATGGCCAATCCGTCTGCATTCTTCAGAGCATCGGCTGCAATCTGCAATGTTCCGGTACCCTTGCCATCTTCCGTACCAATGTTGAGCAACTTGACCGTAGGCTTTTCAAAGCCGTGCATGATCCGGCTATAGGCTGCGCCCATCACGGAGAATTGCACGAGATTGCGGCTGTCACATTCGGCATTCGCGCCGAGATCCAGCATAACGACGTCGCTATCTTTCATGGTTGGCAACAATGCCGCCAGAGCCGGCCGGTCAATTCCCGGCATCGTACGCAGCGCCAGTTTTGAAATCGCCATCAGCGCGCCGGTATTTCCAGCACTTACCGCAGCGCTTACCTCGCCCGTCTTTACAGCATTGACGGTCATGCCCATCGATGTTTTCTTCGAACCACGAAGGGCTTGACTGGGCTTTGCGTCACCGGAGACGACATCTTCGGCATGCAATATTTCGGACGCCGCGCTGAGGTTCGGATGGCTTTTCAATGCTTCCTTGATCGCGACCTCGTCACCGACGAAAAGAAACTGAAAACCTTCATGGCGATGACGCGCCAAAGCTGCGCCGGCAACCATTACCTGTGGGCCGATATCACCGCCCATCGCGTCAATTGCGATTCGCGGCCTCATCCCCACCGGTTGTTCCCCTTGATTAGCTGTGTGATCGTCGTGACGTTAGTCGAGTAAAGCCCAAAAGACTATAGATCGACAGCCATTACTTCACGGCCATTATAATGACCACAAGACCCGCACATGTGATGGGGCCGCTTCAATTCACCGCAATTTGAGCATTCCTGATAAGCTTCAACTTTCAAAGCGTCATGGGAACGGCGCATTCCGCGCTTGGACGGCGTAGTTTTTCGTTTAGGGACAGCCATTGCTCAGCCTGTTCTTTAAAATTCAAATTTCATATAAGTGTACAATAAGCCAAATGCCGGTTTTGAGCAAGCCGGCCTCCATAATTCCCAACGAATCACCGGTGTCATGCGATCAGCTAACTGCACGCGAAACAGCGCGTATAACGATTTTCCTGTGCGTTGCAAGCATTGTGCATCTATAGACCTGTGATATTCTGAAAAACCTCTGGGGGAACCATGATTTTACCTATCACTCTTACCATCGCTGGCGCTGCTGCACTGGTCAATATCTGGCTGATGATCCGCGTCGGACAAGTGCGCACGTCGGAAAAAGTAAGCGTTGGCGACGGAGGCAACGAGAAAGTCATACGCCGCATGCGAGCCCATGCCAACTTTGGCGAAAGTCTGCCAATTATACTCATTTTGATTGCAGTCATTGAATTGGCTACGGGGTCCTCTACATGGCTATGGATTGTCGGCGGCTTGTATATGCTGGGACGTGTCGCCCATGGCATCGGTATGGACGGCGGCAAGCTTGGTAAAGGCAGGATGATCGGTACCGTCCTGACGATGCTGATCACACTGGGCCTGGGCGCATATGCAATTGCCATTCCATATCTCATTTCTGTGGATATGGGCACACAGCCAGCGTCTATTCAGGCGGGATGATCGCCGCCAACACTCCCGAAAACCATGTCACATAATGCAGCCACTGTTAGAATGGCTGAAAGCATCCAGCTGTCCCGGCAATTTCAATTCTATGAACATTTTGGGTTCTGAGCTACGTAGTCTATATGGCACCGCTACACGCGAACTCTCTCACCACGCGCAGAGCGCTTCTCTTAACGATGGGCGCAGCATCACTTACAGCGTGCCAAACGACCCGTCTTCTACCTGCGCAATCACAACGACCGGGACTACCAGTACAATTATCACCGGCGTTTTTTGATCGATCGGTCGTTGGACTGCGTCCCGGCCGTATTGGCGGGTTCAGGCTTGCTACCGAAAAGCTGGCCGACAAACTGGTTGTCCATAATTATGGCCATGGTGGTGACGGTTATACCTTGTCTTGGCCATGTGCCACGTGGGCGGCGGACCAGATCTCCGCTGCTCAACCAGGATCAGTCGGCATTGTTGGTGCAGGTGTCAGTGGATTGACCACTGCTTGGCTGTTGGCGCGGCGCGGCATCAAGGTAACAGTCTACTCCGAAAAATTTTCTCCCGACACGACTTCGAACATCGCCGGCGCAATAATATTGACCGGTCCGAACTATCGATCGGGTGAGAATGCCAGGGTTGGTCCATCGGATGAAGCGATTAATGATAGTGCGTTAACTGGATTCAACCCGTTCTTAACAGCACCTAGATATGGCGTTTACTGGATTGACCATATCCAGATGCGACCGCTGCAGCAAGACAACCAACCGCCTGACGAAGCCTTCCTGGGACGCAAAGTAACCGACAAATTTCGGACATTAATGGTTGATCCTAATCTTTATCTTTCTGCATTGATGGGAGATTTGGCCGAAATGGGCGTAAACTTCTGGTCGAAGAAATTTACCGCTCGGGAAGACTTGGCACTATTGCCTCATTCGGTACTTGCCAATTGCTCTGGCTTGGGCGCTGGCCTTCTGTTCGGTGACGAGAACATGTTCCCCATTCGCGGCCAGTTGACGCTGCTGAAGCCACAGCCAGAAATCGATTATAGCTATATCAGCCGTGAGCCGGGTGGCATGCTCTACATGTTCCCCAGACGCGGAAACATCGTGCTGGGCGGGAGCCATCAACGAGGAAATGATAAGTTGCTTCCTGAGCCAGCTGAAATTGACCGGCAATTACGCGGACATGCCAAGCTGATGTCAAATTTCAAGGGCGTTCCTAGAATCAATCCTACCGAGAGCTGATTGTTCACGAAATAGCGGATCTCTCAGACGATGACATCCAACGCATCCATTGGTTCAAAGCGCTTCGCAAAGAGGCCGTCAAGCGGCTGCCTGTCGGCGTATCGGAAGTAGTAGATGAACAACCTACATAATGGAAAATGGCCCCATCACATTAATTGCACCAATCTTTGAAGCGAATTTCAGGTGGCTTCATATCTGATGAGACTGCCTGTATGCAACAGCGATGATTGTGTGACTCTTGTCGATAAAATCATCATATCCTTGGGTCGTAACAACAAAGATAATAATTGGCTTGAGAACTGTCTTGCCAACATCCTCACATTCGCTGCAGACAAAAAAACACCCGCCCATCCCAAGGATAAGCGGGTGCTGATTTTTTTGGTTGCGGGAGTAGGATTTGAACCTACGACCTTCAGGTTATGAGCGCTGCTAAAATCTCTACTAACTAGTTCTTTTTATTGCGCTATTTCCCGCATTTGTACCGCACTCGCTTGACTGTGAGAAGCTATTGATCCTGTGTGTCTACGCAGGTTTTCGCAGCAATGCTCACCCTCTTGCTTACTATTTGCTTACTGTAAGCACTGCGATGACCCGACTGGTAACAGAAGGGATTACAATGACTAAACTAACCAAGAGCAAAATCGATGCTTTGGAGATAAAGTCAAAGGATTATTTCATTTGGGATAGCGAGCTTCCTGGCTTTGGTATCCGGGTGTTTCCATCCGGCCGGAAGAAGTTTGTTCTGCAATACCGACATAGCCGCAAATCAAGACGAATGATGATCGGAAGACACGGTGCCATCACATTAGATCAAGCCCGGAAGCTAGCTATACAAGCGCTTGCCAAAATCGGTCAGGATATTGATCCGCTGCAAGAGCGCGCTGAACGGCGCGATGCCCTGACGGTGAAGGAACTAGCCGATCGATTTGAGGCAGAGCATATCGCAGTACATCTCAAAGCGACCACCGCAAAAGAATATCGGAGGAACCTGAAGCTGTTCATTCTACCCGCAATCGGCCGAATGCGGATCACCGATGTAACCCGAGTGTTCCCCGTCAGATAAATTGAGACACGCGGCGTGTTTGGCTTAGCGAGTGTTTGGTCTCATCTGGTTGGTATATTTTAGGCGGCGAGCTTGCAGTGAAGCAAGCGCCGATGTATCAGCGATTGCGTACCATCTTTGGGTCTAGTTTGAAGGGATATGTCAAACTACTCTCCATTGTTTCTAGTTGCGCCCAGCCGCAGCAGGATACTCAAATGTTTTGAATAACCCTACCTTCAAACTGCAACCTGTAGAAAGCGTTTTGGATTATAAGCCCTATGAAATGAATTGATAGGATGAAGCGTCCGAACGACATTTCGGAGGCATAAACCAAAGTAATACTAATCAATTATAACTATCGATTTCTATTGTATTTTTGAGTGTGATAGCCCGCCGGACATAGCTATAAATGCAGCTCAGTTGACGAGATTGCGCCGAGATCCACGATCAAACGGAACACCAATGCCACGACCAGACCCACGCATTTTGAAAGTCATCGATAGTTTTCGCTTCACCCCAAACATGCACCGGATTACTCTGGGCGGTGATGGGATGGCCGGCTTTCCACGCGAGCAGAACGGCGGTTATGTCAAAATCATGCCACCTGTCCCGGAAGACAGCAAGCGCATTGTGCGAACCTATACCATCCGCAGCCAATCAGAAACGGGCATAGATGTCGACTTCGCGCTGCACGGGTCGGACGAAGAATCTGGTCCGGCCACGAGCTGGGCCATCAGTGCAAAGGTAGGAGACTCAATAAAGGTAGGCGGTCCGGGTGCGGCCAAACCGTTGCCGGAAGGACGGGGGCCATTTCTATTGGTCGGCGATATGACCGCTCTGCCAGCAATCTCTGTCAATCTTGAAGCTTTGCCAGATGATGCAACAGGGAACGCAATCATCCTCATTCGTGAGGCCGATGACAAGCAGGATATCGCCAAACCGGCCGGTATGAAAATTCAATGGATTGCTGAACCCGACCTCGGCGCCAATCCGTCACTGCTGTCCGGGGCTGCTCGTGAGTTACCTGCGATTGCCAAATTCGCATATGCTTGGGTCGCCTGTGAATTTGAAGCAATGAAACTGTTACGCCAATTTCTCCGCGTCGAAGAAGAATTCGGACCGGAGCGGCTTTACATTTCAAGCTATTGGAAACGCGGCTTGGTTGAAGACGAACATAAACAGATTAAACGCGCCGATGCGGAGGGCAAAGCCTGACAGGAACGGTCACTGCTATTGGTCGCTCCAATAAAGCCGATTCGGATTCATGATGAGCAGCTTTTCTTGCAATGCCGATGACGGTGCAATCTGCGGGATGATATCGACGAGATGACCATCGTTAGGGATGTCATCCTGCATATTGGGATGCGGCCAATCGGTACCCCAGAGACAACGGTCGGGGTAATCCGCCACTAAGGGCGCGACCGAACGGACAAAATCCGCCCACGGATAGCCGCCAGCATCCAGCCGGTCTGAACAGGTGGCTTTGAACCAAATATCGGAGCGTGATTCCAATAGACTGCGAAAGGCTTGCATATCCTTGCCGTCAGGACCCTGACTAACATCTGGGCGACCCATATGGTCGATCACAACGGGAACGGGGATTGCATCAATAAAGCTGCGCATTTCCTCCAATATATCAGCCTCGAAATAGATTACGACATGCCATCCCTTGGGGAGACGAGCGGCAACTTCCAGAAATTTTTCCTTGGGTGCATTGTCCACGAGCCGTTTTAGGAAGTTGAAGCGCACACCGCGTATTCCCCCTTCATGGAGTGCGGCGAGTTTGTCCGATCCAATCGCTGGATCAACCACCGCCACGCCGCGTGCCTTGCCATTGGATTTCCTGATTGCATCCAGCGTTGCGCTGTTATCCGTGCCGTGGCAGCTGGCCTGTACGATGACATTGCGCGAAAATCCCAGATGATCGCGCAGCGCAAACAGCTTTTCAGGTCCGGCATCTTCGGGGAGATATTTGGCGTTTGGACTGAACGGAAACTGCGCCATTGGACCAAAAACATGGCAATGAGCATCTACTGCACCAGGGGGTAGAGTGAATGTTGGTTTGGACGGATTGGAATGCCAGCTGACGATCCTTTCCGGTTCGTTCGATGAACAATAGATATTACCGAAGCCGTCGTTCCAGGTTTTCAACTGGTCTGTCTTTTTAGTGGTCATGAAAATATCACTCCATCCATCAATTTGCGCGCCGTACGCAGCAGGGCCGCCGAGACAAAAGCGCCGCCCTCATCGGTTTCCAACACACAAGTTAGCTCTCCGGTCGGATGCTCGACCGACAGGGTTTTGACTCTACCTTCCGGAATGTGTGCAACAGTCGCCGCAGGAGAGCCCTCAATCAGGCAAGCAGTCGCCACGCTCACTGCGCCCAATACGCCAACCGATGCATGGGCGCGATGTGGAATGAAACTGCGAACGGTCACAGTTCCCCCATTTTTGGGCGGAGCAACGAGCATCATTTTTGGCACGGTTTTGCTGGCCACGTCACCGAGGTTCATTCGTTCACCCACTGCCAGCCGGATTGCCTCGATCTTGGCTTTCAGCTCGCTGTTGTTGTCGAGACTTTCGCGATCTTCATAGCCGGTAATACCAATATCGGCTGCTTTCATCACCACGCAAGGCATACCGTTGTCGATCAGAGTGCAAGCGACGCCTTCAATCTCATCAACAGCATTGCCGGTTGGAAGCAGCGATCCACAACTTGATCCTTCGGTGTCACGAAATTCGAGAGGAATCGGTGCATGCGTATCCGGAACGCCATCAATGCTGGCTTTGCCCTGATATTGCACGTTTCCATCCGGCGTCTGTACAGTTGCAACGGCGGTTTGACCTGTATTTTCCATGTAGATAGCCACGCGGGTTTCATCACCTGTTGCATCCACCAGTCCACGCTCAATTGCGAAAGGTCCGACACCGGCTAGGATATTACCGCAATTTTGCTGGTCTGAAACCAAAGCCTGATCGACCGACACCTGCAAAAACAGATAGTCGACGTCAACGCCATCACGATTTGATTTATTGACCACCGCAACCTTGCTGGTCAAAGGATCGGCTCCTCCCATACCGTCAATTTGCCGTTCATCGGGTGAACCCATGCTATGAAGCAAAAATGCATCGCGTTCCGCAATGTTGGAAGGCAAGTCATTTGCGAGAAAATAGCCGCCCTTTGATGTTCCGCCGCGCATCCACATACATGGAACACCCTTGGAGGCGTCAAACATATTTGAGGCCTTCTTTTTCAAGCCTTCCACGCATCTTGTACATGTCGAGGCCGAGTTCTCCGCTCGCCAGACGCTGGCGTTTCTCTTCCTCGTTCGCTTCGCGTTCCTGCGCTTTTGCAAGCACTTCGGAAGCGCTTTCACGCAGCACAACACACACGCCATCATCATCTGCTACGATTACATCACCTGGATTTACGGCTGCTCCTGCGCAGACAATCGGGACATTCACGGAGCCCAGCGTGTTTTTCACCGTTCCTTGGGCAAACACGGCTTTGGACCAGACAGGAAAACTCATCTCTTTGAGATCACGCACATCACGTACACCAGCGTTTATGATCAGACCGCGACATCCCCGCGCCTGCGCTGATGTCGCGAGAAGGTCTCCAAAATAGCCGTCCTCGCAGGGACTAGTGGGCTCCAGCACCAGCACATCCCCCTCTTTCAACTGTTCAATCGCGACATGCACCATCCAGTTGTCGCCCGGCGCAGCTGATATGGTCACTGCGGTCCCGGCGATTCTTGCACCGGTGTAAATGGGCCGCATGTTGCTGGCCATCAGTCCCGTCCGACCCTGAGCTTCGTGGACAGTGGCAACACCGCATTTTGCCAGACCA
The DNA here is from genome assembly GCF_965233695.1 of Parasphingorhabdus sp. GTDB lineage: Bacteria > Pseudomonadota > Alphaproteobacteria > Sphingomonadales > Sphingomonadaceae > Parasphingorhabdus. The sequence goes on from NZ_OZ247497.1 coordinate 671,278, forward strand.
TCCACCACTAAGAGATCAGTGCGCTCGATATTCTGAACCACGATGTTGGCCATTCCGGACTCCTTGTTGTGCGTTGGAAGACTACAAAGCTTGTACTCAGACAAGCAAGTCGGAACTATGCAGAAGCCATAAGAATATGCTAATCTTGGAGACAATGAAGTTTTCCGATTTCAACCTTCGTCATCTGCGCGCCGCTTCAGCTATTGGGCGTTTGGGTAGCATTTCTGCTGCGGCACAGGCCATCCATATCAGTCAACCTGCTATTACTCAGGGGCTTGCAAAACTGGAAGCAATGCTCGGCCAGCCGTTATTTGAGCGCAGGACCGATGGCATGGTTGCGACTGAGGCCGGGCGCATATTTATACCTAGGATAGAAACCGCACTGGCCCATATCATCTCCCCGCGCGTCACCATGACACAATTGCGCGCGCTTATAGCATTAACGGATGCGGGAAGTTATGCTGCGGCTTCCAATACTACCGGACTCGCCCAACCATCGTTGCACCGGGCCGTAGGCGATCTGTCTGTTGCGCTGAAACGTAAGTTGGTCGAACGGCGCGGAAAAGGTGTTGCGCTGACAGAGCAAGGCAAGCGCACTGCGCGGCGGTTTCGCCTTGCACGTGCAGAGCTTGAAGCGGGATTGAGCGAACTTGCCGTTCTACTAGGGCACGAAACAGGCCTGATCACGATTGGAGCCATGCCCTTGTCTCGTGCGCGCGTATTGCCAGCTGCGGTCGCCGCATTTCATCGAGATCAGCCCGATGTCGCGGTCAATATCGTCGAAGGCGCATTCCATGAATTGATCGAACCTCTGCGCGATGGCGACATCGACTTGATGATCGGTGCGATGCGAGCGCCATCGCCCGGCCCGGATGTTGCCCAACAGCCATTGTTCGACGATCGCCCAGCGGTCATTGGCCGCAAAGGCCATCCAGCCTTATCCAGCGAAACATCGCTTGAAAATCTTGCAAAATATCCCTGGATTATTCCAACCTCGGGAACGCCGCTTCGCGCTGGATGGGAAGCCATGTTTGACAAATTGTCGGTTCCCCTGCCGCAAGTGCCGATAGAATGCGGGTCTGTAATTACCATCCGTCAAATCCTGATAGAAAGCGATTTTCTCACGCTATTATCACCGGATCAAGTGGCTGTTGAACTGGAGGCTGGCTGGCTCGTCAAAATTGCCAATATTCCGGAAGGATATACCCGCAATATTGGTGTTACCACACGTGCAGAATGGCGACCGACGGCCATGCAGGCAAAGTTTCTGACAGTCTTGAAAGAGATCTCTAAAGCAGGTTAAATTATCAATAACTTATAGCAAGAACATGCTTCCGATTAGCCGGTTACACGGAAAGTACCTACACTCGAGGGCATGGATAATCCTGTAACTCTGATTGGATATGGCGAAGCGGGTCAGACCTTCGCGCGCGAAGCTGGCTGGCGATCACAAGCGCAGGTTTTCGATTTGAAACCGATTGATGAGTTATATGCTGAAGATGGTGTCACCGGTTGCTCTGCGCTTGGTGCTGCGTTGAAGGACAGCGCGCAATGCATCAGTGTTGTGACAGCGGATCAGGCGCTCATGGCAGCAAAGAATGCCGCACCGCATTTAAACTCCAAAACATTATATTTCGACATGAATTCTGTTGCGCCTCAGACCAAGCGCGACGCTGCCCAAGAGATCGAAGCAGCTGGCGGGCGTTATATTGACGTCGCAATCATGTCACCAGTTAACCCAGCGCGGCTGGCGGTTCCTTTGCTTGTTTCCGGCCCTTATTCGGAAGATGGCAAAGCAGCGCTGACCGTACTGGGTTTTACCAATATTCGCATTGTTGGCGATGATGTCGGCCGAGCATCAACGATCAAGATGCTGCGCTCGGTCATGTATAAAGGTGTCGAAGCGTTGACGGCTGAATGCCTGATTGCCAGCGAAAAAGCTGGCGTTACTGACGAAGTGCTCGCCAGTTTCGGCAATGATTGGTCGGAACAAGCTGACTATCGTATCGATCGGATGTTGGTGCACGGGCTGCGGCGATCTGCCGAGATGTCTGAATCATCGCAAACGCTGCTCTCGCTTGGCGTATCTCCAATGCTCACCGAAGGAACTGTCAGCTGGCAACAGGCGATGGGAGAGTTTGAAATCAGTCCAGTGCCAAAAGGCTTGAACGGTAAATTGACCGCCATTTTGGAGAAAATGCCATGATCATCGATTGTCACGGCCATTATACTGTTTTGCCAAAGGCGCATGACGAGTGGCGCGAATTGCAAAAGGAGGCGTTCGCGGCGGGTGAGGAAGCACCGCCCTATCCCGATATTTCCGACAATGAAATCCGCGAAACGATAGAAGCCAACCAGTTACGTCTGCTAAAAGAACGCGGTGCAGATATGACTATTTTCAGTCCGCGCGCGTCGGCGATGGCGCCGCATGTCGGCGACCAGAGCGTGGCGGTAAAGTGGGCTGAAGTTTGCAATAACCTGATCGCACGGGTGGCGGAACTTTATCCCGAAAGATTTGCTCCGGTCTGTATGCTGCCGCAGTCGCCGGAAGCGGATATGAGCTCTTCCATCGCGGAGCTACAACGCTGCGCGGATATGGGTTTTATCGGTTGCAACCTGAACCCCGATCCGGGTGGCGGCAAGTTTGAACATCCGCCTTTGACCGACAAATTCTGGTATCCGTTTTACGAAAAGATGGTCGAACTGGATATGCCCGCAATGATACATGTTTCGGGTAGCTGCAACCCGGCAATGCACGCAACGGGTGCTTATTACATTGCGGCAGATACCATCGCTTTTATGCAACTGATTCAAGGCGACCTGTTCAAGGATTTTCCGACATTGCGTTTGATCATTCCCCATGGCGGAGGCGCAGTGCCCTACCATTGGGGTCGATATCGCGGACTGGCCGATATGTTGAAGCAGCCGGATCTGTCGACGCATGTAATGAACAACGTATTCTTCGACACCTGCGTTTATCACCAGCCGGGTATCAATCTGCTCGCCGATGTTATTGAAAACAAGAATATTCTCTTCGGTAGCGAAATGGTTGGCGCTGTGCGCGGTATCGATCCGCAGACTGGTCACTATTTCGACGACACCAAGCGCTATGTCGATGCGCTCGACCTGACCGACGCGGAACGCCATGCCATTTTTGAAGGCAATGCGCGTAGGGTTTTCCCGAGACTGGATGCACAGTTGAAGGAGCGCGGCTTATGAAAATCGGATTTGAAAAAGGCCAACGGTATTCCTGCCTCATGTTCGGGTACGAAACTCTTGTGTTTGCAATCGATGATCCTGTTGAAAAACCGCCAAACAGTAAAAAACAGTCCGACAGAATACGCTCACCAATTTCAGAATTAGGTTCGAATTTGACGGAGAAAACGCAATGAGCACCTGGATCAAAAACGCCTGGTATGTCGCCGGATGGGATTATGAGATAGGTCCCCAGCCACTGGCCCGAACAATATTGGGTGTGCCTGTCGTACTCTGGCGCAAACTCGATGGTGAGGTGGTTGCCATGCGTGATGCCTGCCCGCACCGAATGTTGCCTTTGTCTATGGGTATCAAAGAAGGCGATTCAATCCGTTGTAAATATCATGGCCTGAAACTCGGCCCCAACGGTGTTGCTGAGGAAATGCCGCTGAAATCCGACAAAGTGAATAGGCGCATCTGCACGGAGACATTCACGGTTCACGAGAAACATCGATTTATATGGATCTGGATGGGCGATACGACAGCCGATCCTGATCTTATCCCTGATTTGTGGCCCTGCTCTGCGGAAGGATGGGCCTTCGAGGGCGGATATTATTCAATCGCCTGCGATTATCGTCTGCTGATCGACAATTTGATGGACCTAACCCACGAGACCTATGTCCATCAGGGATCGATCGGACAACAGGAGCTGATGGAAGCGCCGCTGGACACACGCACAACCGATGATCGAGTGTTTGTTGAACGATGGATCCCAGACATCGATCCGCCGCCATTTTGGAAAGGCGCGCTGGGCAAGGAGGGCCGTGTTGACCGCTGGCAGATTTGTGAATTTATCGCACCGTCCGCCGTCATCATCGACGTTGGGGTTGCGCCTGTTGAAGCCGGTGCCAGTATTGAGAAACATGACCAGGGCGTTCGCGGGTTTGTGGTGGATGTGATGACACCGCAGGACGAAACGCATAGCCATTATTTCTGGGGCATGGCGCGCGATTTCAGGACCGATGATCCCGGCTTTGGTGCCCGTTTCCGGCAGCAACAGAGCGGCGTTTTTGCAGAAGATGTCGAAATATTGGAAGCGCAGCAGCAGTCCATCAGCGCCAATCCAGATCGCAAGTTGCAGGCCTATAACATCGATGAGGGCGGCGTACGTTCTCGCCAAATGATCGAGCGTATCAAAAAAGCAGAAGGCAGCGCATGATAGATCAAGACATTCACGAATATCTTGCCGAATTAGAGGACATTCCCGGCACACGGGTCTTTACAGCTTCACGCGCACGGCAGGGTTATCATCTCAATCAGTTCGCCATGAGCCTGATGAAGGCGGAGAATCGCAAACGCTGGAAGGCCGATGAAGAAGCCTATCTTGCCGAATGGCCAATTACCGAAGAACAGCGTCAAGCGGTGGTCGATCGTGACTATAACCGCATGCTGGAGCTTGGCGGCAATATCTATTTCCTCAGCAAGATATTCTCGACTGACGGTATTAGCTTTGCTGAAGCGGTTTCGACCATGACCGATATGAGCTTTCCCGAATATCGCGAGATGATGATGCAAGGCGGTCGTTCGCCTGAGGGCAATCGCTCGATCAAGGGGAACTATTGAAATGGCCCGTATATCCGCAGGTGTTGGTTCCAGCCATGTTCCGTTGCTTGGCGTTGCAGTCGACCAAGGCAAAACCAAGGATGACTATTTCGGCCCCATTTTCGAAGGTTATGAATGGACCAAAGAATGGGAGCAGTCCGAAAAACCGGACGTGATTGTTCTCATCTACAACGACCACGCCTCAGCGTTCGATGCAAATATCATTCCCACTTTTGCGATTGGCTGCGGCGAAAAATACAAGCCGGCCGATGAAGGTTGGGGGCCACGAGACGTTCCCGATGTAGAGGGCCATGCAGACCTTGGCTGGCATCTGGCGCAGAGCCTGATCCTCGACGATTTTGACATGACAATCATCAACGAAATGGATGTCGATCATGGACTGACGGTGCCTTTGTCGATGATGTTTGGTCAGCCGGATAAATGGCCGGTCAAAGTCGTACCACTGGCGGTCAATGTGGTGACCTATCCGGTGCCTTCGGGCAATCGCTGTTGGGCACTGGGCGAGGCAATTGCGCGCGCCGTTGCAAGTTTTCCGGAAGACCTAAACGTGCAGATTTGGGGAACGGGCGGGATGAGCCATCAACTGCAGGGGCCGCGCGCCGGATTGCTCAACCGCGAATGGGACAACAAGTTCCTCGACATGTTGACCGGCGATAGCGACGTCGCACGCCATATTCCGCATATTGAATATCTGCGCGAAACAGGCAGCGAGGGCATTGAGATGGTCATGTGGCTTATCATGCGCGCTGCGCTGGGAACAAAAACCAAATGCTTGCACCGTCATTATCACATTCCGTGCAGCAATACCGCAATCGGGCACATGGTGCTTGAACCAGACAATTGAATTCCAGGGAGTATCTAGCATGAAAATCGCACTTGCAGGCGGCGGCGCTTTTGGTGAAAAACACCTCGACGGCCTGAAAAACATTGATGGTGTTGAAGTGACGGCACTGGTTGGCCGAACGCTTGAACCAACTCAGGCGATGGCTGAAAAATACGGCGTTGGGTTTGCCACGACCGACTATGAAGAAATGCTCACACGCGACGATGTCGATGCGGTGATATTGGCGACGCCAACACAGATGCATGCCGATCAATCCATTAAAGCCATGGATGCCGGAAAACATGTCGAGGTGGAGATTCCACTCGCCGACAGCTGGGCCGATTGCGAAGCCGTGATGGCAAAGCAAAAGGAAACCGGGCTAGTCTGCATGGTTGGCCATACGCGCCGTTTCAATCCCAGCCATCAATATGTGCACAACCAAATCAAGGCAGGCGAATATAACATCCAGCAAATGGATGTTCAGACTTATTTCTTCCGGCGGAAAAATATCAACGCCAAGGGGCAGCCGCGCAGCTGGACCGATCATCTGCTTTGGCACCATGCGGCTCACACGGTCGATCTGTTTGCCTATCAGGCCGGACCTATTGTGCAGGCAAACGCCATTCAGGGTCCAATTCATCCCGAACTGGGCATTGCCATGGATCTGTCGATACAGATGAAAGCCGAAAGCGGCGCGATTTGTACGCTCTCGCTCAGCTTCAACAATGATGGGCCTCTGGGAACTTTCTTCCGTTATATTGGAGATAATGCGACCTATATCGCGCGCTACGACGATCTGGTGAACGGCAAGGAAGAAGTCATCGACGTCAGTCAGGTTGATGTATCGATGAATGGCATTGAGCTACAAGACCGCGAATTTGTCACCGCGATCCTCGAAGGCCGCGAACCGAACAGCAGCGTGGCTCAGGTTCTTCCTTGCTATAAGGTTCTGCACGAGCTTGAAGGTCAGTTGGGCTAAGTCAGATGACCTTCAATCAGCGCCCGATCGGACCATTCACGCTGTCGGCAGTGGTGCTGGGATGCGTGTGCATACGATATTGCACCGCCGGAGGAGGAGGCTGGCCGACTGCTTAATAATTCGCTCGATCTGGGCATCAATATGCTCGATACTGTGGCGCTATATGTTTTCAAAAACAACAGACTACTGCTGGCAAAATATGTTGGCCACCGGCACAGCGAATATACGCTAGCGAGTAAATGTGTACTCGACGTCTATGATGGCGAACGCGGGCTTAACGGAAATCCAAACGCCATTGCTGGCACTCTCGACCTCACCCTGAAGCGGCTCGATACCGACCATATCGATCTCTACTATTTGCACAGGCTCGACAAGAATCTTCCTATCGAGGAATCTATTGGCGCGCTTGTCTTGCCGAAAAGGCCGGAAAAATTAGCCATATCTGGCTGTCCGAAATGTCGGCTGCGACGACCCGGCTCTCGCATGCCTTTCATCCGATTGCGATGGTCCAGCGTGAACATAGTCCCTGTGTTCGCAACCCTGAAATCATGCGGGCAACCATTGATACGGAAGACTACTAGCCATCACTCTTTCGAAGGCGCACATTCTTTTTTAGGCGGAGCGATGCTTGGCAAATATTAAGCCCCTTTGTTTCGCAAATCTTGCCAGCTCCAGCAGTGCGAGAGGTGCAAAATGCATCAGCACCGAGTTCCAGCTATCGTCAAGGAACAACCAGTGCATCGCAGTCAGCACCGCAGCAACATAAACCGCACGTTGCAAGTTTTTCCAACGCCGCGCGCCAAGGGCTTTGACCATCGTATTGTTGCTTGTCACGGCAAGAGGCACGAAGATTACAAATGCAATCCAACCGGTCCAGATCGCAAGCTCAGTTGCCTCGCCCAAAACGGCAGCAAGCGTTCCCTTTTCCATCAGATAAAGAATGGTGTGGAACAAGCCATAACCGAACGCTGCCACTCCCAGATAACGGCGGCGCTTTAGCAGTGACTTGAATATAGCAACGCGTGGAAAGAGCACCACCAACGGCGAGCAATATAGTGCCAGTATCATCGCGCGTGCGCTGAATTCGCCCGATGGATGCAGGATGGCTTCCGGTGTAGCGCCTCCTCTAATCAATCCAATTGTCATACCTATCGCAGGCAGGGCTAGCAGCAGCCAGATGGTATAGCGATGTCCGAGTATTGCTTTCACAGATCTGCTTTCTTGCGGGCAATAGATTGCCTCTTTTGGGGTGTTTCCATCATCATTTCAGACCGGTAGGCCAACATAGTTTTCAGCGAGGCTTTCCTGTGCGGCACGCGAGCTTGCAATGTAGTCGAGCTCGGCGAGCTGCATGGCTCGTTCAAACGGACCATCGTCAAGGAAGCGGTGCATCAGACGGGTGAGTGACCAACTAAATCGTTCAGCCTTCCATACTCGAGCCAGGGCCGTGTCCGAATATTCGGCAATCGCGTCAGAGGCGCCTCGACTGAAGAAATGGGTCAACGCATTTGCTGCGTAGTGCACGTCGCTGGCCGCCAGGTTCAATCCCTTCGCTCCAGTGGGCGGAACAATATGCGCAGAATCGCCGCACAGTAACAGCGAGCCGTGGCGCATCGGGGTAAACACGTAGGATCTTAGCGGTGCGATGCTCTTCTCAATCGATGGTCCGCGGGTGATGTTTACCGCGGCCTCCGGCCCAAGGCGGATCGCTAGTTCATCCCACAAGCGCTCGTCGCTCCAATGCTCGACTTTCTCGGTCACAGGCACATCGACATAGTATCGGCTGCGCGTGCTCGAACGCATCGACGCAAGCGCGAAACCGCGCTCGTGGTTGGCGTAGATCAGCTCATGATTGCAGGGCGGTACATCGGCGAGAATGCCGAGCCAGCCGAATGGGTACACGCGTTCATATTCCTTACCAACCGCAGCCGGGATCGCTTTGCGACTCGGTCCGTGAAACCCGTCGCAGCCAACGATGATGCGGCAATCGATGCGGTGTTTGGAACCGCCCTTCGTATACATCACCGAAGGCGTATCGGTCTCGATATCATGGAGTACGACATCGCTGACGTCGTAGATGACTTCTAGGCCTCGCGCTTCGCACGCCTCCATCAAGTCGCGCGTGACCTCGGTCTGCCCGTAGACCATGACTTCCTGACCGGTCAGTTCTTTGATGTTGATCCTGATCAATCGTTCACCATCGGCCAAGTTGAAGCCATTGTGTGGTAGGCCTTCATCTCTCATCCGTGCGTCGAGTCCGAGGCGCTCGAGCAGATCGACCGTAACCTGTTCGAGAACACCTGCGCGAACGCGGCCCAGAACGTACTCCGGTGTCTGCCGTTCGAGGATTACGCAATCTATGCCTTCGGCACGCAACAGATGCCCCAGAAGCAATCCAGCAGGCCCCGCACCGATGATACAGGTCTGAACCATCAGCCCTGCACGACCTTCTGTTCGATAACACCAAATGGTGATGAGCCATCAACGCCGCGTCCTTCCATACGGATACTGTCACCGAAACCCATAAAGCCTGTGGTCGCCGGACCCTTGTCGCGGATCATCTCGATAGCGCGGACCTCGGAAATACAGCTTGACCCGACTTCTGCATAATTTGGGTTAGAGACTGTTCCCGATCCGATAATCGTCCCCGCAACCAGATCGCGCGTCAATGCCGCGTGAGCAACCAGTTCGTGGAAACCAAAATCCATGGCCGCGCCATTGGCCGCGCCAAAACGTTTGCCATTCCAGTCGATTTCCAGATCAAGACATACACGGCCGTCTTTCCAGCCTTCACCTAGTTCATCAGGCGTCACCGCAAAAGGTGCCATGGAACAGGCGGGCTTTGCCTGTACCCAGCCAAAGCCGGTGGCCATTTCTATCGGGGCAATCGCGCGCAGAGACCAGTCGTTGATTTGAACGATCAGCTTGATATGCTTCATTGCGTCTTCGGCGGAAGTTCCCATCGGAACATGATCTACAATAACACCGAACTCGCCCTCAAAATCGATGCCATGTTCCGGCGTGGGTAATGGCACATCTTCGGTCGGACCGAAAAACTTGTCCGACACTCCCTGATACATAAGCGGACGGTCGGTATCGATGGGATCCAGACCAAACGCGACTTGCATAAGGTCTCCATGGGTCGAAAATGCCGACCCATCGAGCCACTGCCAACTGCGCGGCATGGGAGCAGCAAGCGCGGAAACGTCCAATGGATCGCCGCCGCCCTGTCCAAGCTGTTCGGAAACGGACTGTAGCTCTCCGACTAGCCCATCCCAATTCTCGGTGGCACTGATCAGGCTAGAAACAGGCTGTTCGATCTTCAAATATCGTTGGTGATCGCTCGAAACCGCAATTAGCTGGCCGTCGGGTTTGTCCGTTTTCAAGGTAGCAAGTATCATTTGGTTATCCTTCAATGGCGCGGCCGAGAAATGCCGCAGCCGCTATGATCGCTAAGCACATTTTAGCCCTGTAGTTCTTCTGAATATTTTCCGTCGATCAGTATGAATGCGATACGGCAATTTTTGTCGGTGCGATTGGCCCAGCCATGGTTTGTACCGCGTTGCACCACGATATCGCCTGCTCGCACGGTGGCTTCACCTTCATCCATGATCAGGACCAGCTCACCTTCGATGACGATTCCATAATCGACTGTTTCGGTACGATGCATACGGGCATGACGCGACGCCGCGCCTTCGAAGGACGATGCATCTTCAGCACCGATTTCGGCAAAATGTGCCTTGGCCGCTTCGGGGGTCATCTCCTCAAAGCTAGCGTCGTCGGGCGGAATATCGAGAACTCGTATTCTGGTACCATTCGAAGGCGGAGCGAGGATAATGCCCTCTTCCGGCGGTTCTCCAGATGCCGGATCAATTGGAGCCGGTGTGGCACGCGTATTCCAGACCTCATAGAACATCGGTCCAGTGTCCCCTCCGATCCTCTGTATACGAGGAACAACTCCATCTTCCTGTATAATGGCCTCTCCCTTGGCATTGTGACCGGTGACAACGCGGCGGATTGGTTTCTCGCTCATAGCTTCACTTCCTTTTGTATAGATTACTGTTTCGGCTTTGGTGGCACAAAGGCAAGGCCGCGTGCCGAGAGTTCTTCCTGCGCGCGCGCTTCATGCTCAAGAGCCGCCTTCGCAGATGGGCGCTCGTTGGCGCGTTGATAGTGAGAGGCTATATTCGGAAAAGCGGCAGCATCGAAACCCGCTCCGGTAATACGGAACCATATCCACGCCAGGTAAGCATCAAGGATCGACCAGTTCTCCCCCAACAACCAATCTTGACCGGCTAATTGCGCTGCAATGGGTGCCAATTGCAGCTTGAGCACCTCTTCGGCTTTCGCTCGCACGTACGGATTAGCAGACGGATCAGACAGCATCATGCCCGGAAGGACAAAACGCGTCACCAGAGGGTGCAGATCGCTCGACATCCGAAACAGCGCAGAAACCACGTATGCTTCCGAATGAGGATCACTGGAAAGCGGAAGCAGATTAACTTCTGGATAGCTGCGCGCCAGATAGAGCAGGATTGCACCGTTCTGCGTCAACACACCGGCCTCGGTTTGTAGCGCCGGAACCTTACCTGAGGGATTGATCGCCAGATAATCCTCTGAACGGTGTTCTCCCGCCATAAATGCAATCAGCTTTGTTTCAAATGGTTGCCCGATCTCCTCCAGCGCCGTTAGCGTGACCCGTGCACAAGTGCCGGGTGCAAAAAAGAGTTTAGGCTTTGTTTCAGTCATCCAGATTTTGCCATGGTGCTCCTGCGAGAGGTGAGCACCACGATCACAGCCCCTATCGCAATGACGGCCGCGTAAGCCATGAAGGTTTGCGCGAAGCCGCCAGTGACGGGAACAATGCTTGCGGTGATGAGCGGCGCGACAAATTGTCCAAGGAAGAAGGCACCGGTCCACATACCCATGCCTCTGCCGCGCATTTCCGGCGGCAAGCTATTCATCGTCCAGGTCAGCATATTGGGCAACATCATTCCGCTGGCAATACAAGCCACGACAGAAAATGCAGCCAGCGCAACAAGGCTTGTCGAAACGCTCACCCCAGCATAGCCGATGGCAGCAATGACCAGACCTACGGTCAGTAGGCGTGGTCCTACATTTTGTTTGAACTTGTTAAAGAGAACAGAACCCATAGCGACCGCAACATTGGTAAGTGCACCAATCAAGCCAATAGTCGCCGGAGAGACTTCGCCTGACAATCCGAGAATAGGCCCCAGCTGAACGATGACCGTATAAAATACAATCCCCACACCAATCGTGGTCAAAACTAGCGGAAGCACCGCTTTCAACGGGAACCGCGCTTTTGCTCCATCTGCAACAGTCGCTTTGACGGTTGGCTCGAACAATATGATCGCTGCCGCAAGCGCAATCGGGAGTGCCAGAAGATAGAGCAGGAAGGGGCCACGTGATCCAAATATTTCACCTAGTCCGCCGCCCACCGCGATCAGGATAATAGCGGCGATGCTGCCAAAGCCAACCTGGAGTGCAATCCATTTTTCGCGGCGCGCGCCGACGAAATAGTCTCCAATTAGGACTGTTGCCACGGTCATGATTACGGCTTCCATGATGCCGAGCCCAATTCGAGCCGCAATGATCTGAAAAAGACTATCCAAAAACCACGGGATAATACCAAAACCAGCATAGAGAACCAGAGCGGCTACCAGCAGATGTTTGCGACCTACCCTATCTGATAACCAGCCAGCCAGCGGAGAGAATAACGCAACACACAAGGCCGGAATGGTAAGCGCCATTGGCACAAGGAATTCGCTTCCTGTGACACCGGCGAATTCCTTCATCAGAAGCGGCAAGACCGGAATGAGCGAAACAATCGCCATGATCGGCATAGTTGAAGCAAAAAGAATGATGATGCCGTGCCGTGTGGCCCCGCTATCGGCGCCCGCTTGATCTGTCGCAGCCTGGTTCATGTTCGCTTCCTATCCCCTGCCCGTCAGCGGGCTAATTCAGTTAATCTCGGCTATCCCGCATTCCCACCTAAAGTTTCAGCGAACCAATCAGACAATAAATCCCGGCCATAAGCCATATTGTCCGCACCCACATGTTCAACTCCGCCTTCGCGCGCCGTGAAGATCACTTTCTCGCGGCGCGGGCTGTTGACGAGCTGATCATATAGATCATGAGCATATTCAACGCTGATCTGGCGGTCATTGGAACCGTGCGTAACCAGAAACGGAACCTTGATCCGGTCCATATGTCCGTTGAGGTTCATATTGCTTGATTTTTCCAGGAAATCTTCCTGATCCTTCGCCCCAAACGCCCAGTGCACGTGCGCCCAGTAATGCGGTACGGGATTTTCACCTTCGCGTTCCATCCGCTTGTCCTGGACTTCGCGCCAATTGTGGTTCGCACCCCACACTGCACCGCTGGCAAAGCGCGGCTCATAGGCAACTGCTCGCGGCGCGAAATGCCCACCAAGCGATATTCCGGTCATTCCGATTTTCGACGCATCAACATCATCCTGCGTTTCTAGCCAGTCGACCGCTTTTGATGCCCAGCTTTCACTATGTGGATCGACCGGCAGATCCTGCAATCGAAGCGCTTCACCTGAACCGGGCTGATCTACGCAAAGCGTCGAGATACCGCGCCGGGCGAGTTCCTCGGGCAGCCGGGTCCAGTATAAAAGTTCTTTGTTGCTATCGAGACCGTTGCAGAAAACCACCGCAGGCTTCCGGCCGTCGCCCGGAGCCTTTGTCCAGATCGCGGGCATTGTCCCCGTATCCAGCGGAATTTCGACCCGTTCGCGATTTAGCTTTCCGAGATTTGTGGAGCGATCAAACGCATCTCGTGCCTTGGCGAAAGTCTCGGTGCGGCCCGGATGTCCATGTCCCTGCATCCGTTCCGCCGTGACGAGATAAAGCGAAGCACGTTCCAGCTTGTTTGAGGCAGAAAAATTGCGACCTTTCGCTTCATCTTCTGCGGCCAGTTCGAGCAGTTTCTCGCCCATTGCCGACCATTGCTTCATAAACTGCGGTACGCCTGCGTCAGCGCCGCTATCGGCAGCGTCCTTGATTGGCTGGCACATATCGATGATTTCACCGATTTGTCCGCCACTTTCCATCGCAATCGCGACCGAGAGGTTCCAGATGTAATTGGGGAAGAATTCGAACAACGCCATGATCTAATTCTCCGCTGGCTGAAAAAGGCATGGATCGGGCTCGGCTTTGGGCATGGTCTGCGGGCCACCGGTGCCGATGCCCCATTGGTCCATTATCTGCGGACCCGGCTCGTGGACCTCGGGTGTGTGATTTTCGAAATCGACGTCTTCCAGTTCGGACGTATATTCCACCGCAAATCCTGCGGGCGTACAAAAATAGCTGAACGTATTGTTTCCAGCGGTGTGCCGCCCCGGTCCCCATCTGATATCGATATCGCGTTTCCTAAGTCGGCTAGCCCCGCGCATCATATCGTCCACGGTCAGCATATCGTAGGCGACGTGGTTCAGACAAGGTGGGCCAGGCAATACTGCAATGCGGTGGTGCGCTTCGTTGCAGCGCAGGAAGCACATGAAATCACCGAGCCAGTCGCTTACCTTGAAGCCCAGCACATCGGTAAAGAATTTCACCATCGCCTGATGATCCGGTGAGTGCAAAACAATATGGCTGATCTTGACCGGCATGCCCTCCCAGCGTTTCATTGGACGTTTTTCGCCGCGTGCGACATCGGATGAAATTTCAAACGGTAAACCATCGGGGGAAAAGAAACGGAAACCATAGCCGCCGCCCGGCGCATCAAGATCGCGTGGCTCGTGAATAGTCTTGCAACCTGCTTCTGCAACTTTGCCATGCAGCGCATCAACATCGGCCCGGCTGTCTGCTGCAAGCGCAATCACTTCAACGCAATTGGTGTCGGATTTATGCAGGCGCACGACATGATGCTCGTCATGACCATGGGTTTTGAACCAAGCCATATCATCGCGCGATTCCACCTCAACCAGACCCCAGTCATCGTTATAGAATTTGCGTTCAGTGTCAAAGTCTTCGACGCCGTATCCTACATATCGAATTTCGGTAACTCGGCTCATTGGTCTGTCCTTGGTATAATCAGTTAAATAGGTTGAGAGACAATCGCGAACATCTCTTGTGTCGCTTCAGCATTGTCGACTGGCGGCCCCTTGCCGAGCTGGCCGTTACAAATGGCGAGTGATTTCTCGACAATGTATTTGCAACGTTCGAAGCGGCGATCGCGGAAGGCCTTGAATGCCGCTTCGGGAGTATCGTTTCCGGATAGCTCATCCGCCAGCACCAGGCTGTCTTCAATCGCCATTCCGGCCCCTTGGCCAAGATGCGGCGTCGTTGCGTGAACGGCATCGCCGAGTAGAACAACGCGGCCACTATGCCAATCACCATAAAGCATCATCTGCTCCAACGGACGATACACCACTCCCAGATCGTCGGTAATGTCAGCCGCAAGTTCCTGAATCTGCGGCGGCGCAGCGGACAATTTGTCTTTCATGGTCTGTGCGATACCCGCAGTTTGATAAACTGGATTGTCAGGTTCAGGCGTCGTCACATACATATACATCAGCTCTTTGCTGATTGGTACAAGCCCAATGCCCGTCGGGCCATTATAGACGTGGAGAGCATTTAGGTCTGAGGGACGCTTGAAATTATATCGCCAAACAGATTGCCCGGTAAACTCCGGCTTCTCCGCATCTGGCATTATCTTCTGCCGGGTGTCGGAATAGACCCCGTCCGCACCGACGACCAGATCAAATTCTTCGGTCTTTCCATCTGAAAACCTGACACGAACCGTGTCACCCAAATCATCAATCTCTTTGGCGACAACACCCAGACGAACATCTGCGCCCGATCGCTTTGTCCGGTCGCCCAGAACCTTGTGCAAAGCGGGCCTTCCGATTCCGACATTGGCCGGGTAATTTTCTGCCAATCGCGGCGCGGGTATTTCGGCTACCTTGGTACCATCCGGAGTATGAATCGCGATATTGTCAAATGGGACACCAGCACTCAGATAGTCGTCCAGCAGCTCCAGTTCCGACATCGCGCGGATAACGTTCGACTGCTGAATGATACCGACACCGTAGACCGACCAGTCAGGGTCCTTCTCAATGACTGTGACCTTGTGGCCCTTCTGGCGCAATGCAATTGCCGCAGTCAATCCACCAATACCGCCACCGATGACAAGAATGTTCAGATCATTCATGGCTTAGCAGCTGTCCATATCATTGGCGACAACAACTGGCCCGTCGTAATGTTCTGCGATAGTTTTCAAATATTCAAAAAATTTGGGACTGTCACGTTCGGCGCCAGCAAAATGGGTCACGACAACGGCCCTTACACCTGCTCGCTTAGCCATCTCCCCGACATCCTTTGGCAACAGGTGATGATCACGAAGGTGCGTTGCCATATTGTTTAACGCGGGCTCGGGCATGTTCGGATTGGCCTTGCGGACATTCGACACAATCAAGGGCACATCCATCATTTCAGCAACCAGAAGATCAGCACCTTGCGCCAATTCTTCTACCGCTGTGCTTGGCCCCGTGTCGCCAGTATATACAATCGAACGCCCTGGCAGGTCGAACCTTAGCGACAGCGCCTGAAAACGAGCCGCAAGATCGCTGCCCGGGACAAAGCTGTAATGCGTGTTGCTGCGCACGGTGACGGTCATGCCATCCACCTCTACGCTGTCTCGATCACGCAGTTCAACGACCTCAATACCGGCGGTATGGTCCCTTATCGGAGCACCGGCCACACCGTAATTGGCCGTCGCGCCAGGCAGCATTCCTGCGAGCAGCCCATCGACCAATTCTTGCGTTCCGGGCGGGCCATAGATCGTCAGCGGCTCATCGGCCCTTGTTTGAAAGCGAAGACCCAAAATGCCGAGCAATCCAGCGGTGTGATCAAAGTGGAGGTGGCTGATAAATATGCCGTCGATTTCATCGGTCTGCACACCAACTTTACCCGATTGTCCGGCAGTTCCGTCGCCGACATCGACAAGGTAATGTTTGCCACCAAAAGTCAGAAGGTTCGCAGGCTGGGAACGAGTTGGGCTGGTCACAGGCCCGCCGCGCGTGCCCAGTGTAACCCAGCTTCCCATCTCCAGTTGAACTGTTTGATCGGCAGCAGCCCCACCGTGCTGCTGTGCCTGAGCCGGCACGCTGACCGCCGCCAAAGTGCTCGCAAGTAGTAGAGTAAGTTTAAGCATGCGATATCCTATCAGAGAATAATGACCCACCCGCCTATCGAAAATGCATCTGAAAGCGGGTGGGCGTACTTTCATTTAGTATTCGAAGCCAAGCGAGATACCAATGAGTCGCGTGGTCAGGCCGGATACAGGGCGGCCACGCAGACCGCCATCATCGCGGCCGCCGAAAACGGTTGGAAGAAACGCTGACACTTCGCGGTTTTTGGTTAGGTTTCTAGCAAAGAGCGAGGCTGTCCAACCAGCATCCTCGTCACGCAAGCCAAGACGCAGACTTACGTTTTCTCCGGCTGGATGCACGAAACGATTCCCGGGGTCTCGGTTAGAAAGGCGAATGGCGCTCTTATAGATGATGTTCGGGTTGAAGAAGACTTCCAAGCTATCGCCAACGGGTTGCGTGAACTCACCCGAAAGAGTGAATTTGTGACGCGGGGCACTAAGCAACTGCTCGCCGCTCAGGTCTGACGCGTCGTCTCCAGCAAAACCCTGAGGATAGGTTGCGTGGTTGAACTGATAACCAGCATTGATCGAAATATTATCTGTGATCTGACCGAAAGCGGAAACTTCAAACCCGTAGGATTCAACGTCCCCGATGTTACGGACCTGCGAGACCAACCCGCCTGGTGTCGTAATACTTTCCTGCCCTTGGAAGTTAGCAACATTCATATAGAAGATATTGCCTGCAAGCTGAAGCCTTCCAACCTCGGCTTTTGCGCCAATCTCAAAGGCATCGTTTTCTTCGGCATCAAGCGGAATAAACGGATCACCTGGGATGCCCGGAAAGCCCAAGGCTGAGGGCTTATAGCCGCGCGAATAGGACGCATAGATATTCGAGTCCGGCGTCGGCTGATAGCTCAGGCCAACCCGGCCAGACAGGTTTGTTTCAGAAATTGAACCAACATCCGTCGCGGTCAGAGTATTGGTGCCGTAAGAACTGTCATTCTTATAGTCGGTGAAGCGCAGACCGCCAAAGAGTTCGACCTGATCCGACAAAGTAACTGTCACATCGGCAAAGACAGCGATAGTCCGGTTGTCTGCGGTCTCCAGCTCAAATGTCGGAAGGTTATCCGGGCCGGCGCAAACTGGGATGTCAGGCTGACAGACGCTAAACCCCAGACGTTGACCCGGAGTTGGATTACTAAATGCTAGGGACGAGTCCAATGGAGACTGGTCATAGCCAAAATCGCTATAATAACCGCCCGCGATCAGATCAAAGCCATCACCTTCATAACCAAACCGCAGTTCTTGGCTAAATTGCTTGTAGTCACCTTGCAGGTTTTCATCGCGTGCAGAAAAACCAATAGCGCGACCACCGAAATTCCGCCCGAAAATCTCAAGCTTGAGCTCACGATATGACGTGACCGAGGTAATCGAGAGTCGATCTGTCAATTCAGCATCCACAATAGCGGTCAAGCTTGTTGCAGTAGCATCTTCTCTGGACTGCGTGTCCTCACAGAAGAATTCCCCCCGATCGCTATAGAGGTCTGCCGTAACACCGCAGGCTGCGAAGTTGTTTGTAGAAACACCGCCTACAGTAGCGTTGGGGCCCGCAGGTGGGAATGGCGCAGTGCTTGAAGGAGCTTCAATCTGACCAAAGAAATTCACACCATCTTCGTCCTGTTTTCCGTGATCAGCGATCAGGTTGATCGTGATCGTGTCGGATGGCTCAACGAGCAGCCGCCCACGGATCGCATATTTGCGGTTCCTATCATCAAGGTTGAGGAAAGTGTTGGTGCGAAGTCCATCAATTTCGCTGAATAGGCCTGAGATACGCAAAGCTGCAATCTGGCCCAGAGGAATATTCACACCTGCGCGAGCCGTGATATCGGTATTCTCTGAACCGGCCGTGCCATCGTCAGCATAATCAAGGCCGAAGTTCACACCAAATTCGCCCAAAGACGGAGCCCTCGTGCTAATATTAACCACACCCGCTGACGCGCCCTGACCGAACAACGTCCCCTGCGGACCGCGGAGTACTTCGACTTGCGCCAGATCATGGAGAATCGGAAAGGTCACGTTACCCGCAGCGGCCTGATCCACCACAATGGCCACCGAGGGCGATACGCTGGGGTTAAAAGCCTGCGTGCGAATCCCGCGCAAACCAGCACCGCCGTTGATATTGCCGCCGAAGCTTGAACTGACTTCAAGAGCCGGTGTGATCTTTTGCAGATCGACCAGCGTGTAAACCTGGTCACGCTCAAGCTGTTCTGCTGTCGCGACAGACACAGCGACCGGTACCTCAGTCAGGCTCTCGTCACGCAAACGCGCAGTAACGAGGATGACATTTTCATCAGTATCATTTTGCCCGGCGGCGTCCGACGTCGAGGCATCTGCATTGTTCTGCGCGGCCACTGGCGATGCAAACATTGCTGAAATCAGCGCAACAGAAAGCGCTGCCTTAGATACCGTCCTATTACCCACGCGAAACTTCATTATTTTCCTCCCTAAAACTTCGATTCCGTGCGGCGTGTATGCCGCTGCTTGATTGGTTTTGTGGATTAACCACATTCACACATTGCAAGAATCACTATCGGTATTAGTGATAACCAATTTTACAGATTGTAAAAATCATTTGTTTGTGTTGTTATGCATAAATGAAATTTGTGAGTGTGTGGCAATCTGGAGATTTCAGTTTGTTCCGCTGCCAACAAAACAGCTTATTGATGGGGAAATATGCGGCTCGATAATTTTGATCTGAATCTGCTCGTGGCATTTGACATATTGCTGCAGGAGAAGAACGTAACGAAAGCCGCCGCAAGAGCTCACGTCACACAAGCGGCGATGAGCGCGCAGTTAAAGCGCCTTCGTGATGCGTTCCAAGACGAGATACTGGCTCAACAAGGCAAGAAAATGGTGCCAACCCCATACGCCATGGCTATGCATCCCGAACTTACGGCAACCATCGCGGCCTTGAGAGCTCTGATCGCCCGAAAAGGCAGGTTTGATCCGGCAGTTTCCGAACGGGAATTTAAAATCGCGGCATCGGATTACATCACTACCGTATTGCTTGTTCCCTTGCTGGGGCCGATTTCGGCCATCGCCCCTTCCGTGAAACTAGATATCGCTTTGCCATATTCCAACACCAACAAGGCTATGGCGGATGGTGAACTCGACATGTTCCTTGGCCCCGAGTCCTTCACACACCCCGACCATCCTTCCGAACTGATTTTTGAAGAACGGCACGTCGTAGTGGGATGGTCTGGTAACGCTTTCATGAAAGGCCCGATGTCGAGCAAGCTTCTGTCGGAGCTTGGCCATGTGGGTGTAGCGATATCAGGCGGTGATACGTTTATCGATGCCTGGATGCGTGAAACAAATATCAAGCGCAGGATCGAGGTGCGTGCACCTTCCTTTCTCCAGGCTCCGTTCCTGGTGCTGGAAACTAACCGGGTCTGCATCATGCATGAACGGCTGGCGCAATCACTCGCTGGCCGACTGCCACTGCGAATTGCAGAACTGCCCTACGAGGTTCCTCCCATGCGCGAAATGCTCCAGTACCACGCAACCCGCGAAAAGGATCCAGGGCTGACGTGGTTGCGCGATCAAATAAGAGGCCTGGCTTCGCGGAGTTAGACGGATATAAGTCGAATGTGGAAAAATGGGTAGAAGCATTTTTGGCCCTGGAAGTGGACATGGATAATTGGTCTTGATCGATGTACTGACCAGCAATCGGAAAACCTGAAGGTTTGACATTATCCGGCGTATTTGCGTTAACCGTGCGGTTATCCAACGTCGTGACGGGATCGTAGCGCTTCCTGTTTGAAACCAGGAAACCCGCAAGATAGCTCGCTAATACGCTAACACACTCTCCATCTTGCTTACTATATGCTTACTGCGCAAACGCAAAAAAGCCCCGCTGGTAACAGCGAGGCTTGTAATGCTTTGATCTCATTAGTCTTTTTGGTTGCGGGAGTAGGATTTGAACCTACGACCTTCAGGTTATGAGACGGAATGATGGATAACTATATAACTAATAATATTGGATAATAAATCACGATCTTGTGCTATGTGTTAGAATATGTGTTAGCATTTTCGCTCCTTTGCCTAGAATCGCAACTTTTTGTGTTAGTTGGCTAGCACAAAATTGAAGTGAAAGGCAGGAAAGAAGATTATCTGAAAAGCTATGATCGCTAAATCCCGACAGCTGACGTTCACTTCTAATGAACAATGCCGGGATGATGAACTCGGTCGTAACCTATCTAGTTTACTTGGCAGCTAAAGTTGAGAACCGTATTCTGCCCGTTGCCGAGATTTCCCAATACGATACCCGAACCTGTCAAATCGGCGATCGTGAAGCTGCCGGGCGGAACCCCGTCACCGGAAATATTAACTGCGTTACTGGCAGGGCATGTAAGGCCGCTGCCTGGTACGTCGGTAACGATTGCCCCCGTCACTGCGTCCGGGCCGTTATTGGTCACTACCAGAGTATAGGTTGTCATTGTGCCGGAGGTCACCGTGTCATTGGTCTGATCAATTTCTCCGTTGACACCATGCGTGTTTGTTTTTGTTATTACAAGGTCAACCGACGGCCCAGCACTGCAATTTGATGGGTCTGTGAGACTGGAATAATTAAAAGTTCCAGTGATGATCTTTTGCCGGAAAGTTTCGTTGTCGGTATTATTGGTTGCTCCAGGGGTATCCGATGTAGCAGCTACTCTTGAAAAATTTACCTCGACAAACCAGCTACCGCAAGAAAAGACAAAGCTTCTACCAGTTTCGCTCGCCGACCCTATCCGGAACGAGCCAGCGGGATAAGGCGTTCCAATATCTCCGTAAGTGAACCCATGGAATAAAACGCCGGCGCTATCTCTAGATTGTGCTACATCGCCGCCATTTCGCAGTGCCAAGGGTGAATAGGATGGCGTGGCCGCAGTTGTACATGTCGAAAAGCTGATGTCAGATGTTGTCGGCGGTCCTGCACAAGTTTTTATGCAATCGCCTCGGGCCTGAAAAACATATACGCCATCGCCATTGGAATCATTTGCGTCATCTGCTGGCAAATTCGCATTTGGATCGCCGTCATTATAAACAACAATGATTGAACCGGGTGAAATGGACGACAATGCCGAGCACATGGTAGCATTAGATGTTGCATCGAAACGTGCGTAACCGGGCGAGGTGCCAACGCCGCCACCGCCACTTCCCCATTCGCCATTATTATCATCGAAAATCCAGCCATCGAGGTTGACATCACCGGTTGGGTTACCGGCGTTTCCAACAACCATGAATTCGTAGAATTCTTTGGCCCCCGATGGTCCCTGTGATGCTTCGTTAACAATCAGACCGGATGCCTGTGCTAAACCGGCGCTGGCAAAGAGCCAAGTTGCGATCAAATACCCAAGCAGCCGTGATATACTGCAAAATATTCCATATAACGGAATAATTGGGTTTGAACGTTGGAACATCAATACTTCCGGTAATTTCAATTTATAAAATATATCGGAAGTTGGTTAACGATTTGACAATTTCGGTCACGCGTCGAATCATCTGCGATTGTTTGCAGGGCGGCTGGGAATGCCGCCCTGCAGCTTAGGTTTAGAATTTTCCTAGCAAGTTGATGAACAACCCATCGCTGGTGTAGCTTTGGTCAGACAGATCATCAGAGAAGTCAGTGAAGCTGTAGCCCACGCCGATCTTCACGTTGTTACCAAGGTGACGATAGATGGCAGCCAGGAACCCATATCGCGTGTTTCCAGCAATATCATTGGTCAACAGACGCCCTTCAACCAGCGCATCCCAATCTTTCACAAAGTGAACATCGGCACGTAATATGCCCAGATGGGTGTTGCTTGATACAAATGTATCGCTGTTACGACCCAAAGATACTTTACCTTGACGATAGCCATATTTACCGCCGATGGTCAGCCACTGCGCTAAGTCGTAGTTGATATCAATCGATGCGATCTGACTGACCTGCTTCGGACTGTTGATCTCACCACCTTGGGTGATTTGACCAACCGGACCTAGGTCGCGGAAATAGTTATACCGCGCTAGAACGTTCAATCGATCATTGTCTACGGGTCGATAGGCAAAGCCGGCAACCCCTTCCACAAAGTCTGCTGCACGGACGCTGACACCTTCCTCATCAGCAATGGCAAAGTTCAAGCGACCAAGGAAACGCCAATCACGATTGATCTCCGCATTGACATTGTTACGGAACAACCAGACTTCCTGATCGCGGCCATTGCCGTTCTCAAAGCGTGCCTCGACTTGTGAGCTGATCTTCAAGCCCTCCTTGCTGTATCCTGCGCCCAATGTGGCCGCTGTACGTTTAAACACACCGGTGGTCGCATCATCAATCCGCCCGTTTTCAAACGAACCACTGAAAGACCAATGCTCGCTTGGATCGAATGTCAGTCCGAAACTGCGGACCAAACTCGGCGCGGTTCCGCCATGGCCGATACGGTTTTCACCATATACGGACAGGCTGCTGGAGAAGCGTTGACGCGCGCCTATAGTCAACGTTCCGCTATTGGAACGACTGAAAAGATTTTGCGCTTCCAAACCGGTATCGTTACGATCGGCGAGTAGTGCATAGCCGATATAGGCTTCTGAACCTTCGGCCAGACGCCGGTTCAATTGAACATCAGCGCCCAAACCGCCGTCTCCACCGGATAGCTCTCCGGAGAAGGTCAATTTGTCGGTGAGCTCTGCTTTAACACCAGCACCACCACGATTATTATCGAGACGGCCATTATCGTTTTCCAGCGTCAATTGACCAAAGCCGTACGCAGACCAGTTAGCCGCTTCCGGTTTGTAATCGACTTGCAATGCTGCATCGGTACGCTTGCCATTTTCAACACTGTTGAACAGTAGGCCTGGCGTGCGTTCGTCATGGCGAATGCCAAGGCTTGCGCTTACACCGCCGCCAAATTTTTGCGTAATCTCACCAGTCGCAGCGGCAGTTGAGCCGTTGGTCGAAGTTGAAAGTTCGTCATATTTGGCTTTGACATCGGTATTCTTTCCAATCGGCAGATCAGCATGAACGCCCCAACGCTCGGTGTCGCTAAAGCTAAGCTGTGAATTAGACGAGAAGCCCGCATCGAAATGCTCAAAATTGCCACCGACTTTACCCAAATTGCCATCTGCTCCGGTCAGTTCAGCAAAATCAATCGCAACCTCGGCGCGATAGGCATCTGCCGATTGGCCGATAGCTGCAGGCGATGCGATATTCAGGAAGTTCAAACCGCCATCAACAGAGTTAGACTGGCCAAAACCCGGTCCTTCTGTTCTGGCAATTTCAGCCTTGATATATGTACCTGCAGCGTAGCGGAGCAAGACATCTGCACCAAGTAAGGTTTGATCAGCGGATTCGGTGGTTTCCTTCTGCGAAGTCACGCCCAAACGGACATGCTCGCCAATCCAGCCAGCACCGCGCGTGCCCACCGTATAACCATCCAGGTCACCGACCAGCGGCGTATATTCATAGCGCACAACAAGGACAGGAATATTACCTGCTGAGCTGCCCTGGCGCACAATCGCGCTATCGGAAGCTACTGACGCCAGGGGCCGGGCCAACGTAATACGGCCCTGGAAATAGTCGACATCATAATCTTCTTGCGGGCGAAGCTCGACCGAAGAGAGCACAAGGCCAGTTTCGCGGTCGCGCGTTTCAATACGCAGACGCTCCGATCCTATAGTCAAATCCTGACGGTTGAGGAAGTAAAGCGAACCGCCTGTACCGCGAAACTCATCACGAGCCGGAACGGTACCGGGATCGGAAGCAAATGCCGTCAGCTGCAACTGGCGCTCACCAAAGCTGGTCACCGCAGAGCTCTTATAGTCGATCAATCCGCCAAACAGGCCGCGATCTAGCTGCGCCAGTTCTGCCTGATTGAAATTGGCGATAAAGTTACCGACAATGATGCTGCTATCGTGATGTTCCAACCGGGCATAGAAACCGGTTTGCGTTGGCGCATCCTCAACCAATACGCTGTCGTCGCCATAGGTTGGATAATATTCATTGCTATCCAGACGGCGCAACAGCTGACGCGGGTCTTTGCGGTCGATGTTGTTGAATAGGTCTTCGAGCAATACTTCCCCAGTATCGAGCGAACTGGTCAATTTCCAACCATCGCCGAATTTACCGCTAAGATAATAAGCGGCCCGCGAAGTCAGATAGTCTCCATCGGACAAGATATCACCGCTGACATCAACCGCCGGGCCGTTGCCGGTAGAGGTAATAAATGTCAGGTCACCTTGGCCGACAAAGAACCAATCACTCCTAGGAACAAAGACACTGTAGCTGCTATCCAAATTTACCACGTTGTTGCGGGCGATTTGAACTTCGACTTTCTTCACATCCTTGCGGATAATTTGTTTGGCAACAAAGTTTCCGTTGTCATCAATCGGAATATATTGACCGGAAACCCGGACACTATCTTTCGACTGATCAGCTTTACCGGTAACGGTTACTGCCACAGTGTCCGATGTCGAGATGTTACGGATATTAGCTTGATCTAGAAGGCCAAATTCCGGTCTGGAGGGCGCTTTCTCGTCTTTATCGAAAGCTTTCTCCAAAATCGTCAATTCTTGAGGTTTTGTTTCGTCGAAACGACCTTTGGAACCATAGACCCGGTACACAAAGTAAAGATGTTCAACTGTATCGTTAGATACCAACCAACTTGCTGCGCCATTGGCGTCAACAGGCAACACAGCCATTGGTGTAGCATCGCTCGCTTTGCCATCAGCAAATATCCGTATTTCTGCTTTTTCGACCAAAGCGGGATAGTTGGTGTAACCAACGAAGCGAGCTTCTTCGCCGCGCACTGCGGTTCTCTCACTGTCTACCAATCCTGCCGACAGGACTGGTTGCACCAGCAAGCTGTCGACACGAACTTGTACATTATGTTCACTAGCTTCGGCGACATCCCGATTTTCATCAACTGTTATCGAAAATCCGGACGGAGCCGGAGCAGCCGGAGGGGCGCTCGAAGCCGCTTTGCTAGCCCGTGAATTTTTCAGACTTTGCGTGTTCAGATCTTGCGTTTGCTCAACCGCACTCTGGGTATCAGCCTGCAAAGTTCCGGCATGCGCAACAGTCGATAGACTAGCAGAAATTAAGACCACAGCCGTGCCTGATAGCCACTCATTCTTGCGTGATTTTTTATCTATTTCCAGCGAGGTAACTGAAGCTGGAAGTGAAGCGCGGAATGCGTTTTTTGGATATTGATAAGACATATTTCTTACTCCCCACCTGAGTTGCTGGTGGTTCGGACCACGTTGGTTTCGATTGCGGCCGGTGGGCCATCCCAATCTTCGCTAAATTGCGCTGCAATCATTTCTGCCACGGCCTGAGCACGGTTTTTCGCAAGACCTGCGTCTTCGTTCGCACCAATTGCATAATCGATACGGATAACTGGGTTTTCAGGATCAATCTGATCTCGCAGCAAGACTAGCTGTTCGGAATATATCGATTTCAAATCGGAGCTTCCCGCAAGGAATGCGTTGCTATCAAGCGTTACAATTGCCCGTTTGGAAAGCTTCGCACCAAAGTTCAGCTTGGTAATCTTACCGCGCGTCAAACGAACAGCCCGTGGGTTCTCACTGGTCACCGCATAGCCGGATGGCAATGTGCGGGTATCGACCTTCAAGACATAGTTCGACCCAATCCGGGCATCCGGAACCGCTGCACACGTAATGTGATAGCGTCCGAATTCGTCGGTTGTAATCAACTGACCATTGACGTTAGCAAGGCGCACGCTTGCAATTCCTGGCTCTCCGTCATCCTGATATCCATCGCCATCAAGATCGTCGAAGACTTTACCGATTATCTCGGCACAGTCGAAAATTGCGCTGGCAACAATCGATACGACAGCCTGTCCGCGGTTGGAAATCTCCGCTCCATCAAAGCCATTACGGCCCAGAGCAGTGTTCACACGATCCCCGCCGGTGACGCCTGCACCAACAACCATTGTCAGATTGTAGGTTGACGTTGCTGCTGCGCCGATGGTTTGATCATTCCAGCGCAATTCACGGCCGGTTTGCTCGGGTTCTTCGGCAATATTATTTACGATCGAGCTACCGGGTACATATTTGAACCCTGGAGGAATGATATCAATGACATTTACACCCGAACGCTGCACATTCTCGGCATTGCGAACAGAGATCGTGTAAGGGATCAGATCACCGACACTCGCTGAACGTTTGATACTGGTCTTGCTAACCACCAGAGGCGAGCGATTTTGGAATGGATCCAGTGGTATATGGTTGTGCACCACGTCCCGATCGCCCGTCGCCAAAATGAAGCGCAGATAGTAAGTCGTATCCTGCCCACCATTCGGCGCGGTAGCCTGTGGAGCCACAAGCAGTGATCCAATACCAGGTGTCGGATTCAACGCATCAGGTTGAGGCGCAATAATCGTCGAAGGATTATCGCTATATGTACCCGGCGCGTCGAAGACGATGCTATATTCAGTCTCACCAACAGGGCAACCCACTGCGCCACCTGGAACGATGTCAAAACGATAGAAACCGTCTGCATCGGTCAATTGGTCCTGCTGCGCAGCATCTACAAAACATGCAGCTGGCAGCGGATTGCCGTTGGCTCCAAGCAAAGTAACTCGCGTCCCTGCAACCGGTTGACGCGTCAGTGCATCATAAACGACACCAGATGGATCGATTGGTAGATTTTGATCGACAGTAACGTTACCAGCGGTTAGCTCGACACCTTCTATAGTGCCATAAATCACGCCGTTGGTTGGGTTTTTAAAGCTGATATCATATTCGCCAAGCGGTAAATCACCAACTTCATAGAAACCGTTTGCATCAGTTTGTACGGTTGCAACCAAATTGCCGTCCGCATCTCTGATTTCAACGATCCAATTGATAAGCAAGTTTTCGCCATCATCGAAGACGCCATCGCCATCTTCATCGAGGAAAACGATACCGCTTACACCGGCCACAGGAGGATCTACTGTTACCGTCACGATATTGGTCGTGCAATTGGTCGGGTTCAGCTTCTCGCAAATTTCATATTCGATATCATAAGTTCCGGCAGGCGTTCCTGGCGGTACTGATACAACACCAGTGATCGGGTCCATGACTGGAACCGGGGCTCCTGGAGTAACCGGAGTTGCCGGAGTCAAGATTCTGCCAACAATATCATCTGGGTTAACCGGCTCGCCGTTCAACAAGTCATTGTCATAGGCATTGCCCGCATCTGGATCACCGTCGGTGCTATCTACCGGACCAATCTCATCAGGAGATGACTCGATTGGAGCAGCTTCGACAACAATCGTAACAGTACCGGTTGAACAATTGGTTGGATTTGCAGTTTCGCAGATCTCATATTCAATCGTATATGTTCCGGCTGGAGTCCCCGGTGGTACCGAGATATTGCCGGTGCCTGGATCCATTACCGGTACCGGAGCACCCGGAATCAAAGGCGTTGCGGGTGTCAATATCGATCCGTCTATCTCGCTTGGATCAATCGGGTCACCGTTTAGCGTGTCATTATCATAGGCGTTTCCTGCATCCGGGTCACCGGTAGCACCATTAATTCCATCGACATTGTCATCGGGTGACTCAATTTCGGCAAACTCAACGGTCACGCTTTCGGTCAGATCATCCCCGGCAGTCGTCGGATCAGGCTGGTCGCCGGTGGCAACGCCCGTGGTATTGGTAATCGTATTGCCGCCCTGGCCAGCATCCACAACGCCTTCAAGCGTCAAGGTGGCAGAAGCGCCATCGCTAAGCGTGCCGATGGTCCAGATACCAGTGCCAGCAGCATAGCTGCCGCTCGTAACGGTCCCGTTGTTCCCGGTCGCGCTCAGGCCAGCAGGAAGAAGATCGGTCAGGCTCACATTCGTCGCCTGCGCCGCGCCATTATTCGTAACCGTAATCTCGAAGGTAACCGTATCACCCTCTTGCGGAGCCGCATTGCCAGAGGCAAGCACCTTCGCCGTTACCAAGTCTGCGCCAGCATCTACAACAACGCTTTCGGTCAGATCATCCCCGGCAGTCGTCGGATCAGGCTGGTCGCCGGTGGCAACGCCCGTGGTATTGGTAATCGTATTGCCGCCCTGGCCAGCATCCACAACGCCTTCAAGCGTCAAGGTGGCAGAAGCGCCATCGCTAAGCGTGCCGATGGTCCAGATACCAGTGCCAGCAGCATAGCTGCCGCTCGTAACGGTCCCGTTGTTCCCGGTCGCGCTCAGGCCAGCAGGAAGAAGATCGGTCAGGCTCACATTCGTCGCCTGCGCCGCGCCATTATTCGTAACCGTAATCTCGAAGGTAACCGTATCACCCTCTTGCGGAGCCGCATTGCCAGAGGCAAGCACCTTCGCCGTTACCAAGTCTGCGCCAGCATCTACAACAACGCTTTCGGTCAGATCATCCCCGGCAGTCGTCGGATCAGGCTGGTCGCCGGTGGCAACGCCCGTGGTATTGGTAATCGTATTGCCGCCCTGGCCAGCATCCACAACGCCTTCAAGCGTCAAGGTGGCAGAAGCGCCATCGCTAAGCGTGCCGATGGTCCAGATACCAGTGCCAGCAGCATAGCTGCCGCTCGTAACGGTCCCGTTGTTCCCGGTCGCGCTCAGGCCAGCAGGAAGAAGATCGGTCAGGCTCACATTCGTCGCCTGCGCCGCGCCATTATTCGTAACCGTAATCTCGAAGGTAACCGTATCACCCTCTTGCGGAGCCGCATTGCCAGAGGCAAGCACCTTCGCCGTTACCAAGTCTGCGCCAGCATCTACAACAACGCTTTCGGTCAGATCATCCCCGGCAGTCGTCGGATCAGGCTGGTCGCCGGTGGCAACGCCCGTGGTATTGGTAATCGTATTGCCGCCCTGGCCAGCATCCACAACGCCTTCAAGCGTCAAGGTGGCAGAAGCGCCATCGCTAAGCGTGCCGATGGTCCAGATACCAGTGCCAGCAGCATAGCTGCCGCTCGTAACGGTCCCGTTGTTCCCGGTCGCGCTCAGGCCAGCAGGAAGAAGATCGGTCAGGCTCACATTCGTCGCCTGCGCCGCGCCATTATTCGTAACCGTAATCTCGAAGGTAACCGTATCACCCTCTTGCGGAGCCGCATTGCCAGAGGCAAGCACCTTCGCCGTTACCAAGTCTGCGCCAGCATCTACAACAACGCTTTCGGTCAGATCAT
This sequence comes from Parasphingorhabdus sp., assembly GCF_965233695.1. GTDB lineage: Bacteria > Pseudomonadota > Alphaproteobacteria > Sphingomonadales > Sphingomonadaceae > Parasphingorhabdus. Next base: position 701,200 of record NZ_OZ247497.1, read on the forward strand.
CCCCGGCAGTCGTCGGATCAGGCTGGTCGCCGGTGGCAACGCCCGTGGTATTGGTAATCGTATTGCCGCCCTGGCCAGCATCCACAACGCCTTCAAGCGTCAAGGTGGCAGAAGCGCCATCGCTAAGCGTGCCGATGGTCCAGATACCAGTGCCAGCAGCATAGCTGCCGCTCGTAACGGTCCCGTTGTTCCCGGTCGCGCTCAGGCCAGCAGGAAGAAGATCGGTCAGGCTCACATTCGTCGCCTGCGCCGCGCCATTATTCGTAACCGTAATCTCGAAGGTAACCGTATCACCCTCTTGCGGAGCCGCATTGCCAGAGGCAAGCACCTTCGCCGTTACCAAGTCTGCGCCAGCATCTACAACAACGCTTTCGGTCAGATCATCCCCGGCAGTCGTCGGATCAGGCTGGTCGCCGGTGGCAACGCCCGTGGTATTGGTAATCGTATTGCCGCCCTGGCCAGCATCCACAACGCCTTCAAGCGTCAAGGTGGCAGAAGCGCCATCGCTAAGCGTGCCGATGGTCCAGATACCAGTGCCAGCAGCATAGCTGCCGCTCGTAACGGTCCCGTTGTTCCCGGTCGCGCTCAGGCCAGCAGGAAGAAGATCGGTCAGGCTCACATTCGTCGCCTGCGCCGCGCCATTATTCGTAACCGTAATCTCGAAGGTAACCGTATCACCCTCTTGCGGAGCCGCATTGCCAGAGGCAAGCACCTTCGCCGTTACCAAGTCTGCGCCAGCATCTACAACAACGCTTTCGGTCAGATCATCCCCGGCAGTCGTCGGATCAGGCTGGTCGCCGGTGGCAACGCCCGTGGTATTGGTAATCGTATTGCCGCCCTGGCCAGCATCCACAACGCCTTCAAGCGTCAAGGTGGCAGAAGCGCCATCGCTAAGCGTGCCGATGGTCCAGATACCAGTGCCAGCAGCATAGCTGCCGCTCGTAACGGTCCCGTTGTTCCCGGTCGCGCTCAGGCCAGCAGGAAGAAGATCGGTCAGGCTCACATTCGTCGCCTGCGCCGCGCCATTATTCGTAACCGTAATCTCGAAGGTAACCGTATCACCCTCTTGCGGAGCCGCATTGCCAGAGGCAAGCACCTTCGCCGTTACCAAGTCTGCGCCAGCATCTACAACAACGCTTTCGGTCAGATCATCCCCGGCAGTCGTCGGATCAGGCTGGTCGCCGGTGGCAACGCCCGTGGTATTGGTAATCGTATTGCCGCCCTGGCCAGCATCCACAACGCCTTCAAGCGTCAAGGTGGCAGAAGCGCCATCGCTAAGCGTGCCGATGGTCCAGATACCAGTGCCAGCAGCATAGCTGCCGCTCGTAACGGTCCCGTTGTTCCCGGTCGCGCTCAGGCCAGCAGGAAGAAGATCGGTCAGGCTCACATTCGTCGCCTGCGCCGCGCCATTATTCGTAACCGTAATCTCGAAGGTAACCGTATCACCCTCTTGCGGAGCCGCATTGCCAGAGGCAAGCACCTTCGCCGTTACAAGATCAGCATCTGTTCTGACAACTTCTACAGTAACAGTTGCTATTTCACAGTTGGTTGGATTGGCTGCCTCACATATCTGATAATCGAAGGTATAGGTGCCAGCAGGCGTATCCGCATCAACACCAACATCTCCGTTCGCAGGATTAAAGGTAAGGCCAGCCGGAACAGTTTCACCAGGAGCTAAGGTCAAAATTACGTTACCCGTGCCAGCTGCGCCCCCGTTAAGCGTATCGCCAGTAAAGACATTCAAAACAGTCGCAGCGCCTGCCAAACCATCGACATTTGAAACAGAATCATTCGTTGCGACAATGGCTGCAAATATTGTATCAGAATCTGTAGCGCTATTATTGCCAGAAACCGTTTCGAAAGCGCCCGCTGGAGCCGTTACAGTAGCAGTATTATCTGCAGTCTGCGCGTAGGCTGTCGATGACATCGCCAACACCATGATCGGTATCGCACTGGACAGCATTCCAGCTGTAGATGTAAAACTACGTGTGGACAATTTTGCTGAATTTTTCATGATTAGTTTACCTGACAAGAAAAGGTGAGGGTTGCGGATTGGCCGTTAGCCAGCGTCGCCAATGCGATTCCTCCGCCTGTTAAATTTGAAATAGTGAAGCTGCCTACGGGAACCCCGTCGCCGGTGATCGTTACAGTATTTGTTCCGGGGCAAGTGATGCCGCTGGTGGGCGTGTCCGTTACAATCGCACCGGTTACAGAGTCCGGACCGTTATTGGTGGCAACTAGGGTGTAGGTTGTTGTCGTTCCAGATGTTACAGTATCTGCCGTCTGATCAACTTCGCCATTGACGCCAGGCGTATTGGTTTTTGTAATCGCCAAATCAACTGACGCCCCGATTACGATGGTGGCAATTGCCGTGTCGCAATTGGTCGGGTTGCCAACTTCGCAAATTTGATATTCAACATTGTAAGTACCAGGCGTTGATCCTGCTGGAATCGTCAATGTACCGTCAGCATTGATCGAGACACCCGTTAATCCATCTGGATCGGTGATACTCGGTATGACAGCGCCATTGGCAAAGCCCGCACCGTTAAGTGTGTCATCAGTAAAGACACTGGCGGTATTACCTCCGCTAGAAGCGATTGGTGTGCCGGAGAAATCATCGTCATTGGCAACGATATGATTATCGACAACGACGCTTTCGATCAGATCATCGCCTGCGGTAGAAGGGTCGGGTTCATCTCCCGATGCAGCGCTCGTTACATTCTGGATCGTTTGACCGCCTTGACCCGCAACAACCGTGCCTTCAAGCGTCAGGGTTTCGCTGTCTCCGCTATCCAAAGGTCCAATTGTCCAGACACCCGAACCCGCATAAGAGCCCGCCGTCACATTGCCATTGTTCGCCGTTGCCGTTAGGCCAGCGGGAAGCAAATCTGTTAGAGAAACATTTTTAGCATCGGCGGGACCGTTGTTCGTCACAACGATCTGGAACGTAACCGTGTCACCCACGGATGGCTCGGCATCGCCAGACACCAAAGACTTTACAGTCACCAGATCCGCGTTCGGGTTTACCGACGCACCGAGCGGATCCAAATTGAAAAATGCACGAGCGTTACGCGCGCCTTCCACATCATCAAAATAAATGGTCAGGGAGCTGGTTGGATTCGTAAGTGTAAACGTCGCGGTTTCATTGGTTGGGTTGTTTTCTCCAAAGGCATTGGCGAGAAAAGTTCCGACACCGCCCGAGCCGCTTAAACGCGCAGCTTGATCCGCAAATGCAGGAGGAGAGGCAAATGTATGAATTTCAATAGTCGGCGAAGTCCACGTACCTGCTACGCTTGCCGAAAAACTATCGCGCGGTGCGATACCATCCATATCATCAATATCGTTGAAGCCGATTGAGTTCAACGCGAAGCCAGAGGTTTGAAAGGTCATTGCGATGGAACGATCACAAGCTGCGTTGCTGCTCGTCGCAAAAACATCTGCCCGACCCGCGGCGTTGAAAGACGCGCAAGCTGTGTTTTGCGGTTCCAACGTAACCGTAATGGTCCGGGTTGGATCAACAGTATCAGTATAGACAGAGGTAAAATTGTCCGGAACGCTAGTCAGGGCAAAAACCTGAGCATCGGCCTTCGATGTCAATGGCATAACACCTGCCACATAGAATATAGTCAATATGGCCGCCAAAACCGTGAAGAGATTTTTTTTCAAAAACTCTACAATTAATAGGTTATAAAAACGACTTTTGATGTGGTTAAATAAAAGTTGGTTACTGTTACTATTGAACTTCATGTTCTATGCCCTGTTTTGGCTCTTTTGCGATATTTTTGTTAAATTAAGATGGTTAACAAAAACCTTCCAAAACCCCCGTCTGGGTGTAAAATCGTCTAAAATCAGGGATATGTATCTAGAACAGAATAAGCGGTTATGCGTTAAATCGGGATGGTATCTTACGGTAAATAGAATAAGAGATTTTATTTATTATATTCCAAGTATAGAGTTTATTTTGTTTGCTTCTCAGAATCTTAGTTGACTTGGCAGTCAAAGCTTATGGACGCCGATTGTCCATTACCCAGGGTTACCAACGTGATCCCTGCACCTGTTAAATCAGCTACGGTGAAGCTTCCGGGCGGCACTCCATCGCCTGTTATTGTGAGCGAATTTGCTGGGGCACAAGTCAAGCCGCTGGTCGGCGTGTCAGTTACGATAGCTCCAGTAACGGCATCCGGACCATTGTTGGTTACCGTCAACGTATAGGTTGTATTTGTACCGGAAGTAACCGTGTCACTTGCCTGATCAACATCGCCATTAGCACCAGGCGTATTTGTTTTCGTGATAACCAAATCAACCGATGGCGCGACATCGATTGTGATTGTTGCGATCTGGCAATTTGTAGGGTTTAAAGTCTCACAGATTTGATAGTCAAATGTATAGATCCCCGCCGACGTGCCTGGCAAAACGTCCACTGCGCCAGTGGCCAAGTCAAAAGATAGTTCTGACGGGACGGTTTCACCTGGCGCAACGGAGAGCGTTGCATTCGATGGAGAAGCTGCGTTTGCATTGATCGTATCACCGGTAAATGCATTAAGCACGCCCGCTTGACCAGTTGCGCCGTTAACACCGGTTTCACTATCATTGGTGGCCACAACAACGGATGCTGTCACTTCAATTGTAATTGTGGAAATGGAGCAGTTCATCGTATTGATGGTTTCACATATCCGGTATTCAATCATATATGCTCCCGCCGGAGTGCCTGAAGGAACGGATACGATACCTGTAGACGTATTGAGCACCGGTACTGATGCTCCGGGAGACGAGGGCGTTGCTGGCATCGTAACATTTGTAGAGATGTCGGCAGGATCAACCATTGCGCCGTTCAATGTATCGTTGGAAAAGGCATTTCCTGCATTTGGCGAGCCGGTTGCGCCGTTCACGCTTGGCAAGCTATCGGTGTTGGCCTTAATAATAGCAGCTTCGACTATTACCGTTATCGTGGCCGTGTCGCAATTGCTAGGATTGCCAACCTCACAAAGGGTATAGTCAAAACTGTAAGTTCCAGCAGGTGTGCCAGCTACAACATCGACATCACCAGTGGCAGCGTTAAAAACCAGTGCGCTCGGAACGGTGCTACCGATTGCGACCGACAATTGGCCATTGGAAGTAGTGGCAACATTGCCATCCACGCTATCACCAGTAAATGCATTTAAAACAGCTGATCCGCCAGTCGCGCCGACAATGCCGGAAACTTCATCATTCACGGCATCAATAGGATTGGCGATGACAGTAACCGTCGCAGTAGCGGTTGCACAATTAGTCGGAATTGCAGTTTCGCAAATTTGATAAACGAAGGAATAGACGCCCGGGGCTGTTCCCGGCGCAACACCAACAACACCGCTCGTCGTGTCGAAGGTCAGTTCTGACGGCAGTGATGAACCCGCAGCAACCGACAAAGTCATGTCCCCCGGTACTACCGGATTGTTACCTAGGGTATCACCATCAAATACATTTAGCGCATTAGCGTTACCTACACTGCTAACAATATCATCAGAACTGTCCGAGTTAGCAGACAGGGTTAGCGGGAAAATGACGATGCCTTCCATAAGGTCATTGCCGCTATCAGTAGGATCGGCTTGATCACCCACAGCCTTGGTCGTTACATTTTCAAGCGGCTGACCAGCCGAACTGCCATCAATTATACCTTCGATCGTTAAAGTCGCGAAGGCACCATTGGGGAGCGTGCCAATAGTCCAAACGCCAGAACCAGCAACATAGCTGCCGACAGTGAGGTTTCCGTTATTGGCCGTTGGCGTCAATCCAGTGGGGATTTGATCTATAAGCGATACACCCGTCGCTTCGGCCGGACCGTTGTTGGTCACGGTTATATTGAATGTCACCGTATCACCGGCGATCGGATTAGAATTGCCCGAAGCCAAGGTTTTCACAGTGACCAAGTTGATGGGGGGAGCCGGAACCGTGATTGTAACTGTTGCCGTGTCGGTTAGGCCGGTGGCGTCAGATATTCTGTAACGAAAACTGTCCGTTCCGTAAAATCCAGCATTGGGCGTGTAAGTGAAGCTCCCATCTGTTGCGATCGAGACAGTTCCATTGGCCGGAGCTACAACCGGTGTAGTTTCCACCAAAAGCGCTGTGCTTTCGGGATCAAAATCAACGCCATTGCCATTGTTGGTTAAAACGTTTCGGGTAATTGCGGTCTGGAAAGGCGTAGTAAAGACATCGTCCTGCGCGACCGGCTGTAGATTGGGGAAAGGAGCCAGTGGACACGAGAAACCGTCGTTATTGCCGCTTGGATCCCCTTGTGCGGCCAATACCGCGCTAGGCGACGCACCAAAGATGTTGAACAGCTCGTAAATCCCGCCATTACCATTGTTAAACGTAAATATTCTGCCATTAAAATCCGACCAAGTGGCCCCAAAACCGCCGCTTGGTAAACCTGAAATCGATTTACTTTCAGACACGTTGGTGTTCAGGTTGACCACGCCAATATTGTTTGTTGTCACCATTACCAGATAGGGAATGCCGCCGTTGCGGATCCAGACTGCATCAGCACCGCTGACTGTATTTCCCGTGAAGTTTGAAGTTGCAACACTTCCATCGGTCAGATTAACCCGGCTGTACTGCGTTGCAGAACGGCGTAACCATAGCCCGTTACTATCATCAACATCCCCGGCAAAACTGCTAAATCCGACGTTATAGAGCGTTTGCGCAGTACCATCGGCATGGATACGGATTACATTGTTGCCCTGCGACCCGTAAGCAAAATTGTCATTAATATTATAGCCCGTGGCATTGTAAGAACCTTGATTGGTGCCAACATCGACATAGGCGGAGACCAGTGGATCAAAAATTCGTAATTGCCCGGACTGAACCTGGTAAATATCACCCGAACAACTAAACGGTGCGGCCATTGCAGGAGCTGATATTGCCAGCAGGCCAATACCAGCAGCAACCTTCAACAAACTGGAAAGTTTGCCGAGAATTGGTTGCTCTATCTTTTCAAAAGCGGCGTGTGTCATCAAGTTACCTTACCGTTGCGCGTAAGATAAAAAATGAATGAAAATAGTTAATTAAACCAGAATAGAGACCCTAGAAACGGGTAAAAACGTGTAAATTGCACCATAAGATATTAAAGATTCAAGGTCGAGGCTCCTGACAGAACAGATGTGCGTAGTGGGCTTGCCATACAACTGAAAAAGAAATCGTTCGTGTCTCAATCCAAAAAGCCAACCAGTTCATTCCGCAATCTCGGTTCCTCCCCTGAAGTCACCTCGTTGGTAAGATGATGTGTTTCCGGTATGCACCATCGCTTAAGAATGTTGATGAACCTCCAAAGTAGGGCTCCCGTGAGCTGGTAAACATCCCCCTATTAAGAAATAGAGATGAAATTCGGAATGACTACCACTAGATCTCTTTCCGAACGTCTGCTTACGCAACATTAATGGGGCACCCATTCTAGCGAGAGAGCGATTTAGCTTTATAGCGTAGGGGCATCTTTTGGCGACGACGCCAAATGACGGATACTGCCTTTTACATTTATGTTATGAGTTAGAAATCGCTTCGAGAGCAATTGTAGTCAGCGAAGAGTATCTCATCCGCAGCGTCGAAATTAAAGGTAAAAGCCCGTTACGGGTTTAGATAAACAAGTGAAAACGGCAGTAAGGCCTTCCCAAATCCATGGCTGAACTATTGGATAAGCAGCTATAAAAATTCGATAATCAAGAAGGTTGTTGATATTGTTCCAACAGAATACCGAGAGCTCAGATAGAGGAAGGAAGTTAGCAAGGCAGCACAGGTTGAAATCGGCAGACCGTGAAAAGGCGTGCGCCGGGGTCCACCGTGGAGCGAATACTCAATCCTACTCAGCAGCTTGGTTACCTATGCTTACTGCTCGGACAAAAAGAGCCCCGATCTTTCGACCGAGACTTTTCGTTAAGCTATTGTATTTTAGACTTTAGTTTGGTTGCGGGAGTAGGATTTGAACCTACGACCTTCAGGTTATGAGACGGAATGATAGATAACTATATAACTGACAATATTGGATAATATCCCGCTATTTTACAACATGTGTTAGAATATGTGTTAGCGTTTTTACTCTTTTTCCTAGAATCGTAACTTTTTGTGTTAGTTGGCTAACACAAAGTTGAAGTGAAGGGCAGCAAACCTTATATCTTGAGGCATAATGACGGGGGCATACCCAAAATGAGTGGAAGGAGAAAAATGTGCTTGTTCATAATGAGTGTCCCTGTTTTGTGATGCCCCAGAACAACGCCTTTTTCGATGAACCCAAAGTTAAGTAAAATGCAAAAAGATGTTGCCGTTTGTAACTCCAAAATGTTGGGCCGGGAGTTCGAAATTCTGTATTTGACCGATAGGATGTGCTATGAAAATATGTATGAGGATTTTATATTCCCAATTGCTTTTCATCGCCGTGGCAATGCCGTCTGCGGTTTCCGCACAAAGCGAGGCACCTGCCCCTTCTGAAGAGCTATATGAAGATGTCGGGCGCGGCGTGGGAATGACATGGAGCTTCCAATCGCAACGTGGAAAGCCTGCGTTAGAGTTTGGTGTGAAAGAAACAGAACATCGACTTGATCGATTATGGGAATTTTCATGTGCAAATTTTAAGAACGGCACTGTCTCAAATACGTTGTTCGCTAATCCTCCAGAGTTACGAGAGGGCGACCAATTCGGCTTTTCTATCCGTATCGACAATGGAAAGTCCTATGGATTGATCGGTCGTATGGACCCAATTCAAATACAAGGAAGTAATACTAATTTTCCGCATTTTGATATTGGCCGTTCACATGATCTTTGGAAAGCACTGCGCCTCGGCAACCGTGCGTTTATAAACTTGAACGGCAACAAATTTTCAATCCATCTGGAGGGTTCGGGAACAGCAATAGGTAAATTCCTCAATGTATGCAAAAAAAACGCTGGCTGACAACATTTTAGAATGCTCGGTTTGAATACGCCCGCACGGTATTCGCTATTGAAACAGCATCAATGATATTGTTATGGTCGTTTAAGCTTGAGATTGGTCGGGTACTTCGGAAATGGGAAAGGAGCTGCTACTTCCTTTCTCAAGCTGATTTCTTCGAAGCAACTTTGGCTCGCTCCGGCCTTGCTTCGACAACTCGATCTCTGCCCTCTGCTTTGGCGCGGTAAAGGGCGAAATCTGCACGGCATAGTGCCATCTTAAAGCTCTCCCCGTCATGAATTTTTGCCACACCAAAACTAGATGTAACCCGGCAATCGGCGTCAAGTTCCGGGTGCACCAACATTCCTAGCGCAACACGCAACTGATTAGCAATAGTGACGCGGACTTCCGAACTCAACGGATCGAGAATGACAACAAATTCTTCACCACCAATGCGGGCAGCTTTGCCGTGTTCACTGATTAGAGTCATGACAGTTGATCCAACACGCTTCAAGACATCATCACCTGCTTCATGCCCAAAGCGGTCATTGACCTGTTTGAACAAATCAAGGTCGAAAATTATAACCGAACCTTGGTTACCAACCCCGTCATCGTTCGAGACTTCCTGGTCCACGAGTTCATCTAAGCCTCTGCGGTTTAGTAAACCCGTTAACGGGTCAATTGTCATCGCAAGCTGTTGCTTTGCGATAATATCATGCCCAGCGACAATCAGCATAGCCACACCGCAAGCCAATGCGCAAATTGCGCTGGTTGCATGGAGGAGTGTTGCATAGGCCGAACCCTGATAAGTAGCCGTTGAGTGAGCCGCATCCATCACACCGTAAACTATGATTGGGCGCAAAAAATAGGTGGCGCTAATCGCAGCAACTAAACCGAACATGATGCTTTCGAGCATGCCGCTGCGTTTCTGCCACAAAGGTGGCAAGGCGCACATCAGTATCAAACCTGCGGTTGAAGCCGAAAAAATCGAGCGCATGATAACGTCGGGTTGCACGAAACTGAACCATAATAAGGCTGCGCCACCAAGGCCAACAATCACGCCAATCTTGACGATTGGAAATCTGGACTTGTATCTATCAAAGATAGCTAAAACCAATGCGATGCTGAAACACCAGAACATGGTCTTGGCAAAAATATCTGAAAAAACGGGGGCAAGCATCGAACGGCTAATATCGGTCAAAAAGGCGATAAGTCCAAATAGATAGGCCAAGGCCAGCCATCCAGCAAAACGCTGTTTGCGATCGTATAGGTATATGCTTGCGAAAACACCTGCAAAAAGGCCAAGTATCGCAACCGTCATGCCACGAAAGATGAAAGTTTCTTCCATCAGTCCGCTTTAGAACTCTAAACTCAATTATTTCTTAATTGAGACCCTAGCCTAAGATGGAAAACGTAAATTATTGTATTATCGTTGCAAGTAGCTCGTCCTTGGCATTGTCACATTTACTCAGCAGATGAAACGAGCGGGGTTTCGATAAGCCTAGCAAAGACAGGAATGAATGATGCAGCGGTTCTAATCAGTCAAATCAGCTCAGTGATTTTTCCGACTCCAACCCGCAACCTACAATCGTTTTGACTTCCAATGTCATCACACCAATCGATCCCTGTTCAAGTACCTAAGATTTAGTGCGTTTGGAGAATACCGATCTATGGCTCTGAGCGTCTAACATTCAATCCCCCAAATTTATCGCGTCTATGTCAAGCTAGTGTGACAATGCGCCATCCAGAATTGCTCTAAAATTTACCAAGCAAGTTGATGAATAGTCCATCGCTGGTGTAGCTTTGGTCAGACAGATCATCAGAGAAGTCAGTGAAGCTGTAGCCCACGCCGATTTTCACGTTGTTACCAAGGTGACGATAGATTGCAGCCAGGAACCCATATCGCGTGTTTCCAGCAATATCATTGGTCAGCAAGCGCCCTTCAACGAGCGCATCCCAATCTTTCACAAAGTGAACATCGGCACGCAATACACCCAGATGGGTGTTGCTAGATACAAATTGATCGCTGTTTCGACCCAAAGATACTTTACCTTGGCGATAGCCGTATTTTCCGCCGATGGTCAGCCATTGGGCCAAGTCATAGTTGATATCAATCGACGCAATTTGACTAACCTGTTTAGGACTGTTGATCTCACCACCTTGGGTGATTTGACCAACGGGACCTAGGTCGCGGAAATAGTTATACCGAGCGAGAACGTTCAACCGATCATTGTCGACCGGGCGATAGGCAAAACCGGCGACCCCTTCGACAAAGTCCGCTGCCCGGACACTTGGCCCTTCTTCATCGGCGATGGCAAAGTTCAACCGGCCAAGGAAACGCCAGTCGAGATTGATCTCCGCATTGACATTGTTACGGAACAACCAGACTTCCTGATCGCGGCCATTGCCGTTCTCAAAGCGTGCCTCGACTTGTGAGCTGATCTTCAAGCCCTCCTTGCTGTATCCTGCGCCCAATGTGGCCGCTGTACGTTTAAACACACCGGTGGTCGCATCATCAATCCGCCCGTTTTCAAACGAACCACTGAAAGACCAATGCTCGCTTGGATCGAATGTCAGTCCGAAACTGCGGACCAAACTCGGCGCGGTTCCGCCATGGCCGATACGGTTTTCACCATATATAGACAGGCTGCTGGAGAAGCGTTGACGCGCGCCGACTGTCAGTGTTCCGCTATTGGAGCGGTTAAACAGATTTTGCGCTTCCAAACCAGTATCATTGCGATCGGCGAGCAAAGCATAGCCAATATAGGCTTCAGATCCTTCGCCAAGGCGACGGTTCAATTGGACATCAGCACCCAAACCGCCGTCTCCACCGGATAGTTCTCCGGAGAAGGTCAATTTGTCGGTCAGCTCTGCTTTGACACCAGCACCGCCGCGATTATTGTCAAAACGGCCATTGTCATTCTCCAAAGTCAGCTGACTAAAGCCATAGGCAGACCAATTGGCCGCTTCCGGATTATAGTCGACCTGAAACGCTGCATCGGTACGCTTGCCATTTTCAACACTGTTGAACAGTAAGCCTGGCGTGCGTTCGTCATGACGAATGCCAAGGCTACCGCTTACACCGCCACCAAATTTCTGTGTAATCTCTCCGGTTGCGGCGGCCGTTGAGCCATTGGTCGCAGTCGAGAGTTCATCATATTTGGCTTTGATATGGGTATTCTTTCCAATCGGCAGATCAGCATGAACGCCCCAACGCTCGGTATCGCTAAAGCTAAGCTGTGAATTAGACGAGAATCCCGCATCGAAATGCTCAAAATAGCCACCGACTTTGCCCAAGTTGCCATCTGCTCCGGTCAGTTGAGCAATATCAATCGCAACCTCGGCGCGATAGGCATCAGCCGATTGACCGATAGCTGCCGGCGATGCGATGTTCAGGAAGTTTAACCCGCCATCAACAGAGTTGGACTGGCCAAAGCCGGGTCCTTCTGTTCTGGCAATTTCGGCCTTAATATATGTGCCTGCCGCATAGCGAAGCAAGACATCTGCACCGAGCAACGTTTGATCCGCTGTTTCGGTTGTTTCCTTCTGCGACGTCACACCCAAACGGACATGTTCGCCAATCCAGCCAGCACCGCGTGTACCCACGGTATAGCCATCCAGATCACCGACCAGTGGTGTATATTCATAACGCACAACAAGCACAGGGATATTACCTGCCGAACTGCCCTGACGCACAATCTCGCCATCGGAAGCTACTGACGCCAGTGGCCGAGCTAGTGTAATACGGCCCTGGAAATAGTCGACATCATAGTCTTCTTGCGGACGAAGTTCGACCGAAGAGAGCACAAGACCCGTTTCCCGGTCGCGCGTTTCAATACGCAGACGCTCAGAGCCGATAGTCAAATCCTGACGGTTCAGGAAATATAGCGAACCACCTGTTCCGCGAAATTCATCGCGTGCCGGGACGGTACCAGGGTCGGATGCAAATGCCGTCAATTGCAATTTGCGTTCACCAAAGCTTGTCACAGCAGAACTCTTATAGTCGATCAATCCGCCAAACAGGCCGCGATCTAGCTGCGCCAGTTCTGCCTGATTGAAATTGGCGATAAAGTTACCGACAATGATGCTGCTATCGTGATGTTCCAATCGGGCGTAGAAGCCGGTTTGCGTTGGCGCATCTTCGACCAATACGCTGTCGTCGCCATAGGTCGGATAATATTCATTGTTATCCAGACGGCGCAGCAACTGGCGTGGGTCTTTGCGGTCGATATTGTTGAATAGGTCTTCCAGCAAAACCTCACCGGTATCGAGCGAGCTGGTCAGTTTCCAACCATTACCGAACTTACCGCTCAGATAGTAGGCAGCCCGCGAAGTCAGATAGTCACCATCGGACAAGATATCGCCGCTGACGTCAACCGCCGGACCGTTGCCGGTAGAGGTAATGAATGTCAGGTCGCCTTGACCAACAAAGAACCAATCGCTCTTGGGAACAAAGACGCTGTAGCTGCTGTCCAGATTCACCACATTGTTGCGGGCGATCTGTACTTCTACCTTCTTCACATCTTTACGAATGATTTGCTTGGCAACAAAATTGCCTTTGTCATCAATCGGAATATATTGACCAGATACGCGGACATTGTCTTTCGATTGATCGGCTTTACCAGTCACCGTTACTGCCACTGTATCCGATGTAGAAATATTTCGAATATTCGCCTGATCCAGCAGACCAAATTCTGGTCTGGAGGGAGCTTCCTCATTCTGTTTGAAGGGTTCGTCCAAAACCGTCAATTCTTGCGGTTTGGTCTCGTCAAAGCGGCCTTTGGCGCCATAGACCCGGTAAACATAATATAGATTTTCCGGCGCAACTCCGGAAACCAGCCAGCTGGCGGCTCCGTCAGCATCTACCTCGGCCACAGCCATGGGTTTGCCGTCACTGGCTTTCCCATCCGCAAATATCCGCACTTCGGCTTTTTCCACCAAGGCCGGGTAGTTCGTATACCCTACGAAACGAGCTTTTTCGCCGCGAACAACAGTTCGTTCACTATCCACCAATCCTGCCGACAGGACCGGTTGCACCAGCAAGCTGTCAACACGCACTTGTACATTGTGCACACTAGCTTCGGCGACATCCCGGTTTTCATCAACTTTGATAGAAAATGCTGATTGGGTTGGGTTTGCAGCCTTAGTGTTTGAAACAGCTTCACGTACTAGCGAGTCTTTCAAACTCTGCGTGTTCAGATCCCTTGTTTGCTCAACCGCACTCTGGGTATCAGTCTGTAAGGTTCCCGCTTGAGCGACAGTCGATAGACTAGCAGAAGTTAAGACCACTGCCGTTCCTGCCAGCCATTCACTTTTGCGTGTTTTTTTGTCTATTTCCAGTGAGGTAACAGAAACTGGAAGTGATGCACGGAATGCGTTTTTTGGATATTGATAAGACATACTTCTTACTCCCCACCTGAGTTGCTGGTGGTTCGGACCACGTTTGTTTCGATTGAGGCCGGTGGGCCACCCCAATCTTCGCTAAATTGCGCTGCAATCATCTCTGCCACGGCCTGAGCACGGTTTTTCGCAAGACCTGCGTCTTCGTTCGCACCAATTGCATAATCGATACGGATCACCGGGTTTTCAGGATCAATCTGATCTCGCAGCGAGACTAGCTGTTCGGAATATATCGATTTAAGATCCGAGCTTCCGGCAAGAAACGCGTTGCTGTCCAGTGTCACAATTGCTCGCTTGGAGAGCTTCGCACCAAAGTTCAGCTTGGTGATCTTACCGCGCGTCAAACGAACAGCCCGTGGGTTCTCACTGGTCACCGCATAGCCGGACGGCAATGTGCGGGTATCGACCTTCAAGACATAGTTCGATCCAATCCGGGCATCCGGAACCGCTGCACAAGTAATGTGATAGCGTCCGAATTCGTCGGTTGTAATCAACTGACCATTGACGTTGGCAAGGCGCACGCTGGCAATACCTGGCTCACCTTCATCCTGATAACCATCGCCGTCAAGATCGTCGAAAACCTTACCGATAATCTCAGCACAGTCGAATATTGCACTGGCAACAATCGATACAACGGCCTGTCCGCGGTTGGAGATCTCCGCTCCATCAAAGCCATTACGGCCCAGAGCAGTGTTCACACGATCCCCGCCGGTGACGCCTGCACCAACAACCATTGTCAGATTGTAAGTTGACGTTGCTGCTGCGCCGATGGTCTGATCATTCCAGCGCAATTCACGGCCGGTTTGCTCAGGTTCTTCGGCAATATTATTGACGATCGAGCTACCGGGTACATATTTGAACCCTGGCGGAATGATATCAATGACATTAACACCCGAACGCTGCACATTCTCAGCATTGCGAACAGAGATCGTGTAAGGGATGAGATCACCGACACTCGCGGACCGTTTAATGCTGGTTTTGCTAACCACCAAAGGCGAACGATTCTGGAATGGGTCCAGTGGAATATGGTTGTGCACCACGTCCCGGTCACCGGTCGCCAATATAAAGCGCAGATAATAGGTTGTGTCTTGCCCACCATTTGGCGCGGTTGCCTGTGGAGCTACAAGAAGTGACCCAATACCAGGTGTCGAATTCAACGCATCAGATTGAGGCGCAATAATCGTTGATGGATTATCGCTATAGGTACCCGGCGCGTCGAAGACGATGCTATATTCTGTCTCACCAACTGGGCAGGCTACTGCACCACCCGGAACAACATCAAAGCGATAAAACCCGTCGGCATCAGTCAATTGATCCTGTTGCGCAGCGTCTACGAAACAAGCGGCCGGCAAAGGGTTGCCGTTGGCGCCTAGTAAGGTAACTCTAGTACCTGCAACCGGTTGACGCGTTATTGCATCATAAACAATACCTGATGGATCAATGGGAAGGTTTTGATCAACAGTGACATTGCCGCCGGTTAGTTCAACACCCTCAATAGTTCCGTAAAGTACGCCATTTGTTGGATTTTTGAAGCTGATATCATATTCACCAAGCGGCAAATCACCAACTTCATAGAAACCGTTTTCATCAGTTTGTACGGTTGCAACCAAATTGCCATCCGCATCTTTGATTTCAACAATCCAATTGATCAGCAAGTTCTCGCCATCATCGAAGATGCCATCGCCATCCTCATCGAGGAAGACGATACCGCTTATACCGGCGACCGGCGGGTCAATCGTGATACTGATTGTTCCGGTTTTACAATTTGTAGGATTAAGCTTTTCACAAATTTCATACACGATTACATACGTCCCGGGAGGTGTCCCTGGAGGTGCTGAAATGACCCCTGTTATAGGGTTCATAACGGGCACAGGGGCTCCTGGCTCTGCCGGTGTTGCTGGAGTTAGTATTGAACCAACAATATCGTCCGGATCAACAGGCTCACCGTTCAATGTATCATTATCATAGGCATTACCTGCATCAGGATCACCTTCGGTGCTATCAACTGGACCTATTTCGTCCGGAAGGGCTTCAACAGGTGCCGCATCAACCACCACCGTCACCGTGCTCGTCGCACAGTTGCTAGGGTTCAGCGTCTCGCATATCTCGTAAGTGATCGTGTAGCTGCCAGCAGGCGTGCCAGCAGGAACGTCAACCAGACCCGTCGCAGGATCCATAACCGGAACAGGAGCGCCCGGGCTTGCAGGCGTCGCTGGCGTGGTGATCGTGGCCGTAATATCAGCCGGATCAACCGCAGCGCCGTTCAGCGTGTCATTGTCGAACGCATTGACGATATCATCACCGCCAGTAGCACCGTTCACCGCAGGCGGTGTATCAGCACCCGCCGTGATCGGCGCGGCATCCACCGTCACACTAATCGTGGCGATCTGGCAGTTGGTAGGATTGAGGGTCTCGCAGATCTCGTAATCGAACGTGTATGTCCCAGCAGGTGTACCAGCAGCAACATCAACATTGCCGCTCGCAACATCGAACGTCAGACCAGCAGGGACCGTTGAACCGGTCGCAACGCTAAGCGTCGCATTGCCAGCAGAGGCCGCAACACCGTTGATCGTGTCAGCGGTAAACGCATTCACAACCGCCGTCGCGCCAGAGGCTCCGTTAATGCCAGTCGCACTGTCATTCGTCGCAACCACAGGTGCCGCATCAACCACCACCGTCACCGTGCTCGTCGCACAGTTGCTAGGGTTCAGCGTCTCGCATATCTCGTAAGTGATCGTGTAGCTGCCAGCAGGCGTGCCAGCAGGAACGTCAACCAGACCCGTCGCAGGATCCATAACCGGAACAGGAGCGCCCGGGCTTGCAGGCGTCGCTGGCGTGGTGATCGTGGCCGTAATATCAGCCGGATCAACCGCAGCGCCGTTCAGCGTGTCATTGTCGAACGCATTGACGATATCATCACCGCCAGTAGCACCGTTCACCGCAGGCGGTGTATCAGCACCCGCCGTGATCGGCGCGGCATCCACCGTCACACTAATCGTGGCGATCTGGCAGTTGGTAGGATTGAGGGTCTCGCAGATCTCGTAATCGAACGTGTATGTCCCAGCAGGCGTACCAGCAGCAACATCAACATTGCCGCTCGCAACATCGAACGTCAGACCAGCAGGGACCGTTGAACCGGTCGCAACGCTAAGCGTCGCATTGCCAGCAGAGGCCGCAACACCGTTGATCGTGTCAGCGGTAAACGCATTCACAACCGCCGTCGCGCCAGAGGCTCCGTTAATGCCAGTCGCACTGTCATTCGTCGCAACCACAGGTGCCGCATCAACCACCACCGTCACCGTGCTCGTCGCACAGTTGCTAGGGTTCAGCGTCTCGCATATCTCGTAAGTGATCGTGTAGCTGCCAGCAGGCGTGCCAGCAGGAACGTCAACCAGACCCGTCGCAGGATCCATAACCGGAACAGGAGCGCCCGGGCTTGCAGGCGTCGCTGGCGTGGTGATCGTGGCCGTAATATCAGCCGGATCAACCGCAGCGCCGTTCAGCGTGTCATTGTCGAACGCATTGACGATATCATCACCGCCAGTAGCACCGTTCACCGCAGGCGGTGTATCAGCACCCGCCGTGATCGGCGCGGCATCCACCGTCACACTAATCGTGGCGATCTGGCAGTTGGTAGGATTGAGGGTCTCGCAGATCTCGTAATCGAACGTGTATGTCCCAGCAGGCGTACCAGCAGCAACATCAACATTGCCGCTCGCAACATCGAACGTCAGACCAGCAGGGACCGTTGAACCGGTCGCAACGCTAAGCGTCGCATTGCCAGCAGAGGCCGCAACACCGTTGATCGTGTCAGCGGTAAACGCATTCACAACCGCCGTCGCGCCAGAGGCTCCGTTAATGCCAGTCGCACTGTCATTCGTCGCAACCACAGGTGCCGCATCAACCACCACCGTCACCGTGCTCGTCGCACAGTTGCTAGGGTTCAGCGTCTCGCATATCTCGTAAGTGATCGTGTAGCTGCCAGCAGGCGTGCCAGCAGGAACGTCAACCAGACCCGTCGCAGGATCCATAACCGGAACAGGAGCGCCCGGGCTTGCAGGCGTCGCTGGCGTGGTGATCGTGGCCGTAATATCAGCCGGATCAACCGCAGCGCCGTTCAGCGTGTCATTGTCGAACGCATTGACGATATCATCACCGCCAGTAGCACCGTTCACCGCAGGCGGTGTATCAGCACCGCCGTGATCGGCGCGGCATCCACCGTCACACTAATCGTGGCGATCTGGCAGTTGGTAGGATTGAGGGTCTCGCAGATCTCGTAATCGAACGTGTATGTCCCAGCAGGCGTACCAGCAGCAACATCAACATTGCCGCTCGCAACATCGAACGTCAGACCAGCAGGGACCGTTGAACCGGTCGCAACGCTAAGCGTCGCATTGCCAGCAGAGGCCGCAACACCGTTGATCGTGTCAGCGGTAAACGCATTCACAACCGCCGTCGCGCCAGAGGCTCCGTTAATGCCAGTCGCACTGTCATTCGTCGCAACCACAGGTGCCGCATCAACCACCACCGTCACCGTGCTCGTCGCACAGTTGCTAGGGTTCAGCGTCTCGCATATCTCGTAAGTGATCGTGTAGCTGCCAGCAGGCGTGCCAGCAGGAACGTCAACCAGACCCGTCGCAGGATCCATAACCGGAACAGGAGCGCCCGGGCTTGCAGGCGTCGCTGGCGTGGTGATCGTGGCCGTAATATCAGCCGGATCAACCGCAGCGCCGTTCAGCGTGTCATTGTCGAACGCATTGACGATATCATCACCGCCAGTAGCACCGTTCACCGCAGGCGGTGTATCAGCACCCGCCGTGATCGGCGCGGCATCCACCGTCACACTAATCGTGGCGATCTGGCAGTTGGTAGGATTGAGGGTCTCGCAGATCTCGTAATCGAACGTGTATGTCCCAGCAGGCGTACCAGCAGCAACATCAACATTGCCGCTCGCAACATCGAACGTCAGACCAGCAGGGACCGTTGAACCGGTCGCAACGCTAAGCGTCGCATTGCCAGCAGAGGCCGCAACACCGTTGATCGTGTCAGCGGTAAACGCATTCACAACCGCCGTCGCGCCAGAGGCTCCGTTAATGCCAGTCGCACTGTCATTCGTCGCAACCACAGGTGCCGCATCAACCACCACCGTCACCGTGCTCGTCGCACAGTTGCTAGGGTTCAGCGTCTCGCATATCTCGAAGTGATCGTGTAGCTGCCAGCAGGCGTGCCAGCAGGAACGTCAACCAGACCCGTCGCAGGATCCATAACCGGAACAGGAGCGCCCGGGCTTGCAGGCGTCGCTGGCGTGGTGATCGTGGCCGTAATATCAGCCGGATCAACCGCAGCGCCGTTCAGCGTGTCATTGTCGAACGCATTGACGATATCATCACCGCCAGTAGCACCGTTCACCGCAGGCGGTGTATCAGCACCCGCCGTGATCGGCGCGGCATCCACCGTCACACTAATCGTGGCGATCTGGCAGTTGGTAGGATTGAGGGTCTCGCAGATCTCGTAATCGAACGTGTATGTCCCAGCAGGCGTACCAGCAGCAACATCAACATTGCCGCTCGCAACATCGAACGTCAGACCAGCAGGGACCGTTGAACCGGTCGCAACGCTAAGCGTCGCATTGCCAGCAGAGGCCGCAACACCGTTGATCGTGTCAGCGGTAAACGCATTCACAACCGCCGTCGCGCCAGAGGCTCCGTTAATGCCAGTCGCACTGTCATTCGTCGCTACGATCGCTGCAAATACCGTATCAGAGTCTGACGCAGAGTTGTTGCTTGCGTCGGTCTCGAAAGCACCCGCAGGCGCAGAAACATTAGCGGTATTGGCGGCCACTTGCGCGTGCACTGCAGAAGGCAAGCCGACTATCAGCAACCCACTAGTTGTTAGCAAAAATTGCTTATAAGTTGAAGTTGAGCGTACCATATCAGTTCACCTGGCAAGAGAATGTGAGGATTGCACTTTCGCCATTCGCGAGTGTGCCAAGCGTGATCCCCGACCCCGTAAGATCGGCTATCGTAAAGCTCCCAGCGGGAACTCCGCTGCCCGAAATCATTACTGCATTGGTCCCGGGGCAAGTGATACCACTGCCGGGCGCATCAGTTACAACAGCTCCAGTGACGCTATCCGGCCCGTTATTGGTCACGATCACGGTATAAGTCGTGGCCGATCCGGACGTCACAGTATCGTTGGACTGATCGACTTCGCCATTCTGGCCAGGCGTGTTCGTCTTCGTGATAGCTAGATCGACAGTGGGTTCGACAACCACAGTAACAGTCGCAATCTGACAATTGCTTGGAAACCCAATTTCGCAGATCTCATAATCGAAGCTGTACGTGCCAGCTGGCGTGCCAGCAGCAACACCAACATCGCCGCTCATAGTGTCGAACGTCAGACCCGCAGGCACGCTCGAACCAAGCGCTACATTGAGCACGGTATTTGTAGGGTCTGCAGAAACTCCATTCAGCGTATCATCATCGTAAGCATTGACGACCGCTGACGCACCGGAAACACCATTTACACCAGAGGCATTGTCGGAAACGGCCAGAACCGTACCCTGCGCCGTTTGAATGGTGAGAAAATTGAGATTGAAGAAAGCTCGTGCGTTCCGCGCTCCTTCAACATCGTCATAAAAAATTGAAAAAGTCGTAGTAGGATTGGTTAGTGCAAATGTGGCAGTTTCATTCGTGGGGTTATTGCCTGCGGCATTTGCCAGAAAGCTTCCCACGGCTCCCGAACCTGAAAGCCGCGCGGCTTGATCCGCAAAAGCAGGCGGTGAAGCAAACGAATAAACCTCAATTGTGGGCGAGGACCAACTACCCGCAACGTTTGCAGCGAAGCTATCGCGCGGAGCGGTTCCATCAATATCGTCGATGTCAGGATAAATTACGCTGTCGAACAAGAAGCCAGATGTCTCGAACCGAAGTTCTATCGACCTGTCGCACGCAGCAGTACTTGCCGTAGCGAAAACGTCTGCAACTCCATTTGCGTCGAAGGAAAAGCAGGCCGTGTTTTGCGGCTCGCCGCGCACTGTAATTGTTCGTCCCGAACCGTCCGAATAGATCGCAGTATAAGGATCGGGCACCGATTGAACCGAAAAATTCTGTGCCGATGCAACTGCCGGAATCGCTAAAGCGATGCCGACAATAAGCCGAGCAACTGCCCGACCCGCCATAGCGAGCTGCTGAAATTTGAAATGTGCCACCCTGTTTTCCCTGAACTGTTATTTTTATGGTCGTCGATGTGATGGCAATGTCGGATTGTGGTTAATAATTAGTTATCGAACTTGTCACATCTTGTAAAAATAACGTGTTTTCGGCGTGGGTGTCACCGGGAATTCGTCTGCGTTAGGATACTGGGCCCCAGCTAGACAGCTCTTGAATAGCGCCAAATCAATGCCTCAGACCTAGGGCGCCTTGGCAATGCCAATGAGGCGGGTACGAACAATTCACAACTTTGGAAGACGTCGGCCCACTGTTGAAGATTGGATGATTGCCGAGTCAGTCGATGCGAATGGTAGAAAACGATCAATCACGGTTTCGAGCTCATGTAGATCGCCAGCCACCACTTTCGCCATAAAGCAATCTTCGCCCGTCACATGATCCGCCTCGACAATCTCAGGAGTGTCGATGAGCATCTGTGCCACTCTTTTTGCTTCACCCGGCATGGCGCGGACTCGCACATGCGCAAAAATACCGAGACCAAAGACCGTAGGGTCAACAAGAATTGTATAACCCCGTATCGCGCCTGTATCTTCTAGCTTGTGAATGCGTTCAGTTACGCTTGGACTGGACATTCCAATCTGTTCCGCAAGGTCACGAACGGTCATTCGACCGTTTTCGTGCAATGCGGCGATGATCGCTCGATCAGTAGCGTCGAGCGGCCGTGTTACATATCGGCTTCGATTCATAATATACCTCTAGCTGGATGACTCCGGCGAGGCCTTGAGATTGCGAAGGCAAATGTTCGATTTTGCCTTATTTATCCGCACTCGGACTTGAAATCGGGCTGACAGCGAACCCGCCCAACGACGAACACACAGTCCGCAGGATCAAGATTGAAGGTCAAAAGCCGTTACGGGTTTCGATAGACAAGTCGAAACGTCCGTAACGCCTTCCTGAATCTATAGCTGAATTAAGCCCCTGACTTCTATGATTAGTTCGAAAATCAAAATGATAGTCGTATTAGAGCAAATAGTTCGGGACAAAATTAATGAAATATAGCGGGTATCTTAAACCAACTGTCACTTCATCTGGGGTAAGCCTTACATGAACTATTCTTCCGCCGCCTTATTTGCACTTGCATCACAATGCGCACCTACAGTGGCTCCCAAAACGGTGCTGGCAATCATACATACCGAAAGCAGAGGGTATCCCTTCGCCCTCAACGTCAACGGAGGCCGGCAGCCTCGCCGCCAAACCAGCGCTGCAACAGCCGCTGCCACAGCTAAACGCTATGTTGCAGCAGGTTATTCAGTCGATCTGGGCCTTGGCCAGATCAATTCCCGCAATATGCGCTGGCTTGGTCTCACATGGGAAACAGTGTTCGACCCCTGCACCAATATTGCGGCACTGGGCCGCGTTCTTACCCAGAATTATAATTCGGTAAAAGCGGGGCGCGACCCACAAAGCGCCCTTCGTATTGCCCTCTCAATGTATAACACCGGAAGCCAGTCACGCGGGTTTCGTAATGGCTATGTCGCCAAGGTTGTCGGCAATGCTGGCATTGCCGATAGACAAGTATCTTATACCCCCACTGCATCGCAACCAATCGCGGACACAAGCGGCGATCTACAGGCAATCATCGTCGCGGAAAATGCAGCGCAGCAAGCGCCGCCTCGCCCTGCACCACCCCCGCGCTGGAACCTCTTTGAGCGGGCGGCTTACGAACGCGAAACCAAAGCTCTCGCAAATAATGAAAGGGGCAGCATATGAGCATCATCCTAAATTTGGCACGGGGCGCTAAGGTGTGGCACACATCCCGTGCAGCGAAATCTAACCAGCTTCCAAACAAGCGCCAACGTGCGGTGTTCTGGAGCATAACCCTCTTGTCTGCGATGTTCATTTCGCTCGCCCTACCCGACCCAGCCTACGCACAAAATTTGGAAAGCTTTGCAAGCAATGTGCGCGGCCTTTTATCATCGACGCTTCTTCGCACGCTGGCAGTGATCGCCGTAATTGTAACTGGCCTGCTCTGGTTTACAGGGCGCGCTTCGACCGCTGTTCTCGTGACGGTCATTATTGGCATCGCCATAGTCTTTTCGGCGGATTCCATCGTCGGTCTCATTGCGGGCTGACGGCGATGAACGAGCAAACCGAAAGTCTGACAAAGAACACGCTGTTCCTCGCGGTGACGCGCCCGGCGCTCTGGGCGGGGATTCCGATTGAAGCGGCGGTATTACTGTTAATCGCTAGCGCATCGGTACTGATTCAGAGCAACAGCCCGCTCTATGCCACATTGATCGCGGCTTTTGGCTATTCAATTTCGCGGCTGATCGTGCGGCATGATGTCAATGCGTTTCGCCTGCTGTTCCTTTGGGGCCGGACAAAAGCGGGTAACCGGAACCGCAGCTTCTGGGGCGGCAGTAGCTACTCACCGCTGCCGCTTACTGGCCTGCGCCGCAAAGGCTTTGGTCGTCATGGGTAGATTGCTCGCTACCAACAATGCTGTGCCGCTCAAAATAGCGCAGCGCGAGGCAACGCCTGAAAAATTTCTGCCCTATGCGCGCCATATAAACGAGGAAATGGTGGCGCTCGATTCCGGCGATATCATGTTGACTTTCGAACTCACGGGCCGCGCCTTCGAGACGTCCGATGTGCGCGATCTCAACGACTGGCATACCAAGTTAAACGGATTGCTTCGAAACCTGCATGATGAGCGGTTGTCGGTCTGGACCCATCTTATCAGGATGCGCGTGGATCAATATCCCGGTGGGGCATTCCAATCTGGTTTCGCTGCCGATCTGGACCGCGCCTATTTTGGCCGCATCAACCGGGAGCGGATGTTCATCAACCGCTTCTTCGTCAGTCTTGTCATTCGCCCTTCTGCGACGGGAAGCGACAAGATCATCCAGCTCTTCAAACGCAAGGTTTCAAAGCAAGCAGAAACAGGTCCGCTGGTTGACGAGGCACTGGTCGAATTGCTCGACGACAAGGCTCGCGACTTTGAAAAGCTCATGGCGCGCTGTCAGCCGCGCCGCTGCAGGATATATGCACATCGCGGATTGATGTTTTCCGAAGCGATGGAAGTCGCTGATATGGTAATGACCGGACGCCATGTCCGTGTTCCCGTGGTTCGCGGGCATCTGGGCGGCGCGCTTTACCGCGCGCGGACGATTTTCGGCGCGGAAACCATCGAAGTTCGCGGTGCCGACACATCTGCCTTTGGCGGCATTTTCGGAATCCGCGAATATCCCGCGCAAACCACCCCGCGCCAGTTTGAAGCGTTGCTATCAGTCGATTTCGGGTTCGTGCTGACACAATCCTTCACATTTCTTGGGCGAGCGGCTGCAACCGAGAAGTTTCGGCTGCGCATGACACAAATGGAAAATTCAGGCGACCGAGCGGTCAGCCAGGCCGACGCGCTGATTGATGCAAGCGATGATCTGATGTCAAATCGCTTTGTTTTGGGCGATCACCATTTCACGCTTGCCGTTTACGGGACAAGTATGCGCGCCTTGCGCGATCATATGTCAGTGGCGCGGGCGGCACTTGCCGATACCGGGATGGTCGCAGCACGAGAAGGCGCCGCGCTTGAAGCCGCCTATTGGTCACAGCTTGTCGGCAATTTTGCTTGGCGCGCCAGGCCCGCGCCTATCACATCACTTAATTTTGCGGCTTTCTCGCCCTTTCATACTTTCCCGGCCGGACAAGCGAACGGAAATCATTGGGGTGACGCGATAGCGCTTCTCAAGACCAGCGCGCGAAGCCCCTATTTCTTCAATTTCCATAAAGGCGATTTGGGTCACACGCTGATTATTGGTCCCTCTGGCGGCGGCAAGACTGTGCTGCTTAACTTTCTGATGGCACAAGCGGAAAAGACCGGCGCTCGGCAGATATTCATCGATAAAGATCGCGGCGCGCAAATTTTCGTGCAGGCAAGTGGCGGTACTTATCTCGCATTGCATAATGGCATCGCCACCGGCTTCTCTCCGCTCAAAGCGCTGACAGACTGCGCCCCGGACAAGAGCTTCTTGTCGATATTCATCCGCCAATTGGTTCGCGCTGACGGCAAGCCCATCTCGGTCCAGGAAGAACGAAGGATCGAAGACGGCATAAATGCGGTTATGAAACTTCCCGTAGCAGACCGTTCGCTAAGCGCGCTGCGCTCAATGCTCGGCATGAAGGATGCAAGCGGCGTTGGCGCGCGGCTAGAAAAATGGACGTCGGAAGGCGCTCTAGGCTGGGTGTTCGACAACGCGCATGACAGCATGACGCTTGATGCGAGGTTTATCGGTTTCGATATGACCGACTTCCTCGACAACGCCGATATCCGCACGCCCGTCATGCTGTATCTCTTCCACCGGATCGATCAGCTTCTAACCGGCGAGCGGATGATTATCTGCATTGACGAATTCTGGAAGGCATTGGGCGATGAAGCCTTCCGGCGCTTCGCCCAGGACGGCCTAAAAACTTACCGGAAGCGTAACGCCCTTATGGTGTTCGCCACACAGTCACCAGCAGACGCGCTTAAAAGCGACATAAGCCATTCAATCCTCGAACAGGTCGCAACCAAGATCATGTTGCCAAATCCCTTTGGTGCGCGGCGCGATTATGTGGATGGATTCGCCCTGTCAGAGGCCGAATTCAAACTCGTGCGCGAAGAACTCTCGCCTGAAAGCCACAAGTTTCTGGTCAAGCAGGGCCATGACAGCGTGGTGGTCGAACTTGATTTGAGCGGTCTCGATGACGCGCTCGCGGTCCTGTCGGGCCGCGCCGAAACCACAGCCCAGGTCGATGAAATCATAGCCGAGGTAGGAAGCGACCCTACCGTCTGGCTTCCCCTCTTCCATAGCCGGAGGCGTCCCAGCTGAATCCAACAACGACGCTGAACCATGAAGAAAGGTAAGACGATGAAGAAATTGACACAGATACTAAGTGCCACGCTGCTTTTCGCAGCACCCTTGCCCGCATTTGCCCAAGGTATGCCCGTCCATGACAGCGCCGGCCTGATCCAACAGATCAACACAGTTCGGCAAACCTTGGAAATGGTGAAGCAAGGCAAAGAGCAAATTGCCGAAGCGCAAAGGCTTTATGAGGATCTGAACAAGCTCACCGACATTCCGACATTAGCCCAGAAGCTCAAAACCGATGCACTGCGCGAGCTTGATACATCAAACGGTTCGCTCGAAGGGTTCGGAAATGGCGATCTTAATGTAGTTGGCGCAGGACGCGCGAAGGCCGATGAAGTCTATCGCGGACTTCTGGACCGTCTTGGCCTTGCAGGCTCGGAGCAGTCGCGCGCGGCCTTTGATCTCAATGCGCGCAACATTGGCATCAATGCTGGCCTCGCAGAAAATGTCGGCTCTGCCGTTACTTCGCGGGCTCAAGGGCTCGACCAACTGCGCACACGATTGGCGAGCGCATCCACAGCCAAGGAAGTTGCTGATCTAACCGCTCGGTTGCAACTGGAATCTGCCGCCATGCAAAATGACCAGCTGCGCTTGCAGGCCATCGCTTTGCAGCAACAAGCACAGGAACGCGCTCGCGCTGCCGAGGGTCAAGCCGCCTTGGCACACAAGCTTGATGAAGCAAGCCGTTACTACCGGGGGCAATGACTATGCGGGCCGCATCGCTGACGATCCTGTTGTTGCTCGCGGGGTGCGGCGCGTCTGAGAATTCGGACGGGACTGACGGCGATATGCCAGCCAGAACTTGGAAATATTATGCTGCCCACCCTGCCGAGATCGAGCCAATGCAGGAAATTTGTCGGCGCTGGGCAGGCTCGAATACTCCTACGAGCGCGCAGCCTGCGGTGGTCACGACCAACTGCCGCGCAGCAGCATTCGCCAAGTCACAGCTTCAACTAACCCAATAGAACCGAGTCAAAAGGACCATGTGCCGAAATGGATTTTAGCGATCATGTTTTTACCACGATGTTTGAGGCGCTTAATACCGCCTTGGGCGCGATCGTTGGTAAATATGCTGCTATAATCGGCATAGTATCGCCTGCGCTGCGGATCGGCATCGTGATTTATATTTCGCTGCTCGGTTACGCGATTATGCGCGGCGCTGTGCAATATCCATTTCGCGAATATGCCTATCGCGGCTGCCAGCTCGCGTTCCTCTATTTTGCCGTAACTTCGCTTTACGGAACCCAAATCGGCATGTTCGCACTTGGCGGCCTGCCAAGCCAGTTCGCCACCGCTCTTGGCGGCGCGGATGTTGGCGGTCTTGGCGGCTTTTATGACAAGCTGGCAGGCACCGGCTTTGAAACCGCCAACACTATGCGCAAGATCGCGGCGAATTATCAGGAAACTCAAGGCACGCTTCCCGATATTGGCTATGCTGTTTTTTCAGGCTTTCTGGTGGTGATGGTCCTTATAGCCACCTTGCTATGTGCTGCTATCGGCTTCGTCATCAGCGCGTTTGGCCTGTTTGCACTGGCTTTGTTATCGGTGGTCGGACCGCTCTTTGTTGCGGCACTTCTGTTCGAGTCCACGCGCGGCTATTTCTTTGCCTGGCTGGGCGCGTGCATCAACTATCTGATGCTGATCGTCTTCGCGCTCGTTCTGACGCTGTTTCTTACGCAGACCGGCGAAGCAATCATCGCCACAATTTCAGAAAATGACGAAATCGGCATGGCTGCGATCAAGGCTCTCGCCTTTTACGCGCTCGGCTTTTTCTTTTTCCTGCAAATTCCGATGCTAGCCGCATCCCTAGGTGGCGGTGGCCCTGCCCTCGCCAACCAGTTCGCATCGGCAATCGCAGCAGCAGGCGGGTTTGTCATCGGGCGCGGCGCGACCGGAGCGCAGGCAACAAGCCGCGCCATCGAACGCGGTTTCGCGCGCGGCATCGCAAGAATACGGACATCAGGTTCGGTCAGTCGCGGAACAAATTGAGGAGCAAATTATGCGTAAACAAATCATGGCTCTGATTGCCGCCTTGGCAATCTCGATACCTGCCAGCCCTATTGTAGCTGCACCAAAGTCGCCCAAGCTCTCCAAGTGCGATGGAAAGAAGCGCCGACCAGCCAACCCTCACGGCTCTATATTGCCGACCGTCGATCCCGAGACTGGCACGTCAACGCCTGCAGGGCAGCCGTCTGGTAGTGAATCGGGCGAAGAACCGAAACGTGAAGGCGTTGAAGTATTCCCTAGCAAATCATCCATGCTCCCAAAACCCGCAACAAGGCACGGCGCCAAAACCCAGCCCATAGTCCCACCTATCAGCAGCGCGCAGCCAAAGCGCGTGTATCAAAGTTGCTGAGCGGTGGCTGGCGGCGTCACTGATAGAGATGATCTCAAAGCCTATTTTGCGGAAAGCGCAAGCTGGGACCGCGACCGCTTTGTTGCAGCGCGGCGTTCAAAACGGCTCGCGTGGATAGTTGCTGCGATTGCCAGCGGTCTTGCGATTACCGGCGTTGCCGCTGTTGCAATGCTGACGCCGCTAAAAACCGTCGCGCCCTATGTCATCACTGTCGATAAGGCGACCGGCGCGAGTGAGATTACCGCGCAGATGTCGGGCGATAACCAGATCACCTACAATGAAGCTGTCGCCAAATATTTTCTCGCCGATTATGTCCGCAACCGCGAGGGCTGGATACCGCAAGCACGCAAAGAGTTTTTTGAGGGCGTGCTGGCGATGTCATCCCGCGAGGAACAGGCACGCTGGACCGCCTTCTATAGCAAAGACAATGCAAGCTCACCGCAGAACGTCTTCACCGATCTCGATACAATATTCATCGCGGTTAAATCGGTCACATTCGTCTCCGAAAACGTAGCGCAAATACGCTTCACTAAATCGCTCCAGCAAGGGTCGCGCGTTACTGACACGCAGGCCATCGCAACCGTGACCTACGATACCACGGACACACCAACTACCGAACAGCAACGGTTCAAAAATCCGCTGGGGCTGGAAGTGCAAACTTACCGCGCTGATCTGGAGGTCACACCATGAAAAATCTAAGAAACTTCACCCTATTGGCGATGCTGCTTAGCGGATCACCAATAATGGCTGGTGAAACCCCTCAGCCAACGGCGCAAGACAACCGAATCCGCGAAGTCATCTATGACGAGAATCAGGTTTTCCGTATTGTGGGCGTTTTTCGGTCGGCAACGCAGATCGTATTTTCACCGGGCGAACGGGTAGAGCATGTCGCGCTTGGCGACACGATATCCTGGGAGGTTGCCCCGGCTGAAAATTCGCTGTTCATCAAACCTCGCGAACGAGCTGGCCCAACCAATCTGATCGTCATCACGCGTTCAAATACAGGAAATCGCACCTATACTTTCGAGCTGAGCGCACGCAGGGGAGCCATTCGAGAAAGAACACCGGATACCTTCTTTAAGGTAGCCTTCCGCTATCCGCGCGAAGAGGCAGCAGCGGCGCAAGCTGCTGCAACGCAGGCAGCATATACTCAGGCAGTAGCGCTCCAATCCGGAGCAATCCGTTCGGCGCTTGATCTTGGTGTTCTCGAAGGCACTCGCAATCTAAAATACAGTGTTCAGGGATCATCGGAAATCCAGCCTTCCGAAATTACTGACAATGGGCAATTTACCGCCCTGCGTTTTCCGAACCAGCGCGAATTACCTGCAATATTTGCAATCAATCCCGATGGCACTGAGAGCATTGTTCCGTTTGATGTTCGCGATGAGTTTGTGGTTGTTCACGGCGTGTTTGCGCAGCTTCGTTTGCGGCGCGGCAAGAAAGTGCTGTGCATCTTCAATGACGCACCTGATTTTTATGGACGCGATCCCAAGACCGGCACGGCATCAAGCGTCGTTGAACGCACAGATGATGGGGAGACACGGTGATGGCCGATACAGCCAATGACGTCGGAGCCGCTGAACGCGCTGAAGTCGATCAAACCCCTAACCCAGACGAAATTGACCGCAGCCCTTCTGGCGAACGCGGTAGCAAAATGCCGTCTATTCCCGGCACCACTGTGGACCCGAAAAAGATGATCGGCTTTGCCGCCGCCGCTGGTGCGCTTATGTTTACGGTACTGGCACTTGGAACCGGGCTAACCGGCAATTCAGAATTGCCGCCCGTAAAACCAAAACCAGCGCTTGAAGCGGCAGACTATGACCCGGCCACGGTGATTGCACCGACGCTCGCAGAAGCTGGAACCGATCCCAATGCGCCTATTCCATTGGGGGAACCGGTTGTTCCAGCTATTGGCCCTCAGCCCCTGCCCCCACAGGGCCAAGCGACAACTACCGTGCAGCCGCGTCAGCAATCGCCAGCTGAAGCGCTGCGAGAAGCTTCGCGGCAGTCAACACTTATTGCCTTTGGCGGTGAGCGCGCTGGTGGAGGCAGTGCAGCCAACTATAACGCGGCTGTTAGTGGAACGAGCACCGGAGAGGCTTCACCCCGGCAAGCCACCAATCTTGATACGCTCCGGCGCGCGTCGGTAATCGGACAGGCTCGGGCACGCCAGCTTCCCAACCGAAATTTCCTGATTACCGCGGGAAGCTTCATTCCGTGCGTCCTGCAAACCGCGATGGATTCAAGTCAGCCCGGCTATGTGAGCTGCATTGTCCCGCGCAATGTCTATTCCGACAATGGCCGGGTTGTGCTTCTGGAAAAAGGCACGAAGATCTTTGGCGAATATCAAGGCGGCCTCAATCGCGGACAATACCGCCTGTTTGTCCTCTGGACGCGCGCAGTAACACCGCGCGGCATCGCGATTGATGTCGGCTCGCCGGCAACCGACACACTTGGTCGCGGCGGTGTTGATGGTAAAGTCGAAAATTTTTTCTGGAAACGATTTGGCACCGCTTTGCTTTTTAGTCTTGTCGAGGATGCAGCGACCGTTGGAGCAGAAGCGGTCGGCAATAATGGCTCGAACACAACCCGTGTTCCATCTGACGCAGCCTCCACCGTCTTGCAGCAGAATGGCGAAATCAAGCCGGTCCTGCGCAAAAATCAGGGTGAGGATGTTGGAATAACCGTCGCACAGGACTTCGATTTCTCGACCGTTTACGGCCTTGCGCTTCAATAATGGCCGCGCCGGGTAAAAACACCGCTGTTCTGGACAGCGTGACCCAACCTTTAGCTAAATATCTTGATGATGCGAGCGTCACCGAACTGGTTATCAATCTTCCCGGTGAGGTCGGCATTGAGCGGGGCGGACGCTGGACATGGGAAAATGAGCCATCGCTCGATTTCAAAACGCTGATGGCGCTGGCAACTGCTGCAGCCGCCTATACAGCGCAGGACATCAACCGCGAAAATCCGATAGTTTCAACCATCTTTCCAAGCGGTGAGCGGGTGCAAATTATTGTCCCGCCGGTTGTCCCTGATGAAACGGTCTCAATCACCATTCGCAAACCATCAAGCGTGTCCATGACACTGGATGATTTCGAAGCAGCGGGCTTGTTCAAAAACACTCGGATTGCTGAAAAAAAGGTCAGCCAGCATGAGTTAGACTTACTCACACTGCTTCGCGCAGGTCATCATGTCGAATT
The DNA here is from genome assembly GCF_965233695.1 of Parasphingorhabdus sp. Classification (GTDB taxonomy): domain Bacteria; phylum Pseudomonadota; class Alphaproteobacteria; order Sphingomonadales; family Sphingomonadaceae; genus Parasphingorhabdus. The sequence goes on from NZ_OZ247497.1 coordinate 733,125, forward strand.
CTTCGATGCTGCGGTCAAAGCAAAACTGAACATTCTCATCTCGGGCGCGACCGGCTCTGGCAAAACCACATTTTCCAAGGGATTGATCCAACTGATCCCTTCCGAAGAACGGCTCCTAACCATTGAAGATACGCGCGAATTGATCGTTCCTCAGAAGAATGTCGTGCACATGCTCTATGCGAAGGACGGGCAAGGCACCGCCAATGTTACTGCCAAGCATTTGCTGGAAAGCGCGCTCAGGATGCGCCCTGATCGCATCTTGCTTCAGGAGCTGCGGGATGGGACGGCGTTCTTTTACCTGCGCAACGTCAATTCAGGTCATCCAGGATCGATTACTACTATCCATGCCGATTCCGCCGAACTGGCGTTCGAGCAGCTGACTTTGCTGGTCAAGGAAAGCGAAGGCGGCTCCGATCTTGCGCGCGATGATATTCGGGCGTTGCTAAAAATGCTCGTGGATTGCGTTGTCCAGATCAAAAAAACCGATGGCAAATTTCGGGTAACGGAGATCTATTATGACCCAGAAGGCAGGCACGCCGCCTGACGGCGGCGCGTTAAGATTACTCATCGGAATCCCGTTCGGGCTGTTCATTGCACTCGCCATAGCCAGTATGATTGGGTGGCTTATTCTAGGTCTGCCCGTCACTGTCTATGATCCGCTCAAAATTCCCCAGTTCATCTGGTATTATCGCGGCGATCCGCAAGTTGTGCGGGCGATGGCGGGTGGTTTGATCGGCGGGGGCTTGCTTCTGGTGGGCCTATTCTATGCGCTTTGGGCGCGCGGTGCGCCGCTGCATGGAGCTGCGCGCTTTGCCCGTGAAAGCGAGGTCAAGCGCCACGGCTTTCGCGCCCGCTCCGGTATCGTTCTTGGCCGCAAAGGCGGCCGTTTCCTGACCTTTGGTGGCAGCGAGCATGTCATCGTCGAAGCTCCAACCCGCTCGGGTAAAGGCACGGGTATTGTCATTCCCAACCTGCTGACATGGCAGGGCTCGGTTGTCGTCCTCGATGTGAAACGCGAAAATTACGATGCGAGCGCGGGGTTTCGCGCCCATTATGGTCAGGACGTCTATCTGTTCAACCCGACCGACCGCGAAGGCCGCACTGCCCGTTACAATCCGCTGGCCTACATCAACCGCGATGATACCGATGATGTCATTATCGAATTGCAGAAGATCGCGACAATGCTGTTTGTTGCGCCCGACCACGGCGAAGCCTTTTGGGCCAACGGCGCACGGACCGGATTTGCTGGTGTCGGTGCATGGATTGCCGAAACCAGCGACGAGCCTCTAACGATGGGCGCAATCTATCGCCATTTGAACCAAGGCGACGCGCGCGGTTTTTTCAAAAAGGAACTGGGCAATCCTAGCCTGATCCTGTCGGTCGGATGCCGGACCGCCCTTGCCGATTTTGCTGGTGGTTCAGACAATAGCTTTGCTGACGTCAAGAAAACGATCACAAACGTCCTCGGTCTTTGGCTCAACCCCCTGGTTGATGCCGCAACCGCAGCAAGCGACTTCGATCTTCGCCAACTCCGCAAACGGCCTATCTCGATCTACCTTGGTGTATCACCCGATGAACTGGACCGCATAGCCCCGCTCTACAATCTCCTGTTCCAGCAGCTTATTGACCTCAACGTGCGAGAACTACCCGGTGAGACCACGCCGATACCAGTGCTGGTCATCCTAGATGAATTTGCGCGGCTTGGCCGCGCATCGGTGATTGCGAGCGCCTTTTCCTATGTCGCAGGTTACGGGATCAGGCTCCTTCCGGTCATTCAGTCACGTTCGCAATTGCGCGGTGTTTACGGCGAGCATGTCGCCGATGAAATCGTCGCCAATTGCGGCGTCGAAGTGGCGTTTACGCCAAAAGAACTGCGCGTCGCCAACGATCTGTCCGAACGCATCGGCTATGTAGGACAGGACAGCATTACCAAGTCGCTCACCATCAATGGATTACTCGCCAATCGGTCGAAATCCATTTCAGAGCAACGCCGCGCCTTGATGCTACCGCAAGAACTGATGCAATTTTCAGCCGGTAAGCTAGTTTTGCTGCGCGGCGGCATCCCGCCAATCATCGGCTCGAAGATCGCCTATTTCAGGAACCGCTTCTTCAAGAAACGGGCTATGCTCCCACCTTTGGTCCCGCTTATCGAACGGCGAACTCAAATTGCGACTGTTCCCGCGCCATTCCGGGAAATGAGCGACGAAGAGGCAGAAGGGAATCCGGCCCATCCCCTGAATCCGGATGCCATACGCACCGAAGATTATCCGAGCTTCTGCGCCGATTTGCTGACCATTGATCGGAACGGCCAGGTGCAAGGCATTTTAGAGGAAGGCGATGAGAATGGCTGACGAACTAGAAGGCGCCGCCCCGCGCGCGCGAAGTCTTGATGGTGCGGCAAAGTCTGAGAAGGCTAAACCCGCACCGACCAAGTCAAAACGCAAAACTGAAAGGCCGACCATCACCGACGATCTCACAGGCAAGTTTCTTCGCGTCGGTAATAAGCTCTACCGGACTTCGGATGACAAAACACCATTTGTCCGGCTCGAAGCTGACCGCCTCAAAACCCGCAATATCGATGCCCTTCCCGACATTATCCGCATCGCTAAGGCCAATGGCTGGACTTCAATCCAGATCAACGGCGGCGACAAATTCAAAAAGGCCGCATTTCTTGCAGCTTCCGCGCAGGGGTTGTCCGTCGAGAACTATCGGCCGTCAAAAGTCGTTCAGGCCGAGGCTGACCGTCTCAGCGCACGGATTGCTGAACGGGAAAAACGTCGCGAGCCGAAGAAATCTAGGACCACTAAAACGAAACCTGAAGAAGAACCGATCAAACTGAGAGCACTGTCCAAAAGATTCCTGAGCCAGTCCCATGCAGAAAACGCGCGAGACCCCGACCTCCGTCGCGCACAAAGTCTGGTCGCCCAGACCATATCCATCGCGCGCGCAAAACATCCCGATGATGCGGTTAAAGCGGCAAAGGAAGTTGAAGCCAAACGGCAGGAAGTTGCGATCCGTATCGCCAAAGGAGACAAAATCGCCGTCATTCAGGTGCGTAACCAGCAGGCACAGCGCATCCGCGAAATTACACAGGATCAGGTATTGCAGCGGAATGGACGTTCTCGCTAACGGTAACGCAATATGGTGAAATTGTCTGTGACTGACATTCGGTTTATGTACGGGTCACTCTCGCAAAATGCGTACCGCGAACTTCACTGCTTTCACCAATAGCAATCATCCGTAGAGTCAAAACCGCGCTGCAACTGAGATACCGGCACTTTTTGTGCTGGCCCAGGGAAACACTTGAACATTATTGTTGCGCTTTGAAGTAATCAGAAAGCCGCTGGTTTCACCGATGGCAGCTCCTACCAATACGTCAGCGACGTCGTGTTTGCGCGCTTCAATGCGGGATAATCCGACAAATGCCGCCACTACTTGTGCGGGTAGGCCAGCTTTCCAACCATAACGATTGGTGATCGTCGCGGCGGCTGCAAAGGACACCGACGTATGACCAGAAGGAAAGCTGCGATTGTCACTGCCGTCTGGGCGCAATTTGGGGAATGTTTCTTTTAATCCCTGTGTGATCAAGCCGGCGGCTGCGATGCTGCCCGCAGCCTGTAAATCACCATTCCAATCTTCCTGAACCGCAGGCGCTCCAAGTGCAATCACAACGAGCCCAATCTCAGCTGCTGTGCCAGCATCAGCCCACCCTTTCTCACTGGCTTGAGCAGGGGAAACGGAAAGAAGCACCGAGACAGCTGAGCCAAAATAGTATTTCTTCATAAGCAGCACCTGACTGAATAAAATATGACCGCCCAACGCCTGAGATCTTTTGCCTACTTCGGTTGATGTACACGTGAACAGGGTCTTTGCCCTTTGTCAAAAGGCTCTCAAAATTAATACCGACCGGGCTGCGAGGGCGCTGCCCGGTCGGTACGCGCTAGCGAAGCGACCCGTTAAACTTGGTTCACTAGCGAAACTGTTCCTTCAACTGCAGATCGATCTGAGTTTACTGACGATCAAGATTCATCACTGTGGTCCAAGCCCTTACAAAATCCTGATTAAATTTCGCTTTGGCATCATTCGAGGCATATACCTCTGCTACCGCACGTAGCTCGGAGTTTGATCCAAAGACGAGATCGACAGGTGTCGCCGTATATTTAAGTGCATCGGTTTCCCGGTCACGCCCTTCGTAAAGGCCCGCGTCATTGGGCGACTTCGACCACTTGGTGGACATATCGAGCAGATTCACGAAGAAATCATTGCTCAAGGTGCCCGGGCGATCTGTAAACACACCATTGGCCGATTGCCCCGAATTTGCATTCAATCCGCGCATTCCGCCAACGAGAACCGTCATTTCTGGAACAGTCAGGTCGAGCAAGTTTGCTCTTTCTACGAGCATCTTTGCGGGTGGATAAAGGCTGTTCGCCGCGTAATAGTTCCGAAAACCGTCCGCTGTTGGTTCCAACGCGGCAAAGGAAACTGCATCAGTCTGATCTTGCGCCGCATCTACCCGGCCAGGGGTAAACGGAACTTTGATATTGCTACCACGCTGGCTAGCAGCCTGCTCAATCGCAGTATTCCCGCCCAGAATGATCAAATCTGCGAGCGAGACCCTTTTGCCTGATTTTTGTGAGCGGTTAAATGCCGTTTGAATTGTAGTTAGCTTTTTCAACACGCTGCGCAATTCGGCAGGGTTATTTGCAAGCCAGTTAATTTGAGGCTCAAGCCGGACGCGCGCTCCATTAGCCCCGCCTCGCATGTCTGTTTGCCGGTAGGTAGCAGCCGATGCCCATGCCGTCCTGACCAGTTGCGGCACACTCAGGCCGGATTTTAGAATTTCCGATTTGAGCTGAACAATCTCCGCATTACCTATTTGTGCGTAATCAGCTTTTGGCAGCGGGTCTTGCCATGAAAATTGCTGAGCAGGCACGTCCTTGCCGAGATAGGTGGAACTTGGCCCCATATCGCGATGAGTTAGTTTGAACCAAGCCCGAGCAAACGCATCCTTGAACTCTTCGGGATTATCGTGAAAGCGCTGCGAAATCACGCGGAAGCCGGGGTCTTCTTTTAGCGCAAGATCGGTCGTGAACATGATCGGTGCATGTGTCTTGCCTTTGACATGCGCATCGGGAACCAAATTGGCTGCGGCAGGAGCCGTAGGAATCCATTGAGTTGCTCCGGCCGGGCTTTTCGTTTTGACCCAATCGAAACGGAAGAGATTGTCAAAGTATTGGGTCGTGAATGCAACCGGATTGGACGTCCATGCACCTTCCAGCCCGCTGGACACGGTGTCTTCGGCATTACCCTTCCCGCATTTGTTTTTCCAACCAAATCCCTGTTCTTCCACGCCCGCCCCAGTTGGGTCAGGACCAACACATTCATCTGGTTTGCGCGCGCCATGCGCTTTGCCAAAAGTATGTCCGCCAGCGATAAGAGCAATCGTCTCCTCGTCGTTCATCGCCATATTACCAAAAGCAATGCGAATGGCCTTTGCGGCTGCCAGAGGATCAGGATTGCCGCCCGGTCCTTCCGGATTGACGTAGATAAGTCCCATCTGGGTTGCTGCCAGCGGGCCGATGAGGTTGCCCTCCCTGTCGAAGCGATCAGCCGCGAGGAATTTCGTTTCTGGTCCCCAGAAAACCATATCCGGTTCCCAGGTATCGACACGGCCACCAGCAAAACCAATGGTCTTGAATCCCATGTTCTCCAACGCGACGTTGCCAGAAAGAACCATAAGGTCTCCCCAGGAAAGCTTGCGTCCGTATTTCTGTTTGATCGGCCATACGAGGCGGCGCGCTTTGTCGAGACTGACATTGTCAGGCCAAGAGTTCAGCGGCTCAAAACGCTGTTCGCCGCCGCCAGCCCCGCCGCGGCCATCACCGACCCGGTATGTTCCGGCGCTGTGCCAAGCCATGCGGATGAAGAACGGGCCGTAATTGCCATAGTCGGCCGGCCACCAAGGTTGCGATGTCGTGAGAACTTTCTCGATGTCGGCTTTGACAGCATCGAGATCGAGCGTGGCAAATTCCGCCGCGTAATCGAAATCATCACCATAGGGATTGGCACCTGCATCTTGCTGACGCAGTGCTGTCAGGTCGAGCTTGTCTGGCCACCAGTCCTGATTGGACATTGGTTTTGCCTGTGGTTTCGCGTCACTCTCTGACTGAGCCGCAGCAGGCGCGGAAAGGAGCATCGGCGACATTACAGTTGCCATAAGGGCCAAAATTGATGTTGTGTTCTTGTTCATAAGATTCCTCCTGATTTAAGTCCGTTGCTTGATTGAAAAATTTGTTATTCGGGGTGTGGTAAAGTGTCGGCCGGGCGATGGGGGTTAAACCCGGCCGACAACACGCCGAAAGCCTACTCAACAATTTGGCATTCAGACGTATTTCCAAAAGTGCAGTTCCGTTCCTTATATCTCCTAACCCAGGGTGCATTTTCTAAAGATTCCATCGATTTAGAAATTGCCGTATCGTTGTGCCGACCGGGCGCGGGCGTGATCCCGACCGGCACCGCTGACGATCATTATTTTGTTTTTAATCTCGCCAGCGCAGCCTTATATGCGTCATAATGCACACCTTCATCGACGGCGATCTGGCGGAACATTGCGGCCACTTTCATATCGCCGTCGGCTTCTGCCTGAGTTGCAAATTCTACGTACATCTTGGTATTTTCGTAATGCTCGCCAGCCATTGCATCTTCCAGATTGACGTCGCTTGAGCTGCCAAGTTGCAGTGCCTCAGCTTCACGGTCAAAATGTTCGTTCGCTTCGATATTCGCGGAATCGCGGAAAAGTTGAGCGAGTTCTGACTGCCCCTTCTCATCGGCCTGGTCAGCATAACGCTGATATTTAAGATTAGCGAAGGCCTCACCATGCATCGCGGTTTCAAGATTGGCCTTAGTTTGCGGCGAGAGTTCCTTGGCACTATCACCTTGGCCAGCAAACGCAGCCGTACCTGCAAAGGACAACGCTAGGATAGCGGCGCTCATTTTTACAAAAGTCTTCATGGTGTGTCTCCGAAAATTCTTCGCATCGTTGCGACCATTCTCTGATCGACCAGATTCCTGACTGCGTCCTGACGAGGCAGTAATTAATTCTCGGAATTTCGTAACTATTTGCACAGCGCGTCAGCACTTCGTCAGCTTTGCGGAGCATCTAACAAGTGTCGGCCCAATTTCTTGGCCAAATAAATGGAGTGACAATTATGAAGACCAAGCTTTTGATTTCAGCAGCGGCAACTATCGCAGCGATGACCTTTTCCTCAGCCGCTCTTGCCAGTCCGGTTTGCACAGCGCAACCGCAAAGCAAATGGATCGCGCCGGCAAAGATGAAGGCCAAGATTGCCAAAATGGGCTTTAAGTCAATTAAAGTCTTTCAAGTTTCGGGCAGCTGTTATGAAATTTATGCCATCAACAAAGATGGGCGCCGCGCCGAGGTTTATTTCAATCCCGTAACGGGCGCTGTCGTCCAGAATAATGTAGACTGACCGTGAAAGATGATAATCCTCTAGTCGATCAAGTTCCGACGGGTCAGGTTGGAAAAACCTTTGTAAGAAGCCAGCGGATCAAAGTTTGGGATCCGCTGGTACGCATCTTTCATTGGACGGTTGCGCTTGGCACTATCGCTAACCTGACCGTGCTTCGGCATGTCGAAGACCCGCATATATATCTAGGCTATGCTATGGTCGCAGCGCTGCTTGTCCGCTTGATCTGGGGCTTCGTCGGAAAAGGACATGCTCGCTTTTCAGCTTTTGTGCCTGGTCCAAAGAAATTGCTTGGATACGGAGCTGCCTTGATGGCTCGCCGAGAACCGAGATATATTGGCCATAATCCCGCTGGCGCAATAATGATGCTCGTTTTGATGGCGCTCGTCGCTGGCTTGGGAATTACCGGCTGGATGATGGGCAGTGACCAATTCTGGGGAGAGCCCTGGGTGGAAGAGCTGCATGAAACTCTGGCCAATATAATCATTGGCGCAGCTGTGCTCCATGTCGGTGCGGCGATTGTAGAAAGTGTCCGTCAACGGGAAAATATGCCATGGTCGATGATTACCGGCTATAAGCGTGCAGCTTCTGGATCGGATATTGATGATGCGCCTGCTTCTCGTTGAAGACAATCCCCGTTTGGCAACGCTCATTCGTGATGGATTGGATCGTCAGGGGTTTGCCATTGACTGGTATGAGACAATTGAAGGGGCACAGCATGCCATGCAGATTGGTGATTATGATCTGGTGTTGTTAGATCTCGGATTGCCTGATGGAGATGGTCTCGATCTTGTGACAGCTATGCGCGCTCAGATGGACCAAACCCCTATCTTGATTATGACGGCGCGCGGCGGGCTTGACGACCGGGTGGCCGGATTAGATGCAGGCGCAGATGACTATTTGGTCAAGCCATTCCAGATACCAGAATTGGCAGCGCGCTGCCGCGCTCTTTTGCGGCGACCAGGCCACGCGTTGGAGGCCGTGCTTCATGTTGGGAATGTATCGCTAAACCCTGCCGAACGGACAGTTCATGTTGGTGATATTGCTGTCGATACTGCGCCGCGCGAAGTTGATCTGCTTGAAGTGCTGCTTCGCAGAAGCGGCCATGTTGTAGCCAAGCAATCGATTGAGAGCGCGCTATATTCGATGGATGCCGAGATAACACCGAATGCTATGGAAGCCTCGATTTCAAGACTTCGCAAACGTCTCTCGGCAGCATCTGCCGATGTCCAGATTAAAACAATTCACGGGGTCGGCTATGCGCTATATGCTCCATCGAATGTTACCGAATAAGTTTATGACGCAAAATGAACAATCTAAAGGGCCTACATTATTCCGTCAGATTGCTACCCGGTTAGCAATCTTTACCTTATTGTTTGCGGTCCTTGATATCGGGATCGTAATTTTCACTTATGGCCAGCAACCACAGTCGCTGGCGGAAGAACTGCTGACACTTGAAGCGGATAAAATGGATGGCAGCAAGTTCACCGACCTAGACCAGTTTGCGGGGCCGCCCGAATCAACCCATTGGTTCGCAAGCTATGTCGACAGCAATCTGGGCAATTCCGGAAGTTTGTCCGCCGCATATCCATCACCTAATCGCGGGACGCTCATGGATTGGACGCGCCGGGAGAAACTATCGCAAGGCTTCCGCATTTCAGGCGTGCGATCAGTAGTTATCGCAGGGGAGCAGCGTTGGCTCTACATGCAATTCGAAGGCAGAGGCATCAGCCCATATGTTCCCGTAATTATTAATGAGCTTATTCAGCATGTCGCTCTCCCGCTGATACCGCTTTCGCTACTTATGCTTCTGTTCAATATTTTTGCTGTGCGCCGCGTGTTGAATCCCTTGCGGCGCGCCGAGGCAGAGGTTGATCGGCTTGATCCTGAAGACATGGCGCTTCGCATAACCGAACCCAGAGAACCCAGAGAAGTTACAACATTGGTTCGGGCAGTTAACCGGGCACTGGAGCGACTCGATAGCTCAATGGCAATTTTGCGATCCTTTACCGCCAATGCAGCGCATGAACTGCGTACACCGCTATCGATCATGCAATTGTCAATCGACCAGTTGCCCAAAGGCGAACAGCGTGATGCGCTTTTGACCGATAACCAGCAAATGACACGGCTTGTGAACCAGATGCTCGACCTTGCCCAGGCGGACGCCAAAGCGTTTGAAACCGGGGCACCGGTTGACCTGGTCGAAGTTGGCCGCAAGGCTGTAACACAGCTTGCCCCTGCCGCTTTTGCAGCCGGGCGCGACCTTGTTTTTGAGGATTATGGCACAGCAACAACCAAGGGTCATGAGGAAGCGATTTTCCGCATTTATCGCAACCTTATCGACAATGCGCTCGCGCATGCGCCGGGCAATACACCTATTGAAATAGAAGTTGGTCCAGGCCCCCGGTTCAGTGTGCGGGATTATGGTCCAGGAATTTCAGAAACGGATGGTCCCAAACTTTTCGAGAGATTCTGGCGGAAAAATCGCAGTACCGGCCGGGGAGCGGGCCTTGGGCTGGGAATAGTCCAAAGATTGGCCGAAGCGCATGGCGGATCGATAGCCTTTGAAAATCCGGAAGGCGGCGGCGCAAAATTCATTGTCACCTTCCCTTCCGATACCGCCGCATAAATTTTGGGTCATACAGTTTCCGATATTAACTAGCTGAAAGCGAAATATCATGAGCAGATTACACATTCATCCAGAGGCCCACCTGGTTTCGCGTATAGGGTGGCTTCGTGCGGCCGTTTTGGGAGCCAATGACGGAATTGTCTCGACTGCCAGTCTGATAATCGGCGTTGCAGCGGCGTCGGCGGGGACGAGCGAAATCATGGTCGCGGGATCAGCTGGGCTGGTTGCCGGGGCCATGTCGATGGCGGCCGGCGAATATGTATCGGTGAGTTCACAAGCTGATACCGAGCAAGCCGATCTTGCGCGCGAAGCTGCCGAGCTCGCGACCAATCCGGTTGGTGAACATGCAGAGCTTGCAGGCATTTATGTTGCCAGGGGATTGAACCAAGAAACAGCAAATGCCGTTGCCGAACAACTGATGGCGAAAGATGCACTTGCGGCCCATGCACATGACGAACTCGCCATAACAGAACATACTGCTGCCCAGCCAATTCTTGCTGCGCTGACTTCGGCCGGCACATTTACGGTAGGCGCTGCGCTCCCTTTGATTTTGGTCGTATTCTCTCCTGCTCTATCATTGGTGCCAATTGTGGCGATTGCATCTTTGCTTTTCTTAGCACTTTTAGGCGGACTGGGCGCGAAAGCTGGCGGCGCACCGGTCGTCAAAGCAACCCTAAGGGTAACATTCTGGGGAGCGCTTGCGATGGCAATAACGGCGGGAATCGGGACGCTCGTAGGCACTGTAATATAACGTCATTCGGCATGACGGAGTTTTGCATCAATATTTGCATGGCGTGCGTCAGATGATTCGACCCGAACCAAACCGCTGCCCGCGCTACTTAACTCCCATTGGTCAAGACCAATTGAACGACGTAGTGCAATAAAATTCAATTACAAAACTATCAGGCTATTCCACTTGCCCTCAATCATCATCTAAATCTAAAAACGAGGAAGATGCCTTGTTGCGATAACACAAGTCATTTCTAAAGTAATCGATGAGCAAGTGCCTCCAAAGCGATTGGTAAACAGCATTTAATTCAAAATTCAGCCTCACGTCAGTTTTATACGCCAGTGAGAGCTAGCGCAGAAAAACTGAGAGGAATAACTAATGATGTCCGAAACAAAATTGCACCGCCGATTGTCGGCTGCCAAGCGTTCGTTCGTTACCCGTAGGGTCGACCTACAATGCGTCGAAGCATTGATTGAAAAGCCCCCAAAAGCCGGCGATATTTGTTTAGCAAGAATAGACCGTTTGGGACATCATAGTAGACTTGAACTACCAAGTGGGCGGCGGGCGTTCTTATATCCCGGCGATGAAGTTCTGCTTGCTTTTGGCGCGCGCTACGCAACCGATCAGTTTTGTTCTGAAGTGCCTGCGAACCTTGAACCATGCCAAATGGTGGCAGCAGGCGGGATCGCTTCGGCAATGTTATCACGCCATGCTAAAACGCGCCAACCTACGCAGATCACTCCCATCAGCTTACTCGCTGATGCAAAAGGAAACACAGTCAACTTAAATGGCTTCGCGGTAAATCCTGACCGGGCGTTTCATCCTCAAAGACCGCATATCGTCGCTGTCGTGGGGTCGAGCATGAATGCAGGGAAAACAACGACCGCAGCGGAGGTCGGGCGCGCGGCATTACGCGGCGGATTGCGCACCGGCGCGATAAAACTGACCGGTACCGGGTCGGGCGGTGATCTTTGGAAATATCAAGATAGCGGCATCGATCCTGTTTTTGATTTCACCGATGGCGGTTATGCCACAACTGTTGATGTATCAATTGCATCTCTCGAAATCCTATTCAATCGATTGGTGAATGCAGCTGCTGCGAGCTGCGATATCATCATCGTTGAACTTGCAGATGGCCTCTACCAGAAAGAGACAGACGGATTACTCCATTCACCGAGCTTTCGTGCCAGCATCGACAGTATTCTCTTCGCTGCATCTGATCCAATGGCCGGTATGGCGGGAGTTCAGGCACTACGTGAAATTGGCTTGGAGCCAAGCGCATTATCAGGAGCTGTTACTGCCTCGCCATTGGCCGCACAGGAACTCGAATCTTTATCTGGTGTCGAAGTATTCGGACTTCAAAGATTCGCTGCTGACGACAATGCGTTGAGCATATGCATGCGCAGCGCGCATGTTTTCGAAGAGCAGCGCCTTGCAAAATCTGCCTAAGCTCCTGACCCGAAAACGGAGCTGGCATCTGGCAGCTCTGATTTTGAATGGATTCGTGCAAGCCGGGGCCATGATTGGAATCGCAATGGTCATGAAAACGATGATTGATGGCTTGACCGTGACGGGGGCGAAACAGTCAATTTGGCCGAATGCTTTGATAATGGTGTCTGCTTCATTTTTGATCGGTTGGTTGAAGCGGCGTGAGCGGGTTGATGCGGAAACAATGGGACAGGACTATGTCGCCGACATCCGGCTCACTGTTTTTCAACATGTCAGTAAATTGTCCGCAAGGGCGCTTGGAGAAACACGCAAGGGGTTCGTCCTGTTACGCTTCGTCAATGATCTCACTGCCCTTCGCCAGTGGGTGACGATGGGTATTGCCAGATTAGCGGTATCCGGCGTCGTATTGACCGGTGCCATGTCTGCTTTGACTATCATGAATCCCATTCTGGGCGGGCTGTTATTCGCGCTCGTAGGCCTTGGCTCAATAAGCGCACTTTTTCTCGGACGCTCAATCGACCTGACAATGCGAGAGTCTCGTAAGAGACGGGCTAATATCGCCGCCAATCTAACAGAAAAGCTTGAGCATATGATTATTGTGCAAGCGTTTGCCCAGCGCAATAATGAGCGAAGAAAAGTTAAACGACAAACCCAAAGCCTGAAGCGGGCAATGATCGCGAGGGCGGGCGCGATAGGTACGTTTCGCGCTATGGTTTATGTCGTTGTCGGTTTGGCACTCACTGTCTCGGTGATGGTAGGAAGTGTGCTTGTCACAAACGATATGGCAACAACAGGCCAAATCATGGCGGCTTTGGGCGTTTTGTCGATGATAACGCCCAACCTTTTCGATTTTGGCCGGGTTTATGAATATCGTAAAAGTTACGATATTTCTCTGGAGAAAACCGAAAACCTATTGCGTAAAGGTCCAGTCATTGAAACGGCGATCGAGCCAAAGTCATTGAAACGCGTTCAAGGTCATTTGAAATTCGACAAGGTGACTGTTTCCGGGGCATTGAACGAATTTTCAGCTGAAGCATTGCCTGGAACCTGTGTTTTGATCACCGGCCCTAACGGCTCTGGAAAATCCACTCTAATGCTACTTGCCTTAAGACTGATCGAGCCAGAGAGCGGGCGTATCTTGCTGGATGGTCGCGACATTCATAAAGTCAAAACAGGGCAGTTACGCCGTTCAATTTCAATTGCATCTCCAACCCTTCCGCTCCTGCGAGGCTCGATTGGATCAAACATCGCATATGGTTCAAAAACCGCAAATGAGGATGATATTCAACAAGCAGCCGCGCGCTGCGGCATGGACGGATTAAATTCCGATTCTCCTTATTGGCTTGATTCTCCTGTTGAAGAAGGCGGCGGAAACCTAAGCGCTGGTCAGCGCATGCGCATCATTCTAGCGCGGGCCCTGCTCGGTAACCCATCGGTGCTCTTGTTAGACGAACCGGATAGCCATCTGGATGAAGATGGCATTGAGATTCTGAACAATATTATTCGTGAGTTTGAGGGCACGCTGCTCCTCGCGACACATAACCCCGCATTCTTAAAGCATTCGAAAATTCGCTGGCATCTCGACGATAGCAGCATCGAAATTGCTGAGGCTGTGGCATGAAGGAGCAACATCGATTGATTGACGTTTCAGCTGTTTCGCTACCCCTAGCGGATACCATTGATGCAAAGCGGTGGAAAGGTCGGGTGTTGTCTATTCATGACGCTGGCCCCGAACAGCTTCCATATTTCATCTTTCAGCCAACTTCACCGAAAGCTGGCTTAGCCCCCGTCGTCTCTATCCATGGCTGGACGCGTAATGCCGCGGAACACGCCTTCCGGCTTGCCAGCCTTGCCGAGACGAAAGGCGTTACTGTCATCGCCCCATTATACTCGCGAAAAGAACACAAACATTATCAAAGACTGGAAATTCGCAAAGGGGAGCGATGTCCTGCTGAAGCATTGGAAAATCTTCTGCGCGATGCCCAGCAGCGATTCAATATCGATACCCGAACCATCAATTTATTCGGGTTTTCCGGCGGTGCGCAATTTGCTCATCGCTTTGGAATGATGCGCCCTCATCTAGTGAACAGAATGGCCTTGATGGCAGCGGGATGGTTCACAATGCCCGATATCGATGTCCCCTACCCTCTTGGAATAGCTCCGTCAGAAATTTTGGCCGACCGAACATTTGATCTGGCAAGTTTTTTCGGATGCCCAACCCGAGTATTCGTGGGTGAGCGCGATTTGAGGCGGGACGATTCACTGAAAACCGGCAAACAAATCGATCGGATGCAGGGACGCAACCGGGTTGAACGCGCACAACGATGGGTCACCGCAATGCAAAAATATGCCGGTGATCATAAAGTGAAAGCCGATATTGAACTTCAAATAATAAACAGGGCTAAACACAATTTTGGCGCCAGCATCCGCAAACACCAATTGGACGAGTTAGTTTTCAATTGGCTCATACCAGATCAAAAAGGAGAAAAATCATGAAAAAATTGCTATTTATGGGAAGCGCGATTTCAGCCCTAATTGCTTCACCGGCATATTCACAAGATGTGACAGCCGACGAAAAAGGTTTAACGATCGAAGGAGATGATTTCGAGCTGGTCTTCGGCGGTCGGCTGCATCTGGATACAGTTAGCGTAAACGATGATATCACTATCATTCCCAGCAGGACTGACATCCGTCGTCTCCGTATCGACGCAACGCTAACAATTGCTGACGACTTTCGTATCAAGGTAGACCGCGACATTGGCGGCCTGAGCACCGGTTGGAAAAACCTTTGGGCGGAGTATCGCGGCATCGATAATCTGTCACTAAAAGCAGGTCAGATGACCGTGCCTTTCAATGGCGAGGATATGAAGAGTTCGAACGATCTGAAGCTGATGGAACGAGGGCTGCCTTCAGCTCTGGCACCAAATTTTGCTGTTGGTGGTTCAGCACGCTATCGAGGCAAAAATTGGTCAGTCACCGGGGGGTATTTTGGTAATCCCCTAGGCCAAGACCCCATTCGAGCTACCGATCAGGGAAGGAGCATTGTGGGGCGCGCAGTTTTTGCTCCGATCGATGAGAGGGAGCAAGCTATCCACCTTGCCGGCGCCATTGAATATCGTAAGCTGAAGGACTTGGAGCCGTCTAAGGTGAGTGCGCAACCAGAATTCGGCTTATCAGGCATCACTCTTATCCGCACCGGATCACAACCGGATGTCCAGTCATATATGAATTACAATATCGAGGCAGGCTATATGAACGGGCCGTTCCTGATCCAGGGGCAATATATCATGCGTAAGAATGATGCTCCGTTAATAGGCGACCCAACCTACAAGGGCGCTTCGGTCGAAGCAGCTTTTGTCCTGACCGGGGAACGCCAGCGTTATAGCAGCTCCAGCGGGACATTTGGCGGTATCCGCCCACAAGGAAAATTCGGCGCCGTTGAAATTGCAGCACGTTATAGTACTCTGGATTTAACTGATGGCCCCATCACTGGCGGAAAACAATCCAATTATTCGGTCGGCCTAAACTGGTACATAACCCAGAACCTTCGCGTTATGGCTAACTATGTCAACGCCAAAACAAGGCCGAACAGAAACGGAATCAATGAAAATGTGAATGCCTTTATGGGCCGGTTCCAGATTGCATTTTGACGGGTTGATAAGGAACGTAAATTACCCGGAATCAATCTTAGATGATCTTTTTGGGAAGATATCACTCCAGATTAGTTCCGGGGAAATATTTTGTAATTTCTGCCGGTTCAAAGCGGCAATAGGTCGAATATGAAATGGATGCGCGCAGTATCGCTGCAATTTTCTGCTTCATGTTCGGCCTTATTGTCGAACCACCAGAGTTCGCCGGGTTTCATCCAGATTTTTTCCTCTCCGGCCCTCAGGTAATTGCCGGGATCACTTCGCAAAACGAGGTGATATCGATTGCGGATCCGGTAATAGTCCCCTCTATCAATATGCGGATAAACGCGGTGTCCAGGTTCGAGCTTCACGACTTTTGCTCTGGAAAGCTCGCCATTTAACTTTGCCGCCCAATGTTCAAGTTGCCCCCGAACTACGGGAAAATTTTGAGAAATGGTTGTAAATCGTGATTCATGGACATCCCATTTTTTGCGTCCGGCAATTTTGGACTTCCTGAGGCCACGAATAGGGATAGCCTTGGCTTCTCGTTGAACCTTGATCGTGGACTGTCGGCCTTGGTTGAGGTCCCAAGCGCCTTCAACAGAATCAATTTCGGTCAGTAAAGGCGAAATCTGAACAGATTCTTCAATCAACCGGAAATTTTGCATAAGTTTATCAGCAGGTTGCTGTCGCATGAGCTATTTCTCCTTGCCTTGATAGTCTGATGGGCTGTCCTATAATGACCCCGAAAGCTGACTACCCGCTGACAAATTACAAACCTTCGTTTCCTTCATTATAACATCCCGATTTGATTTCATTGATACAGGTATAAAATGTATGCTGGTGCAATGCTCGAGAACAGGTGGGAAATATAGAATTTTCAGAGCGGGAAGCAAAATCCAACGACAAGTCCATTGGAGTGAATGGATCGCTCCACCCTCAATCGACTATCCACGTTCTATGATGATTAAGCTCTTAACGGCATGGTAATTCTCACAAGCAAACCCGCGACCGTTGCTTCATTGGTGACTATGAGAATCTCGCCCCCAACATCGCGAGCGATATCATTTGCAATGGCTAGCCCTAACCCAAAGCCCGGTTTGCACTTGTCAAAGCGTGACCCAATCTCAAAAGCCTCTGCCGCCTCATCAGCCGTCATTCCCGGACCGTCATCCTTAACATCCAAGATAATCTGCTTCTTGGACGTATAAAGCACACAAGTGACTTCGATTTTCGCCCATTTTCCTGCATTATCAAGGACACATCCTGCCATTTCACGAAATCCTATTTCGCCGAGTCCAGCTCGAATTTGTTCCGAGGCGTTACAGTTGAATGAAAAATGCTTGTTTGGGTGGAGACGGCGCATTGCATTTATCAATGGCACAATGACCTCGTTTGGCCTGCAACTTCCGCCCGGTCGCATTTGAGCAGTACCGGACCGGGAACGGGCGAGTTGGTATTCGGTTTGTTGGGTCATCAACTGGCATTGCTGCAGGAAAGTATCTGCGGCGGACGAGCTTGGGTCATTTTGTTTAATTCGCTCAGCTTCATCGGTCATAACTGCCAGCGGCGTGCGCAGGGCATGGGCCAAATTTGCCGCCTGAGTTCGCGCGCTTATTATTAGCGCGTCATTGCTACCAATATAGGCGTTTAGATTATTGACCAAAGGCTCGATTTCACTTGGATAGCGTCCTTCAATATATTTAGATTCACCCTTTCCCAGCCCCGCAACAAGTTGCCCTAGTTGCTCAAGTGGTCGCAAGCCAAACCAAATAATGATACCGCCGCTGACGATCAACAGACAGGCCAATATGGCAAGCCAGATTGTCAATTCCTTTTCAAACTGCCGGGTAATTTCGTCGAGCAGCCGCTGATCAGTTGCAATCACGAAATGAACGTCATTTCCGCTATCCGACTTGCGAACCAAGCCATAAGTTATAGCTTCTCCGGTGGGGCCGGGCTCCAAACGATGCGTAACTGAGGGCAACCGCGCTATACTGTCGTCAAGTTCCCCTTGCTTAAGGGAAGGCGAGCGAACCGGAGCATAGCCGTCACGTGTAATTTGCCAGTAGAACCCGGCCATCGGGACAGAAAATCTTGGATCTGAAAGTGGCCGCGATAAATAGGGCTGGCCAGAAGTATCTAGCTTTGTCAGTGCATCAAGTTCCTTCACATGAACGGAAAGTTCACTGTGATATTGTTCCGCAACGTGGACTGTGAAAAGCCGGGTTGAAGAATACCAGATTGCTACTGTACCAATTACCGTCCACAATAATATAGCGACAACAAATCGCGCACGCAGGCTGTTCATTTGCCATTTCATTTTTCGAACCTGTATCCCATTCCTCTAATTGTTGTGATTTTTTCCTTGCCAATTTTGCGGCGCAAACGGCTGACATGAACTTCAATGGTGTTCTGTTCGCGTTCTTCATCAAGCGCATAAAGATTCTCGAGTATGTCGGATTGCGGCAGGATATGGCCCGCACGCCTAACGAAAAGATGAAGTAACCTAAATTCTTGGCGGCTCAAGGTGATTTGCTTGTTTCCCTGCTTGACCGACTTTGCAGCAATATCGATTGTAACATCACCTGCGTTGAGAAGGTCATCTGCCTGTCCTGAAAAGCGGCGGATCAAAGCATGGAGGCGCGCTAAAAGCTCTTCAAACCGTACAGGTTTAACAACAAAGTCATCAGCACCGCGGTTTAGCCCTTCAACTTTATCTTCCCAGCCTCCGCGCGCCGTGAGGATAATTACCGGGACCTTTACACCCAAGTCCCGCCAGCGTTTGATAACTTGCATCCCATCGCCGTCCGGAAGCCCAAGGTCTAAAATGATTGCTGCGAATTGATCAAGGTCCGGCCATTCGATGGCATCAGCAGCGTTGGTGACCAGATCGACAGCAAAGCCGGACTGGCGCAAGCGATCTGACAGCCGCCGGGACAACTCCAGATCATCTTCTACCAGTAAAAGCCGCATTTCTGTGATTACTCCTGAGTTCGATTCTAACAATAGTGCATGTTTCTGAAGTGAAGCTGACAAAATAGCAAGTTGTTGTCAGGTTCGCTGTGCATGGGCTCATTTATGACACGCAACCATAAAATCATCCTATCAATCGCAGCTGCAATCGCGGTGATAGCGATTGCCTATTATTCCTTCTTTTCAGAGACTAATGGATCGGCTGAGTCCAAAACAGAAGCCCCGGCTGAGACCACGCCCGGCACTGTTACAGCCCAGCAATTAAAAGCTCTCGGCATTGAAACGGCTGTTGCCGTTAATGCAGGCGCGGTTCCGCTTGGAACTGTCCCCGCGATTGTTAGCCTCCCTCCCGAAGCGCGCGTTGCTGTTACCGCGCCATTCGAAGGTGCGATCATCCGCATGTATGTAGTTGAAGGTCAGGCGGTTGCACGCGGGACGCCCCTGGCCTTGATCAAGGTGCGCGAAACTTTGCAGGTCGGTGCAGACTTGGCGCGCGCCAGAGCCCACCTTGGCCTCGCGCGCGCCAATGCTAACCGCCTCAACCAGCTAGCGCGTGAGGGAATTATTGCCGAAGCGCGCGCGGACGAGGCCAATGCAGCACTTCGCTCCGCGCAGGTCACAGTATCAGAAAACCAGAAAATATTATCACAGGCCGGCGCGGGTAGCGGCGGGCAAATGACCCTGCGCGCGCCGATCGACGGCCGCGTGTCTGCGGTCAATGTGCAAACCGGCGGCCCGGTTGACACCATGACCGCGCCTTTTGTGATTGATAACACGTCATCCTATACACTCGACATTCAACTGCCGGAAAGATTGGCCAAATCTGTTTCGCCAGGAATGCCTGTTGAAGTGAATATAGCGCAGGCCGGAGGCACGGAAACTCCGATCCCGAATGGCGGTACTATTATCTCGGTGTCACCAACTCTCGACCCCATGACCCGCTCGGTGATGGCCAAGGCGAGTATTGGCGCGGCACCAGGAATGGTGGCAGGCAAAAGTGTGATGGTCACCATCACCGGAAATGGGCAGCAAACCGGCGTATCTGTCCCGGCAAAAGCTATCGCCCATATAGGTGACAATGACTATGTTTTCGTTCTGACAGGGAACCGTTTTGCAAAACGGCAAGTGGCATTGGCAGCTCAAGCGGGCGAATCTGCGGTCATAAACTCCGGCCTGAAGGTCGGTGAAAAAGTCGCTACCAGCGGCATAGCGGAACTTAAAGTCATGCTGGGCGGGGACTGACCAAATGCTTAGAAATTTGGTTGAAAAAGCACTTGCCTTTCGTATGGCTATTGTAGCTACGGCACTGGGATTAGCTGGTTTTGGGGTCTATGCTTTTATGACCCTGCCGGTCGATGCATTTCCCGATATCAGTTCAACGCAGGTCAAAATCATCCTGAAAGCACCCGGCATGACGCCGGAGGAAGTCGAAAGCCGGGTCATCACGCCAATCGAGATGGAAATGCTTGGTATTCCTGATCAGGCAGTGCTGCGTTCGGTTGCCAAATATGCGATTGCTGACATTACTATCGATTTTAAGGACGGCACAGATATTTACTGGGCGCGCAGTCAGGTTGGCGAGCGGCTGAACGGCGTGATGGGCGATTTGCCCGTGACCGTCTCAGGCGGCATGGCACCGATATCAACACCGCTTTCCGACATGTATATGTTCACTTTCGAAGGCCCGCAATCGCTAGCCGAGAAACGCCGCGTGCTGGATTGGATTGTTCGACCTGCGCTGCGTACGGTGCCAGGTGTTGCTGATGTTAACGCACTGGGCGGTTTCGTTGAAACTTATGAAGTGAACCCCAACAACGCATCGCTTGCAGCGGCTAATCTCACGATTTCCGATTTGCAGACGGCTATTGAAAGCAGCAACCGCAATGATGGCGCAGGCCGACTGACAGTGGGCGAGGAATCCCTTATTGTCAGGTCAGTAGGTGCCATCAAGAGCGTCGAAGATATGGCGGCGATCATCGTCAAGTCAGAAAATGGCGCTATTGTTCGCGTCGGTGATGTGGCGCAAGTCGGCACCGGAAGTCTGACCCGCTACGGCGCTGTTACAAAAAATGGCGAAGGGGAAGCGGTCCAGGGCCTCGTTGTGGGCTTACGCGGCGCAGACGCCAGCAAGGTCGTTGAGGGCGTGAAAGAACGTCTGCAAGAGATTGAGCCAAGCCTGCCAGCCTCAATGAAGATCGTCCCGTTTTACGATCGCTCGGATTTGATCGAACGCGCTGTGGGCACTGTAGAAAAAGCGCTGCTTGAAGCGACAATCCTCGTTGTGATCCTGTTGTTGCTATTCCTCGGGGATGTCCGAGCATCAATTATCGTTGCGCTAGCCCTTCCTATGTCGGTTTTACTAACCTTTATTTGCATGCGGTCGATTGGTCTCACGGCGAACCTGATGAGTTTGGGCGGCATAGCGATTGCTATCGGCATGCTGGTTGATGGCGCGGTTGTTGTGGTTGAAAATGTCGTCGAGCGCTTAGCTGAGGAAAAACATAAGAAGGTAAGCAAGTTGCACAATATCTTTGTTGCTTCAGCCGAAGTCGCAAAACCGGTAGCCTCGGGCTTAGCTATTATTGCACTTGTGTTCCTGCCACTGCTTACGTTGGAAGGATTGGAAGGAAAGCTGTTTTCACCCGTGGCGTTGACGATTGTCCTCGCTCTGCTTTCCTCGCTTATCCTTTCGCTCACATTGATACCTGTCTTGTGTTTTTTCATGCTGAAAATGCCAGATGGTCATCACGAACCGTGGCTTATGCGCAAACTCTCTCCCTTCTACACGCGTGTGCTTGGCGGCGCATTCAATCGTCGTCCGCTTGTAATCGGGATAGCAGCATTTTCTCTCGTAACTGCCGGCTTTGCTTATAGCGTGACGGGCAAGACGTTTTTACCGACGATGGACGAAGGCTCGCTGATCGTTCAGCTTACCAAATTGCCCAGCATTTCGCTCGATCACTCAGTAGATGGCGACATCAAGGTCCAAAAAGCGATACTTGCCAACGTGCCAGAAGTGACGGACGTCATCGCGCGAGTAGGCAGTGACGAACTGGGCCTGGACCCGATGAGCCCAAATGAAACCGACAGTTTCCTGAAACTCAAACCGCGCGATGAGTGGCAAGTATCAAACAAAGATGAGCTGACAGAGAAAATCCGCGATGTCTTTGATGATTTGCCCGGGATTGAGCCAAGTTTCACGCAGCCCATTGAAATGCGGATATCCGAAATGCTCACAGGAGCGCGCGGCGATCTGGCGATTAAGCTGTTTGGCCCTGATCTACAGGAGCTTTCGCGCCTTGCCGGTGAAATACAAGGTCGTTTGCAAAAGATTGACGGAACAACGGAAGCGATGACCATCGCCAATGATACGGTAGATTATTTGCAGCTTGATATGGACCGAATGGCCGCCGGGCGTTCGGGGATGCCGATCGACATGCTGCAGGACATGATGCGTGCACAGGTTGAGGGTGTGCGCTCAGGCGTCGTAGCCGATGGCAATCGCCGCGTTCCAATCCAAATCAAGGGCGAAGGCAGCGGAGGAATGAACCCGCAAAACTTCGCCGATCAACTTTACCGCTCACCCACGGGTCAGCTTGTGCGCGCCAGTGATGTTGCAACCGTCAATCAAGTCGTAGGGCCGGTGAAGCTGGAACATGAAAACGGCTCCCGCTTCGCGCTGATCCAGTCCTTTGTGTCTGGCCGCGATCTTGTTGGATATGTCGAAGAGGCAAAAGCTGATATTGGAAGCAATGTGAAGCTGCCACCGGGCTACCGGATCGTTTGGGGTGGGCAGTTTGAAAACCAGCAGCGTGCTTCAGCAAGATTGATGGTCGTGCTGCCCATCTCGCTAATCCTTATTTTTGTAGTTCTTTACGCAACGCTCAATTCGGTTCGCGCATCGCTATTAATTTTGATCAACATTCCCTTCGCGATGGTCGGCGGGATGGTTGCCCTAGCAGCATCAGGCGAATATCTCTCAGTGCCCGCTTCGGTAGGTTTCATTGCTCTACTAGGGATCGCGGTTCTCAACGGCCTCGTGATGGTCAGCTATTTCCGGCAATTGCGAGAGGAAGGCATGCCAATGCATGAAGCGGTGCGCATTGGCGCTGCGCGGCGGCTTCGGCCCGTCTTGATGACGGCAAGCATTGCCGCATTCGGGCTGGTTCCTTTGTTATTTGCAACTGGCCCCGGTTCGGAAATCCAGAAACCACTGGCCATTGTAGTAATCGGCGGCCTGGTTAGCGCGACCATGCTCACGCTCATCTTGCTGCCGATGCTGTACGAACGATTTGGCGAGAACAAGGCTGAACGAGACGCTGGCCAAAAATCATTTGATGAGGGGGCTAAGGCATGAAACATCTTCGATATTTTGTTGCACTTACTCTGACAGTCACAGCTGCAGCGCCATTATCTGCTCAGGTCGAATCTGGCCTGCCTGATGAAGCATCGGTTCAGACGGCGCTCGACGATCATCCCAGCGTCGCAGCGGCGCGCGCTCGTGTGGAAGCGGCAAAGGCTGAAGCCAGAGCGTTAGGAGTTGGTTCACACGAAGTGACCGTTTCCGGTTCCTATACTCGCCGCAATGTGGACCTTGAGGGTAATTTCAACGAATTTGATGCGACCGTGATGCGCCCTTTCCGCTTGCCGGGGAAAAAGAAACTCGATCGGGAGGCTGGCCAATATGGAGTCACAGCTGCTGAAAACCGCGCTGAGGATGTTAAGCACCAGGCAGCAACATTATTGGGAAGCCTTTGGTGGCAATGGTTGGGTGCGGGCGCTGAAGCAGTTATCGATGCGCAAGCCGTCAAAAATTATGAGGCAACGCTAACCGCAATACAGCGGCGGGTCCAATTGCGCGACGCTGCGCAACTCGAAGCCGATCAAACCGAAGCAGCGTTAGGATCGGCGCGCTTGATGGCCGAGCAATCCAAGGGGCGGGCAGAATATGCACGTGCACGGCTCGCGGCCCAATTCCCTAGTTTAGCTCTGCCTGTTGAAGCACCGGAAATGCCTCTACCTTCTATACCTGAAGGCGGGTTTGCTATGTTGCGCGATCTGGTGATTGAGCGCAGCCATGAGATTGCTGCGGCCGATGCGGAAGCAAATCGTGTCTCTACAATGGCAGAGCGCACACGCCGCGACCGCATTGCTGATCCATCACTTGGTTTTCGGGTGTTCAGCGAGCGTGACGGCATGGAAAAAGGAGCGGGCATTATTGCCTCTATACCGCTGGGTGGTCGCCACCGAAGTGCTCTGGCTGACCGCGCCGCGAGCGAAGCGTTGGCCGTTCAGGCCGAAGCGGCTGCCATTCGCTTTGATGTACAAGAAGTGGCCGATACCGATCTGGCGGCAGCCGAAGCAACATGGCGCTCTTGGCAGCGTAGTCGGGAGGGTATGAAAGCCCAAGTGGATGGTCTCATGAAAATGCGCCGCGGAAACGACCTTGGTGCCTTCGACCTGTCTGATCTATTGTTAGCGGAGCGGCTAGCGCATGATGCTTTTCGATCAGAAGCCAGTGCCCGAAAAGATGCTCTGGATGCCATCACGAGGCTGAGGATCGACAGCCATAGCCTGTGGATTGGCGAAGATGATCACGGGCATGAATGACATGATGCATCAAGGCCGACAGCGATGTGGTGAACATCGTCCTAGTACGATGTTTGTCATCCAACGCGTTTTGCATTGATCCTGCAACTTACCGCTCGCCGACGCGTAAGCTATGGTGTTAATACTACATACTCATGTTTTCACCGGGACAGTATTGGCAAATTTTAAATCCGAGTTTGGAACAATTTTTTGAAACATCCCCAAGCATTGACTGAAAACACCAAATTGTTTCCTCTGTTGCGGATACACCTTACTTATTTGGCGCGCCATGGCCGCTTACCCAATCTGACCGCGCCCACGACATTTACCGAACTAGTACAGCTGCGCAAACTGCATGACAGAAATCCCAAGCTTCCCATTCTGGCGGACAAGGTTGCAGTCAAGGATATCGCGGCGAAGCGGTTGGGACCGGAATGGATCACACCCACTTTATGGAGCGGGACGCAATTGCCTGAAACTAGCGAGTGGCGGGAGCGGTTCGTCCTCAAATCGCGACATGGTTGCAACCAAATTGCGTTTGTTGACCCTAACGATACCAATTGGGCTGCGGTAAGGCGTAGGGCGCATGGCTGGGTCAAGAAGACCTATGGCTTTTGGCTCGACGAATGGCTCTACCGGCATATTCCGCATGGCCTTTTGATCGAACCATTTATCGGGCAAGATGGCGGCGTGCCGGTCGACTATAAATTTTATGTTTTTGGCGGCGAAGTTGCCTTTATTCAGGTGCATCTGGGCCGGGGAAACCGACACCGCTGGATTCTATTTGACCAAGACTGGTGTAGGGTTTCTGCGCTCACTGCAGATGCCGACCCCAAACCTCCACGATCACTAGATTCAATGGTAGAAGCCGCCGAGTTGCTCGGCAGCGATATCGATTTTGCCCGCGTAGACTTGTACGAACCTGCAGGGTCGCCGGTGTTTGGAGAGATGACATTTTATCCCGGTTCAGGCCTTGATCCATTTAATCCGGTGGGTTTGGACGCGGTGATCGGCGCTCATTGGTTGCGTGCGTTAGACATAGTGAAGAAAGAGGAGGTGCCACGAACCGCAGAAATTCGGCCCGCTGCGTCTTTGCTAACGCTGAACAGCGATGCCCCCGCATGACCAACCACGAAACCGCCACCCCTAAAGAGGCCCTCACCTGCTTCATTGATGCTCAGAAGTTTCCGTGTGTTGGCGCGAAGGCATCATTGGCAAAAGGCAACATGGAAATCCTGACAGCAAGCAGCCTGTTTTACACTGGCGATGATAAAGACATCTATTCACGGCTGAGCGGCCAAGCATATCGTTACCGAACTGACCCGCACATGTTTCAAAGCTTCGCTGTGATTTTTGCTGACGACAACACACTGTCAGAACGTGAATTTGAACAGGCTTTGTGGATTCGGCTGCAAGCCCTGTCCGACATTGATGTCGCAGCCGGGTGCAGCCATGATCAAGAGGTTAGTGCAGATCCTGATGCCGGTAATTTCTCCGTTAGCTTTGCAGGGGCGGCGTTCTTTATCGTGGGTCTGCATCCGGGTTCAAGCCGACCGGCACGGCGCTTTTCCAAACCAACCATCATTTTTAACATCCACGATCAATTTGAACAAATGCGAAAGACCGGACTCTATAATCAGCTACAGGCAAGTATTTCGGAGCGTGATACGGCACTGGCCGGAAGCCGGAACCCTATGCTCGCACCGCACGGCATGATATCGGCAGCGCGGCAATATAGCGGACGGCAGGTTGAGGCCGATTGGGCCTGTCCTTTTCACAGGAAAGAGAAAAAAGCCCCATGATTCAGGAATTGAAGCCACGCACCGGAACGGCTTTTGAGTTAAAGACCGGGCAGACGCTGACCGTGATTGATCCTATGGGTGAGCAGGTAGCCGATTTGTTGGCTTATAACCTTCACGACATCGGCGAGGTCATTTCTTCCGGGCGAACACTGGATTATGCAAGCCGCATTTACCTAACAACTGGCGATCCGCTTTATTCCAATCGCAGTAACGTAATGCTTCAGATCGAACAGGATGACGTCGGGCGACATGATTTTCTGCTGACACCCTGCTCGAAAGATACTTTTCGCATTATTTATGGTGACAAGGACCCGCATCGGGGATGCTTTGGCAATCTCGCCAGCGCTCTCGCACCGTGGGGTGTGAGCGAGGATCAAATTCCGACAGCCTTCAACTGCTTTATGAATGTTCCAGTCAATGCCGTTACAGGCGAAATCACGGTAGAATCGCCGATGAGCAAGGCGGGCGAGTGCATCCGCTTCCGCGCTCAGATGGACTTGATTATTGGGCTGACGGCCTGTTCGGCTCTGCAGTCCAATAACGGATCATTCAAGCCCATCCATTATGCAACTGGCGATTAGACCAGAGGCTGAGCAGGCAACCTCCAAATCTGGAATTTAATGACCGCTTTTCGAGCGCTAGGCATACGGGTTTATTGGCTTCGCCCGCGATCACGCGGCGATAGGTCACGTGCCTGCTTTTTAGGATGACCATCCTTGAATCCGAGCTTTTTAGCATAGTGCGCGGCAAAGACTTCGGGGGTCGCGTTCATGTGTTGATGCTTTTCGAGGAAGCCGTGAACGTCGTTGGCAAGCTCTCGATCTTGATTTGATCCGGTGGCGTTCAGCGCAAAGATAGCTTCGCGATATGCCTTGCGGATCGCCTGCCATTTTTCTGCGCCAAGTGCGATAAATGTCGGCAGTGCCTCTTGCCCCTGCGCGACGGCGATAGCCTGTTCATTGGTACGCCGATCTGCCTTCATCATCTGACGGCTTGATCCGGTGCGCAGCCGTGCGCGCAATTTGACCAACGCCATGCTTGACCCAGCAACCCCTCGCCCGCGCGCGCGTCTTGGCGTTGCTTCGGCAGCCACGCCGCGCGCGCGCAGCTCGCGTGCAAACCGTTCACGCAAACCATTCAGTTGGACCGGGCGAGGATTGAAGCGGGTTCGATCAAGCCCCTCTGCCTGCACTGTCAAATGAACATGCGGGCGCGGCGTATCGGTATGAAGCGCCAAGACATAATCATGATTGTCGCTGAATTCGGCATGGGCCAGCGCGCGAACCGCTCCCAGCACCTTGTCTGGGTCAGTGCCTCCGGGCATCGAAAAAACCAACGACACCGACGACACAGTTGGCCGTGACCGCCATTGCAGCGTGTCACTCCACTCAGCCGCGCGTTCTGCAATATCGTCTTTGCTCGTGAGAATTTCTCCGTCGCGGCTTTCGATCTCGACGTCACCCTTGCGTCCGATATAATCTAGGTGGGCTTTGACATGGCGACCACCCTTCTGGCGTCCCGTCACTTTGACCAAAACTTCGGGCGCGCGGCGCACAATCCTCGCCAACTTTGCCCGTGCTGTCTTGCCGCTGGCAGACCCGTAGCTAGCATAGAGCGGTGTCAGCGGCTGGCCATTCGGGTCATGAATATAGCGCACCCGGAATGCTGGCCGGGTTGCTTCCCAAAGGGCAGATTCCAACCCCATCAATCCGCTACCTCCCAATAGCCCGCATCGCCGTGCATGGCATCACCGACGGCTGCTATCTGTTCGGAAATTTCCATACGCATGTCGGCGATACGGCGCAGGTCGTTTCCAATCTGCTTGTCGCCATCTTCCATCATACGCAAATTGGCAGCCTTCATTGCCTGATTGAGATTGCGGCCAATGCGGAGCAACTGCATTCGTATCGGTGCGAGCTCAGCGAGCAAACCATCATCGACGCGCGATTTCAAAGACAGGTGTCGGCGCACCAATGCTTTGATCCAGCCTGACCGATTGGTCGAGCGCTGTGATGCACGGTATTCGATTACCGAAATCTCGGCATCGGTGAAGCGTAGCGAGACACGATTATGCGCTATTCCTTCGCGGCGTTCTAACAGAGGACGGCCACTGTTCTCCTCCAACACCTGTTCAATCATTTGCCGCAAGATCGCGCTTCGACCGCCCCGCCCCACTGCGAAGCTGTCGAGCGCAGATAGCGCTCCAGCATCTAGCCTAATGCTCAGCATCGCAGGTTTCGGATCGGTATTTGTCGCCATGAAATTGCCTCGTGAAACACGGGCATTGTAATACAACACGCGCCGCTAGGCATATCCTGCAATTAAGACAAATGCCCTAAATCCCCCTAAGAAAAGCGCATCCAAAGCGGCTATCTTCATCAAAGATGAAGGCCGCTTTGGATGGGCTTGGGGGTTACGTTTTTGAGTGCGCCTGTGAAGCGGGGCTTCTCATACGAGCCGAAGATCGCCGCACGATTTCGTGCTGGCGGCTGGCGGTCGCGCTCCCCCATTCGGCGATCTCGGCGACGGTGCGACCGCAGCCGGTGCAGACGCTGGCACTATCGTCCAGCGCGCAAATATCTTTGCAAGGAGATAGGGGTCGGCTGTTCATGGCCTCCGGCAAACACAGCGAATTCTTGCATTTAAGGTCACTCAAGTCTTATGCGCTTTAGCTGCTGCAATGATCTTTTTTACACCTGGGTGGACACCGCCCGCTTCTTCGTCGCTTGGAGTTGTCGACCACTTCCCGTTGTAGATAAGTAACTCATTATTCCGCCAAGCATCCATTTGAAATCCCGCTGCCTTCAACTGCGTTTCAAAGATTGGCGGCACGTCCAAGTGCTCTGGATAGACATATGCAAAGAGATGCTCTGGCTGACCGTCCATGTGTTTGATGGAGTAGCCGCTGGAGCGCGGCGACAATATGCACCTCTTCTCACCCCGTCCATTGCGGTAATGGCGGAGCAAGGTATCAAAAGTTAGAATCTCAATTTGTTGATCTTTTTCAATCGCCGCTATGCGCTGCCGACGGTCTTCATTGCTGTCTTTCTCTTGAGACCGTCCAATCACCAAAACCCTACGAAGCTCCAATTTGTTGCGGGCCATCCCTAGCGGTACGAGAAGAGGTCGAAGCCGCTCTCTGACAGTGTTTTTGTTTTCATCCCAATACTCTCGCCATACGCTGGTTTGAGCCAACGCTTCATTGAATACCGCAGACATACCAACATGCTTGCTACTTCTGTTAAACAAACACTTATCCGCGCGCTCGATCTCGACCAACACGAGACACCATTTGTCAGAAGATTTGGTCAGATAAGCAAAGTCGGCAGTGCGATCGCCAACAGGAAATTTCGTTATGACACAGTTCATATGAAGTTGATGGTTAAGTAGCCAAGGCGTCACCAAAAACTCACTATGCTCCTCCAAAAAGCGTTGCAGGTCATTTTCATTTTTGCTCCCGTCATTCAAGAGATCCTCGAACGCACACGCAGTATCCTCAATCGGCTCAACTCGCATTAACACCCCCCTTTTGTTCATTCCCTACTCTAACCAGAGGATTTCACATTTCATATACAATAGTTTGTTATCCGCGCGCGAGACCGAATCGCCCCCAAACGAACACAGTGAAGCCCCGACCGGGAACACCGGTCGGGGCGTAGGCGTTTGGATCAATTGCCGTTCGATGTGCGGGCGCGTGACCAGATCAGGTTGTGTGTCTTGCCATCTTCATCGGCGAACAGGCTGGCGAAGATCGGCGCGTTGAAGCTGGGATCGTCGAGCTTGATCGAAAGATAGTCGCGATCTTCCTTGCTGGTCTTTGCCCAGGCTGCACCGATTTCTGCCTTTGCCACGAATACCCGGTGGGTCGGTGCGTTTTCATTCTCGCTTGGTTCTTCGGCGACGATGGTAACGTTTTTCTTCTGCAACATCACGGTCACGATTTCGCCGCGATAGTCGTTGCCTGTCTTTTTGAATGTTCCGATATTAGCCATGATACTTCTCCTTGGTTTGGTCGAACCCGCGCTCATTCGCGGCCTCGATGGCTGATTACAGGCAGGGGCTTGAACCGATGCACCCGCAGGGCCGAAACGAAGTGGAGGACGGTGCAGACCGGGGTTTCTTGTTTCCGCGAGGAATGCGCGTAGCGCAGGGGAAGAAACTTTGGGCTGCACCGTTGCAGCTAGGGGCAAGAGGCGCAGCCGTCCCCTGCCAATCAAAGCCATTGACGAGGACGTGAATGAGTGCGGCTGGCCAATAATGCCAAGGAGATCTGGCTAATACCCAATTGCGTTCAATGTCTGGCTCATAGACTCCGGTCGATATGGCGCGGACTGTTTGCAGAACGGGGCGACCCTCATGCCGATAGGTCAGATGAAAGCGCACTGACGCGCTAGGCTATGATGGACATGGCTAATCGGGGCCTCGTCAAAGGCCGCAGCAAACGCAGCGATCATTTCGGGCATCGGGAGGCTGCTAGCGCACTGCTTCTGCCAGCCTGTTCGCCGGTGGCGATGGCTCTGACACCAACAGGTAAGGCGCAGCCCCGCTTAAGGAAGGCTGCACCCACAACGCTGCCCCAACCGGCTTTGCGGTGATTTTGGAGCGGGCGGCTGACAAGCCGCCCGCCAATGTTTCAAGCTGCAATTCGCTCATTCTCGTCTTTCGTGGACGCAGCTTCGTCCGCTTCCTGCGGTTCCGGCTCGGATGGCTCGTCCTCTTCCATCAGCCACTTGGCTCTTTCGGCGGCGGCAACCGTGCCGACACCGCCGCGTGTCGTATAGACCGAGGGCGGAAACGCCATCCAGCGCGGAACCCAATGCTCCTGCTTATCACGACCATTCTCGCCGGTCAGATGGTCACTGATAATGCCCTTCACCGTTTTGGTCTTTTCACTGGCGTTCGCAGCAGCAATGCTGGCTCCGCCAACTTCGCCCAAAAGCGCGGTCAGGACTTCACGGTCACGGACAAGATCAAAGAACGCATCATCGGCTGTCCAGTAATCGGCCATTTCCACATCGAGATGGACGCCCAAGGTTTCGACCAGTTCGCTGCCAGCGGCCAGCGTTTCGGCCATAACCACACCCAATATCTCCATCACCACAGCATCCGGCACATCGAGCAAGCGGAGCAACAGGCCACTCATACCGTTTCGTGTCTCATGGCCGAGTGTGACCGTGGGTTCGTCGCCATCAAAACCAAGCACTGCCAGAATGGCGCGGCGGCGCTCGTCAAAACGGGCCTCTGCCACGCTGGTCTCGATGCTTTCGGTAATCGCTTCCTTGCGGCTGCGCTGCTCCTGCACCTTCACATTCCATAATGGCGAACCGGAAATCGCATGGGCCACCATGACGCGCAGCGCGACAAAGGGGCTGGCGGCGAGTTCGTTACGAACGGCAGCATGACGATGAAGGTCAATATATTCCGCCATTGGTCCGGTAATTTCGGGACGCGCTGGTTTATCCGCTTTGCTGTCCACCTGTCCGGTTTCCCGCACCCGCGCTTCCTTGGCGGTCAGATAGCCTTCGTGGAACGTCACCTCGCCCTTGGCGCTCACATCAATATAGACGCGGCCACCTTTGCGCTTGGTCGTCTTTTCATGGTCCCAAGTCTGGAAATAGCTGTCTTGCGGAATGATCTGCACATCGCTCCAGCCATCCTCCAGATATGCCGCCTTCTTCGCTTCAATGGCGGCGGTCTGCGCTTCCCAGAACTGGTCGGCATCGGCAAAATAACCATCCTCGGCAAAAAGATCAGAAACTACCTGACCCTTGAACTCGGTCATATCGAAGATCGCGGCGGACGTAGAAATCGAAGCGCCGCCAAATAGCCAAGCCTTGAGTTGGCTTCCACGCGGCGCATAGGCTTCTTCATCTTTGAACAGAGCCAGCCATGCCTTTTGCTGCGCCTTGCTGGCCAAGGTCAGATGGCGCACGGTGGCGGCATCAATCTCTTCACGGCCATAGGCTTTGCGGATGGGCGGCAACAGATTGCCGAGCGCAAGAATGCGCCCCACCATCTTCTCGTCCATCCCGAACGTGTCGGCAATCTCGCTTGCCTTGCGGCCTTTCTTCACCAACTGCGTGAATTGTTCCCACTGCGTTACCTCGTCGGGATTTTCGCGGACAAGATTTTCAATCAGCGACGCTTCCAAGGCAGCGGCATCATCGCCTTCTTCGAGTATCGCGCAAGGGAGCGGTCCATCGCTGCCGCCTTCTTCGGCCACTGTGGTTGCCGCATGATAGCGCCGCCGTCCCGCGACAATCTCGAAGGTTTCGGCGCTGCCGTTTGGGCGAACCAAGAGCGGCACAAGAACGCCCCGCACCCGCACCGAGGGTAATATATCGCTAATGTCGGGCGGCTTCTTGGCGTTTCGCATATTGGCCGGTGACACCGAGAGTTTGGCGAGGTCTATATTTTCGAGTTGCATTGGTTTTCTCCTTCAAGGTTACGTTGATGATTGGCCCCGCTCCCGTTGCATACGGGGGTGGCGGTGGAAGCGGGGCCGGTGGTCCGCACGGCGGGATTGCCGTGCGGGGTCTGCCGCGCCTTGACCGGAGGGGTGGTCAAGACGGCGGAAGCTGTGAAAGGGAAATGCGCGGTCAAGCGTGGCGCTCTTGCGTTTGCGCCAAGACAGCGGCTTCAAGCCGCATTTCATCCTCGGTGATGCGCCCGATTATTCGGGCGGCATCGGCGTAAACGGTGAGCGGAAAGCGCGCTTCAAAATGCAGATCGCGCTCGATGGACAAGCCAAACGGTAAGGTCAGAGATGCAATCTCGGACAGGCTGACTGAACCGAGTTCAGCGCAGCCAAACCCCAGATCGGCCAGACCGAAGTATGTCGAGCACAGCGTTATGTTGTGTTGGGATGTCCCATTGTCGCATTTCACGGCGATGAGCTCTGATTGCTTCACATAATCATGAGGCATGGGCAGCCTCCAGCATTGCGAGCAGGCGATCAGACACGCCGGTGAACGTGCCTTTCCTGATCTGTGGCGGAGCCCCGGCATCGAGGATGTCGAGCTTTTCGCTCGGATCGATCCGCAGATAGATCTCGGTGCTGGTGACGCTGCTATGGCCGAGCCACAGCGCCACACGCCTGATGTCGCCGGTGGCTTCAAGCGTGTGGATGGCGCAGGTGTGCCGCAGAACGTGCGGCGTAACCTTCTTCCGGACGAGGCTCGGAGCAGTCCGCTGGGCCGTTTTGACGTGCACCGTCAGCCGACTGGCGAAGCCATGCCGCCCGATCGCCTCGCCGCGCGCGTTGAGGAACAGAGCCTGTTCATCACCTGCTGGCCGTACTCGCAGCCAGTCTCGCAGGACGGCTTGCGTTTCCTTCCACATCGGCAACACCCGTTCGCGCCGGCCCTTACCCAGAACATGGACGGTATCGGCGGTGGGCTGGTTGATGTCGTCAAGCTGAATGCCGGTCAGTTCGGAGACGCGCAGCCCACAAGCATAGGCAAGGTGCAGCATCGCCCGGTCGCGCAGCCCGGATCGTGTTCGCCGATCAGGAGCGTCGAGCAGGGCCTGCAACTCGGCACGGGTTAGATAATCGACCAGCGGCTGTTCGACCCGCTTGGCCGGTATCGCCTGCACCTGCATGGCGACGTCGAGGCAGGCCGGTGCCCGATATTCGAGGAACCGGAAGAAGGACCGGATCGCGGCAAGCCGGGCATTGCGCGTGCGAGGCGTGTTGGCCCGGCTCTTCTCGATGTCGTCGAGGAAGTCGAGGATCAGCGCGGCGTCGAGCTGTTCGATCCGGAGGTCTGACGGCCGTAGGCGCAACCGTTTGGCCGCGAAGCAGACGAGCAGCCGGAAGCTATAGGCATAGCTGTCGATCGTATGGCGGCTCGCGCCCCGATCGCGGGGCAGATGCTCCAGCAGCCAGACGCTGAGGTGCGGTGCGAGCGCGGTCATGCCGCACCCCCTTCCCGGAACGCCTCGGTCGCGGTCGCGATCTGTTGGACCAGCACCGGCGTCGCCTCCAGATACCAGTAGGTATCGGAGAGACAGGCGTGTCCAAGATAGGTACTGAGTGCGAGCATGTGCCGGTTGATAGTTGCACGATCGCTGCCGCATTGTTCGAGCGAGCGGACCGCGAAGCTATGGCGAAGATCATGCAGCCTTGGACCGCGCTCGCCTTGCGGACCGCGCAGCCCGACCTGCCGCGCTAGCCTGACGAAGGTGCGCGTCACCGTCGCATGATCCGGTGGTTCGCCTGTCGAGAGCACGAACAGGTGCGGACTGGGACCGCCGATGCGCTGCCGGAGCGTCAGATATTCGGCGAGCGCGGTGCGCGTGCTGTCGTGGATCGGAACAAGCCGGGTTTTGCGGAACTTGGTCTCGCGGATCATCAGCCCATCAGGCGTTATGTCGGTATAGAACAGAGCAACCCCCTCGGATACGCGCAGCCCCGTCGTCGCCAACAGCCCGAACAGATGGTGATAGGTATGGGGCGTGATCGACGCGACCGGCGGGACCGATAGCGCCGCCTCCATAATCCGATTGACGTCCGATGGGGTTAGGATGTGCGGACGAGGCCTCGGCCGTTTGGCCCTGCCGAACACATCGCGCGGCGGTATTTCGTTGCGGTCATCCTCGGCATGCATGGAGATCGCAAAGTGTCGTGCTACCCTCAGCCATTCTCGCGATCGCTGCCCCGATGGCGCCATCGACGCCCATTCGATCATCCGGTCGGCGAAGGTATATTCATCACCGCGGGCGTCGGCGAACCCGGCATATTTCAGGAGCATCTGCTCTTGATCGGCGAACTTGTAGCCGAGCCCGCGTTTGATCGCGACATAGCGCTGAACATTGGTGATCATCAGCATGACGCACCTCCGATCCAGGGCTGCACCACATGCGCCAGCATCGTCGTATCGACCTTCGCGTAGATAGCGGTCGTTTCCGGCGAACGGTGACGAAGCACCGCGCCGACGGCATCGAGCGTTGCGCCCGAGCGCAGCATGTGCGTGGCGGCGGAGTGGCGCAGCAGATAGGCACCGCGCAGGTTGGCATTGTCGACACCTGCCCGCTGAAGGGCGTCGCGCACGATGATCGAGATCGGCGACGACGATGCGAACGGCACGAACGGCGCGATTGATCGGATGAAGACCTTCGTCGAGGTAACGATAGGCCGGGCACGTTCGATATAGGCCAGCAGGGCATCACCTGCGTCTTGTGGCAAAGGCAGCGCGACGGCGTGTTTCGTCTTGCCAGCGACTCGGATCAGGCCATTGTCCCAGTCGATGTCTTCAAGATGCAGGTTGGCGACATCGCCGCCGCGAAGGGCCAGCCTCGCCAGCAACAGCAGAATGGCGCGGTCCCGCAGTCCCCGAGGCGTGGCCGGATCGCATGAGGCGATCACGCGTTCCACATCGTCGCTCAGGATATAGCGCGGCAGCGTCGCGAGCCGCCATCGCGGTATTCGCGGGACTGCTCCGACCAACGCCGGTGAGCAAGTGCCGCTCGCGGCCAGGTAACGAAGATACATCCGCAGCGAACCGCACATCTGCTGGACACTCACCCGCGACGCGCTCTCCAGATTCTGCAATATGACCCGGTTGATCAGGGCAGCATCATAGCACGCCGGATCATCGCCAAGCTGGGGCAACAGCTTGGTGACCATATGCAGATGACCGAGGATCGTGCGTTCGCTCGCGCCGCGATGTCGGCTCAGCCAGTCGCGGAACGGATGAAGCCGGTCATCTCCCTGCTTTCCACACACCATTTCAGGGATCGCGCCGATCGCTGCGAGATGGCGCACAAAGCGGCGGATCGACGCCAGATACTGGGCATTCCGCCGCGCCTTTTGCACAAAGTAGCCTGGGCAAGCACAGCTATGGACGGCGAACCGTTCGATGAGCTCTTCATCGACGGCATCAAGTGGAATGTCGTGCTGATCGAGCCACGTCACGAAGTGGCGGCAGCTATGACCGTAATGCTTGATTGTACCCTCAGCATATCCCTGCTGGCGGAGATGTTTGCCGAAATCCTCAATATGGCGAGCCGCTATAGTGGTAAATTGTTCGTCTGACATTGTGATACTCCTTTCGTCTTGAGACGTCGGGAGCATGCTCGTTATGCGAAGTGTTGTCCTTAGAAACACCTGACAAACCGCCAGATCGCGCGGTGCGCTCAACATAATTCCGCACTCGACATACTTCGGTTTATGTTGAACTCGACATAAACCAAACAAAGTGTCGCCATCGCTATCGAGTTCGGAAAGCAGCCAAGTGGCTGCGCCCACCGGATTGAACAATTTGACAATTGGCACATGGTCGCCGCGATTTTGGCCGTTGGCGATCAGGCGCTTTCTGTGATCTTTGGTCAGCAGCATCATGGCAAAACTCCTTTCAGAACATCTCGATCTGGTTGCGGCTGTTGGTGTCGAACAGTGCCCCCGGAGGAGATGCTCCCCCGGAGCATCCCCGACTTCCGGTGACATCATCGGCGGGTCGCTGGGCCTTCTTGGGTTCCATTGGCGCGTTGGCGCGTATCGCCAGCCTCTGGGCTGGCGTGATCGGCGCAACACCCGACACCAATGTCTGCACGCCGATAGGTGTCTGCTCCGCTTCCAGCGGTGCGGCGGCATGATCTGGCGCTTCCCCGCTCATGCCGCCCGCTCCGAGCGCAGCGGCACCTGATCGGTAAAGGCCAGCAGATAATCCGCCGCTTTGCTGGCCTGACTGGCGGCTTTGAAAATGGCACGATTGTCCTGCCGCAATACCGCCAGCCATGAGCCGAGATAATCGGCATGGCGAACGGTCGGCACGATACCGAGCGCTGCACACAGAAAAGCCGATGCTAGTTCGGCGCACAGTTCCTCCCGCGCATAAAGCGCGGTCCCGAAATTACCCGACTGATCGCGGCCAAGACGGGTCTTGTGACCCGTCCAATGACCAAGTTCGTGCAAGGCGGTGCGGTAATAGTCGATTTGATTAGTAAAAGCTGGCTGCGGGGGAACCTGCACATAATCCGCGCCCACATTGTAAAAGGCTTTCGTTCCACCCGTCCGAAAGTCCGCGCCTGTAGCGTCAATCAGAACCTCGGCCTGATCGTGCAACTCGCGCTGCGGAAGCGGTGCGGGTTCGGCGGTCAGCCGCTCGGGTAAGCCATCACACTGCGCGGCGTTGAATACCGTAAAGCGTTTGAGGAACGGAATGGAGCGGGGCTTATCACCCTCGCCTTGCTTTTGCCGCTCATCGTCGGGCGTGAAGCGGTCGGCATAGAAAATCGTCCGGCCCTTCTCGCCTTTGCGAACGCATCCGCCAGCGGCCAAGGCTTGCCGGAATGTCAGCCAGTCCTGCGAGGGATAGCCGCCATCAATGACCGCGCCCCACAATATGAGAATATTGATGCCCGAATACTGCCGCCCCGAAATCGCGTTGCGCGGCAATCCGGTCACAGCGTTGCCAGCATTCCAAGGCTTCACCCAAGGAAATACCCCTTCTTCCAGCTGCGCGATAATCTGCGCGGTCACTTCATCATAAAGTGACAGCTTCGGCGCTGCCCTGCCGCCACGGCGGGTCTTGCGCGCCGTGCGCGAAGCGCGCTTTGCCTTCGCTGCCCTGCCCTTGCCGTTTTCACTAACTTTCGTATTTTCATGCAACATAACCGCCTCCATCACCCCAAAACTGCCGCAACCGGCCCCGGAGAGGCGGGGTGGGCGGCAAGAGCGACCAGAAAGGCCCGCATCAAGCGGTCAGGCGCACCCGAAGGGATGAAACAAAGAGAAATACCCGGCTTGCCGGGTTGCGCCTGAGCGCGGCGGGCCTAGCCGGGAGCGCCGCCCACACCGTCTCTCTGGTGCCGGAAAACAACGCCGGCGCGTCCGCGCCGTCCATATCAATCGCTAACAATCGCGATTATCCCATCCGCGAAGCGGCCCAACAAGAACGGCACCCTTGCACGGCGCGACGCCGCGCGGTGGTGTGCGCGCGCA
Source organism: Parasphingorhabdus sp. (assembly GCF_965233695.1). Classification (GTDB taxonomy): domain Bacteria; phylum Pseudomonadota; class Alphaproteobacteria; order Sphingomonadales; family Sphingomonadaceae; genus Parasphingorhabdus. Next base: position 771,360 of record NZ_OZ247497.1, read on the forward strand.
AATGTGCGCCAGCGCCCACCGGGCAAGGAGAGAGGCAAGAGTGCCTGCGGGTCAGAACAAAGAAGCCGCACCCTCAAGGAGCGCAGCGGGAAAGAGTGCGTCCTTAAAAATCCCGCTCATCACCAGCGGTCCGCCAGGACTGCCCTTCCTCTTGCGCCATGCGATCGTCACCGGCAGGCCGAGACGCCAAAGGCGGCTCGGTGGAGTGAGCCCGCGAAGGCGGGATCGTGGAATAGAGCGCGGTGCGGACTTGTCCGCAGGCGTTCAATCTAGGCTAAAATAACTCTTGCCTGAAATACCAGCGCGATCAAAAAACGCCTGATTGCGCGCTCGCGCGTCGCCCAAAAGTGCGTCCCATCCGATCAGCTCTATCGAACCCTGAAACCCGCTTTGCGGCTGATATAGACGCCCGCGCCCATCCGCTGTGCGTTGCCAAGTATATGTCCATTCATCAATTTTACCGACAATATCTGCAACGATGAAACAATGGAAAACGGTGCGATCATCAAGCTTGATCGGTCGCCCTTTCACATCACTTAATTTTCCCTCTTGCAACCGCCGCACATAACGCTCGACTTGCGACTGAGGATTTTCATTGTCACCGTAGCTTGACCGGCCCGGCCGTTTGAATTCGACCAAAAGAACTTTGGACGGTTCTTCGGTTTGTCGCAAACCGTGAACATAATCAAAGATTAGGACATCAGGGCGTTCGTCGCTTTCGATAGCCTGCGACAACGTTGAAAACTCGACGTCAGAGCTGAAATATTGCGCAAAGGTTAGCCGTTCATCGATGATCCAGAGATCGTGAGATGATGCAGATTCAACTTTTTTCGTGCCATCTTCAATTGTATTTATGCGTAGCGGGCAAATGAACGAGTGAAGGATGTCCTCGCGCTGATACGAACTGTCCCGTGTATCATCACGCACTTTTTCCAGAAGTATTTCGATAAAATCGAGAACGACCTTCCGGCGCACGATATACTCTGCAAGGCTGCGTTGCTCTGCATCCTCAATCGCTGAACCGGCTTCCGAAATGGCATCGGCAAAGGAAGCGGCGTCAGCTTCACCACCTCTCAATCGGCTGAGGACGGATTTAATTTTATCAGCCTGCCGCTGGTCTCTGCGAAAGCGCTCACGAGCCAAATGCCCGTAAATGGCATCCTCTTTCAGTTCACCCGAAGGGATTTTGGTCTGAAGTTCTTCGGTGTTACCGAAGGCAACAGATGGATAGCTTTCTGTTATCTGTTCAATCTTCTCGCGCTGCTCGCCACCAAGTTTCTCAAGGGGTTCCTTGAGAAACTCCTCAATATACGAACTGCAAACATCATTGATGATGCGGTCGAGAACAACATCTTCGAACATGAAAGCCGTCCGCTCCTGATTCACATTCGTGTCGAGATATTCGCCTGTTAAAATAGCGTGGAATACACGGTCATTGTCGCTGCCAAAATATTTCAGACCTAGCTTACCGTCGATGCTTTGAGACTGGACCGTCCGGTCGTGAGCAATAAAATGGACAAAATGGTGTCCTTTGAGGTCCGCGCTGGCAACTTTATCGCATTCCATAAGGGTTAACAGCAGTAGGCCATATTCTTCGGTCTCAAGCTGTATGTCAGCTTGCTTGCGGTGAACGATGTTGTCGATCTCGGCAGGATAATGACGGGTCTCATCGCCAACATAGACCGAAATTTGGGGGCATTTCTTGCCGATGAATGTCGGCAAGAAATGCGAAGTCAAATGTTGAAAAACAAAGCTGTCGCGGCCCGGAAAATTCGAAAGATACCCGTTATCACGCAATCCATCGAAACGAACGAAGAAAGACGGGCTCTGGGTCGATCCGACTGCCTCTATTTTCTCGTTCTGAATTTGGTCATTCCGCTTCAACATGAAGTCAAAGGATCGTGTTTCCATGCCGTCTTTGGATTTGAACGTGCTGACGACGCTAATCTTCTGGAAGCAATCCAGCCATAAGAGCCGCCCGACGCCTTTACCACCAATCGAAATTTTGTTGTCCGTGTCGGTTTCGGTAAAAGCGTCCCAATTCTTCTCGTCTAGTCCAAAGCCGTTATCTTCGACAGTCGCCCACACTTTATCCTTGTTACGATTGGTGTTCACGGTGACGTGAATCTGCCCTTGCTTGCTGACAGTCTCCCCAAACCGGTTTTGAACTGAATGAATGGCATTCGAAATGGCCTCAAAAAGTGGTTGCATCGCAGCAGTCACATTTTTGGGCTTTGGCAAACGCTCAATGCGTTTGACGATATTTGGCCTAAGTGAAGTCATAATCGGACTTTCTCTGATATTTTAATTTCACGCCGCATACCGTCCATCTGCAAGCCGCCGCGCCTGTCCGATCGCGGTTAGGGCGTCCAGCACGGGGGTTATGCCCTTGGCGTTTGTGCCTTTGATAGCGCGGGCGATGTCGCGGGGGTGTTGGGGTAATGGCGATGCGGCAAGAATATTGGCGACAGCGCTGACTTGTTCGGCAAGTGTTTTTGGCCACGGGATGATTGTTGCAACAACCGGCAAAGCGGGGGCATCGCCCAGATCGAGATCGCGGTTCACCGGCTTGGCGGTTTCGCCCGGCGATTGATATTCAGGGCGCAGCCAACGGACGACGCCCTTGGCTTCTTCAGCGGCCCGTTCCCTGTTGAGCGCCACCAAGCGGGTAAGGATTTCATCATCCGACAAACCAGCAGGCCAGCCGTAAGCTTCGGCAACGGCGGCATCGATTGCATCGTGATGCTGTTTGATGAGCGAGACTTGCCCGCGTGTTGCGATGTCTTTCAGCTTCGGTTCTATCGCGGTCTTTTCCTGTTCAGCGACGCGAATGGCTTCCAGCGCATTGTATAGCCCGGTCAGCGTTATATCCGAATGTTCAGCCAACACTTTCTTACGCAACGCATCCAGTTTTTCAGCTTCCTCACGGATACGGGCTTTTAGAGTATCAGCAACGTCCGCTGGGAATGGAAACGGATCAAAACAAGCTGATTTGGCATATACTGGATCGTCCCCCATTCCAAGGCGACCGCCCGCCGCTAGCGCCCATGCGCCATGTATTGCACTCGACAACACGCCAAGATGCCACGCATCATCTAGTGCAGAACAAATCAGCTTATTATCCGGGACAATGCCTATTGGCAGAAATTGGAACACCCGGTGCTTGGCGGTTTCAATGGTTGCGATATAGCGATCAATTCCGGCCATAGCCTTCCGCATCTCGCTGCGCGCTTCGCCATAAATCCACCAGTTTTCGCGGTAACTGGCGCGGTTGTTCTGGGCGCGGTGGGGTTTCACATTTGAAAGAACGTGCTGATATACCGCCGGATGCTGGTCCCGCGCTTCGGCCTCGGTCAGGCCATAAAGGTCGATGACTTTTACATCGCGCGAGCGTGATGCCAGGTCGCGGCCATTGCGATAATCAAATATCACATTGGCATCGCCGGGATTGCCTGAGCGAAAGCGCGGCTTATCGTTTGAGGTTGTAAATCCAAGTTTTTCGGCCTCTTCCGGCGAAAGAATAAAGCCGCTCCCCATCAGCTGAACTCCGCGCGAAGCGAGCTTGTCATTGGATTTGAGCGGGACTGCTGCTGTGACATCCGCACCGATACGGAGATCGCTGTTTATCATTCCCTGCTTGCTATCAAGGCTGATGCTATCAGGGGCGGCGCCTTCGTCCGTGACGGTTCGCAGCAAGCCTTCTGCTTTACCAGGTTGCGCCACGGTCATTGCAATACGCACCGCTGCGCCATCGCTGGAATCAACCCAAGGGTGATTGGGAATGGCGAAGGTCAAACTGATCCGGTCTTTGTTTTCCAGATATTTTGCGACGACACGGCGGCTGAATGTTTGTGGCAGCGAATTGGTCGTGATGAAACCAAAGCGTCGTACCGTTTTCTTTCTTGTTGCAAGCGCCGCCTTATCCCACCAGTGCATAACGAAATCAGCGGATTCGGGAACATCAGTGGTTTTGAACAGCGCATCAAAATAGCCGCCCCCCAATCGTTCCCGAACATCCTTGCCGCCGATAAACGGCGGATTACCGACAATGAAATCCGCTTTGGGCCATTTTGCTGACTTTGCACCGACATAGCGTTCAACCTCGACGCGCGCATCCTCATCGGGAACCTTCTTTCCGGTCACGGGATGCAGCTTCATCGTCTCGCCGTCCCAACGGGTGAGCGGCTTGCCATGTTCGTCGCGTTCAAGGATTTTCTTATCCCACGAGATAAGGGCATCACGATTTTCGATGGTCTTTACGTCGCGCAGCACGGGTTCGGGCGGCATTCGTCCTTCGCCAGAAACCCGGAAATGCCATTGCAGGTAGCCGATCCACAAAACCAATTGTGCAATCGCCGCCGCGCGCGGGTTTATCTCGATACCAAGGAAATTTTCGGGAGTAATCGTGTGGCCGCTCATTTCCGCCACATATTGCTTGTCGCCCAGTTCGATCAGCAGCGAGACGACTTCGCCTTCAAGCTCTTTCATCCGCGCCAGCGCAACATAGAGGAAATTGCCCGTGCCGCAGGCAGGGTCAAGAACTTTGGTTTGCGCTAGCGTTCCATGAAACTTTTCGACAACCGCGCGCGCCTCATTGGCCTTGTCGGCCTCAATCAGGCTTGTCGCCGCCGCCTGCACACCCGCCCAATCAGCACGCAGTGGTTCGATGACGGTGGGCAATACCAACCGTTCGACATAGGCACGCGGGGTATAATGCGCGCCCAGCTTGGCGCGTTCTTTGCCGTCGAGCGCGCGTTCGAGCAAGGTGCCGAAAATCGCTGGCTCAACATCGTTCCATTTCTTTTCCGACGACTGGATTAAAAGCCCGATCTCATCTGCATCGAGAGGAATGACAGTCTGATCTTTGAACAGATAGCCATTGAATTTTCGGACGGTCTCTCCGGCATCACCCAGCGCGCCGACAAAACCGCCAGCGTCCATCTTCGCCCATAGATCGGTCAGTGCGGGTGTGAGATTATCCGGTCGCATCTGCATCTTTTTAAGGAGTGCGGTAAAACTGCCGTCCGGAATAAGGCCGACATCTTCGGCAAACATCGTGAAAAGGCAGCGCATCAGGAAATCAGCAACGCGTGTCGGGTTTTGCTCACGCGCCTCTAGCCGTTTGGACAATGCGGCAAGCCGGTCGGCAATTTCCCGCGTGACCTTGGCCGCTTCCTTGGAGGGGTCAAGGCTGAGTGGGGCAGTCCAGATGGTTGCCAAGCGGGCGCGGACATCCTCATGCCGTAGATCATCCAGTTTGATGCGGAAACGAGCCGCGTCGGGAAACTGGGTATATTGCTTTCCGGTTCCGCTGAAATCGGCATAGACATCAATGCAATGGCCAACATCGGTAATTAGCAGAAATGGCGGCCAGCCATGTTCGAGCGGCAATGCCTTGGCATAGCGTTCGGCCTGTCCTTTGGCTTTCAGCATCGCCGCAGCCCAGCCCGGAGTGCCGCGCTTGGCGGTGCCTTGCTTCAGCTTTTCGGCTGCGGGTTTGCCGAAAAAGTCAGCTTCTCCGCGTTTCGCAGCTTCACGGTCCGCATCCGTGCCTTGCTTTGCCTCCAGCACGAAACAATTACGCTTATAGGCGTCCAAGCGACCAAAGCTGGTTGTGCCGTCACCATTGTCCTGAAACACGCGGCGTTCAAAGACATAATCATTGTGAGCGTCATCAGGCTGGCTGCCATTGGGAGAATCAACTCCAATGAGAGCGCAAAGTCCGTTCACGAAGCTCTGCGTATTGGCAAGCTCCGAACCGCCGGTAATAGCCCAGTCCGCAATGAATGAATTTATCTGATTATTATTCTGCACGGATTATCTTTAGACGCCGGGGCACATTACTCGCAATCAACAAACGAAGGGTCGCTGTCATTTGTTATCGCCCCCAATATCCACCGCCAGTCGGTAGCGCGCATAGCGACGCTCACCGGTGCGGATCAGCGCATTTTTTGCAATCAAGTCATTCAAATCGCGCGTCGAAGTCGCTGTGGTTGCACCGGTAATCGTCCGATAGTTTCCAGCGCTTAACCCGCCTTCAAATCCATCTGGCCCTTCGCGGAACATTCGGATCAAGGCCTTTTCCTGCCTCTCGTTGAGTTCGCCGCGAAGGCGATCAAACAGGCGCGTCTTTTCAATCAGGAACCGTATGCGGGTAATCGTGCGAGCCTGCGCCTTGATGACAATATCGGCAAACCATGTCAGCCACGCATCGATGTCGTTGCTCTGGCTTCCGAGATGAAGCGCGGCATAATAGGCTTTGCGGTGGCGATGAATCGTCTCTGCAAGCGCGGTCAGCGTCGGGGTTGCGAGACTTTGTGCTAAAGCTTTTTCAGCAATCGCGCGCCCAATCCGGCCATTGCCGTCTTCAAAGGGATGAATGCTTTCAAACCAAAGGTGAGCGATAGCCGCCCGCGTGATCGCAGGAACTTGATTTGGTGATGACGGGGCGCTTTCGTTGAACCATGCAATAAAGCGAGACATCTCCATCGGCACATCTGTTGACGGCGGCGCTTCAAAATGCACGCGCGGTGCCTGGAGTGCGCCCGACACAATCTGCATCGGATCTTCGTGTGTCCGGTAGCGTCCGACATCAGCAATGTCGCGGCGACCATTCATTAGCATCGCGTGCCACGCAAACAGCGTCTGATCGTCAAGCGGCGCGGCATGGCTGCGATAGACATCGGCCATAAGCTCGGCAGCACCGGCCTCAGCGGCGCTTGCCCGGCGCTGGTCGGCAGCAAAGCCCAGATGCCGTGCCAGTGATGATTGGACGCTATCGCGGTCAAGGATTTCGCCTTCTATGGCAGAGCTATCGACAATTTCTTGGGAAATAAGTTCGATGGTCAAGCCGTTGCGTTCATCGTCGTCAAGATGATGCAATGCCCCGATTACAACACCGGAACCTTTTAAGAATTGTGCTTCTGACATGCGGATAGATTCCGCGTCGAAGCGAAAGTCAGGCCAGTCAGGAAGTTGCCAGTTCCAGCGCATGATCGATAAGAACCCTTTCTATCAATCATGATATAACAGTATTGTGATTGATAAGGCGAGTGCCAATCAATCATCAAAGGAAAAAATGTCGCTTCGCGTCGTTAAGTTGTGGCGATGGCCGAATCCCGTTCAGGATTCTGGTGGCCAGCATGACAATATCCTTCGATTGTCATTTCGCGAAAAGTTGAGGCGCTTCCCCTTTGGTCAGCTCGCCTCATTGGACATGGGAACACTGCTGTTCAGCGGTCTGTTCCATCCATGCCCGTAACAAGCCTATTCATCGTCAAGATCAACCTCGGCGCGAGGTGACGATTTCGAGGCTCTAAGGGGTTTGGGCCTACGGACGTTGATGGAGGCCGCATCAAGAGTGCTCTTGATGTGCGCGGCATAGAATTTCTCAATCATCTCGACGCTGGTGCGGCAGTTTTTGGCGATCTGGTAGATGTCGGCCCCCTCCATCAACCGCATACAAATATAGGTGTGACGCAGACTATAGGCAGTGCGGGGCTTCTCATCCCGGTCGCGCTTGAGGTTGGCCCGCTCCAAAATTCCGTTAAATAGCCTGACGTGGTTGCCTGGAAACACTGGGTCTCTAAGTTCGGGATATTCCGGTGCCGGTGGGTCTTCCGATAATGGCGGCAGGCCTTCTTTACGCCGTCGCTGCTTCTCACGGCGGCTTTCTGCTTGAACCGGTTTTGGCCGATTGAGCAATCGCTCATACGGCCTAACTGCACTCGGCATCGACTTACAATAGCCAACGCCGCGTTTACCTCGCACCTCAATTTCGAGGAGCGTCTCACCAGTTGCCTCGTCTTCGACAATAGCAACATCGCGATGCTGGAGATTTTTTGCCTCATCGGGCCGCAGGCCAGTGTTGGCTAGAAATAGGACATAATCATGGACCTGTTCGGCATTCCACCTGTCACGCTCATGGAAGGGATCACGCGCATAGGCGCGCGTGGCTTCATAGAGCTGTTTGTATTCGGCTGGACTGAACCAAGGACGGTGGACGATCTTGCCCTGCGTTCTGTAAGGCGGTGATAGGTCAGGCAAATGCTCAAGCCACCCGTTGCGGATTGCTGTCTTCAGAACCATTCGTAATGTGACGATTTCATTATGTAGGGTGCTGCGCGCTGGCGGTTTGTCCACCAACGGTCGATTGCTGCGTGACGCAGGATTTGGTTCAAGCCGCGACGTCATCCGGTGAACGCGATAATCCTGCACTTTGGCCGGGGTCACTTTCGAGACGCCAAGCTCGCCGAAGAAAGGCAGCAAATGAATCCGCAACCGGATTTCATGTCCCTCGGTCCACTTCTGGCTGCGCTCACCTTCGGTAATAACTTCATACTCGGCAAGAAACTGTGCTGCGGCTTGGGCAAAACTCTTCTCCGACAGGAGAATGCCAGCGTGATCTTTGCCGCGAAGTGCAAGATACCAGTCTTCGGCAAACTCGGATGCCAGCGCGAGACTTTCACGCTTGGTTGTGGCCCGTCGTTGTTTACCGCCGACTGAAGCAGAGCATTGCCAGATGCGACTCTCACCGCGCCGATACAGCTGCACCTTGCCATTGAGAACTCGGTGACTTTCCACACGTCGCCTCCACCAATTGGGATATGATGACCTACGGCTATCAGGTTTTAGAGAAAGAGTCAAAATGTGTTAGCTATGTGTTAGCTCCAGAACGAACAAAAGCCCCGGTCTTTCGACCGAGGCTTTTCGTTAAGCTATTGTATTTTAGCCGTTAATTTGGTTGCGGGAGTAGGATTTGAACCTACGACCTTCAGGTTATGAGCCTGACGAGCTACCGGACTGCTCCATCCCGCGCCACCAATGGAAGCTGTATTTCAACAGCCGCCAAAATAAAAAAAGCGGCCGGCCCGTTGCCGGACAGGCCGCTTTTTGAAAAAGTGAATGGGTTATTTCCTCGTGACTACATCTTTATGCGCCTGCTGCAATGCCTGGCGACGTCCTACTCTTCCATGCCTTGAGACAAAGTACCATCGGCGCAATCTGGTTTCACGGCCGAGTTCGAGATGGGATCGGGTGGGGCACAGATGCTATGGCCACCAAGCAATGAAGCAAGCGCATAAGCTGTAATCACGGGTCTTTTAATCGATATATCGTTGGTAAGATATGCATGTTTAAATCCATGCACATATTACCGTGGGCTGAGCTTATATGTCCAGCATCTACGACAAGTTGAACTAGTCCAACATTGTTGTTGATGGCGGGATTCTACAAGCGCGAATTGAGTAATTAGGACTGGTTAGCTTCATGCATTACTGCACTTCCACACCCAGCCTATCAACGTGGTGGTCTTCCACGACTCTATGATAACTTATCTTAAGGGAGGCTTCCCGCTTAGATGCTTTCAGCGGTTATCCCGTCCATACATAGCTACCCAGCGGCACGCCTGGCGGCATGACTGGTACACCAGAGGTATGTTCAACCCGGTCCTCTCGTACTAGGGTCAACTCCTTTCAATTATCGACGCCCACGGCAGATAGGGACCAAACTGTCTCGCGACGTTCTGAACCCAGCTCACGTACCACTTTAATTGGCGAACAGCCAAACCCTTGGGACCTGCTCCAGCCCCAGGATGTGATGAGCCGACATCGAGGTGCCAAACGATTCCGTCGATATGAGCTCTTGGGAATCATCAGCCTGTTATCCCCGGCGTACCTTTTATCCGTTGAGCGATGGCCCTTCCACGAGGGACCACCGGATCACTATGACCGACTTTCGTCTCTGCTCGACTTGTCAGTCTCGCAGTCAGGCGGGCTTATGCCATTGCACTCTAACAGACGGTTTCCAACCGTCCTGAGCCCACCATCGCGCGCCTCCGTTACTCTTTAGGAGGCGACCGCCCCAGTCAAACTACCCGCCACAGAGGGTCCCTGATCCGGATAACGGATCTAGGTTAGACACCAGAAAACAATAGGGTGGTATTTCACATTATGGCTCCACTCGGACTGGCGCCCAAGTTTCAAAGCCTCCCACCTATTCTACACAATTCTTTCCTAATGCCACTCTGAAGCTGCAGTAAAGGTGCACGGGGTCTTTCCGTCTAACCGCGGGTACTCCGCATCTTCACGGAGAATTCAATTTCGCTGAGCATATCCTGGAGACAGTGGGGAAGTCGTTACGCCATTCGTGCAGGTCGGAACTTACCCGACAAGGAATTTCGCTACCTTAGGACCGTTATAGTTACGGCCGCCGTTTACTCGGGCTTCAATTCAGAGCTTGCACTCCTCCTCTTAACCTTCGAGCACCGGGCAGGCGTCAGACCCTATACGTCGTCTTGAAGCCGACTTAGCAGAGCCCTGTGTTTTTGCTAAACAGTCGCTACCCCCCAGCTTGTGCCCCCTGCAAAAAGTTGCCTTCATGCAGGGCCTCCTTCTCCCGAAGTTACGGAGGTAATTTGCCGAGTTCCTTCAGGATACTTCTCTCAAGCGCCTTGGTATACTCTACCTGCCCACCTGTGTCGGTTTAGGGTACGGTCTATATGGTGGAGCTATTTCCTGGAACCTCTTCGAAGCCTGATCAATCCAATAAGATCAGACAACACACGAGATCCGTCACATTCCACCAGGTCACGGAATATTAACCGTGTTCCCATCGACTACCCCCTTCGGGCTCGTCTTAGGGGCCGACTCACCCTGCTCAGATTAGCTTTAAGCAGGAACCCTTGGGCTTTCGGCGACAGTGCATCTCACACTGTTTGTCGCTACTCATGTCAGCATTCGCACTTCCGATACGTCCACCGTCGGTTACCCTTCGGCTTCATCCGCTTACGGAACGCTCCGCTACCGCTCATAATAAATTATGAACCCTAAGCTTCGGTGCATTACTTTAGCCCCGTTACATCTTCGCCGCAGGAACCCTTATTTAGACCAGTGAGCTGTTACGCTTTCTTTAAAGGATGGCTGCTTCTAAGCCAACCTCCTGGTTGTTTTGGGATTCCCACATGCTTTCCCACTTAGTAATGACTTGGGGACCTTAGCTGTAGGTTAGGGCTGTTTCCCTTTTGACGACGGACCTTAGCACCCGCCGTCTGTCTCCCGGACTTATCTCTATGGTATTCGGAGTTTGGTTAGGTTTGGTAGGTCTCGCGACCCCCTAGCCCATCCAGTGCTCTACCCCCATAG